>NZ_JBVKAH010000002.1:0-1016767 GCF_055598725.1 Streptomyces sp. NPDC039423
GGTACTGCAGGGGGGACCCTGTGGGAGAGTAGGACGCCGCCGAACAATTATTGTGGGAAAGCCCCGCACCTTCTGGTGCGGGGCTTTTCTGCGTTTACAGTCAGGGCATGCGCTATGAACTGGTCATCTTCGACAACGACGGTGTACTCGTCGACAGCGAGCCGCTGTCCAACGCCATCCTGGCCGCGTACCTGACCGAGCTCGGGCATCCCACCTCGTACGAGGACTCCCTCCGGGACTACATGGGGGGTGCCGTGCACCGGGTGCACGACCTGGTGGCGGAGCGGACCGGGCAGCGGTTGCCGGACGACTTCGACGAGGTCTTCCACGCACGGGTGTTCGCCGCTTTCGCGCGGGAGCTGGACGTGGTGGCCGGCGTACCGGAGGTGCTGGAGAAGCTCACCGCCGACGGGGTGCCGTACTGCGTGGCGTCCTCGGGGAGCCATGAGCGGATCCGGGTGGGGCACCGGAAGACCGGGCTGGACCGCTGGTTCCCGGCGGGCGCGGTCTTCAGCGCGGAGGACGTGGGAAGGGGGAAGCCGGCGCCGGACCTCTTCCTGCACGCCGCCGAGAAGATGGGCGTGGCGCCCGAGCGGTGCGTGGTCGTCGAGGACAGCCCGCTCGGCGTACGGGCGGCCCGGGCGGCCGGGATGGACGTGTACGGGTTCACGGCGATGACGCCGGCCGGGAACCTGGCCGGGGTGAACGGCTCCTTCGACGACATGGGCGAGTTGCTCGGTCTGCTCGCGTGAGTGATCTGTCCAGGGGTGGGTGAGCGCCCCTACGCTGTGCCGCCATGACGGATGCGCGGTTGAGGCGTGGGCGGGGTTCGCTGGCGGTCTCCTTCTTCGTGCAGGGGGTGACCTTCGCGGTCCTGGTGACACGCATCCCGGCCGTCCAGGACCGGTACGGGATGTCCGACGCGCTGCTGCCGGTGTTCCTGGCGGCCGTTCCGGTGCTCGCCGGCGTGGGGAGCGTGCTCGCCGGGAAGCTGGTGCGGCGGCTGGCGCCGGGCGTGGTGCTCCGGTGGGCGCAGCCGGTGGTGCTGCTGGCCCTCCTAGGGGTGGGGGCGGGGGAGCGGCTGTGGCACGTGGCCGTGGCGCTGGGCGTGTTCGGTCTGGCCGTGGGGGCGCTCGATGCCTCGATGAACATGCTGGGGGTGAGCCTCCAGCGCGCGTACGGACGCAGCATCATGCTCGGGTTCCACGCCGCGTACAGCCTGGGCGGGATCGTCGGGGCGTCGCTCGCGTGGGCGGCGGTGCACTGGCGGGTGGGGCTGGGGTGGTCGTACCTGTCGGTGGTCGTGGTGGTGCTGCCGGCGGCGCTGCTGGCGAGCCGGTGGTACGTGGCGGGCCCCCAGGGCGTCGAAGGGGGCTCCAGGGGCCGTTCGACGGGGCTGCTGATGCCGCTGTGCCTGGTGATGACCTTCGCGTACATCGGCGACTCCACGGTGTCGAACTGGAGCGCGAAGTACCTGACGGATGTGCTGGGCGGGTCGGAGGAGCTGGCGACCGTTCCGTACAACGCCTATATGGTCACGACCCTGTTGGGGCGGACCGTGGGGGACCTCGGGGTGCGGCGGTTCGGGGCGGGGGCCGTGGTGCGGGGCGGGGCGGTGCTGGCGGCTGCCGGGTTCGGGGTGGTGGCCGGGGCGCCGGGGGCGTGGGCCGGGGTGGCGGGCTTCACCGTGCTGGGGCTCGGGCTGAGCGTGCTGGTGCCGCAGACGTTCGCGGCGGCGCGGGGTGACGCGGAGGTCGCGCGGCTGAACGTCTTCAACTACGTCGGGTTCCTGGTCGGCTCGCCACTGGTGGGCGCGCTCGGGGACGCGTGGAGCTACCGCGGGGCGATGCTGGTGCCGATGGTCCTGGTGCTGGTGACGCTGCGGTACGCCCGGTCGTTCAGCGCTGAACCGGACCGATACGGTGGCGGGCATGAGCGGCCGCGCACTGTTGATGTGGGATGACGCACTGACCGGGTACGACTTCGGGGCCGGGCACCCGATGGACCCGGTGCGCCTGGCACTGACCATGGGGTTGGTGCGGGCGTACGGGCTGGATCGGTCCGTCGAGGTGACCGCCGCCAAGCCGGCCGGGGACTCGACGCTGCGGCTGGTGCACCGCGAGGACTACGTGGCGGCCGTGCGGGCGGCGTCGGCGGATCCGCGGGCGGCGGACCAGGCGTACGGGCTGGGCACGATGGACGACCCGGCGTTCGCGGGGATGCACGAGGCGTCGGCGCTGATCGCGGGGCAGTCCGTGGGCGCCGCGGAGGCGGTGTGGCGCGGCGAGGCCGCGCACGCGGTGAACTTCGCGGGCGGGCTGCACCACGCGATGCCCGGCTCGGCGGCGGGTTTCTGCATCTACAACGACGCCTCGCTGGCGATCGCCCGGCTGCTGGAGCTGGGCGCCGAGCGGGTGGCGTACGTGGACGTGGACGTGCACCACGGGGACGGTGTGCAGGCGGCGTTCTGGGAGGACCCGCGGGTGCTGACCGTCTCGCTGCACGAGCACCCGCGCACGCTGTTCCCGGGGACCGGGTGGCCGGAGGAGACGGGCGCGCCGGGGCCGGCCGAGGGCGGCGCGGTGAACGTGGCACTGCCGGCGGGTACCGGGGACGCGGGCTGGCTGCGGGCGTTCCACGCGGTGGTGCCCGAACTGCTGGCGGACTTCCGGCCCCAGGTGCTGGTGACGCAGCACGGGGCGGACACGCACTTCGAGGACCCGCTGGCCCATCTGGCGGTGTCGCTGGACGCCCAGCGGGCGGTCCAGGCGGCCTGTCACGACCTGGCGCACACGTACGCGGAGGGGCGGTGGGTGGCCCTGGGCGGCGGCGGTTACGCGGTGGTCGACGTCGTACCGCGGTCGTGGACGCACCTGGTGGGCATCGCGGCGGGTGCGCCGGTGGAGCCGGAGTCGGTGGTGCCGTCGTCGTGGCGGGACGAGGTGTACGCGCGGACGCGGCAGCTCGCGCCGGGGCGGATGACCGACGGGCGGTGGCCGGTGTCGTGGCGCGGCTGGGACGAGGGGTACGACCCGGCGGACCGGCTGGACCAGGCGGTGCTGGCGGCGCGCCGGGCGGCGTTCCCGCTGCGGGGGCTGCTGCCATAAGGGGTGTCTCGCCGATCAGGCGAGACACCCCCCAGCGAACCGCCCGGCCGGCTCCGTTGGGCGCGGTTACGCCAACTGTGGGGTGTCCGCCCCGTTCCGGCTCCCCGGGGGGCGGGCTGCGGCAGCATCGGCAGGGTGTTGAGTACCGGTGCGCTGCGCGCGCATTTGCTGGCGGCCGGGCTGGCCGGGCCGGTCGCCACGTCGCGCGAGGCCAGTCTGCGGAGCTATCGCCTGTTCGCGGTCCGGGACCCCCGGGTGACGCTCGGGCTCGATCCCCGGTGGGCGTGGGACGAGCGGGACCTGTTACGGCTGATGGCGGCCAAGTGCGGGGTGTCCGGCGACCCCGCGTACCGCTCGGGACCGGACGCCATCGACCCGGAACGGACGCTGAGCGCGCTGGGCGCGTTCGCCGCGCGGCTGGGCGAGGCGGCCCGGCGGCGGGCCCCGGTGCTGCTCGGGACCGGGCATCCGCACCGGCTGCTCGGCTTCTACGCCGGGCTCGCAGACGCTTTGTCGGCGGCCGGATGTCTCGTTCTCACACCCGCGAAGGGGCGATGTGTCGACATAACGACCCGGTTCGGCGTACGTACGTACAGTCTCGACTACGTACGGGGAGTCGCGTTGGTGCGGGAACCAGGACGTGAAGGCGCCGGTTGTGAGACCGGCGCACACACCCATTCACCCCTCCCGGTGAGGGCCGCCCTGGAGGGTCTCGCGGAGGTCGGCGGGCCGCTCCCGGAGCTCGTCGTGGGGGACCACGGATGGGTCTGCGGAGCAGGTCAGCTCGGTATCGAGGCCGTCGGCCTCGCCGACACGGACGACCCCGCGCTGTTCGTCGGGGAGGCCGAGGGACGGGTGTCCGTGGCCGTCCCGATCGATGACGCTGTGCGGTCCGATTACTACCGACCGCTTACTCGCTATGTACTCAATCGGGCGTGTCTGTCACAGTAGGCGGCCGGTGGTAGCTCCTCTTCCCCACTCGTATCACCCGCCCCTAGTCTGGTGAGTGAGCGCACCGCGACGAAGAGTCACCGGAGGGGAAGCCGGTGGGCGTTGTGGGCGGAAGGTACAGGTGGGTCATGGCTGCTGCTGGCGAGAGGCCTCTCAACGAGGTCAAGTTCCTGACCGTGGCGGAAGTCGCCTCGGTGATGCGAGTGTCGAAGATGACCGTGTACCGCTTGGTGCACAGCGGTCATCTGCCGGCGATCCGGGTGGGCAGGTCGTTCCGGGTTCCGGAGCAAGCGGTTCACGAGTACCTCCGGGAGTCCTTCGTGGGGGTGGAGACCGCCTAGCGGTCCCCGACGGGGTCCCACGTACCCCTCGGATTACAAGCTCGGCGCTCCGGCCGGTAGGCTAGGCCGACGTAGGTCGTGTGGGCCCAGACGCCCCGCACCGAGATCCCCGCTCATAGCGGGGGTGTTCCGAGAAGTGAGCGAGGGTAGTCGTGGGCTCTGTTATCAAGAAGCGGCGCAAGCGGATGGCCAAGAAGAAGCACCGCAAGCTGCTCAAGCGCACCCGCGTGCAGCGTCGCAACAAGAAGTAAGCGGCGGCTGTACGTGCGCAGATCGTGGCCCTCCCACCGGTTTCCGGCGGGAGGGCCACGGTGTTTCCCGGGCACCCGCGCCGCCTCCAGGGGTGCGGCGGTCATTACAGCGCATCATTCACCCGCTACGGTGGCGCAGAGGCGAGGACCGAACGGAAGGCGCTGATCTTGGGGAAGGTCGTGCTCGTCACCGGCGTGGCCCGGCGGCTGGGCGGCAGGTTCGTCCGCCGTGTCCAGCGCGATCCCGGCGTGGAGCGGGTGATCGGCGTGGACGCCGTTCCGCCCCCGCACGGGCTGGGTGACGCGGAGTTCGTCCGTGCCGACATCCGGCAGCCCGCCATAGGGCGGGTCCTGGCGGAGTACGGGGTCGACACGGTCGTCCACATGGACGTCACCGGGACCCCGCTGGGCAGCGGCGGCCGGACGGCGGTCAAGGAGACCAACGTCATCGGCACCATGCAGCTCCTCGGGGCGTGCCAGAAGTCTCCGACGGTCAGCCGCCTGGTGGTGAAGTCCAGTACGAGCGTCTACGGCTCGGCGCCCCGCGACCCGGCCGTCTTCCTGGAGACCACCCCGCCCAAGTCCCTGCCGAGCGGAGGCTTCGCCAAGGACGCCGTCGAGGTGGAGGGGTACGTCCGTGGCTTCGCGCGCCGCAGGCCCGATGTGGCCGTGTGCGTGCTGCGGTTCGCCAACATCCTGGGACCCACCGCGGACTCGCCGCTCGCCGAGTACCTGTCGCTGCCCGTACTGCCGACGGTGTTCGGCTACGACCCGCGGCTCCAGTTCGTGCACGAGGACGACGTGGTCGAGGTGCTGCGGATCGCCGCGCGGGAGCCGCGGCGCGGCACTCTCAACAGCGGCACCTTCAACGTGGCCGGGGACGGGGTGCTGACGCTCTCCCAGTGCTCGCGGCGGCTGGGGCGGCCCACGGTGCCGGTACTGCTGCCGGCGGTCACCTGGGTCGGCACGGCCTTGCGCACGCTCGGTGTGACGGACTTCTCACCCGAGCAGATCCGGCTCCTGACGCACGGTCGGGTGGTCAGCACCGTGCAGATGCGCGAGACGCTCGGGTTCGAGCCGGCATACACGACCGCCGGGGCCTTCGCGGATTTCGCCCGGAGCCGCGGGCCCGGCCTGCTGCCGCCGGAGGTCCTCGCGGGGGCGGTCGACCGGGTCGCCGCGTCCCGGCTGCCGCTCGCGGCCCCCGGCGGCGGCGCGGCGAAGACGACTCACAGCGCCGGATGAGGGAGCGCGATTCAGCGATGGCGGACGCCAAGGTCATTCCGTTCGACGACGACCGGTCACGCGGTGGCGCGGCCACCCCCCGGCCGGGACGCCGGCGGCCCCTCCTGGGCGGCACGCGGCGGCGGAACGGCGAGGGGGCCGTGAGCCCGCTGCCGGCCCCCCAGGCGGCCGGGACGGCCTCCGCAGCGGCCCCGGACGGCCCGGAGGAGGCGCGCGGGGAGACGGCCGGCGTGAGGGGCGGGGAGAGCGGCGGCGCGGCACGCGGCGACTGGGAGCGGCGGATCGCGGGCGGGCTGGCGTTCCTGCGGCGGCGGGTCACCGGCGAGTACGAGGTCGACGAGTTCGGCTACGACGAGGAGCTGACCGACCAGGTCCTGATGTCGCTGCTGCGGCCGCTGTACGAGAACTACTTCCGCGTCGAGGTGAAGGGCATCGAGAACATCCCGTCCGAGGGCGGGGCGCTGGTGGTGGCGAACCACTCGGGCGTGCTGCCGCTGGACGGGCTGATGATGCAGGTCGCCGTGCACGACAACCACCCGGCCGGGCGGCACCTGCGGCTGCTGGCCGCGGACCTCGTGTTCATGCTGCCGGTCGTCAACGAGCTGGCCCGCAAGGCGGGGCACACGCTGGCGTGCGCGGAGGACGCGGAGCGGCTGCTCCAGCGCGGCGAGGTCGTCGGGGTGATGCCGGAGGGCTTCAAGGGCATCGGGAAGCCGTTCAGCGAGCGCTACAAGCTCCAGCGGTTCGGCCGGGGCGGGTTCGTGTCGACCGCGCTGCGGGCCGGCGTGCCGATCGTGCCGTGCTCGATCGTGGGGGCCGAGGAGATCTACCCGATGATCGGCAACCTGAAGACCCTCGCGCGGGTGCTGGGGATCCCGTACTTCCCCGTCACTCCGACGTTCCCCTGGCTGGGGCCGCTCGGGGCGCTGCCGCTGCCGACGAAGTGGACCATCCAGTTCGGTGAGCCCATTCCGACGGACGGGTTCCCGCCGGAGGCGGCGGAGGATCCGATGCTGATGTTCAACCTGACGGACCAGGTGCGGGAGCAGATCCAGCACACGCTGTACAAGCTGCTGGTGCAGCGGCGGTCGGTCTTCTTCTGACAGTGCCGCGCCGGCGGCCGCCGTGGGGACAGGTGGGTGCCCTTCGGAGAGGGGCGCCCACCCGTCCCGCTGTCTAGCCGGCGTCTTCCTCGTCGATGCCCAGGCCCGGGATGATGCCCGGGAGGATCGGCGGGATGGTGACGTCCGGGGCCGGCGACTGCGTCGGCTGGCCGCCGCCACCGCTGCCGGTGGCCGGCGGGGGCGTCGTCGGGTCCGGTTCGAGCAGGCCGCCGGTGTTGCCGCCGAGCAGGCCGTCGTCCTTCGCCGTGCCGCTCCCGGAGCCGGAGGGGCCGGGTTTGCCGCTGCTGCCGGAGGGCCGGCTCTCCGGGCTGGACGGGGCCTGGTGGGACGGCCCGGTGCCGGAGGAGTCCTTGGTGGCGCCGGGGCGGCCGGATCCCCGGCCGTCGCTCCGCTCCGGGGGCTGCGGTAGCTGGGAGCGGAGCGGTCCGACCTCTTCGTCTATGGCGTCGAAGACGTCGCTCACCTCGTCCCGTACGTCGGTGAGCTGGACGGGCAGCCGGTCGCGCAGCCCGTTCCAGGCCTCGCGGTGGCTGCGGGCGAACGAGTTGAGCGTGGCCATCGGGGCGATGGCGCCGTCCCGCTCGTACGCCAGGCGGAGCAGCCGGTGGCCCTCGGCGGCGTCGTGCTTCATACCGTTGAGCGCCCGCCGGATTTCGCCCAGGGACTCGTGGTCCAGTGCCCCGGATCTCCCGCGCTCCATGAGGCGGCGGGCCTCGCTGAGCCGGGTGGAGGCCTGGTCGAGGTAGATCCCGCCCCGGTCGGCGTCGTCGTCGGCCATACCGAGCTTGAGGTCTTCCATCCCGCGCTTCAGCCCGTACAGCGAGTCACCGGGGAGGGCGTCGGAACTGGCAGCGGCCACTCCGCTGAACGCGCCCGCCGCCACCCCGACCGTGAGCCCGCCGGCGGCGAGCCCCTTCGACCAGCGGGAGCGGGGCCGCAACTTCCGGAGCGCGGTGGCGCGGTGGGCGCCCCGCCCGGTCGCCGCCCGCTGCTCCGGCACCGTAGGGCCCGCGGACGCGCTCCCCTCGGCGAACATCGCCTCCATGGCGGCGACGAGCTGCGCTCGCTGCACCACCTTCACCTCGGGGTCCAACTCCGGCTTCGGCAGATCGGCGAGACCGTTCGCCAGGGCCAACAGCCGGCCCTGCTCGGTCGGTTCGACCGATGCCTCGGGCTGCTCGGCCGCCTGCTCTTCCAGGGCCTGGGCGAAGGCGTTCGCCCGCCGGTGCGCCGATACGTTCGCGATCACTGGCGGCACCTCCTCTCGTCATGACGGTCGACTCCCCGGGGGGTCCGGAAGGTTGCACACCTTGAGCACATCCACCCGAATGAGTGAGTGGCTGGGGCCAGGGTGCGACCACAGGGAGCCTGCATCCCGCACAACGAGCGGCTCGGCACTTGGGTTACGCACGAAAGATGATCGGACCAGCGCGTCATCGAGGCGTCACCGACGGTGAGTTGAGGTGGACAGGGTCAGCGGGCGTCTTCGGGGAGCAGACGCGCCAGGGTGCGGACCGCCCGGTACTGGAGGGTCTTGATCGCACCTTCGTTCTTGCCCATGACGCGGGCGGTCTCCGCGACGGACAGGCCCTGGAGGAAGCGCAGGGTCACGCACTCCTGCTGCTGGGGGTTGAGCTTGCGGACCGCCTCCAGCAGGGCCGCGTTGGAGAGGGACTCCAGGACCGAGTCCTCCGGGCTGCGCTCCACCTCGTTGGCGTCGAGCATTTCGCCGGTGGTCACTTCCAGTCGGAACCGGCTCGATTTGAAGTGGTCGGCGACCAGGTTGCGAGCGATGGTGACCAGCCAGGCGCCGAAGTCGCGCCCCTGCCAGGTGAAGGTGGAGATGCGGCGCAGGGCGCGCAGGAACGTCTCACTGGTCAGGTCCTCGGCCGTCGCCTTCCCGCCGACGCGGTAGTAGATGTAGCGGTAGACGGTGTCGCTGTACTGGTCGTACAGACGGCCGAAGGCGTCGGCCTCGCCGGCCTGGGCCCGCTCGACCAGCTCCATCATGCGCGCGCTGTCGCTGTCGGCGGAGGGCCGGCGGGCGGTGGTCGAGGTACCCGAACCGCTCCGGCCGCCGCGTCTCCCGACGGCTGCACCGCCGTCGGCGAGGGCATAGCAAGGACCGGCGGGTGCCGGTGAGGCGAAGGCCGGGACGGCGTACGCGGTGGGGACGAAGCCGCGCAGATGGTCGATGACCGTCGCGCGGAGCGTAGCCAGGCCCGAGGCGTCAACCCCGACGTGTGGGTACACGGGACTCCCAGAGGCAGAGCTTCCATCACGTGCAGTACGGAACCTTTCACCCGTCGTAGCGACGGACGGGGGTCTCGTATGCGTCTGAGGAGAATAACGCTTAGTGCAGGGAGCGCTACGCCGAGTTGCTCAAATCATCGATTCAGTCGCTTCTCTTGCGTCTACGCGGCTGATCAAGTCGCACTTGGTGATCAGGTATTGATCGGATTACTTCGAGAAGTGTTTGGCTGCGGGATCTCTTGTGGCCGAGTGCGCGCGGGGCGACTGGCGCGCGCCGAAGGGGGGTAAGAGGCCCGGTTCGGGCGTGCCGGGGCGGCGGCCGGGCCCGGGGGTGTGCCGTGGGTCAGCGGCGGCGGCGGTGGAGGGCCACCGCGGCGGCCGTGCCGCCGGCCAGGGCGCCGACGCCCGCGGCGGCCGGGATGCCGACCTTGGCGGCCTTGCGGCCGGTGCGGTAGTCGCGCAGCCGCCATTCCCGGTCGCGCGCGTACCTGCGGAGCTTGGCGTCCGGGTTGATGGCGTACGGGTGGCCCACCAGGGACAGCATGGGGATGTCGTTGTGGCTGTCGCTGTAGGCGGCGCAGCGCGACAGGTCCAGGCCCTCGGCGGCGGCCAGCGCGCGGACCGCCTCGGCCTTGGCCGGGCCGTGCAGGGGCTCGCCGACGAGCTTGCCGGTGTAGACGCCGTCCACCGACTCGGCCACCGTGCCGAGCGCCCCGGTCAGGCCCAGGCGGCGGGCGATGATGGTGGCCGTCTCGACGGGGGCGGCGGTGACGAGCCAGACCCGCTGGCCGGCGTCGAGGTGGGCCTGGGCGAGGGCGCGGGTGCCGGGCCAGATGCGGTCGGCCATGTACTCGTCGTAGATCTCCTCGCCGATGGTCATCAGCTCGGACACGCGGTGGCCCTTGACGATGGACAGGGCGCTGTCGCGGGCGTCCTGCATGTGCTCGGGGTCCTCGACGCCGGCGAGCCGGAACCAGGCCTGCTGCCAGGCGAACCGGGCGAGTTCGCGGCGCTGGAAGAACTTCCTCTTGTACAGCCCGCGGCCGAAGTGGAAGATCGCCGCGCCCTGCATCACGGTGTTGTCGAGGTCGAAGAACGCGGCGGCGTGCTCGTCGCCGTGGACGGGGAACTGGGGTTCGGGTGCCGGCTGCGAGGTCTTGCGGGCGGCCTCGGCCGACGCTTCGCCCGCCAGCACGCTGCGCGCGGTGGCGGAACGCCTGTGAGGAGTGAGCCATCCCGGTGCGGCCATGCCGTGAGCATAGCCACTGTGTTCGGTCCTCCCCGACCCGTGGGGGGACGCCATGGCGTGAACTTCATGGGGCGCTCGAGTGACGCGGGCGCAGAATGGGGTGCATGTTCGGACGTACGAAGAAGAAGGCCGGTCCGCGGACGGTGACCCTCATCGGGAAGCCCGGGTGCCACCTGTGCGACGACGCGCGGGCGGTGGTCGAGGAGGTCTGCGCGCAGACGGGCGCGCGGTGGGAGGAGAAGGACATCCTCCAGGACGAGGAACTGCACCGGGCGTACTGGGAGCAGGTCCCGGTGGTCCTGGTGGACGGGGAGCAGCACACGTTCTGGAAGGTGGACGCGGGGCGGCTGCGGCGGGCCCTGGAGGGCTGAGCCGGGTGGGGTGACCGGGAAAGGCGGTTACCATCGTGAGCGTTTTGTTGCGCTTCGGGGGCGTGGTCATGAGGAGTGTGTACCGCTTTGTCCCCTTCGGCACGTGAACGGACCGAGGCGCGCCCCGGTTCCGGGATGGCGCGATCGGTTCGCGTGAGCCCGGTCACTTTGCCCGGACAAAATGGACACCATCTTTGTGCACGCGTTCACAAAGACATAGCCTGCTGTCGACGGGGCGGTCTTGGTACGTATGGCCGCCTACAGCCCCGCTCATCCCGCAGGAGCACCGTGGCAACTGGCCGAACACACCGACCGGCGACCCGTAGCCGAGGAATCCCCGAGGCCACCGTCGCCAGGCTTCCGCTGTACCTGCGGGCGCTCACCGCACTGTCGGAGCGCTCCGTACCCACGGTCTCCTCCGAGGAGCTCGCGGCAGCGGCGGGGGTCAACTCCGCGAAGCTGCGCAAGGACTTCTCGTACCTCGGCTCGTACGGGACCCGTGGCGTGGGCTACGACGTCGAGTACCTCGTCTACCAGATCTCCCGCGAGCTCGGGCTCACCCAGGACTGGCCGATCGTGATGGTCGGCATCGGTAACCTCGGCGCCGCCCTCGCCAACTACGGCGGGTTCGCCTCCCGGGGCTTCCGTGTCGCCGCGCTGATCGACGCCGACCCCTCGATGGTCGGCAGGCCGGTCGCCGGCATGCCCGTCCAGTTCATCGACGACCTCGAGAAGATCGTCGACGAGAACGGCGTCTCCATCGGTGTCATCGCCACGCCCGCCGGCGCCGCCCAGCAGGTCTGCGACCGGCTCGTGGCCGCGGGCGTCACCTCCATCCTGAACTTCGCGCCCACCGTGCTCTCCGTCCCGGACGGCGTGGACGTGCGCAAGGTCGACCTCTCCATCGAGCTCCAGATCCTCGCCTTCCACGAGCAGCGCAAGGCCGGCGAGGAACCCGGCGCGGGCGCCGAGGCGGTCCTGCCGCCCGCCGTGCGCGACGCCGCCGCGGCGGCCGCCGCCGCCGAGGCCGAGAGCCGGAAGGGACCTGACGGGGACATGCCCGCCGTGATGCCGGCATGAGCCTCCTCGTCGTCGGTCTCAGCCACCGCAGCGCCCCCGTCAGCGTGCTGGAGCGGGCCTCCCTCGACGCCGACACGCGCGCCAAGCTGCTCCAGGACACCCTCGCCGCCGAACCGGCCACCGAGGCCGCCGTCCTGGCCACCTGCAACCGCATCGAGCTGTACGCCGACGTGGACAAGTTCCACGCGGGCGTCGCCGAGCTGTCCACCCTGCTCGCCCAGCACAGCGGGGTCGGGCTCGAGGAGCTCACCCCCTACCTGTACGTGCACTACGAGGACCGCGCCGTCCACCACCTGTTCTCGGTGGCCTGCGGGCTCGACTCCATGGTTGTCGGCGAGGGCCAGATCCTCGGGCAGATCAAGGACGCCCTCGCGCGCGGCCAGGAGCTCCACACCGCCGGGCGGCTGCTGAACGACCTCTTCCAGCAGGCGCTGCGGGTCGGCAAGCGGGCCCACACCGAGACCGGGATCGACCGGGCCGGCCAGTCGCTCGTCACCTTCGGGCTGGAGCAGCTCGCCGCCGGCGGCGACGTCGCCGCCTGGGCCGAGGGCAAGCGGGCGCTCGTCATCGGCGCCGGCTCGATGTCCTCGCTGGCGGCCGCCACGCTCGCGCGGGCCGGGGTCGGCGAGATCGTCGTCGCCAACCGGACCCCGGAGCGCGCCGAACGGCTCGTACAGATCCTCACCGAGCCCGGCGGCACCGGCGTGGCCGCGAGCGCGGTGTCCATGACCGCCGTCAGCGAAGAACTGACACGTGCGGACATGGTCGTGTCCTGCACCGGCGCCACCGGGCTGGTCCTGACGGGCGTCGCCGTCGAGAGCGCGATGGCCGGCCGCACCGCGCCGCTGGCGCTGCTCGACCTCGCCATGCCCCGCGACATCGACGCCGCCGCGCACCGGATCGCCGGCGTCCGGCTCGTCGACATCGAGTCGCTCGCCGACGCCTCGGCCGACGCGCCGATGGCCGCCGACGTGGACCAGGTGCGCGGCATCGTCGCCGACGAGGTCGCCGCCTTCGGCGCCGCCCAGCGCGCCGCGCACATCACCCCCACCGTCGTCGCGCTGCGCACCATGGCCGCCGACGTCGTCGCGGGGGAGATGACCCGGCTCGAAGGGCGGCTGCCCGGCCTCGACGACAAGCAGCGCGCCGAGATCACCCAGACCGTGCGCCGCGTCGTGGACAAGCTCCTCCACGCGCCGACTGTACGGGTCAAGCAGCTCGCCAGCGAGCCCGGCGGCGCCGGGTACGCGGACGCGCTGCGCACACTCTTCGACCTCGACCCGGAGACGGTCGCCTCCGTCAGCCGGGCCGACGTGAACGACGCCGATCACAAGAACCGAGGGCGAGTATGACCGAGAGGGCCCAGCAGACCGAGAGGGCTTTGCGGCTCGGGACCAGGCGCAGCAAGCTCGCCATGGCCCAGTCCGGGCACGTCGCCGACGCGGTCGGGCGGCTGACCGGGCGCCCCGTGGAGCTCGTGGAGATCACCACGTACGGTGACACCTCCCGCGAGAACCTCGCGCAGATCGGCGGCACCGGCGTCTTCGTCACGGCGCTGCGCGACGCGCTGCTCGCCGGCGAGGTCGACTTCGCGGTGCACTCGCTGAAGGACCTGCCCACCGCGCAGCCCGACGACCTCGTGCTCGCCGCCATCCCGCGGCGCGAGGACCCGCGCGACGTGCTCGTCGCCCGGGACGGCCTGCGGTTCGAAGAGCTTCCGGCCGGAGCCCGCGTGGGCACCGGCTCGCCGCGGCGCATGGCGCAGCTCAACGCGTACGCCCGCGCCCACGGCATGGAGATCGAGTGCGTCGCCATCCGGGGGAACGTCGACACGCGCATCGGCTACGTCCGCAACGGGGAGCTCGACGCGGTGGTACTCGCCGCCGCCGGGCTCAACCGCATCGGACGGGGTGACGAGGTCACCGACTTCCTGTCGGTCGACACCGTTCTGCCCGCTCCCGGCCAGGGAGCCCTGGCGGTCGAGTGCACGGCGGCCGACGCCGGCCTCGCCGCCGCGCTCGCCGAGCTCGACGACCCGTACACCCGGGCCGCCGTGACCGCCGAGCGGTCCCTGCTCGCCGCCCTGGAGGCCGGCTGCAGCGCACCCGTGGGTGCCCTGGCCGACCTTCTCCCACTCTCGGCTCCGCTCGAGTGGGGGGACCCCCAGGCCGATGGGCAGGTTGTTCATGAGATGCGCCTGCGGGGCGTCGTCGGCACGACCGACGGCTCCACGCTGGTGCAGTTGTCCACCACCGGTCCCGTACCCACGTCGCACGGCGACGCTGTCGCGCTCGGTCGCGAGCTCGCGTCCGAGATGCTCGCCAAGGGTGCGGCCGGTCTTATGGGGGAGCGAGCACTTTGAGCCCCATCACTGCATCCAAGGCTTCCTCCGCGTTCTCCGCGTGCGGGCACGTCACGTTCCTGGGCGCGGGGCCCGGAGATCCGGGGCTGCTGACACTGCGCGCCGTCGAGGCCCTGTCGGGCGCTGACGTCCTCATCGCCGAGCCGCATGTGCTCGACGTCGTACGCGGCCATGCCCGGGCGGGCGTGAGCACGCCGGAGCTGGCGGTCGTTGACGAGGCGTCAATGGCCGCCGGGGTCCCCGTGTTGAGGGATGCGACCAATCTTGTCATGGAGGCCGCGCGGGGCGGCAAGCGGGTCGTCCGTGCGGTCAGCGGCGACCCCGGGCTCGACGGCGACGCGGGCGCCGAGATGCTCGCCTGCGCCGCCGAGGGCATCCCCTTCGAGGTCGTCCCCGGTGTCGCCGCCGCCGTCGGCGTGCCCGCCTACGCGGGTGTGCCGCTGCGGGACGCGCAGGGCGCGGACGTGCGCTTCGTGGACGCGCGGACCGCGAGTGAGCGGTGCTGGGCGGAGGTGGGGGCGTCGGACGGCACGGTGGTCGTGTCGACGTCGCTGGACTCCGTGGCCGCCGCGGCCGGTGAGCTGGTGTCGGCGGGCCGTAAGCCCGACACCCCGCTGACCGTGACGGTGGCCGGCACGACGACCCGGCAGCGTACGTGGTCCGCGACGCTCGGCTCCATCGCGCAGGTGCTCAAGCAGGCGAAGGTGCTGCCGTCGCCGGACGGTCACCAGCCCGTCATAGCCGTGGTCGGTGAGCGCAGTGCCGCCGCCCAGCGCGACCAGCTCGCGTGGTTCGAGTCCAAGCCGCTGTTCGGCTGGAAGGTCCTCGTACCGCGCACCAAGGAGCAGGCGGCGTCGCTCTCCGACCAGCTCCGCTCCTACGGCGCCGTGCCGAGCGAGGTCCCCACCATCGCCGTCGAGCCGCCGCGCACGCCGCAGCAGATGGAGCGGGCCGTCAAGGGGCTCGTCACCGGGCGGTACGAGTGGATCGCCTTCACCTCGGTCAACGCGGTCAAGGCGGTGCGGGAGAAGTTCGAGGAGTACGGGCTCGACGCCCGCGCCTTCGCCGGGATCAAGGTCGCCGCGGTGGGCGAGCAGACCGCCGCCGCGCTGGTCGAGTTCGGTGTGAAGCCGGACCTCGTGCCGAGCGGCGAGCAGTCGGCGGCCGGACTGCTGGAGGACTGGCCCCCGTACGACCCCGTCTTCGACCCGATCGACCGGGTCTTCCTGCCGCGGGCCGACATCGCCACCGAGACGCTGGTGGCCGGTCTCATCGAGCTCGGGTGGGAGGTCGACGACGTCACCGCCTACCGGACCGTGCGCGCGTCGCCGCCGCCGGCCGAGACGCGGGAGGCCATCAAGGGCGGTGGCTTCGACGCCGTGCTGTTCACGTCGTCGTCGACCGTGCGGAACCTGGTGGGCATCGCCGGCAAGCCGCACAACGTGACCGTCATCGCCTGCATCGGGCCCGCCACCGCCAAGACGGCGGAGGAGCACGGGCTGCGGGTGGACGTGCTGTCGCCCGAACCGTCCGTGCACAAGCTCGCGGAGGCGCTCGCCGAGTTCGGGCTCCGGCGCCGGGCGGCCGCCCTGGAGGCCGGTGACCCGGTCACCCGGCCGAGCGAGCGGCGCCCGGGCGCGCGGCGGAGGCGTACGACCTGACCGGATCCTCGTCGGCTCCTGATCGGTTTCGGGGTGGAGGGCATCCAAATGGGTGCGCTCCACCCCGTCGGCGTGTGCCGGAGGCGGTCGGAGACCGCCCCCGTCACCGACTGAACGCGGACTCGGCCCGCACCCCGATCAGCCGGGGGCGGCCGCGGGCGTGCGGAGTGCGTCAGCGCCCGGACGCGTACGGCAGGAAGGCCGCCCAGGCGGTGGGCGCGAGGGTGAGGCGGGGGCCGGTGGGGTTCTTGCAGTCGCGGACGAGGATCCGGTCCGTCATGGCCGCGACCTCGACGCAGTCGGGGCCGTCGTCGGTGCTGTAGCTGCTCTTGATCCAGGCCACTTCGATGCAGTCGGGGCCATCAGCCGTGCTGTAGCTGCTCTTTATCCACTCCGCTGCGGCCCTGGCCTTGGACGGCTTGAGCGTCATGTCCTTGTCTCTCCCAGTACTTTCTCGATGAAGACCAACGACTCCCGTGGGCTGAGAGCCTGCGCGCGGATGGCTCCGTAACGGATGTCGAGGGCTGTTGTTTCCGAAGTGGCGGTGCGCGCTCCGGCAGGGTGTCGGCAAGAGCAGGGGTGGGGCGGGCGTAGCGTGGGCGTATGACTTCGTACGGATCCTTCCCCGGTTCGCGGCCGCGGCGGCTGCGGACGACGCCCGTGATGCGGCGGATGGTCGCGGAGACGCGGCTGCACCCGGCCGACCTGATCCTGCCCGCGTTCGTGCGGGAGGGCGTGAGCGAGCCGGTGCCGATCTCGGCGATGCCCGGCGTGGTGCAGCACACCCGGGACACCCTGCGGAAGGCCGCCGTGGAGGCGGTCGAGGCCGGGGTCTCCGGGATCATGCTCTTCGGGGTGCCGGAGGACGCGAAGAAGGACGCGGCCGGTACGGCCGGGACCGATCCGGACGGCATTCTCCAGGTGGCCATCCGGGACGTGCGGGCCGAAGTCGGCGATGAGCTCGTCGTCATGTCCGATCTGTGCCTCGACGAGTACACCGATCACGGGCACTGCGGTGTGCTGGACGCCGAGGGGCGCGTCGACAACGACGCCACCCTGGAGCGGTACGCCGAGATGGCGCAGGTCCAGGCCGACGCGGGCGTCCATGTGGTGGGCCCCAGCGGGATGATGGACGGCCAGGTCGGGGTGATCCGGGACGCCCTGGACACCATCGGCAAGGAGGACGTGGCGGTGCTCGCCTACACGGCGAAGTACGCCTCGGCGTTCTACGGCCCCTTCCGCGAGGCGGTCGGCTCGTCGCTGAAGGGCGACCGCAAGACGTACCAGCAGGACGCGGCCAACCAGCGGGAGTCGATGCGGGAGCTGGCGCTCGACCTGGAGGAGGGCGCCGACATGGTGATGGTCAAGCCGGCCGGGCCCTACCTGGACGTGCTGGCGAAGGTCGCGGACGCGGTGGACGTGCCGGTCGCGGCGTACCAGATCAGTGGTGAGTACGCGATGATCGAGGCCGCCGCGGAGAAGGGCTGGATCGAGCGGGACAAGGCGATCCTGGAGTCCCTGACCGGCATCAAGCGGGCGGGCGCGCAGATGATCCTCACCTACTGGGCGACCGAGGTCGCCCAGCGGCTCGGAAGGGTCTAGTACCTAGTCCCACCAGAAGGTCCAGTCCTGGCGGTCGAGCACCTCCTCGGCGGCGTAGGCGCGCAGGGTTTCGTAGCCGTCCCAGACGTTGTCGGGGCAGAGCGCGTAGTGCTCCGCGGCCACGGCCAGGGCGTCGGACAGGGTGCGGGGCGGGGCGGCGACCGAGACGGTGAGCAGGTCGTGGCCCAGGCCGACCAGCCGTATGCCGAACCGGTCCTCCCAGGAGCGCAGGACGGTGGAGAGCTGGACGGCGTCCGCGTGGTTGGAGGCGCCGCCCCAGCCGAGGACGGCCGGGACGTCCGCGCCGCGGCGGGCCGGGACCAGGGCGCCGCGCGGGCCCTCCAGCCAGTCGTCGGCGCCGGTGAGCTCGGCGGTGACGCGGGCGGCGGTGTCGTCCGGGTCGGTGCCGCCCTCGCCGGGCGGGGCCAGCCCGGGCCAGGTGGTGGAGAAGGGCGCGAGGGCGGCGAGGTCCTCGTCGTCCTCGGACAGCTCGTGCCACAGGTCGGTCAGGGTCGTGGCGGGGTCGTGGTCGTCGGGGTCGGCCACCTGGCTCGCGTGGAAGTACTGGGTGTCGGTGAGCAGCACCGGTTGCAGGCCGGCGGCTTCCCGGGCGGGCAGGAGACGGGCCCAGGTGTCGGGCGTGGCGGGCTCGTCCGCGTACCAGAGCGACGGCTGGACGCGCAGGGTGCCGGGCGGCAGGTCCAGGCCCAGCGCGTTCGGGTTGATGACCATGGAACGACCTTAGGCGCCGCCACTGACAATGCTCAGGGACGGGACTCGTACAGGACGGCGTGGTAACGGCCGTCCGTTTCCCGGCCGGTGGGGTCCGCACCCGCGAGGCGTACGGCGGAGACGGCGGCGCGCCGCTCCTGGGCGCCGGTGAAGAGACGCTGCGGATAGGTGCGTTCGGGGTCGGAGCGGGTGGTGAGGCCGAAGTCCGCCAGGCAGGACGCGATGGGGGCGTACGGCATCGTGCGGAGGATGAAGGCGCTCACCCACACCGGCTGTCCGGCGCATTCGAGCAGCGCGGTGAAGGTGCGGCGACTGAGGAAGGTCCCGCCGCCGGTGAGCGTGATGAGTCCGACGTCCGCCATCGCCGCCGCCAGGGCCGGGGAGGGGGCGTGCTCCTCCAGGTTGTCGGGGTGGACGGCGTCGAGGAGGCCGACCGACCGGGCGTAGTCGAGGGCGCCGCAGGCGATGTCGAGGCCGACCACGCGGACGGCGTCGGGGCGGCGCCTGGCGGCGTAGAACTCCTTGTCGTGTTCGATGAGTTCGGCGGTCGTCAGGTGCCTGACCCCGGCGCTCGTGTAGTGCGCGTAGAGGTCGGCCAGGGACAGGTCGTGGTTGAGCAGCGCGGCGTTGATGCCGTACGAGCAGCACAGGTCGAGCACGGTGAGGCCGGGGTCGGCGCGTTCAGCGACGGTGCGGCGGAAGACGGCCTGGGCGTGGTGGGGGATCTCGTACGCCAGGGGCGCGAGGCGGGTGAAGTAGGCGCGCGGGTCGGGGCGGTCGTAGATGTCGTCGAAGCCGGTCATGCCCTGCATGCGGTCCTCCTGCCGGACGGGTGGGCGCAGGGCATCCTGTCCCGCCCGGCGCCCCCGGCGCTGGGTGCGAACGGGGGCGCATGGGGGCAGGGGGGTTACAGGTGGCTCATTGCGGTGGGGTGGTTCAGTACATGAGCGCGTCGTCCATGGAGTGCTGCCAGTAGGTGACGTTGGTGGAGCTGTCGGTGTACGTGCCGG
This sequence comes from Streptomyces sp. NPDC039423, assembly GCF_055598725.1. Taxonomy (NCBI): domain Bacteria; kingdom Bacillati; phylum Actinomycetota; class Actinomycetes; order Kitasatosporales; family Streptomycetaceae; genus Streptomyces; species Streptomyces sp. NPDC039423. Next base: position 19,340 of record NZ_JBVKAH010000002.1, read on the forward strand.
AGGGCAGCGCGATCACGGCCGGGGCGGCGTCCGTGGAGCCTTCGCCGCTGCGCGGGGCGAAGTGCACCCTCAGCTCGTGGGCCGTTCGCCCCTCGGCGCCGCTCCCGTCGGCGGCGGCGAGCGTGATCGAGGCGTAGGCGGACTTGCCGGGGGCGAGGGTGACGACCGCCTGCGGCTTGCTGCCCTCGTTGACGGTGGTGACGGACTGCCCGTCGTCGAAGCGGAGCAGTGGCGCGTGGTACGCGTCGCACGGCCGGGAGCCGGTGTTGGTCAGCGTGAGCAGCGCGTGGTTCAGGGGACGGCTCACGGGGGTGTACATGACCTTGACGGCGGTCCCGCACGGCTCGGTGACCGGGGCGTCGCCGGACGGGCCCGTGGTGCCCGCACCCTGCTGTCCGCCGGTGGAGGAGCCCTTCCCGGGGCTCTTGGCGGGCGACCGGGCCGGGTCCGGCGCGGTGCCGGTGGGGTGGGCGGTGGGCGTGCCGGCGGTGCCGCCACCGGCCGGCCGGTCGGGGGTCGCGGTCGCCGGTGCGGCGGAGGACGCGGGGGCGGGGGTGGCGGTGGGGCCGTCGTTCTGGCAGGCGGTGAGCGACAGCGCGGCCAGGAGGGCGGTCGCGGCGGCGGTGGTGCGGGTGCGGAAGGTGCGCATGGTGGTTCGGTCTCCCCCGTAGGCGTGGGTCAGTGACGGTCGATCAGGACGATGACGACGGCCGTGCAGGCGATGAGTACGCCGAGGGCACAGGCGTCGACGAGGTGGAGGCGGCGGTGGGGCCGCATCGGCGCTCCCCTCTCCGGTGGTGCCGGACACACCGTGCCGGGCGGCGTGATCCAGGGGCAATCGGCACGGGACAATGAGGGAAGCTGGAATGCTGAAACGGCTCTGACCAGTGGGTATGTGAGGCGCCTGGAACGCGGTTCCGGGACGGGGTGCGGTGGAGGGACGGCTGGGTGGGGACCGAGACGGAAGGCTTCGCGGAGGTGTTGCGCGGGCTGAAGGAGCGCTCCGGGCTCAGTTACGGCGCGCTCGCCAAGCGGGCGCACCTGAGCACCTCGACGCTGCACCGCTACTGCAACGGGGACGCCGTGCCCACCGAGTTCGCCCCCGTGGAGCGGCTCGCCCGGCTGTGCGGGGCGACCCGGGACGAGACGGTGGCGCTGCACCGGCGCTGGATCGTCGCCGATGACGCCCGCCGCCGGGGGCGGGCCCCGGCGGCGGGCGAGTCGGCGGCCGGGGCCGCGGCGGTGCCGGGGGACGGGCCGGGGGAGAAGAAGGCGGGGGACGGTACGGAGGAGGGGCCCGGTGAGGGTCGGGGCGCCGAGCCGGAGGCCGTGCTCCCGCCCCCGGCCGCCGAGGAGGTACGCAGCCGCCGCTCCCGGCGACGGGTCCGGCTGGTGGGCGCGGCGGCGGCGGTCGTCGTGCTGGCCGCGTCCACCGCGCTCGCCATCGGCCGCGACCCCGAGGCCCCGAAGGACGGCGACGCCGCGGCGGGCCCGGCCGGCCGTCCCGCGGCGACCGTGCCCGCCCGCCACCCGTCCGGCTCCGCGAGCCCATCCGTGAGCCAGGGCACCGGTCCGCGCCCGGGCGCCTCCGCGGTGCCGTCGCCCTCCGCCCCGGCCGCCGGCACGGCCGCGCCGCCGGTGGCCGCGTCCCCGGGGGCGGCCACGCCCGCACGGCGGTCCGGTGCCGTACCGCTGAGCGTCGACGTACGCCCGTACACCTGGCTCGACCCGTGCGGTCAGGTGTACGTGGTGGACCGCCCGCCCACGCAGGTCCCGCCGCCGCCCTCGGAGCAGGACGCCCGGGGCTGGGTGACCGCCCTGGGCGGCGCGCCCGGCGGCGACATGCTGATGGAACTGGCCTTCCAGGGGACCGGAGAGGAGGCGGTGGTGCTCCACGACCTGCACGTCCGGGTGGTCGGGAAGGAGGAGCCGCTGCCCTGGAACGCGTACACCATGGGCGTCGGGTGCGGCGGCGACATGACCCCGCAGAGCTTCGACGTCAACCTGGACGTGGCCCGCCCGCGGGCCGTGCCCGTCGCGGGGCGGCAGGGCGACCGGGAGATCCCGGCGGGGGACTTCCCGTACAAGGTGAGCGCGAGCGATCCCCAACTGCTGCGGGTCACCGCGCACACGGCGGCGCACGCCGTGCGCTGGTACCTGGAGCTGGAGTGGAGCAGCGGGGGCCGGCGGGGCACGCTGCGGATCGACGACAACGGCCGGCCGTTCGCCACGAGCGCCGTCACCGGGCGGCCGGTCTACGACTACCCGCTGGGCGGCAGCGGGTGGCTCCCGCACGTCCCCGACGAGGGCTGAGGGGCCCGGCCGTCGCGGTCGCCGCGCCGTGGGGCGCGGCGACCGGTCGCGGGCCGGTCAGAGGCGCTCGGGGGTGCGGATGCCGAGCAGCGCCATGCCCTGGTGGAGCGTGCGGGCCGTGAGGTCGCACAGGAACAGACGGTTCTCGACCTGCTCGGCGGTGTCCGCCTTGAGGACCGGGCACTCCGAGTAGAAGGCCGTGTAGTGCGAGGCGAGCTGGTACAGGTACGCGGCCAGCTTGTGCGGCTCGTAGGAGGCGGCCACCTCGGCCAGCGTCTCGGCGAACTGGTCCAGGTGCAGGCCCAGCGCGCGCTCGGCCGGGGCCAGGGCGACCTCCGGGTGGGCGGCGGGCCGGGCGTCGCCGGCCTTGCGGAGGATCGACCTGATCCGGGCGTACGCGTACTGGAGGTACACCGAGGTGTCGCCGTTGAGGGACACCATCTGGTCCAGGTCGAACTTGTAGTCGCGGGACGCGGACGTGGACAGGTCCGCGTACTTGATGGCGCCGATGCCGACCTGGGCCGCGCGCTCGGCGATCTCGTCCTCGGTCAGGTCCTGGGCCTTCTCGCGCACCACGGTCGCCGCCCGGTCGATCGCCTCGTCCAGCAGGTCGACCAGCCGGACCGTCTCGCCCTCACGGGTCTTGAACGGCTTGCCGTCCTTGCCGAGGACCGTGCCGAAGGCGAGCTGCACGGCGTGCACCCGGTCGTTCAGCCAGCCGGCCCGGCGGGCGGTCTCGAAGACCATCTTGAAGTGCAGCGACTGGCGGGCGTCCACGACGTACACCAGGGTGTCGGCGCCCAGCTTCTGGACGCGGTCGCGGATCGCGGACAGGTCGGTGGCCGCGTAGCCGTAACCGCCGTTGGACTTCTTGACGATCAGCGGGACCGGGTTGCCGTCCGGGCCCTTGACGTCGTCGAAGAAGACGCACAGGGCGCCCTCCGAGCGCACCGCGACGCCGGACTCCTCCAGCAGGCGGCACGTCTCGTCGAGCATGTCGTTGTACCCGGACTCGCCGACCACGTCCGGGTCGTCGATGTCCATGTCCAGCTTGTTGAAGACCGAGTAGAAGTAGATCTTCGACTCGTCGACGAACCGCTGCCACAGCGCGAGGGTCTCCTCGTCGCCGGACTGGAGGGCCACCACGCGGTCGCGGGAGCGGGCCTTGAACTCCTCGTCGGAGTCGAAGAGCGCGCGGGCCGCCTTGTAGAGGCGGTTGAGGTTGCTCATCGCCTCCTCGCCGGAGACGTCGGCGTCCTTGTGGTCCAGCTCGTGCGGGTGCTCCATCAGGTACTGGATGAGCATGCCGAACTGGGTGCCCCAGTCGCCGATGTGGTGGCGGCGGATCACCTTCTCGCCCGCGAACTCCAAGATCTTCACCATGGCGTCGCCGATGACGGCGGACCGGAGGTGGCCGACGTGCATCTCCTTCGCCACGTTCGGCTGGGCGTAGTCGATGACCGTCGTGCCGGCGCTCGCGGCGAACGGGACGCCCAGGCGGTCGTCCGCGGCGCGGGCGGCGAGGGTCTCGGTGATCGCCCGGTCGGTGACGGTGATGTTGAGGAAGCCGGGGCCGGAGACCTCGATGTCCTGGAGGAGGTCCTCGGTGGGGAGGGCCTCGACGACCTTGGCGGCCAGCTCGCGCGGGTTGCCCTTGAGCTTCTTGGCCAGCGCCAGGATGCCGTTGGCCTGGAAGTCGGCCCGGTCGCTTCGTCGCAGCAGCGGGTCGGCGGAGCCGGCCTCCGGCAGGGCTGCCGAGAGGGCGTCCGCGAGGCGCTGCTGCACGGTCGAAGCGAGGGAAGGGACCGAGGCCATGAGCTTCCGTTCCTGTCGTGGTGGTGAATGCCTATTCCGGTTGTCAAGTGTCCCACGGGTCCGCAAGCTCTTTGTCGGGGCTTTGCCCGGCCTGTGGACAACCTCGGGGGACGTTGTTCCGTCTGGGAGAATGTCTTACGCCAGCCTTCGAGAATCCCAAGCAATCAAGGACGTGCCGATCGTGGCTCAGAGCAGCACCGAGACCGACTGGGTCTCCCGTTTCGCGGACGAGGTCATCGCCGAATCGGAGCGACGTGCGCCTGGGAAACCGGTCGTGGTCGCCTCCGGCCTGTCGCCCTCCGGCCCCATCCACCTGGGCAACCTCCGTGAGGTCATGACCCCGCACCTGGTCGCCGACGAGATCCGGCGCCGGGGGCACGAGTGCCGTCACCTGATCTCCTGGGACGACTACGACCGCTACCGCAAGGTGCCGGCCGGTATCCCGGGCGTGGACGAGTCCTGGGGCGAGCACATCGGCAAGCCGCTGACCTCCGTCCCCGCCCCGGCCGGTTCCGCGCACCCGAACTGGGCGGAGCACTTCAAGGCCGGGATGATCGAGTCGCTGGCCGAGCTGGGCGTCGAGTACGACGGCATCAGCCAGACCGAGCAGTACACCTCCGGCGCGTACCGCGAGCAGATCCTGCACGCGATGCGGCACCGGGGGGCGATCGACGCGGTCCTCGACCGGTACCGGACCAAGGACAAGGCGACCGGCAAGCCGAAGAAGCAGCAGCAGAAGCCGGTCGACGAGGCCGAGCTGGAGGCCGCCGAGGGCTCCGGCGCGGCGAGCGAGGACGACGGCTCCGGCGGCGCCGGGGGCTACTTCCCGTACAAGCCCTACTGCGGGCAGTGCGGCAAGGACCTGACCACGGTCACCTCGTACGACGACGAGACGACCGAGATGGCCTACGGCTGCGCCTGCGGCTTCGCCGAGACGGTGAAGCTGAGCGAGTTCAACCGCGGCAAGCTGGTCTGGAAGGTCGACTGGCCGATGCGCTGGGCGTACGAGGGCGTGATCTTCGAGCCCAGCGGTGTGGACCACTCCTCGCCCGGCTCGTCGTTCGTCGTGGGTGGGCAGATCGTGCGCGAGGTGTTCGACGGCGTCCAGCCGATCGGCCCGATGTACGCGTTCGTCGGCATCTCCGGCATGGCGAAGATGTCGTCCTCCAAGGGCGGCGTGCCGACCCCGGCCGACGCGCTCCAGATCATGGAGGCGCCGCTGCTGCGCTGGCTGTACGCGCGCCGCAAGCCCAACCAGGCCTTCAAGATCGCCTTCGACCAGGAGATCCAGCGGCTGTACGACGAGTGGGACAAGCTGGAGGCCAAGGTCGCCGACGGCAGCGTGCTGCCGGCCGACGCCGCCGCGCACTCCCGCGCGGTGCGCACCGCCGCCGGTGAGCTGCCGCGCACGCCGCGCCCGCTGCCGTACCGGACGCTCGCCTCGGTCGTCGACATCACCGCGGGGCACGACGAGCAGACGCTGCGCATCCTCAGCGAGCTGGACCCGGCGAACCCGCTGTCCTCCCTCGACGAGGCCCGGCCGCGGCTGGACCGCGCCGAGAACTGGATCTCCACCCAGGTCCCGGCCGAGCAGCGCACCATCGTCCGCTCCGAGCCCGACACCGAGCTGCTGGGCTCGCTGGACGACGAGGGGCGCGAGTCGCTGCGCCTGCTGCTGGAGGGCCTGGACAGCCACTGGTCGCTGGACGGGCTGACCACGCTGGTCTACGGCGTGCCGAAGGTGATGGCCGGGCTCGCCCCGGAGGCGAAGCCGACGCCGGAGCTGAAGGTCGCCCAGCGCACCTTCTTCGCCCTGCTCTACCGGCTGCTGGTGGGCCGGGACACCGGCCCGCGACTGCCCACGCTGCTGCTGGCGGTGGGCGCCGACCGGGTGCGCAAGCTGCTCGGCGCGTAACCGCGCCGCGGAACCGACGGAGGGCTCCCACCCGCGGGTGGGAGCCCTCCGGGCGTTTCTGCACCCTTCGGACGACCCCCGTCTCCACCGGACGCAGGACGATTCCGGGCGGCGGGCGCGGGACCGTGGAGCCATGAGGGAGATCGTGGCAATCATCGGTTGGGTGGCCGGCATCCAGGGCGTGCTCGGGTTCGCGGGAGGGACCTTCGGGGACGAGCCGTGGGGACTGCTCCACCAGTGGTGGGAGATCCCCACGGCCGGGTACGCGGTGATCGCCGTCCTCGGCGCGGTCCTCGCGGTGTACGGGGAGACGGCGAAGGGCGGCGCCGGGCGCTGAGCCCGGCGCCGGCGGGTGGGCGCGGGCCGCGGCGCAGGCCCCGGCGCGGGCCGCCGGGGCGGGTGCGGGCGGCCGGGCCGGGTGGGTCAGGCGATGTGGTCGGCGGCGAGCTCCGCCTGGTAGTGGTCCTTGAAGTCGGGCAGCAGACGGCGCAGCAGGACCGCGCTGAGCGGGTGGCGGATGCCGTAGGCGTCGGCGAGGTGGATGTCGAGGGCCTCCACGCTCGGCCAGTCGCTGTTCTCGTCGACGTACTGCTTGAACACCGGGTACGCGAGGCGGCTGAACTCCTCGGCCTCCGGGTCGGCGAACGGGGCGGGCGGTGCCTGCTCGGCGGCCCCGGGACCGTACCCGGCCGGAAGGGGGGCCGGCGCGGGCCGCCCGCCGTGGCCGTCGGTGTCCCCGTGACCGCCGTCGCTGCCGTTGCCGTCGGCGGCACCGCTGCCGGCGGGTTCGTCCCGGCCCTCGGCGAAGGCGGGAGCGGGGGCGGGGCCGTAGGCGCGTCCGTGGGCGTCCTGCGGGAGCTGCGGCGCGGCGAACCAGGGGCTCTCGTGGTTGCCGGGGAGCGGGGGCTCCGGCTCCGGGGCCGGTTCCGGGGACGGCTGGGGCCCGGGCTGCGGCTGGGGTACGGGCGCCGGTGCGGGCCCGGGCCGGGGCTCGGGGTCCGGGGCCGGCGTCCCGGCGCCGGGGCGGGGGCCGGGCTCGGGCCGGGTGTCCACGGCGGGCCCCGGGTGGTCGTGGGCGGGCGGCTGGTCCCGCTCGTCGGCCGCGCCGTTCTGGGGCAGCTCCAGCTCGGGCGTGCCCTTCGCCTGCTCGACGACCGGGCGGGGCGGCAGCAGGACCGGCTCGATGCCCGCCGCCGCCAGGCCCGCCGGGGCCGTCTCGGCGAGCGGCACGCCGTACCGGGCCAGCCGCAGCGGCATCAGCGCCTCCACCGGGGCCTTGCGGCGCCAGGCGCGGCCGAAGCGGGCCTGGAGGCGCGCCTGGTAGATCAGCCGGTCCTGCTCCAGCTTGATGACCTGCTCGTAGGAGCGCAGCTCCCACAGCTTCATCCGGCGCCAGAGCCGGAAGGTGGGCACCGGGGACAGCAGCCACCGGGTGAGGCGTACGCCCTCCATGTGCTTGTCGGCCGTGATGTCGGCGATCCGGCCGATCGCGTGCCGCGCGGCCTCCACCGCCACCACGAACAGCACCGGGATCACGGCGTGCATGCCGACGCCGAGCGGATCCGGCCAGGAGGCCGCGCCGTTGAAGGCGATCGTCGCGGCGGTCAGCAGCCACGCCGTCTGGCGCAGCAGGGGGAACGGGATGCGCAGCCACGTCAGCAGCAGGTCCAGGGCGAGCAGGACGCAGATGCCGGCGTCGATGCCGATGGGGAACACGAGCGAGAAGTCGCCGAAGCCCTTCTTGACGGCGAGCTCGCGCACCGCCGCGTACGAACCGGCGAAACCGATACCGGCGATGATCACCGCACCGGTGATGACGACGCCGATGAGTATGCGGTGGGTGCGTGTCAGTTGCATCGCGGCCACCCGCGATCCCCTCCCCTTGATGTGTTCGAGCGGGGAAAGCCTGGCACACGCGTTCGGAGCCCGGACCTCGGGGGAGGTCCGGGCTCCGTGAGCCGCGCGGGGACGAGGGCTACTTGTTGGCCGCCGCGACCGCGGCCACCGCCTCCTTGGAGGCCTTGACCGCGTCCTCCATCAGGTCCGACGGGGTGGGGGTCGTGGCGCCCGCGTAACCGGCGCCGTTGTAGGAGACGGTGATGAGGACGTTCTCCGTACGGGTCACGATCGCCGCGTACTTGAAGTCCTCCCCCGTCTTCTTCAGGCCGTAGCTGACGGCCGTCGACTCGTTGCCGACGCCCGCGGCCGGGGAGGTCTTGACGGCGGTGGCGCCCTGGGTCGCCTTCACCTTGGCGACCTCCTTGGTGTAGTTCGCCTGGGCGCGCTGCTCACCGCTGCCGAGCGTCGGGTCGGACTCGTACCGCAGCAGCGAGATGTCCAGCCAGCGGTACTGCGAGCCCTTGACGCCCTTGTCGTCCAGGCCGTTCCACGCGCAGCTCCCCCGGCTGTCGGTGTCGCTGGACTTGCCGGGCGTGCCCTTCTCGTTCTTCACCTCCGGCACGAGGTCCTCGACGGTCTTCCCGGTGATCGCCTTGCAGGCGTCGGGCAGCGTCGTGTACTTCGGCGGCGCGACGCTCGGCTTGGGCTTCGCGGCGGCCTGCGGCGAGGAGGCGGCGGACGGCGACTGCGCGGTCGTGCCGCCCGTGCCGCCCTTGCTGTCGGAGTCCGACGAGCAACCGGCGACGACGAGCATCACCGGTACGGCTGCGCAGGCGAGTATGCGGGTGAGTCGCGGGGCTGATCGGTGCATGGTTCCTTCAGTCGCTTGTCGTACGGTCCGGCGGTGCTGCGGTCTGCGGTGCTGCGGTCCCGACACGGTAGCCCGATTCGGTGCGTGCGCGGGGGTGTCCGGCCGCGGCGGAGGGCCGGCCGACGGGTGGCCCGGGGACCCGCCGCGGGCCGGCTACTCCTCGAAGCTCTCGGCGAGGTTCCGGGCCAGACCCTGGGCTTTCTCCTGGAGTTCCTTGCTGTCCGGCACCTCGGTGACGCGAGCGGGCTGCTCGCCGTACCGGATGGTCACGATGACGTTCGATGTGCGGAACACCACGCTCACGGTGCGGTGCTGGGCAGTCGAACCGGCGCGGGTGAGCACGTCGTCGAGGAACGCCGCGTCGGCCAGGTCGGCCAGCACGCGCGGTTCCAGGCCCTCGGCCGCGGGGCTCCCGGTGGCGGTGGGCGCGGCGGCGGACGGGCGGGCCGTCGTCTTCGGGGCCGGGACGGCGGTGGCGCCGGGGGCGGCGGTGGCGGGCGGGGTCCGCCGGGCCGTGCCGGCGGCGGGCGCGGCGGAGAGCGTGGCGGAGGGCGCGGCGAGACCGGCGGCGGCCTCCTTGCCCACGTACACCTGCTGGGCGCGGTCGTCGTCGCTGACGGTCGGGTCGTAGGAGACGACGCGCTCGAAGTCGACGGTGAGCTGGTGGGAGGCGTCCGGGCCGTCGGTCTTCCAACTGCACCCGGCGCGGCGGTCGGTGTCATACGTGACGGCGGCGGTGCCGCGGTAGGCCCGCTCGCGCTGCTCCTCGGGCAACTGGGCGGCGCCGGGCAGCAGGTCCTTGAGCGTGGCGCGCTGGACGGAGCCGCACGGTTCGAGGAGGGTGCGGTACTTGCCCGGCCGGACGGGGCCGCCGGAGGAGCCGCCCGCCTTGGAGTCGGGGGTGGAGCCGTCCGGCCCGGAGCCGGCGCTGCATCCGGTCAGGCCGGTGACGCCGGCGGTGAGCGCCGCGAGGAGTGCGGCCACACCGGATACGTACGCCCTTCGCTGCACGGTCCCGGGCTCCTTTCGCTCTGCTGCCCTGTCCTGCGCGTCCCGGTACGTCCCCGCACGTCAGCGCGGGTCCGTACCGGCCCGAGCGGGGAAAACGGGTTGCCGCTCGCCGCCGGTCGATGGACACAATGTGTATCGCACGCGCCGCCGTCGATGCCGGTCCGCTGTCTCTTTCGCGGACCTTGGAGCCGGTTTTTGCGCTTTCGGAGTTTTCGGGGGAATTGAGGAATCATGTCGTACGTAGAGGTGCCCGGGGCGCAGGTCCCGATCCGGATGTGGACCGATCCTTCGACGGTGGAGGACGGGGCCATGCGCCAGCTGCACAACGTCGCCACCCTGCCGTGGATCAAGGGCCTGGCCGTGATGCCGGACGTGCACTACGGCAAGGGCGCGACGGTCGGCTCGGTGATCGCGATGCACGGGGCGGTCTGCCCGGCGGCGGTCGGGGTGGACATCGGCTGCGGCATGTCGGCGGTGAAGACGTCGCTGACGGCCAACGACCTGCCCGGTGACCTCTCGCGGCTGCGCTCGAAGATCGAGCAGGCCATCCCCGTCGGGCGCGGCATGCACGACGACATGGTCGACCCCGGCCGGCTGCACGGCTTCCCGACGGCGGGCTGGGACGACTTCTGGTCGCGGTTCGACAACGTGGCGGACGCGGTGCGGTTCCGCCGGGACCGGGCGGCGAAGCAGATGGGTTCGCTGGGCTCGGGGAACCACTTCATCGAGGTCTGTGTCGACGAGTCGGGAGCCGTCTGGCTGATGCTGCACTCGGGGTCCCGGAACATCGGCAAGGAGCTGGCCGAGTACCACATCGGCGAGGCGCGGAAGCTGCCGCACAACCAGGGGCTGGTCGATCGTGACCTCGCGGTCTTCGTCGCCGACACCCCGCAGATGGCGGCGTACCGCAACGACCTGTTCTGGGCGCAGGAGTACGCGAAGTACAACCGCGCCATCATGATGGCGCTCTTCCAGGACGTCATCCGCAAGGAGTTCAAGAAGGCGAGGGTGACCTTCGACCGGGTCATCTCCTGCCACCACAACTACGTGGCGGAGGAGCGGTACGACGGGATGGACCTGCTGGTCACACGCAAGGGCGCGATCCGGGCGGGCTCCGGTGACTTCGGGATCATCCCGGGCTCGATGGGCACCGGCTCGTACATCGTCAAGGGCCTCGGCAACGCGGCGTCGTTCAACTCGGCCTCGCACGGCGCGGGCCGGAAGATGAGCCGCAGCGCGGCGAAGCGGCGGTTCTCGACGCGGGACCTGGAGGACCAGACACGGGGCGTGGAGTGCCGGAAGGACTCCGGCGTGGTGGACGAGATCCCGGGCGCGTACAAGCCGATCGAGAAGGTCATCGAGCAGCAGCGCGACCTGGTGGAGGTCGTGGCGAAGCTCAAGCAGGTGGTGTGCGTGAAGGGCTGACGCGCGCCCGGACGCGGAGGGCCCCGGCGGGTTGGCGCCGAGGCCCTCCGTCGTGCCGGCGGTGCTCAGGCCTCGCGGTGGACCTTGGTGTTGGAGGCCTGGGCGCGGGGGCGGACGACCAGGAGGTCGATGTTGACGTGCGGGGGGCGGGTGACCGCCCAGGTGATGGTGTCGGCGACGTCGTCGGCGGACAGCGGGTCGGGGACGCCGGCGTAGACCTTGGCGGCCTTCTCGGTGTCGCCGCGGAAGCGGGTGGTGGCGAACTCGTCGGTCTTGACCATGCCGGGCGCGACCTCGATGACGCGGACCGGGGTGCCGACGATTTCGAGGCGGAGGGTCTCGGCGAGGACGCGCGCGCCGTTCTTGGCGGCCACGTAGCCGGCGCCGCCCTCGTAGGTGCCGTGGCCGGCGGTGGAGGAGACGACGACCACCGTGCCGGCGCCGCTCGCGGTGAGGGCGGGGAGCAGGGCCTGCGTCATGTGCAGGGTGCCGATCACGTTGACCTCGTACATCCGGCGCCAGTCGGCGGGGTCGCCGGTGGCCACCGGGTCGGCGCCGAGGGCGCCGCCCGCGTTGTTGACGAGGACGTCGACGGAGGGGAAGCGGCCGAGGGCCGCCGCGAAGGCGTCCACGGCCGGGCGGTCGGTGACGTCGAGGGCGTACGCCGTGGCCCGGTGGCCGGCCGCGGTGAGCTCGGCGGCGAGGGCCTGGACCCGGTCCTCGCGACGGGCGGTCAGCACCACGTGGTGACCGGCCTCGGCGAGCCGGCGTGCCGTGGCGGCGCCGATCCCGCTGCTCGCCCCGGTGACGACGGCGACGGGGAGGGCGCCCTCGGGGTCGGCGGGGCCGGGTGCGGCGGGCGTGTCGGCGGCGGTCATGTGCGGTGCTCCTCGCGCGGGTGATCGAACGGCCGGTACGCGGTCAGCATAGGCGGGCGCGAAGATGCCGCCCCGGCGGCGGGGGAGGCGAAGGTAATCCGGTCATATAGGTATGTTCAGGGCATGTTGGTGATGCGCAGGGGTCTGCTGGTGATGTCCGTCGCCCTGGCGGCGGCCGTGGGCACGGTCGGCGGTGCGGCGGGGACGACGGCCCCGGAGGCGGACGTGGCGCACCACGGCCACGTCTCGCTCTGGGAGGGGCGGCTCGACGTGGTGCTGCTGAGTGAGAACCGCGGGCCGTCCGTGCTGGAGGACTCGACCGTGCGGCTGGTCTTCTCCGCGCCGCTGGCCGCGGGGCACCCGCTGCCGTCCGGGTGCGTATGGGGCGGTGAGCGGGAGGTGCTGTGCGCCACCGGGCCGCTGCGGGCGGACGGCACCCGGCGCGAGACGGTGCTGAGCTTGCGGACGGCCGGTACGCCGGAGGAGCTGACCGCACGGGTGGCGACCGCGTGGAACGGTGGCGCCACCGACCGGAACCCCGCCGACAACGACCACCGGGTGCTGGTCCTGGCGACCGGGGACCCGTACGTGTTCTGAGGCCGGGCGTAGGCGTTCCGAGGCCGGGCGTACGCGCGGGGCGTACGCGTTCCGGCGTGCGGCGACCGGGAGCCGGTCCCTGTTTCGTACACTCTCTGCATGGTGCAGAGGAACCGGCTGATGGCCGAGATGTCGGGCGAGGCCCGCCGCTACATGGCCGCGTACGCGCTGTTCAACCAGGCCCTCGCCGACCATCTGGGGCTGCACCCCACGGACGTGCAGTGCCTGAGCCTGCTCGGACTGGAGACCGGGCCCGTCACCACCGGGCGGGTCGCCGAGCTGACCGGGCTCACCACGGGGTCCGCGACCCGGCTGGTCGACCGGCTGGAACGGGCCGGGTACCTCACCCGCGAGCGGGACGTCCACGACCGGCGGCGGGTGCTGGTGACCACCGTGCCCGAGCGGATGGCCGAGCTGGGCGCGGTGTGGGAGCGGCTGAACGCACCCTGGGCGGCGATGTTCGACGACTACACCGACGAGCAACTGGCCTTTCTGGCCGCGTACATGCGGCGCACCACCGAGTTCAGTGTCGCCCAGATCCGGCGTCTGCGCGCGGAGACGGACTGACCCGGGCGTCCGCGTCGCCGAACTCGCGGAGGGCGTCCTCGACGATCGCCTCCAGCCGGGCGTGGTGCGCGCCGCGCCAGTACACCCGCTCGCACTCGGTGCACTGCGCGAAGACGTCGTACGTACGCTGCGTGCCCTGCTCCAGCCGGCCGCGCACCGCGTCCTTGTCGGCCTCCGTCAGCGGCCCGTTGCAGGCGGTGCACCGCGTCCAGGGCGCCAGCGGCGGAGCGAACCGCTCCAGCACGTCCCGCACCTGCTCGTCCGGGCGGTCGCTGTAGACGTACGCCCCGGCCCACAGCTCCCGGCGCCGCAGCAGGCCCCGGTCGCGGGACAGCAGCACGCGCCGCTCCCGCGCCGACCACGCGGCCAGCGCCGGGTCGCCGATGTCCTCGCTCTCGTACGCCGCGTCCACGCCGAGCAGCCGCAACCGGCGCGCCAGCGTGCCCAGGTGTACGTCGAGGAGGAACCGCAGTGGCGCGCCCGGTACCGGCTGCGGGCGTTCGACGCCCAGCACCCGGACGTCCTCGCCGGCCGCCGGGACGTGCGCGGGCGTGACCGGCCGGCCGTCGACCAGCAGCCCGCCCGCCTCGGTGAGCGGCACGCCGAGCGACTCGACGACGTGGCCGAGCGTCGAGGCGCCGTCGGTGACGACGGCGGAGCGGCCGTCACGGCGCGCCGGGGCGACGAACAGGCCCAGGCCGGGCGCGAAACTGATGTGGATCTCCGGTCCGTTCACGTCGTCAGCATGCCACCGGGCGCGCCGGACCAGCCAGGCCATTTCCGCCGGGCCGTCCCCGCCGCGCCGCCGCCGGGTCCGCGCCGCCGTCGGGTCCGCACCCCCGGCCGTACGCGCCCCCCGTGACGCGCCCCCGGCCGTGTCGCGCCCCCCGTGACGCGCCCCCGGCCGTGACGCGCCCCGCGCTCAGCCGGTGAACGCGTCGGCGTGGTCGGCCGCCCAGCGGGCGAAGGTGCGGGCCGGCCGCCCGGTCACCTCCTCGACCGTCCGGGTCAGCGCCACGGGCCCGGTCGTGCACGCGCTCCAGTGGTCCAGCAGCGCGTCGGCGAACTCCGCCGGGACGTACTGGGCGACCGACGCCTTCCACTCCTCCGGCGGCACGGGACGGACGGTGATCCCGCGTCCCGTGACCCGCCCGAGGACCTCCAACTGCTCGGTGAACGTGAGCGCCTCGGGCCCGGTCAGGACGAGGGTGGAGCCGCGCAGCCGGTCGTCCGTGAGGGCGGCGTACGCCACCTCGGCCACGTCCTCCTCGTGGATCGGGTCGCCCACGGCCTCCGGGTGGGGCAGGTCCACGACGCCGGTCGACGTGATCGCCGGGGCCCACTGGAGGGCGTTGGTCGCGAACGCGCCCGGCCGGAGGAACGTCACGTCGAACGCGCCGCCGGCGGCTGCGGCTGCCAGGGCGCGCTCGGCCGCGAGGTGCGAGGCGCCGATGGGGTTCACCTCGGCGTCGGGGGACAGGACCGCGCTGGAGGAGAGCAGGACGACGTGCCGGACGCCGGCGGCGCGGGCCTCGGCTGCGAAGGCCTCCGCATGGCTCGGTTCGGCGTACAGGAAGACGGAGTCGACCCCGTCGAGCGCAGCGGGGAACGTCGCCGGGTCGCGGAGGTCGCACCGCACGGCCGCCACGCCGGCGGGGAGGACGAGGCCGGCCGGGCCGGCCGAGGCGGCCCGCACCGGGACGCCCCGGTCGTGCAGCAGCGTGAGGAGGGTGGAGCCGACGCGGCCGCGGCTTCCGGTGACGAGGACGGTCATGGGGGAGGTGCCTTCCAAAGGGGCGCGGTGCCGTGGGCACGGCGCACGAGGGGCTGGACAAAGGAACTGTATAGCGCAGCATCTGCGTGACGCAGATAAATATGCGCAGGGAGGCGCCGCCCCGTCAAACCCTTTGCCCGGCCGCGGCCCCGCAGCCGCTCGCGGTCAGGCGGCTTCGAGGTCGAACCGCCAGTCGCAGGTGCGCAGCGGACGACCGGGCGGGTACTCGAAGTCGCGCTCGCCCAGCAGCTCGAATCCGGCCTTCCGGCACACGGCGTTCGACGCGCCGTTGTCCACGGACGGGAAGGCGTGGAGGTACCGGTGCTTGCGCGCCGCGCGGGCCCGCTCCACCACGGCCGACGTCGCCGCCGTCGCGACGCCCCGCCCCTGGAAGCCCCCCAGCACGGTCCAGCCGGTCTCGTACACCCGCGTCCCGTCCCAGGTCTGCTCCCAGAAGCCGATGACGCCGACCGGGATGCCCTCCGGCTCCAGCACGATCCGGAACATCCGGCCCGCCCCGGTCCGGTCCGCGCTCAGGTCCACGTACCGCTGGTGCCGGGTGACCAGCTTCTCCTCGGACTCGGGCCCGCCGAGGTGGTCCATCAGCTCCGGCGCGTTGACGGCCCGCAGCAGGTCGAGGTCCCGCTCCGTCCACGCCTCGATCCGCACCGGCGATCCGTGACCGGTCATACCGCGGCTCCCCGCCGGGGCTCCGGCGGTGCGTCCCGGTCGCCCGGCGGGATCCGGGTCAGGGCCACACCAGGCAGTACGGCTGGTGCCCGGCCTCGTGCAGCCGTACCGAGAAGTCCTGCCACTCGTGCAGCAACTGGTACACGTTGAAGGCGTCCCGGGGGCCGCCGCGGTCGGGGACGGTCGACCAGATGAAGGCCGCCGCGCCCACGGACTCCTCACCGACGCCGCGCAGCGGGTCGACGACCGTCATGGGCAGCTTGACCACCGCGTAGTCGGGGTGCAGCACCACCAGCTCCAGCGGCGGCACCTTGTGCAGCGGCATCCCCTGGATGCCGGTGAGCACCATGGCGGCTATGGTCTCCGGCTTGATCTTGGTGAACATGCCGCCCATGCCCAGTTCGTCGCCGCCGAGCTCCTCGGGCCGCATCGAGATCGGGACGCGGGCGGCGGTGGCGCCGTTGGGCGCGCCGAAGTACTTGTAGGTCACCCCCATGCCCCGGCCACCCCCGCTTCCGCTCCCGACCGGGCCGACCGGGCCCAGGGCGGCTCTGTCCTGCTCGCGCCGGTGCTTCCCCCGCCGGGCACGCTCAGGACCCAGGTCGTCGGTCCCCTCGCCCAGTCCGCCACCGCGATGCATATCTCCACCCGACTGCTTTTTCGGTAGCACAGCCCCCGCCGCGCAACCCGATCATCGTGACAGTGACCTCCCCCACGAACGTGTGGTGAAACACCTGTCCGCAAGAACGTCGGGGCCTCTGACACCATGGATTCCGTGAGCATTCCCTATGACGCCCCAGTTTCGCAGACACGGAGGTCCGGCGCCTCGTCGTAAACAACGTCGCGGACAGGCGGGCCGTTCAAGGAGGGCCCACTCCCTCGCCCGGCCGCCATGCCCGAGCATTGCTGCCGTCAACTCGTTCTCGCAGGTCAGGACCAACGTGCCGTATTCATACGAAGCCCCAGTCTCACAGACGCTGTTCGACCGCGCGTCCCTCGTGACGCCCGGCGGCGTGAACTCTCCCGTGCGTGCCTTCCGGGCCGTGGGCGGTACGCCCCGGTTCATGGTGTCCGGTACGGGTCCGTACCTCAAGGACGCGGACGGGCGCGAGTACGTCGACCTCGTCTGCTCGTGGGGGCCGATGATCCTCGGCCACGCCCACCCCGAGGTGATCGCCGCCGTCCAGGAGGCGGTCTCCCGCGGCACCTCCTTCGGTACGCCCGGTGAGGGCGAGGTGGCGCTCGCCGAGGAGATCGTGGCCCGGATCGCCCCGGTGGAGCAGGTCCGGCTGGTGTCGTCCGGCACCGAGGCGACGATGTCCGCGATCCGCCTGGCCCGCGGCTTCACCGGCCGCGCCAAGGTGGTCAAGTTCGCCGGCTGCTACCACGGGCACGTGGACGCGCTGCTCGCCGCCGCCGGCTCCGGTGTCGCCACCTTCGGGCTGCCCGACACGCCGGGCGTCACCGGCGCCCAGGCCGGCGACACGATCGTCCTGCCGTACAACGACCTCGACGCCGTGCGCCGGGCCTTCGCCGCGCACCCCGGCGAGATCGCCTGCGTGATCACCGAGGCGTCGCCCGGCAACATGGGCGTGGTCCCCCCGCGCGACGGGTTCAACCAGGGGCTGAAGGACCTGTGCGCCGAGAACGGCGCGCTGTACGTCTCCGACGAGGTGATGACCGGCTTCCGCACGTCGAAGGCCGGCTGGTACGGCGTCGACGGCGTCGCGCCCGACCTGATGACCTTCGGCAAGGTCATGGGCGGCGGCTTCCCGGCCGCCGCGTTCGGCGGCCGCGCCGACGTCATGGCGCACCTGGCCCCGGCCGGCCCCGTCTACCAGGCGGGCACCCTCTCCGGCAATCCCGTCGCCACCGCCGCCGGCCTCGCGCAGCTCCGGCTGCTGGACGACGCCGCGTACGAGAAGGTGGACGCCGTCTCGCGCGAGATCCAGGGGCTGGTGACCACCGCGCTGGCCAAGGAGGGCGTGGCGCACCGCCTCCAGACGGCGAGCAACATGTTCTCCGTCTTCTTCACCGACGCCGAGGTCCTGGACTACGACGACGCGAAGAAGCAGGAGGCGTTCCGCTTCACCGCGTTCTTCCACTCCATGCTGGCGCAGGGCGTCTACCTGCCGCCGTCCGCCTTCGAGTCCTGGTTCGTGTCGACCGCGCACGACGAGCGGGCCCTGGAGCGGATCGCCGCCGCGCTGCCGGCCGCCGCCCGTGCCGCCGCGGAGGCGACCGCATGAGCGCCGGGAACGAGATCACCGTCGTCCACCTGATGCGCCACGGCGAGGTGCACAACCCCGACGGCGTCCTCTACGGACGCCGGGCCGGCTACCACCTGTCCGAGCTGGGCCGGCAGATGGCCGACCGGGTCGCCGAGCACCTGGCGGGCCGGGACGTCACGCACGTGGTGGCGTCGCCGCTGGAGCGCGCGCAGGAGACCGCCGAGCCCATCGCCGCGGCGCACGGGCTGGACCTCGGCACCGACGAGCGGCTGATCGAGGCGGGCAACGTCTTCGAGGGCAAGACCTTCGGGGTCGGCGACGGGGCGCTGCGCCGGCCGTCCAACTGGCGGCACCTGACCAACCCGTTCCGGCCGTCCTGGGGCGAGCCGTACATCGACCAGGTCGTCCGGATGATGGGCGCGCTGAACGCGGCCCGGGACGCGGCCCGCGGGCACGAGGCGGTCTGCGTCAGCCACCAGCTCCCGATCTGGATCGTCCGCAGCTTCGTCGAGCGGCGGCGGCTGTGGCACGACCCGCGGCGCCGGCAGTGCACGCTGGCGTCCCTGACGACGTTCACCTACCGGGGCGACAAGATCGTCTCGGTCGGCTACAGCGAGCCCGCCCGCGACCTCGTCCCGGCGCACCTGCTCGCCGGGGCCAAGCCGGTGAAGGGCGGGTCCAAGGCCTTCGGCGCCTGAACGCGCCCGGGGCCGGCCCGCGTCGGCCCCCGCGCCGCCTCGTCCCCGCCGTGACGCCGGACCGCCGTCCCGCCGGACCCGCGCCCGCCGGGAGCCCCAGGGCCCCCGGCGGGCGCGCGGTCCGCGCGCGGCCGCCCGAAGGGGCCTTGTAGCGGTCCGGTGTAGCGGTCTTGTCACGGAGGGGATTATCCGGTGACCCCGGGAACCGCCCCCTTGCTCCGTCCCTCTCACCCATTGCCGGTTTTGACCGTATGTCCGGCAACGAACGAGCGCGGATGGGGACGATATGCGCGGGATCAGTCGAAGGGGCCTGCTGGGAGCCGGAGTCGGGGCCGCGGCCGCGATCGGGGTCGCCGGCTGCGGGCCGGCCGGGGGGACCGACGACACCGGGAGCCGGCCCGGTAAGGGCGGCGGGAACGGCAAGGGCGATCCGGGCCCCGGAAAGGTGGAGGGGCGCCTCATAGGCGACGGTTCCACGTCCGACACCGGAAAGCAGCCCAACCAGCCCGACAAGCCCGTTCCCCTGGAGCCGGGACAGACCCCGCCGCAGTTCGTGATCTTCTCGTGGGACGGCGCCGGCGAGGTCGGCAACGGCCTCTTCCCGCGCTTTCTGGAACTCGCCAAGAACCATGACGCGGGGATGACCTTCTTCCTCTCCGGGCTCTATCTGCTGCCCGAATCGAAGAAGACGCTCTACCGCCCGCCGAACAACCGCACCGGCGCCTCCGACATCGGTTACCTCACCGACGACCACATCAAGCAGACGCTGAAGTACGTCCGGCAGGCGTGGCTCGACGGGCACGAGATAGGCACCCACTTCAACGGCCACTTCTGCGCCGGCTCCGGATCGGTCGAGAAGTGGACCCCGGCCGACTGGCAGAACGAAATCGACCAGGCGGTGAAATTCGTCACCGAATGGAAGACCATCACCGGCTGGACCGACCTCGACCCGCTGCCCTTCGACTACCGCAAGGAACTCGTCGGCGCCCGCACCCCCTGCCTGCTCGGCCAGGACAATCTGCTGCCCACCGCCAAGAAGCTCGGCTGGCGCTACGACGCCAGCTCGCCCGGCGGACACCAGAAGTGGCCCGTCAAGCGCCGCGGTATCTGGGACCTGCCGCTCCAGCAGATGCCTTTCCCGGGGCACTCCTTCGAAGTCCTGTCCATGGACTACAACATCCTCGCCAATCAGTCGCAGAACACGACCAAGGGCATGCCGTCGCGCTATCCCGGCTGGAAGAAGCAGGCGACCGAGGCCTACCTCGCCGGCTTCAAGCGCGCCTACGAAACGAATCGCGCGCCCTTCTTCATCGGCAACCACTTCGAGCAGTGGAACGGCGGCATCTACATGGACGCCGTCGAAGAGGCGCTCAAGGGCATGGCCGGCAAGAAGGACGTACGGCTGGTGTCGTTCCGGCAGTTCACCGACTGGCTGGACGTCCAGGACCCGCGGATCCTCGACAAGCTCCGTACGCTCGAGGTCGGCCAATCGCCCGCGGGCGGCTGGAACGCCTTCCTTAAGCCCGCCTGACATCGGGCTTTACGGGCACGCAGGGGGGCGCGCAAGATCCCCGAAACGTACATGCGAAACTTTTCACATGAGCCTTAGCCGCGCCCCCCGAGGCATCCTGCTCACCGCCGGCGCCCTGGCGGCCGCGCTCACGCTGACCGCGTGCAGCGGCGACTCCAACGGCACGTCCGGCGGTGGCGGCAACACCAACTTCGTCACCAACACCGGCGGTGTCGACACCGTCGCCAAGGGCGAGCGCAAGGCACCCGGCAAGCTCGCCGGCGAGACCCTGGACGGCGAGCGGCTCGACGTCGCCGACCTCAAGGGCAAGGTCGTCGTGCTGAACGTCTGGGGCTCCTGGTGCGGCCCCTGCCGCGCCGAGGCCAAGCACTTCGCCAAGGCCGCCGGCGACCTCGACGGCAAGGGCGTGGAGTTCGTCGGGATCAACACCCGGGACCACAACAAGCAGCCCGCCCTCGCCTTCGAGAAGGACTACAAGGTCCCATACCCGAGCCTGTACGACCCGGACGGCGAGCTGGTGCTCTACGGCTTCCCGAAGGGCACCCTCAACCCCCAGGGCATCCCCTCCACCGTCGTCCTCGACCGCGACGGGAAGATCGCCGCGCGCTCGCTCACCGCGCTGGACGAGACCCGGCTGCGCAAGATGATCGACCCCCTGGTGGCCGAGAAGGCTTCGGGGAACTAGCCGATGTACAACGAGACGGTCTCCAGCGGGGCCCTTCTGCTAGCCCTGCCCCTCGCTGTACTGGGCGGGCTGGTCTCCTTCTTCTCCCCCTGCGTCCTGCCGCTGGTGCCGGGCTACCTCTCCTACGTGACCGGCGTCACCGGTACCGACCTGGCCGAGGCCCGGCGGGGCAGGATGACCGCCGGGGCCGCCCTCTTCGTCCTCGGCTTCTCCGCCGTCTTCGTCTCCGGCGGCGCCCTGTTCGGCTACTTCGGCTGGACCCTCCAGGCCCACCGCGAGACGCTCACCACCGTCCTCGGCGTCCTGATGGTCCTGATGGGCGTCTTCTTCCTGGGCCTCATGCCCTGGTTCACCCAGCGCGAGTTCCGCCTCCACAAGCGGCCGGTGTCCGGGCTGGCCGGGGCGCCGCTGCTGGGCGCGCTCTTCGGCATCGGCTGGACGCCGTGCATCGGACCGACGCTCGCGTCCGTGCAGGCCCTCGCCGCCAACGAGGCCAGCGCGGGCCGCGGAGCGCTGCTGACCGTCGCGTACTGCCTCGGACTCGGCGTACCGTTCGTGCTCGCCGCGGTCGCGTTCCGCAAGGCGCTCGGCGCGTTCTCCTGGGTCAAGCGGCACTACGCCTGGGTGATGCGGATCGGCGGCGGCATGATGATCCTGACCGGCCTGCTCCTCCTCACGGGGGCGTGGGACACCCTGGTGCAGGAGATGCAAGGGTGGTCCGCAGGCTTCCAGGTGGGGATCTAGATCCATGAGCAAGACCGAAACGACCGAGCAGGACCTGGCGGAGGCGGGCGAGCAGCTCTCCACCGCCCCCAGGGAGGAGTCCGCCCACGGCGGCGGCCCCACGCTCGGGCCCATCGGCTGGATCCGCTGGTTCTGGCGGCAGCTCACGTCCATGCGGGTCGCGCTGATCCTGCTCTTCCTGCTCTCGCTGGGCGCGATCCCCGGCTCGCTGATCCCGCAGAACAGCGTGGACGACCTGAAGGTCCGCTCCTTCAAGGAGCAGCACGACGTCCTGGCCCCGATCTACGACCGGCTCCAGCTCTTCGACGTCTACAGCTCGGTGTGGTTCTCCGCGATCTACATCCTGCTGTTCGTCTCCCTCATCGGCTGCATCGTGCCGCGCACCTGGCAGTTCGCCGGCCAGCTCCGCGGCCGCCCGCCGGCCGCGCCCAAGCGGCTGACCCGGCTGCCCGCGTACGCCACCTGGCGCACCGAGGCCACGCCCGAGGAGGTGCGCGAGGCGGCGCTCGGCATGCTCAGGAAGCGGCGCTTCCGGGCCCATGGGACGGGCGACGCCGTCGCCGCCGAGAAGGGGTACCTGCGCGAGGTCGGCAACCTGCTCTTCCACGTCTCGCTGATCGTGATGCTGGTGGCGTTCGCCGCGGGCCAGTTGTTCAAGTCCGAGGGCGGCAAGCTGATCATCGAGGGCGGGGGCTTCGCCAACACGCTCACCCAGTACGACGACTTCTCGTCCGGGTCGCTGTTCTCCACCGACGAGCTGGCGCCCTTCAGCTTCCGGATGAACCAGTTCACCGGCACGTACGAGACCGGCGGGCCGCAGCGCGGCACGCCCCGCACCTTCGAGGCGGACGTCACGTACTCCGAGAACGGCGGCGACCGGAAGCGGAGCGTCATCCGGGTCAACGAGCCGCTGGAGGTCGGCGGCTCCAAGGTCTACCTGATCTCCCACGGGTACGCGCCCGTCGTCACCGTCAAGGACGGCAAGGGCGCCGTCGTCTTCAAGGGCGCCGTGCCGCTGCTGCCGATCGACAACAACATCACCTCCACCGGTGTGATCAAGGTGATGGACGGCTACCGCGACAGCACCGGCAAGAAGGTGCAGCTCGGCTTCCCGGCCTTCTTCGTGCCGACCTACGCGGGCAAGGGCAGCGGGATGATGTTCAGCAAGTTCCCCGGACTGGCCTTCCCCGCGCTGAACCTCAGCGCCTACCACGGCGACCTGCGCGTGGACGGCGGGCTGCCGCAGAACGTGTACCAGCTCGACACCAGCAAGATGAAGCCCTTCAAGGGACCGAACGGCGACATCCTCAAGCAGACGCTGCTGCCGGGCGAAACGATGAAGCTGCCGGACGGGGCGGGCTCGATCACCTTCGAGAAGGAGATCAAGGAGTGGGCCAGCTTCAAGATCTCCCAGCAGCCGGGCAACGGCCTCGCCCTCGGTGGTGCCGTCGCCGCGATCGCCGGACTCGCCGGGTCGCTGTTCATCCAGCGCCGCCGGGTCTGGGTGCGTGCCGTACGAGGGGACGCCTCCACCGGGGGGCTGACCGTCGTCGAGATGGCGGGGCTGGGGCGGAGCGAGTCCGCGAAGCTCCCTGAGGAACTGGCCGACCTCGCGGCCGTGCTCCACTCCGTGGCGCCGACCGCGCCCGAGGCCGACGAAGCCGATGAAAGGGCTGAGAAGTGAATCTCGCCGCCGCGACCAACGAGAGCCTGGCGCAGACGAGCAACGTGCTCGTCTACTCGTCCATGGCCGTCTACACGCTGGCCTTCCTCGCGCATATCGCCGAGTGGGTCCTCGGCAGCCGCAGCAAGGTCGGCCGGACGGCGGCGGCCCTGACCACCCCGGCGGCACCGGGGGTCCGGGTGCGGACGGCGGGGCAGGGCGGGGGCACCGCCGTGCTGGACCGGCCGCGGGTCGTCACCCGCTCCGCGTCCGGCGCGCGGGACGTGCCGGACGGGCCCGGCGCGGCCGGCGGGGACGAGAAGGGCGACCTGTACGGGCGCATCGCCGTCTCGCTGACCACCCTGGCCTTCCTGGTGGAGGCCGCGGGCGTGGTCGCCCGGGCGCTGTCCGTGCAGCGGGCCCCCTGGGGCAACATGTACGAGTTCTCCCTGACCTTCTCCACGGTGGCGGTCGGCGCGTACCTGGCCTTCCTGGCGGCCGGCCGCAGCGTCCGCTGGATGGGCCTGCTCCTGGTCACCACCGTCCTGCTGGACCTGGGCGTCGCCACCACCTGGCTGTACACCGAGAGCGACCAGCTCGTGCCGGCCCTGCACTCGTACTGGCTGTGGATCCACGTCTCCACCGCGATCTTCTGCGGCGCCGTGTTCTACCTGGGCGCGGTCGCCACGCTGCTGTACCTCTTCCGGGACGCGTACGAGAACAAGGTCGCGTCCGGCGGCACGCCGAGCGGCTTCGCCCGCTCGGTGCTGGAGCGGCTGCCGGCCGCGGCGACCCTGGACAAGTTCGCCTACCGGGTGAACGCGGCGGTCTTCCCGCTGTGGACCTTCACGATCATCGCCGGTGCCATCTGGGCCGGTGACGCGTGGGGCCGCTACTGGGGCTGGGACGCCAAGGAGGTCTGGTCGTTCATCACCTGGGTCGCCTACGCGGCGTACCTGCACGCCCGGGCGACGGCCGGCTGGAAGGGCCGCAAGGCGGCGTACGTGGCGCTGATCGCCTTCGCCTGCTGGCTCTTCAACTACTACGGGGTCAACATCTTCGTGAACAGCCTGCACTCCTACGCGGGAGTCTGAGGCGCGCTCGCCGGTGCCCGGCGCCTGAGGTAGCGCCGGGCAGGGGACCGCGCGACGCTGGATGCATGGCCGATCAGATCCCTCCCGGCATCAGCGACAGCCACGGCGACACCCACACCCTGCGGTTCGTGGTCCCCCTGCCCCACCCCGCCGAACGGGTCTGGCTCGCCCTGACCACCCCCGGCGGCCTGCGGGGCTGGCTCGCCGAGGCCGAGATCCTCCAGTGCCGGCTCGGCGGCGACGTCACGCTGCGCTGGCTCACCACGGAGCCGGCGACCGAGGTGTCGGGGACGGTCACCGCCTGGGACCCGGAGCGGATCGTCGAGTACACCGTGGAGGTGTACGGGCGGATGCGGTTCCACCTGGATCCGGGCGGCGGACGCGGCGGGACCGCGCTGCGGTTCACCGGCGAGCTGCGCGGGACGGACGACTTCCGGCTGGACCGCCTGGCCGGCTGGCACGACCACTTCCTGTACCTCGCCGACTCCCTGGACGGCCACCCGGCCTCCTGGCCCGCCTGGTCCCGCGACCGCTGGCAGGAGCTGCGGGACCAGTACGAGGCCCGCGACTTCGACGCCACGTAGGGCGTGCACCGGGGCCGAGGGGCCCGGACGCTACGGGGTGCGCGGGGGCATGCAGTCGGCGGCCGGCGGCCGGCCGTCCGGCCAGGCGATGGCGACGAACCGGGGCTTGTCGCGGGTGAGCTCCACCACCGGGACCGCCTTGTTGTACGGGTTGCCGTGGTTGTCCAGGCAGATCCAGCCGCTCGCGCCCCGTACCCCCAGGTCCCCGGTCATCTGGGGCCACTGGAGCCCCACGTCCTTCAGGGCCGGCAGCCGCTTGCCCTGCACCGTGGCCCGCCGGACGGCCTGCACGGCGACCGTCATCGCGTCGTACGCGATGATCGCCTGCCCGTCCGAGAGCTCGACCTGCCCGACGGGGCCCGCCTCCGGACCCGACACCGCCTCCGTCATCGCGCGGAACCGCGCGTACGCCTCCGCCGAGCCGCCCGGCGTGGGGGCCTTCCCGCCACGGGGCGGAAGCCATGCGTCGGGGTGTGCCAGGGCCGCGTAGCGGACGGTCAGGCCGGCGCCCAGCGCGCCGCGGTCGAGCTCCCCGTCGGCGCCCAGGTACGAGCCCTCGTCACCGGTCAGCACCGTGAACTTCCGGTGCGTGCAGCCGCGTGACCCCAGCGCGTTGATGAACTGCCGTAGCTGGGTGTGGCGCCCGGCGAAGAACACGGTGTCGGCGCGGGTGGTGCACAGCAGATGGGCGATCTGCTGGAAGGTGTTGGCGGTGGTGCCCTCGTCGTTCGGGTCCTCGGGCGAGGTGAAGAGCTGCGGCTGGTACGGCGACTTCGCCAGCAGCTTCGAGAAGGCGCCCTTCAGGGTGTCCGTGTAGTGGTCGCCGTCCCGGGCGTCGTGCACCAGGATCGCCTTCGCCGCCTCCACCCGGCCGAAGTGGGCGAGGGCGTCCGCCTCGTCGCTGTTGGTGGGGGACACCCGCGCGAGCCCCGGGAACGGCTTCCGGCGGGGGCCGTTGGTCAGGTCGTCGGCGGTGATGGTGGTGCCCACCACCGCGATGTCCGCGGCGGTCAGCTCGGCCACCGCCTGCCGGACGGGGGTGCTGCTGGTCGCTATGCCGGACACCGCCCGCAGGTGGTGGGGCGCGCCGGTCATGCCCTTCAGGGCGGCGACGGTGGTGCGCCAGTGGGCGTTGCCGTTGCCGGTGTTGGCCAGGACCAGCCGGATCTTGGGGACCTGGTTGTTGGACTCGTTGTTGGCCTCGTATTGCTGGGCGAAGGCGCCCTGCACCTCGTGCAGGACCTTGATCCTCATCCCCGGGCTGGTGGAGGTCAGCGGCAGCAGCAGCGCCACCGTGGCGTACTCGCCCGCCTTCAGGCCCGCGTTCTCCCGGGCGATGGCCCGGGAGACGTCCCGCAGGGACGCCACCCCGAAGTCGAAGCCGTCGCCGGAGACGCCGACGCACTCGTCACTGCCCGCCGGGCGGGCGACCCCCGGGGCGCAGGAGCGGTCCTCCGGGGTGGTCAGCCGGCCGACGGCCCAGACGGTGCCCCAGGTGAGCAGCGCGAGCACCAGCGCACTGGTGACGATCTTCTGCCGGGTGGTGTAGAAGACCCGGTAGCGCAGTGGATGGGGCACGTCAGACTCCGTCCTCCCGCCCCGGCGGAACCGTGGGGCTCCGCCAGGCACGGATGTCCTTCGGCCAGTGGGTGGCCGCGTCCCACAGCGTGCTGGTGCCGGTCAGGTGCCGGCCGGACAACTGGCGCAGCTCGTGCACCAGCTTGTCGATCACGTCGTCGTCGGGCAGCGCCAGCGGGTCGGTCAGCAGCCACACCGCGTGCAGCAGCCGCCGCAGCCCCAGGTGCAGTGCCGTCCCGTCGGCGTCCAGGCCCTCCGGCAGCGGGCCGCCCGGGTCCTCGCCCAGCGCCGTCGCCCGGCGCGGGTCGGGCCCGGTGCGCCCCTTCTCCCGGGGGTACGGGGCGGAGGCGATCAGCCGCAGCCGGGCCAGCCAGCCCAGCACGTCCGGGCCGGGGAACTCCAGCCGCAGCGTGGTGACCGCCTCCTCGGTCCGGCCGAGCGCCAGCTCCTGGCGGAGCCGGTACGGGGTGGGCCCGGGGCCGTGGTGGCGGTGCAGCGTCTCGTGGACGGCGCGCCAGGCGGCGTACGCGGGCGCGTCGTCGTCGTGGAAGCGCAGCCGGTGCAGCAGCAGGGCCCGCAGCAGCGGGTCGGCGACGAAGTGCCCGCCGCCCTCGGGCCAGCCGTCCGCCCGCAGCGCGTCGCGCACCAGCAGCGCCATGTCGCCCTCCACCGACGCCCCGCGCAGCCGGGTGCGGGCCAGCACGCGGGCCGACTCCTCGTCGTGGGCGGCGGCCAGCACGGCGGCGGCGTCCGGGCGCAGCCCGGGCGGCAGCAGCTCGCCCAGCAGGGTGTCGGCGACCGGGACGGCGGGGGCGTCCTCGCGCAGCTCCACCGTCAGGTCCAGCAGCGCGCCCGGCGTGAGCGCCCCGCGCCCGGCCGCCGGCACCTCGCCCGCCGCCCGCCCGAGCAGCGCCACGCCCAGCGGCCGTCCGGCCGTCAGCCGGTGGACCGCCCGCGACAGGTCGGCCGGCGCGCGGCCCGCCAGGTCATACCGGTCGAACACCGCCCGCGCGTGCGCGGCGCTCAGCGGGGTGAGCTCCACGGCGAGGATGCCCGAGGTGATGTCCGGGCCCCGGGGGCAGGGCGCCCGGTGCGCGACCTCCGGCAACCGGGCGCGGGTCGCCCGCCGCAGCCCCTCGTGGTCGCGCTCCCGGGACGAGGCGACGAGCACGAGCTGGTCGCGGCGCCCCGCGCTGCGGTCCCGCAGGATCGGCTCGATCAGCCGCCGGCCCAGCGGCAGGTGGGCGTTGTCCAGCAGGACGAGCGGCCGGCCGCGCCGGGTCCCGCGCCGGGTGAGGCCCGTGTAGGCGCGGCGCACGTCCTCCACGAGCGCGCCGACCAGGAACCCCTCGGCCTCCTCCCGGCGCCGTCCGCCCAGCTCGAAGTCGACGGCGAGCTGGTGCAGGCCCAGTTCACCGCGCCCGCCCGCGTTGCGGTACATGCCGTACCAGGCCTTGGACTTGCGCTGGTAGCGGCCGAACACCTCCTCCAGGACGGTCTCCACCGTGGCCTCGGCGAGCAGTCCGGCCACCGGCGCGGTCGTCTCGGCGGCCGTCGCGGCCAGTTTGGCCAGCACCTTGGAGACCCACGTACCGGCCGCGCCCTTGGCCTCGTCGACGGTGGCGAGGACCGGCCCGAGGCGCTGGAGGTCGCGCCGGGCCCGGTCGTCGTCGTCCTGTGACCAGCCGGTGACCGCGACGGCGGCCAGGCCCAGGGCGAGGCGCGGGAACTCCACCGGGCGCGCCGAGTGGATCCTCGGCGACAGTTGCACGGCCAGCTCGGCGAGGGCGCCGGTCAGCGGGTTCCAGCCGGGCCCGTGGTCGAGCGGCGGCTCGATGTGCGCGCAGTCCAGCAGCGCGAGCGGGGTGCCGCCCCGGTAGGCGTTGCGGACCTGTTTGAGCAGGGCGGTCTTGCCCATGCCCCGGCCGCCGGTGAAGACGGTCACGGGCGGGTCGTCGCCGTGCTCGTACCCGGCGGAGGCGAAGCCGTACGGCGTGAGTCCGGTCAGCCGCGCGGCGAGGCCCGACTCGTCCAGGACCGCCTCGCGGCCGTACAGCTCTCTGTCCACCGCCACCCCCCGTGACTCAGCGTCAAGTCAAGGTTACTTTCGAACCGTTGGCTGCGTGGGGGGTCGGGCGAACCGTCATTCAGTCGTGATCGCGTCAAGCTGCGCGCGCAGGTACGCGTGCGAGTCGACGCCCCGGACGTCGGTGCCGGGATCGCACTCGTAGAAGTACACCAGCGACATCAGTTCCTCGGAGGGGACGTCGGCGGGCGGCGGCAGCACCCGGTGTCGGCCCGAGCGCCAGCGCCCGTCCGTCCAGAAGGCCATCAGGTCCCCGATGTTGATGGTGAGGGCGTCCGGGTCGTACGGGGCGTCCTCCCAGCCGCGCCGGTCGGTGAACACCTGGAGCCCGCCCTTCCCGGCCTGCCGGTCGAGCACCGTCACCGTCCCGAAGTCGGTGTGCGCCCCGATGCGGAACTGGCCCGGCTCCGGATCGCCCAGCACGTCCCGCCCCGGGTACCAGTTGATGTTGAAACCCCAGGTCGGCCGGGCGGTGTGCCGCGTGAAGAAGTCCTCGTCCTCGCCCAGGGCCGTGCCCAGCAGCTCCAGCAGCCGGTCCGACAGCTCCCGCATCCGCGCCAGGTACTCCTCGGCCGCCGGCCGCAGTCCCGGCACCTCGGCCGGCCAGGTGTTGGGCAGGAACCACTCCGCGTCCACCGCCGGGTCGCCGGACGGCTCGTCGGCGGCGAACGACAGCGACTCCTTCAGGTCCGGCGGGCCGGCCGCCCCCTCCGCGGACGCGTTGGCCTCCGCGCCCGGGCCGAGCCACCCGCGTCCGCCGACCTTCACGGCGTACCGCCGCTTCAGCCGCGCGTCCAGGTGGAAGAACCGCCGCGCCTCGCGCCGGACCGCCGCCCGCAGTTCCGGCTCCACTCCGTGTCCGGTCACCAGCAGGAACCCGGCGGCGCGCAGCGCCCGGTCCACGGTACGCGCGGTCGCGGCGCGGGCGGCGCGGTCACCCGACAGCCAGGACGCCAGGTCGACGACGGGGATCGTGGGGTCGGGCGGGGTGGCCCGCCGGTCGAGGTCCATGGCGGTACTCTTCCCCGCCCGGGGCCCGCCGGAGCGGAGGCGGGGTCAGGACTTCTCGGGACCCTTGTCCCCGCCGTCCTGCTGCTCGTCCCGCTCGCCGTCCTTGAGGTCCTCGCGGTCCTTGAGCTCCTCCTCGCGGCGGCGCAGGTCGGCCTCCCAGTCCTTGAGCAGCGCCTCGTCCTTCTCGTTCTCCGCGCGCAGCGACTTCAGGAACTCGGGGTTGTCGTCGGGCGCGACCCACTCGGTGCGCGGTGCGCGGCCCGTCGAGAAGGGCGAGGGACGGCCACCGGCCGGGGCGTGGCGCAGCTTGCCGGCGGCCAGCCAGACGATCGGGCCGACGATCCAGAAGAGCAGGATGATGAAGATCCAGGCGACCTTCGGCAGGTGCCGGGTCTCGTCCTCGGGGGTGTTCAGGCAGTCGATGAAGGCGAAGATCGTCAGCGCCAGCGGCAGGATGTACAGCAGTGCCCTGAGCATGTGGGACAGCCCCCTGGAAGCAGCGGCGGAGCGCGTTTCGCCCGCCCCGGTGACAGCTCCAGCCTAGCCGGTGGCCGATACTGGGCCCCATGGCTCACGACGATCTCCGCTCGCTGCTCAGGGCGCTGGAGCGCGAAGGCGACCTCAAGCGCATCAAGGCCGAAGTCGACCCGTATCTGGAGGTCGGGGAGATCGTCGACCGGGTCCAGAAGTCCGGCGGACCGGCGCTCCTCTTCGAGAACGTGCGCGGGTCGTCGATGCCGCTGGCGATGAACGTCTTCGGTACGGACCGGCGGCTGCTGAAGGCCCTGGGGCTGCGGTCGTACGACGAGATCGGCGCCAAGGTGGGCGGGCTGCTGAAGCCCGAGCTGCCGCACGGCTTCGTGGGGGTGCGGGAGGCGTTCGGCAAGCTGGGCGCGATGACCCACGTACCGCCGAAGAAGGTGAAGGACGCCCCGGTGCAGGAGGTCGTCCTCACCGGCGACGACGTGGACCTGGAGCAGCTCCCGGCCCTCTTCACCTGGCCCAAGGACGGCGGCTCGTTCTTCAACCTGGGGCTCACCCACACCCGGCACCCCGAGAACGGCATCCGCAACCTCGGTCTGTACCGGCTCCAGCGCCACGACCGGCGCACCATCGGCATGCACTGGCAGATCCACAAGGACAGCCGCAACCACTACCAGGTCGCCGCCCGGCGCGGGGAGCGGCTGCCGGTCGCGATCGCCTTCGGAGCGCCGCCGGCCGTGACGTACGCCTCCACGGCACCGCTGCCGGAGGACATCGACGAGTACCTGTTCGCGGGCTTCCTCCAGGGCAAGCGGATCGAGATGGTCGACTGCAAGACCGTGCCGCTCCAGGTCCCGGCGCAGGCCGAGGTGGTGCTGGAGGGCTGGCTGGAGCCGGGCGAGATGCTGCCCGAGGGGCCGTTCGGCGACCACACGGGCTTCTACACCCCGCAGGAGCCGTTCCCGGCGCTGACCATCGACTGCGTGACGATGCGGCGGCGGCCGCTGCTCCAGTCGATCGTGGTGGGCCGCCCGCCGACCGAGGACGGTCCGCTGGGCCGGGCGACGGAACGCTTCTTCCTGCCCCTGCTCAAGATCATCGTGCCGGACATCGTGGACTACCACCTGCCGGAGTCGGGCGGCTTCCACAACTGCGCGATCGTCTCGATCGACAAGAAGTACCCCAAGCACGCCCAGAAGGTCATGCACGCCATCTGGGGCGCGCACATGATGTCGCTGACCAAGCTGATCGTGATCGTCGACGCCGACTGCGACGTCCGCAACCTGCACGAGGTGTCCTGGCGGGCGCTGGGCAACACCGACTACGCCCGCGACCTGACGGTCGTCGAGGGCCCGGTCGACCACCTGGACCACGCGTCGTACCAGCAGTTCTGGGGCGGCAAGGCGGGCATCGACGCCACCCGCAAGTGGCCCGAGGAGGGCTACACCCGCGACGGCGGCTGGCCGGACATGGTCGAGTCCGACCCCGCGACGGCGGCCCTGGTGGACCGCCGCTGGAAGGAGTACGGCCTGTGAGCCCCATCGCCGTGGGCGGCCCGGCCCTCTTCATCGGCACCGACACCGACTACGTCGCGCTGGTGCGCCCGGAGCTCGACCCGGACCAGCCGGGGGTGCGGGCGGCCGCCGCCGAGGCGGGCGTGACCCCGGAGGAGTTCGCCGGCCCCGGGGACCTCTGGGCGGTCATGACCGAGACCGGCGGTGAGGGCGACGGCTTCGAGCTGCCCGGTGTGCGCGACGTGGAGCCCGCCCATTTCGCCGAGCGGCTGCGCGACGGGCTGGCGGCGGCGTCCGGGCCGTTCACCGTCGACGGCGGCGCCGTGCTGGTCCTGGACGCCCGCCCGGCGGGCGCGGACGCGTACGCCTTCACGGCCCGTGTCACCCCGCCGGACGACCCCGGCACGACCTGGACGGTGGAGACGGGCCCGGTGCCCGTCGCCGGCCTGCTGGCCGACATCGACGCGTTCCTCGGGAGCCTCGCATGATGACGACCGCCGACGGGGTGGTGGATTCCGGCCCGGCGCCGCGGCCGGGCGGGAAGGTGAAGGCCTTCCTGCGGCTGGTGCTCATCGAGCACTCGGTCTTCGCGCTGCCCTTCGCGTACATCGCCTCGCTCACCGCGATGTACCAGGAGGACCGGACCGTCCACTGGGTGGAGCTGCTGCTGGTCACGGTCGCGATGGTGGGGCTGCGCACCTTCGCGATGGCGTGCAACCGGATCATCGACCGGGAGATCGACGCCCGGAACCCGCGCACGGCCGGCCGGGAGCTGGTCACCGGGGCGGTGTCGGTCCGCTCGGCCTGGACCGGGGCGCTGGTGGCGCTGGCGGCCTTCCTTGGCGCGGCCGCGCTGCTGAACCCGCTGTGCCTGGCGCTCGCGCCGGTCGCCGTCGTCCCGATGGTGGTCTATCCGTACGGGAAGCGGTTCACGAACTTCCCGCACGCGATCCTGGGGCTGGCGCAGGCGATGGGCCCGGTCGGCGCGTGGATCGCGGTCACCGGCGCCTGGTCGTGGGACGCGGTGGTGCTGGGCCTGGCGGTGGGCGTCTGGATCGGCGGCTTCGACCTGATCTTCGCCTGCCAGGACGTCCGGGCCGACCGCGCGCACGGGGTGAAGTCCGTGCCGGCCCGCTTCGGCATCCCGGCGGCGCTGCACGGGGCCCGCGCCGCGCACGTCGTCACCACCGGCCTCCTCGTCTGGTACGCGCTGGCCACCGGCGCCGGGCTGTTCTTCTGGGCCGGCCTGGTGGTCGTCGCCGCCGCGTTCGTCTACGAGCACACGATCGTGCGCCCGCACGACCTGTCGCGCCTGAACCGGGCGTTCTTCACCACCAACGGCTTCATCGGCGTGGCGTTGTTCGTGTGCGCGCTGGCCGACCTGGTGGTGCGCGGCCTCACCCCGTGACGGCGGCCGCCCTGTCCGCGGACGGACGGCGGCGGCGGAAGACGAAGGCCGCGGCCACGCCGGCGAGCAGCCCGAACAGGTGGCCCTGCCAGCTCACGCCCGACTGCGCGGGGGACACGCCCAGCAGGACCGTGCCGCCCCAGACGGCGCCGACCAGCAGGCCGACGGCGACGTCCAGCGGCCTGCGGTCCACGAAGCCGCGTGCCGCCAGGTAGCCGAAGAGGCCGAAGACCAGGCCGGACGCGCCCGCCGTGACGCTGTGCGCGGGCGACACCAGCCACACCCCCAGGCCGTCGAGGACCACGATCAGCGCCGCGACGGCCAGGAAGCGCCGGATGCCGCCGAGCGCGGCGAGGAAGCCGAGGACCAGCAGGGGCACGGTGTTGGCCGCCAGATGCCCGGCGCCGAAGTGCAGGAACGCCGCCGGGACGAGGTCGCGCAGTTCGCCGGCCTCCCGGGGGGAGATGCCGTAGGTGTCGAGGGCGTGGCCGCTCAGCAGGTCGACGGCCTCCAGCAGCCACAGCAGCGCCACCCAGGCGCCCATCAGCGCGGCGGCCGCCGTCATCCGGCCGGCCGCGGTCCCGCCGGCTCCGGTGCGGGCGGTGGCGCCGCCCCTCGTCGTCCTCGCCATGGCGGCCCCCTGTGTGTCGCGCGTCCCGGTCCGCGCGCCCGTGCGCGCGTCCGTCCCGGAAACGTCCGGGGCGCCCGGCCCGGTTCCGTACCGGCCGGTTCGGTACGGGAGTGGCCGGATAGGCTCAGCGCGTGGAGCCGGTACAAGCGCAGCGTCGTCCGTGGGTCGTCGGGGTGTCGGGGGCGTCAGGGACCCCGTACGCCGCCGCCGTGCTGCGAGGTCTGCTCGCCGCCGGGGAGAGCGTCGATCTGGTGGTGTCCCGGGCGTCGCGGCTGACGCTGCTCGACGAGACCGGGATCGGTTTCCGGGACGCCCACTGGCGCGAGGACCTCGCCGAGTGGCTGTCGCGGGGCGCGGACGGGAAGCCCGGGACGTACCGGGTGGACGTGTCGGACGTGCGGCACTGGGCGGCGGGCGACCTCGCGGCCGGGCCGTCGTCGGGGTCGTACCCCGTCAAGGGGATGCTGATCGTGCCCGCGTCCACCGCGTGCGTGGCGGGGGTGGCGCTGGGGCTGTCGAAGGACCTGTTGCAGCGGGCGGCGAGCGTGACGCTGAAGGAGCGGCGGCCGCTGGTCGTGGCCGTCCGGGAGACCCCGCTGAACGGCCAGACCCTCCGGCACCTGGTGGCGCTGGACGAGGCGGGCGCGGTGGTGCTGCCCGCCTCTCCGGCGTTCTACGCGGGTGCGACGCACATCCAGGACCTGGTCGACTTCGTCGCCGGCCGGGTGCTGGACGCCGCGGGCGTGCCCCACGGGCTGTACCGCCGCTGGAAGGGGGAGCTCGGCGGGGGCGCCCCCGGCAGGGCCGAGGGGGAGCTCGGTTGAGGACCCGCGGCCGGCAGGGGCGGTCTTGTCGATCGGGCCGGGTCGGGGGCCGGGCGTCGTGAGCCGGACCCGATCGGCGAGAGGCTTCTCAGCGCTTCCCGGTACGGCGCGGACGAGGCGGCGACACGCGGTCGACCCGGCGCGCGGCGGCCGGCTGGTGGGCACGCGAGCGGTTGGCCAGCTCCTGCAGCGCGCGCATGTGGGCGTAGGCCATCTCGATCGTGTACACGATGAGTGTCATCTCCTGACGGATCGTCTTTGATCTTCTGAAAGATTCACAGGGCGTTGGCTCTGTGTGCCTTTGATTCTACAATCAAAAACGCTGTGTTGCTGAACAATGGAAGGCTTCAGGTATATGGACGCCGTGGATAGGCAGCTCATCCAGGCCCTTCGCGAGAACGGCAGGGCCTCGTACGCCGAGCTCGGCCGGCTCGTCGGGCTCTCCGGGCCCTCCGTGACCGACCGCATCAACCGGCTGGAAGCGGCGGGCGTCATCACCGGCTACCGCGCCACGGTGGACGCCGCCTCCCTCGGCCTCGGCGTCACGGCGCTGATCGGCATCTCCCTCTCCGACGCCGCCGACCACGAGGACGTGGCGCGCCGGCTGAAGGACCTGGCCGAGATCGAGGACTGCTGGTTCATCGCCGGTGACGACTCCTTCATGCTCAAGGTGCGCGCCAGCGACGTCGACGGCCTGGAGAAGACGATCCGCCGGCTGTCCGGGACCAAGGGCGTCTCCCGCACCCGCACCACCATCGTGCTGTCGACGAAGTGGGAGAACCGGGTCGGCGACCTGCCGGAGGAGGGCTGACGGCACCGCGTGTTTCCGGGGGAGTACGGTGGTGGAGCCCGATTGACGCACGTATGGGAGGCGGCCTGCTATGGACGCGGGGCTCAAGCGCGAGCTCGAGGAGAAGGTCCGTTCCGGGGAGCGGCTGACCCGCGAGGACGGCATCGCCCTCTACGAGTCGGACGACCTGGCCTGGCTCGGCGGTCTCGCCCACGAGGTGCGCACGCGCAAGAACGGTGACGTCGTCCACTTCAACGTCAACCGGCACCTGAACATGACGAACGTGTGCACCGCGTCGTGCGCCTACTGCTCGTTCCAGCGCAAGCCGGGCGAGAAGGACGCGTACACCATGCGCATCGAGGAGGCCGTCCGCCTCGCCAAGGCGATGGAGAACGACAACCTCACCGAGCTGCACATCGTCAACGGGCTCCACCCCAACCTGCCGTGGCGCTACTACCCCCGCTCGCTGAGCGAGCTGAAGAAGGCGCTGCCGCACGTCTCCCTGAAGGCCTTCACGGCCACGGAGATCCACCACTTCGAGACGATCTCCGGACTGTCCGCCTCCGAGATCCTCGACGAGCTGATCGAGGCCGGTCTGGAGTCGCTCACCGGTGGCGGCGCGGAGATCTTCGACTGGGAGGTCCGGCAGCACATCGTGGACCACCGCACCCACTGGGAGGACTGGTCCCGCATCCACCGCCTCGCGCACGAGAAGGGTCTGCGGACCCCGTGCACGATGCTGTACGGGCACATCGAGGAGCCCCGCCACCGCGTCGACCACGTGCTGCGGCTGCGTGAGCTCCAGGACGAGACCGGCGGCTTCCAGGTCTTCATCCCGCTGCGCTACCAGCACGACTTCGTGGACATGCGGGACGGCAAGGTCCGCAACCGGCTCCAGGCGCGCACCACGATGGCCACCGGCGCCGAGGCCCTGAAGACCTTCGCGGTCTCCCGGCTGCTCTTCGACAACATCCAGCACGTCAAGGTCTTCTGGGTCATGCACGGCGTCCAGACCGCCCAGCTCGCCCTCCAGCACGGCGCGGACGACATGGACGGCTCGGTCGTCGAGTACAAGATCACGCACGACGCGGACAACTACGGCACGCCCAGCAAGCTGGGCCGCGAGGACCTGCTGGAGCTGATCCGGGACGCCGGCTTCCGCCCCGTGGAGCGCAACACGCGGTACGAGATCATCCGCGAGTACCCGGGCCCCGACGCGGACCGCCGCGAATCGCCCCAGCCCATGCGGGTCTGACCCGCCGGGCCCGGGCGCGTTCGGCCCCGCCCCCGCCGGGTACCCGGGGCGCGTGACCGGCCACGCCGCCGCCCGGGGCGCCGCCCCCGAGGACGCCTACGACGCCGCGCCCTTCGTACCGGAGGGCGCCGGCATCGAGGCGCTGCGCGAGGCGGCCGCCGGGTGCCGGGGCTGCCCGCTGCACCGGGACGCCACACGGACCGTCTTCGGCGCCGGGAACGCCCACGGGCGGGTCCTGCTGGTGGGCGAGCAGCCCGGCGACCAGGAGGACCGGCAGGGCGCGCCGTTCGTCGGGCCGGCCGGCCAGGTGCTCACCCGGGCGCTGGACGAGGCCGGGATCGAGCCGGACGACACGTACGTCACCAACGCCGTCAAGCACTTCAAGTTCACGGTCGTGCCCGAGCGGGGCAAGCGCCGCATCCACAAGTCGCCGAGCCTCCGCGAGGCGGCCGCCTGCCGGCCGTGGCTGGAGGCGGAACTGCGGCTGGTCGCCCCCGAGGTGGTCGTCGCCCTGGGCGCGACCGCCGGGAAGGCCCTGCTCGGTCCGTCGTTCCGGGTCACCGAGCAGCGGGGCACCCTGCTGCCGCTGCCCGGCCACGAGGAACTCGGCGCGTGCCTGGTCGCGACCGTCCACCCCTCCGCCGTGCTGCGCTCCCGCGACCGCGAGGCCCTCTACGCGGGCCTGGTGTCCGACCTGCGGATGGCGGCGCGGGCCCTCGGCTGAGCCGTTTATCGTCGCTCGCATGCCGTTGACCTTCGCACTGGACCCGCCGGTCGGTCCCGCTCTGCGCGACGGCGTCCTCACCCTGTGGGCGGACGTCTCCAACGCGGGCGGCTCCGTCGGCTTCGTCCCGCCCGTCACCCCCGACGACATCCGCCCCGAGTGGGTCAAGCACCTCGCCGCCATGACCGAGGGCCGCACCCGGCTGCTGGTCGGCCACGACGAGGACGGCGCCGTCGCCGCCACCGCCTTCATCACGCACAACACCCACCGCCTGATGCGGCACTGGGTGTGGCTCTACACCGTGATGGTCCACCCCCGTCACCAGGGCAAGGGGTACGGGCGCGACCTGATGGCCGCCACGGAGCGGGCGGTGCGCGGCCTCGACGGCATCGAGGCCGTCCGGCTCACCTGCCGCGGCGGCACCGGCGTCGACCGGTTCTACGCCTCGTGCGGCTACAAGGAGGTCGGCCGGGTCCCGGACGCCATCCGGGTGGCCGACGGCGACGACCGGGACGACATCATCATGCATCTGCCGCTCCACCCCCTGAACTGATCGAATCGGCACGTGCTTCACTGGACGGGCAGGAACGCCGTACCAAGGAATACGAAGGAAGAAGGCCCCGCCGTGTCCGCTGCCCGCACGAGCGCCACGATCCGGTACTCCCTCATGCGCCTGGGCGTCTTCGCCGGCTGCTTCCTCGCCCTGTGGGGGCTGGTGTACGTCGGCGCGCTGCCGCGCGGCCTCGGGGACTCCAACCTGCTGTGGGTGCTCCTCCTGTCCATCGTGATCTCGGCGCCCCTGAGCTTCGTCCTGCTGCGCAAGCAGCGCGACGCGATGTCCGCGCAGATCGTCGAGAAGGTCGACACCGCCAAGGCCCGCCTTGAGGCCAACCGGTCCCGGGAGGACCGGGCCGCCCGGTGAGCTGAGTCACGTACCCCCGCGCACCCCCGTGCCGAAGCAGCGCTTCGCACGGGGGTGTTGGCGTTCTTGGCCCGGCGGACCCAAAGAAGTGCTTTGAGGTCCTCAAAGTTCAAGTGTTAACGTGTTCGACGTGACGACAGCAGTGCGCCCCGAAGCCGACGCCATGAGCATCCCGCTCGTGGCGCGCCTGCACGTCGACCTCTGCCGCTGTATGTCCGCGGTCTGTTGCCGCGAAGTCTGACCCGGCATCATGCAGCGGCGCCGCCGTAAGGCGCGTGCGCCGCACCCCTCGTCCCGTATTCCCCGATACGCCTCACTGGAGTGTGTCCGTGTCCGCGTCCGCGAGCACCGCGAACCCCGATACCCCGCCCGTCCGCCGCATACCGAAGGTGCCCTTCTGGGCCCAGATCGTCGCCGGTCTCGTCCTCGGCGTGGTCCTCGGCTGGGTCACCCGCACCTATGACGTGCAGTGGCTGCACACCACCCTGGACAAGGTCGGCCACATCTTCGTCCAACTGCTGAAGCTGGCCGTCGCGCCGCTCGTCTTCTTCGCGATCCTGGTGTCCATCACCAACCTGCGCAAGGTCAACAACGCCGCCCGGCTGGCCACCCGCACCCTGCTCTGGTTCATGATCACGTCGCTGATCGCCGTCGCCATCGGCCTCGCGATCGGCCTGGTCACCAACCCGGGCGCCGGCACCGGCCTCACGCCCAAGGACGGCGAGAAGCCCGAGAACGCCGGTAGCTGGCTGGACTTCCTCACCGGCATCGTCCCCACGGACGTCATCACGCCGTTCACCGAGCTGAACGTCCTCCAGATCGTCTTCATGGCCGCCGTCGCCGGCATCGCCGCGCTGAAGCTCGGCGAGAAGGCCCAGCCGATCCTCACCCTCAGCGAGTCGGTGCTGGAACTGCTCCAGAAGGCGCTGTGGTGGGTCATCCGCCTGGCCCCGCTCGGCACCGTCGGCCTCATCGGCTACGCCATCGCCGACTACGGCTGGGACCTCATCGGCAAGTACGCCACCTTCACCGCCGACGTCTACATCGGCTGCGCGCTGGTCCTGTTCGGCGTGTACCCGCTGCTGCTGGCGGTCGTCGCCAAGGTCAACCCGGTCCAGTTCTTCAAGGGTGCCTGGCCCGCCATCCAGCTTGCCTTCGTCTCCCGCTCCTCCGTCGGCACCATGCCGGTCACCGTCAAGGTCACCGAGCGCCTCGGCGTGCCGAAGGAGTACACCTCCTTCGCCGTCCCGTTCGGCGCGACCACCAAGATGGACGGCTGCGCCGCGATCTACCCGGCGCTCGCCGCGATCTTCATCGCCCAGATCTTCGACGTCCAGTTGGGTATCGGCGACTACCTGCTGATCGCCTTCGTCTCGGTGATCGGCTCCGCCGCCACGGCCGGCCTGACCGGCGCGACGGTCATGCTGACGCTGACCCTGTCCACGCTGGGCCTGCCGCTGGAGGGCGTCGGCCTGCTGATGGCCATCGACCCGATCCTGGACATGATGCGCACGGCGACCAACGTCGCCGGCCAGGCGCTGGTCCCGGTCGTCGTCGCCGCCCGCGAGAAGATCCTGGACCACGACGCGTACAACGCCGCCTCGGCGTCCCCGATCGACGGCGACGGCGACGCGTACGGCGTGCGCGAGGCCGAGCGGAAGGTGACCGTCCCGGCCACCGCCTGACACCCCCGCACGAACGCGCCCCCACCGGCCGACGGCCGGCGGGGGCGCCTTCGCGCGGGCGGTCAGAGTCCGGCGGTCTGGAGCAGCCGGTTGGGCGAGGACTTCGTCACCGTGAGGATGTCCTTCACCGACTGCTCGACGAGCCAGGTGTACACCTGTGCGGGTGTCGCCGCGGGGTAGCGCGCCTTGAGCAGGGCGGCCACACCCGCGACGTGCGGGCCGGCCATGGAGGTGCCGTTCAGCGCCACGCTCCCGCCGCCGAGCCGGGCGGAGAGGATGGCCGCCCCGGGGGCGTAGAGGTCCAGGCACGCGCCGAAGTTGGAGAAGTCGGTCTCCCGGTCCAGGTAATCGGTGGCCCCGACGGTCAGGACCCGCGCCGCGCTCGCCGGCGAGACGGTGCAGGCGTCGACCGAGTCGTTCCCGGCGGCGACCACCGGCAGGACGCCCTTGTCGGACAGCGCGGTGGCGGCCTGGTTGAGGGCGTCGCTCCGCGGGCCGCCGAGCGAGCCGTTGAGCACCGCGGGCTGCTTGGCGTTCCTCGCCACCCAGTCCATGCCGGCGATCATCCCGGCGTACGAGCCCCTGCCGTCGCAGCCGAGGACCCGCACGCTCACCAGGGTGGCCTGCCGGGCGACACCGAAGGTCGCCCCGCCGACGGTCCCCGCGACGTGCGTGCCGTGGCCGTTGCAGTCCTGGCCGTTGCGGCCGTCGCCCATGGCGTCGAAGCCCGGCACGGCACGGCCGCCGAACTCCGGGTGGTGGTAGTCGATGCCGGTGTCCAGGACGTAGGCCGTCGCGCCGGCCCCGGAGCTGTTGACGTTGAACTGCTGGTTGAGCGGGAGGTAGGGCTGGTCGATGCGGTCCAGGCCCCAACTGGCGGCGTACGCGAGCGGGTTCGGTCCGGCGGGCACGGGGTCGGCGGTGACCACCGCGTCCTGCTCGACGGCCGCCACGTCCGGCAGGCCGCGCACGGTCGTGAGTTGCGAGGCGCTCAGTCCGGCCGTGAAGCCGCGCAGCACGTGCGTGTACTCGTACAGCGGGGTGACGCCGAGCTGCTGGGTGATCCGGACGGCGGACGCCGTGCCGGGCTTCAGGGTGACGATGTACCGGCCGGGCATCGGATCGGCCGTGGTCCGCAGCGGTGCGGGGGTCTCGGCGGCCACCGCGGTGACGGTGGCGGCGACGGGTGCGGCGGTGGCGGTGGCGGCGGTGGCCGGGGTCGCGGCGAGGGGGAGCAGGAGGAGCATCGCGATACGCGAACGGCGGGCGAACAGCCTCATGCAGAACTCCGATCGGGAGTGTCCGAGAAAGGGCGACGTCTGTAGGGAAGCAGTCGCCGGGCTCCAGGCGGCATCACTCACTGGAGTGATGCGGATACTTTGCGTGGCGAACGGCGCACATGACAACGGGCTATGTGCGCGGCACGCGCCCTGCCGACGGGTCGTAGGCTTACCGACTACCCAGGAGTAGGAGGACGGTTGACGTGAAGAGCACGGGCGCGAAGGCCAAGCGCATGCCCCGGGCCGTGCGCGAACAGCAGATGCTGGACGCGGCCGTGCACACCTTCGGACAGCGGGGCTACCGGGCCGCGTCGATGGACGAGATCGCCGAACTGGCCGGTGTGTCCAAGCCGTTGGTGTACCTGTACCTCAACTCCAAGGAAGAGCTGTTCACCGCCTGCATCCGGCGCGAGGCCGCCGCGCTGATCGCCGCCGTCCGCGGCGCGGTGGAGCGGGACGCCACCGAGCCCGGGCCGCCGGCCGACCGGCAGCTCTGGGCGGGCCTCACCGCGTTCTTCGCGCACACCGCCGAGCACCCGGACGGATGGGCGGTGCTGCACCAGCAGGCCCGTACGCACGGCGAGCCGTTCGCCGCCGAAGTGGCGGCCATGCGCGACGAGATGGCGGCCTTCGTGACCGTCCTGATAGGCGCGGCGGCCCGGGACGCGCACCAGGACCCCGCGTTCGCCGACCGGGACGTGTCCGGGCTCGCCCGGGCCCTGGTGGGCGCGGCCGAGTCACTGGCGCAGTGGGCCAACGAGACGCCGGGGGTGTCCGCCAAGGAGGCGGCCGCGACCCTGATGAACTTCGCCTGGACGGGCCTGGGCGGCCTCATGGACGGCCGGCGCTGGTCGCCCTCCCGGTGACCCCGCCCGCTCACCCGAACGCCGGGGCCGCCTTGCCGCCGGGTGGCGGGGCGCGTCGTATGGACAGGGACATCCGGTCCGGCGCGAGAGGTAGCCATGTTCGTACGTACGACCTATGCCACGGGTGAACCCGCGAAGCTCGACGGGGCCGTGGGCGCCCTCACCACCGAGGGCAGGCAGCAGCTCGCGCAGGAGCCGGGGTATCGCGGTGCGGGCGTGTTCGTGGACCGCGAGGTCGGCAAGCTGGTGATCGGCACCTGGTGGGAGGACGAGGAGGCCCTGCGGGCCAGCGCCGACCGCATGAGCGAGGTGCGCGCCCGGATGCTGGCGGGGTTCGCGGCCACGGTGACGGTCGACTCCTGGGAGGCGGCGGTGGTCACCCGGCCGGAGTCGGCCGGTGAGGGCGCCCGGTTCCGGATGGTCCGGATGGAGGTGGCCCCGTCCGACGCCGACTCCCTGGTCGACTCCTACGAGCACGGCGCCCTGCCCAGGCTCCGGGCGATGCCGGGCTTCCTCGGCGGATCGCTGCTGCTCGACCGCGTCGGCGGGCGGGCCACGGTCGGCGCGCTCTACGCGGACCAGGAGAGCCTGGCGGCGTCCCGCGGCCCGGTCGCCGCCGTGCGCGGCGAAGCGACGGCCCGGGCGCGGACGACCGTGCGGTCGCTGGAGGAGTTCGAGGTCGTCATGGTGGAGGCCCGGCCCCCGTCCTGACCCGGCGCCGGTCCTGCCCTCGTCCTGACCCGGCCCCTGTCCCTCACCCGTCCTGACCCGGCGCCGGTCCTGACCCCGGCGCGGTGTGACGCGGGCGCGCGGGGGTCAGAACGGCACCCGGGCCGCGTCCACGGCCGCGGTGGCGGCGGGGTCCCCCTCGCACTCGATGCTGCCGACCGGCGGGCGGCCCGACAGGTGCCGCATCAGCGTCACGGCGTCCGTCTGCACCACCACGGCCGGTGCGCCGCGCCCCAGCGTCCAGCGGCCCCCGGCCGGTCCCGACAGGTCCAGGAACACCGGCGGTCCGCTCCAGCCCAGCGCGAGGTCCAGCAGCACCTGTCCGACGACCTCCTTGTCGTGCTCGCGCAGGACGAGGTCGCGCTCGGTGGCGTCGCAGATGTCCACCCGGTGCATCCAGGTGTCACGGGAGACCAGCACCCTGGCCAGGAAGTCCATGGAGTCCTCGGCCAGCTCCCTGGACTCCGGGAACAGCGGGCTCAGCGGGATCCTGCGCCGCATCCCGGCCGGCACCCGCTCCACCGCCCGCACCCCGCGCGGGCCGAGCCGGGTCAGCAGCCCGATCAGCTCCTGGGGCGGCGCGGAACGCCGGGCCT
Source organism: Streptomyces sp. NPDC039423 (assembly GCF_055598725.1). NCBI lineage: Bacteria > Bacillati > Actinomycetota > Actinomycetes > Kitasatosporales > Streptomycetaceae > Streptomyces > Streptomyces sp. NPDC039423. The sequence continues at coordinate 62,647 of NZ_JBVKAH010000002.1, forward strand.
CGACCTGGCACTGGTTGTGCGCGTGCAGCGGCGACAGTCCCGGGTGGCGCCGGCGGCCCAGCACCGCCCGGCCGACCAGCAGCCAGGGCCGGGCGAGCTCCTCGTACTGCGCCACCACATGGGCCGTCATGTCCCGCACGGTCCAGCCCTCGCACGCCGTGCCGCGCGACCAGTCGCCGGGCGCCAGCCCGTGCAGCAGGGCGAGCATCGCCCGCACCTCGGCGGCGTTCACCGCCCGGGCCCGGAGCGGGTGCGTACGGGGGATGTCGCCGGCGGAGGGCGGGGTGGTGGTGACCATGGCGTCTCCCTGGGCGAGGACGTACTCCCCGAGACACGATTCACGCTACGCCGGTCGCGACGGATTTTCCCGCCGCCGCGTGCCCCCACCCCGGCGCCAAAACGTTTGTGCGAAGGAGGGGTGGGCCGTGATCATGGGGCGGTGCCGACCCGAACCGAGCTCAGCCGCCCGATGGTGCTGCTCCTGGCCGTCGCCTGCGGCGTGGCGGTCGGCAACATCTACTTCCCCCAGGCCGTCAGCCCGCTCGTCGCCACCGGTCTGCGCGTCTCCCCCGACGCGGCCGCCCTGATCGTCACCGCCGCTCAGTTCGGGTACGCGGCCGGGGTCTTCCTCCTCGTACCGCTCGGGGACCGCTTCGCGCACCGCCCGCTCATCGTCACCCTGCTGTCCGTCACCGGCGCCGTCCTGGTCGCGGCGAGCGCCGCGCCCGGTCTGCCGCCGCTCGTCGCGGCCGGCGCGCTGACCGGCCTGACCACGGTGATCGCCCCCCTGGTGGCCCCCATGGCGGCCGGTCTGGTGGCCGACGACCGGCGCGGGGCCGTCACCGGCACCCTGCTGGCCGGGTCCCTCGGCGGCATGCTGCTGTCCCGGGCCGCCGGCGGCACGCTCGGCGAGTGGCTCGGCTGGCGGGCGCCGTACCTGCTGGCGGCGTCGGCCTCCCTGCTGACGGCGGCCGTACTGGCCCGGACGCTGCCGGCGACCACCCCGCCGGCGGCCCAGCCGTACCGGGCGCTGCTCGCCGCCCCGCTGCGGTTGCTGCGCACCGAGCCCGAACTGCGCCGCTCGTGCTTCTACCAGGCGACGGTGTTCGGCGCCTTCACCGCCGTGTGGACCGGCGCCGCCCTCCTGCTGACCGGTCCGGCGTACGGGCTCGGTGCCCAGGCGGTGGGGGCGCTGGCGCTGGTGAACGCCGGCACCATGCTCGCCACCCCGGCCGCCGGCCGGCTCGTCGACCGCCGGGGCCCGGACGCGGTCAACCTCGTCTGTTTTCTCGTGGTCATCGCCTCGGCCATGGTCCTCGCGCTCGGCGGCAGCGGCGGCGTGGCGGGCCTGACCGCCCTGGTGCTGGGCACGCTGCTGCTCGACGTCGCGATGCAGACCGGCATGATCGCCAACCAGGTACGGATCTGGGCGCTGTCCGCCGACGCGCGAAGCCGCCTCAACACCGCGTACATGACCTGTGCGTTCATCGGCGGAGGCATCGGGTCGTGGGCCGCCACGGCCGCGTACGGCCGCTTCGGCTGGCCGGGCGTGTGCGGGCTGATCGCCGCCCTCGCCGCCCTGGCCCTGACCCGCCACGCGGCACGCCCGCGCGGGGTCTGAGGGGCCGGGCCGAGTAGGCGCACACAGCGCGGCGCACCACGCGGTGGCCGGGCCGCTCGCCGTCGCTCAGCCGCCGTCCACGCCGCGCCGCGACCGCCACCGCCGCACCAGCTCGTCCGCGTCCAGCGGCGCGAGGCGCAGCGGCGGGCCGGCCGGCGGACGGCGCAGCGCTTCGGTGATCTTCTCGTTGACCGCGGCGACGATCCGGCGGACCTCCGCCTCGCTCGCCGCCCGCTCCACCGCCTCGAGCGCGTCCTCCGCCTCCTTGCGGAGGGCGAGCGCCGGAGGCAGGACGGGGGCGATGCCCTCGCGGTGCATCTTGCCCTTGACCCACCACGTTTCGTCGTACGGGGCCGAGTCGTCCGCCAGCGGCTTGCCGAACCCCGGCAGGTCCCGGAAGTCACCGCGTTCCGTCGCCTCGCGGATCTGCTTGTCGACGAACGATTCGAAGTCCACGCCGGGCGGTTTGCGTTCGGTCATGCCTTCGAGCGTACGGCCGGTCGCCCTTCGGTGAAGGGAAAAGGCAGGAGCCCTTTCCGTACGGCCGTGCGACCGGACGGAAAAGGCTCCTTGGGTACTGCTCAATCGGGTACTGAAAGTCGTGCGCGATCGCCGACCCGGGCAACTAGGCCGGGGTGACGTTCTCCGCCTGCGGGCCCTTCGGGCCCTGGGTGACGTCGAAGTTCACGACCTGGTTCTCCTCGAGGGAGCGGAAACCAGACGCGTTGATCGCGGAGTAGTGGACGAAGACATCCGGGCCGCCGCCGTCCTGGGCGATGAAGCCGAAGCCCTTTTCAGCGTTGAACCACTTGACGGTTCCGGTAGCCATAAGCCCTCCTATGGGCCAAAGGGTTGCCCTGCTCCAGAACCTGCCAAACAAGTCTGAAAACTACAAAAGCCTGCGGGTCACATGCTCCGCAGGCTCTGTACTGCAAGGGAAACCAAACTGCAACTTGCGTTGAGCCTAGCACGCTGTGTGTGCGCATGGGTAGAGGGAAAGATCACGTCACCCGGATGTTTGACGGAGTTCATCCGCGCTGACGGTGGACCCGGCGATGCCCGCCTTCCAGGACGGGGCTAGCCTCGCGATGTGGACAATTCAACCGACGACCCCCACCCGCTGCGGAGCCGGCCCCGCGTCGGACACATCCAGTTCCTGAACTGCCTCCCCCTTTACTGGGGCCTCGCCCGCACCGGCACGCTCCTCGACCTCGAGCTCACCAAGGACACCCCCGACAAGCTCAGTGAGCAGCTCGTCCGCGGTGATCTCGACATCGCTCCCGTCACCCTCGTCGAGTACCTCCGCAACGCCGACCGGCTCGTCGCCTTCCCCGACCTCGCGGTCGGCTGCGACGGCCCCGTCATGTCCTGCGTGATCGTCTCCCAGCAGCCGCTGGAGCGGCTGGACGGGCAGCGCGTCGCCCTCGGCTCCACCTCCCGCACCTCCGTGCGCCTGGCGCAGCTCCTGCTCGCCGAGCGGTACGGGGTGGCCCCCGACTACTACACCTGCCCGCCCGACCTCGGCGTGATGATGCAGGAGGCCCAGGCGGCGGTCCTGATCGGCGACGCCGCGCTGCGCGCCTCGCTGCACGACGCGCCCCGGCTGGGCCTGGAGGTCCACGACCTGGGCCAGATGTGGAAGGAGTGGACCGGGCTGCCGTTCGTCTTCGCGGTGTGGGCGGTCCGCAAGGACTACCTGGCGCGCGAGCCGCGTGTCGTGCGCCAGGTGCACGAGGCGTTCCTGGCCTCCCGCGACGTGTCGCTGGAGGAGGTCGCCAAGGTCGCCGAGCAGGCGGCGCGCTGGGAGGCGTTCGACGCGGTCGTCCTGGAGAAGTACTTCACCACGCTGGACTTCCGCTTCGGCGCGGACCAGCTCGCCGGGGTACGCGAGTTCGCCCGGCGCACCGGGCCGACGACCGGCTTCCCGGAGGACGTGACGGTCGAACTGCTCGCCTGACGCCCGCCGGCGTCCGGCCGCCGCCCTCCGGGACACCGGTCCGGTCTCCGTCCGGCGGAGCGCGTGGCGCTCGCGGGTCTTCTACGCTGCGGACACGACCTAGGGGGGAAGGCGCATGCAGCCGCTGGAGGGTGACGATCCGCGGGCCGTCGGGCCGTACCGGTTGCTCGGCCGGCTCGGGGCGGGCGGCATGGGCCGGGTCTACCTCGCCCGCAGCGAGGGCGGCCGGACCGTCGCGGTGAAGGTGGTGCACCCGCACTTCGCGCGGGACGAGGAGTTCCGGGCCCGGTTCCGGCGGGAGGTCGAGTCGGCGCGGCGGGTCGGCGGGCGGTGGACGGCCCCGGTGCTCGACGCCGACCCGGGCGCACCGGTCCCATGGGTCGCGACCGGATACGTCACGGGGCCGCCGCTCGCCGCCGCCGTCACCGAGCACGGTCCGCTGCCGGAGCACACGGTACGGGCGCTGGGCGCCGGACTGGCCGAGTCGCTGGCCGCCGTCCACGGGCTCGGACTCGTCCACCGGGACGTCAAGCCGTCGAACGTCCTGCTGGCCCTGGACGGGCCCCGGCTCATCGACTTCGGGATCGCCCGCGCCACGGACGGCACCGCCTCGCTGACGTCCACCGGTGTGTCGGTCGGTTCGCCCGGCTACATGGCGCCCGAGCAGATCCTCGGCACGGGCGTGACCGGCGCCGCCGACGTCTTCTCGCTGGGCGCCGTCCTCGTGTACGCGGCGACCGGCGCGGCGCCCTTCCCCGGTGACTCCTCGGCGGCGCTCCTCTACAAGGTGGTCCACGAGGAGCCGGAGCTGGGCGGTGCCCTGACCGGCGAGCTGCGGGACCTGGTCGCCGCGTGCCTGGCCAAGGACCCGGCCGCCCGCCCCGAACCCGCCGGGGTGGCCGGGCGGCTGGCCCCGGACGGCACGGCCGCGCTGGTGTCGGGCGGCTGGCTGCCGGGCCCCCTGGTGCAGCGGGTCGGCCGGGAGGCGGTCCGGCTCCTGGACCTGGAGCCGGCGTCGGCGACCCCGCCCACCAGCGGCCCGGTCCCGTTCACCACCCCCGCGGTCGTCCCGCCCGCCCCGCCCGGGGGCTTCGGGGCGCCGGGGGTGTTCGGGCCGCCCGTCGAGCCGGGCGGGAGCGACGGGCCGCCCGTCGGAACCGCCGGGACCGGGCCGGGCGGCGCCGCCGCGAGCCCGCCGCGGACGCCCCTGTCGCTGTCCCTCACCACGTCCGCCGAGCCCAGCGGCGCCCGGGGCCGCCGCCTGAGCTGCACCGTCGCCCTCGCCGTGGCGGGCGCCCTGGCCGCGGTGACCGTGGGCGGCGGGTCCCTGCTCGGCCTGTTCGACCGCGGAGGCCACGACGACACGGCCGGACACCGGCCGCCGACGGGGACCGGCAGCAGCTCCCCAAGCCCGGCGGCGCCGGGCACGGGCGGCCCGGACGCCGGGGCGCCCGTCACCTCCGTACCGAAGGAGTTCCTCGGCACCTGGCGAGGCCCGGTCCAGGAGGCGAGCGGCCTGCCGCACGGCGACCTGACGGCCGTCTTCACCCGGGGCACGACGGGGCAGGACGTGGTCAGGATGACGACGACCCTCTCCGCGCTCGGCACCACCGTCGAGTGCCACAGCGTCGGCAGGCTCACCGGGGCCGGGCCGCGCGTGCTGCGGGTCACCGACCGCACCGACCCCACCAAACCCGGCTCGCCCGGCCTGTGCACCGGCGGGTCCGCCGCCCTCACGTTCACCCTGGCCGGGGACGGCACCCTGCGCTACGAGTCCCGGGAGGCCGCGGCGGGCACCCCGAGCGGAACGCTGCGGAGGACCGGGTGAGCCGGGTGCGGCGGCCGGTGCGGAGGGTGCGCCCGAGGGCGGCCGGAACGCTGGCGTAGGCTGGTTCGGTCCGTCCACCACCCTGCCGAAAGGGACACCCGGTGACCGAGAAGGCCGACCTCGTTCCTGATGTCACAGCCGTGCTCGACCGCGCAGCCGAGGGTGGGCGGATCAGCCCCGAGGAGGCGCTGACCCTGTACCGGTCGGCCCCCCTGCACGCGCTGGGCGCGGCGGCGGACGCGGCGCGCCGACGGCGTTACGCCGGTACCGAGCACATCGCGACGTACATCATCGAGCGCAACATCAACTACACCAACGTCTGCGTCACGGCCTGCAAGTTCTGCGCCTTCTACGCCCCGCCCAAGGACACCGCCAAGGGCTGGACCCGGGACCTGGACGACATCCTGCGCCGCTGCGCCGAGACCGTCGAGCTGGGCGGCACGCAGATCATGTTCCAGGGCGGCCACCACCCGGACTTCGGCGTGGAGTACTACGAGAAGCACTTCGCCGCCATCAAGAAGGAGTTCCCCCAGCTCGTCATCCACTCCCTCGGCGCCTCCGAGGTCGAGCACATGGCCCGCATCTCGGGCGTCTCCGTCGAGGAGGCGATCTCCCGCATCCACGCCGCCGGTCTGGACTCCTTCGCGGGCGCCGGTGCCGAGCTGCTCCCCGAGCGGCCGCGCAAGGCCATCGCCCCGCTCAAGGAGTCCGGCGAGCGCTGGCTGGAGATCATGGAGACCGCGCACCGGATGGGCGTCGAGTCGACGTCCACCATGCTGATGGGCACCGGCGAGACCAACGCCGAGCGCATCGAGCACATGCGCATGATCCGTGACGTCCAGGACCGCACGGGCGGCTTCCGCGCCTTCATCCCGTACACGTACCAGCCGGAGAACAACCATCTGAAGGGCCGCACCCAGGCCACCATCTTCGAGTATCTGCGCGTGATCGCCGTCGCGCGGCTGTTCTTCGACAACATCGCCCACATCCAGGGCTCCTGGCTCACCACGGGCAAGGAGATCGGGCAGCTCACCCTGCACTACGGCGCCGACGACCTCGGCTCGATCATGCTGGAGGAGAACGTCGTCTCCTCGGCGGGCGCGAAGCACCGCTCCAACCTGCGCGAGATGATCGACATGATCCGCACCGCCGACCGCGTCCCGGCGCAGCGCACCACGACCTACGAGCACATCGTCGTCCACGACGACCCGGCGAACGACCCGGTCGACGAGCGCGTCGCCTCCCACATCTCCTCCACGGCCATCGAGGGCGGCACCGCCCACCCCGAACTCAAGCTGCTCCCCACCACCTGAGCCGGCCGTGCTGACGATCCACACCGCCGAGGCCTCGCCCGAGGCCGCGGTCCTCGTCGACGGCGCCTCGCTCGCCGCGATCGGCCCGTACGACGACCTGGCCGCCGCGCACCCCACCGCCCGGGTGCGCCGGTGGCCCGGCATCCTCACCCCCGGGCTGCTCAACCCGTACGGACCCGAACTGCTGGAGCAGGCCTACCACCCCGATCCGCGCGAGGCCGACCGGTTCGGCACCGAGCCGATCACCGGGGAGCGGGCGCGGGCCCTCTTCCGCGCCGACCCCGCGCGGCAGGGCGCGAGTGCCCGGCGCGGTGTGCAGCGCATGCTGGCGCACGGCACGGTCGCCGTCGCCGGTGAACTGCGCGGCCGGGCCGCCCTGGACGCGGTCCGCCGGGCCGGGCTCGCCGTCGGGCAGCGCCCGCCGAACCTGCCGGGACCGGCGTCGTTCTCCCCGCGGCCGCTCGTCCTGCTGCCGGGCCTCACGGTCGGCGGGCCGGCCCGGTTCGCGGTGTTCGACGTGCCCGACCGGGCGGCCCTCGTGCGGCTCGGCGCGTCGACGTGCGTGGCCACCGTGCTGGGCGGACGCCTGGTGCACAGGCGGGCGTAGGCGGCCGGGGTCCGCCTGCCACAATGGGCGCGTGACGCGAGCAAACCTGGACAAGCAGCCGCATGAAGTCGCCTCGATGTTCGACGACGTCGCCGCGAACTACGACCTCACCAACGACGTGCTCTCGCTCGGCCAGGACCGGCGGTGGCGCAAGGAGGTCGCCCGGGCGGTCGGCGCGCGGCCGGGGGAGAAGGTCCTCGACCTGGCCGCCGGTACCGGCACCTCGTCGCTGCCGTTCGCGCGGGCCGGGGCGTACGTCGTGCCGTGCGACTTCTCGCTCGGCATGCTCCGCGAGGGCAAGAAGCGTCACCCCTGGCTGCCGCTGACGGCGGGCGACGCGACCCGGCTGCCCTTCCGGGACGGGGCCTTCGACGCGGTGACGATCTCCTTCGGACTGCGCAACGTCCACGACACGGACGCCGCGCTGCGCGAGCTGTACCGGGTGACCCGGCCCGGTGGACGCGTCGTGATCTGCGAGTTCTCGCACCCCACCTGGGCGCCGTTCCGCACCGTGTACGAGGAGTACCTGATGCGCGCGCTGCCGCCGGTCGCGCGCGCCGTGTCGTCCAACCCCGACGCGTACGTGTACCTCGCCGAGTCGATCCAGAGCTGGCCCGACCAGCCGGCGCTCGCCGGGCTGCTCCAGAAGGCCGGCTGGTCCGCGGTGGCGTGGCGGAACCTGACCGGCGGCGTGGTGGCCCTGCACCGGGGGACGAAAGCGGCATAACGCCATTCGGGTTGACGGGGAACGACCACCCGGCAGGATGTGACCGTCCCTCACTTCCCGTCATCCGGAGCATCCATGGCGTCGAACTGCCCGCACTGCGCGACCTCGGCCCCCGAGGGAGCGCGCTTCTGCATGACGTGCGGGCGGGAGATCGACCCGGTGGCACCGCCCGCCTGGGCCACTCCCGCGCCCCCGGCGCCCGCCGTCCCCTCCCCGCCCCCGCCCCCGGCGCCGTACGTGCTCGGGCCCCCGCCGCCCGCGGGACCCGAGTCGCCCGCCGACGCCGCCGACGCCCGGCAGGGGACGCGGGGCGCACTCTTCTGGGGACTCGTCATGGTGGCCGCCGCCGTCCTCGGGGGCGGCGGAACCGCCGGGGTGCTCCTGCTCACGGACCGCGACGAGGCGCCCGCCCCGTCCGCCGGCGGCAGGCCGGCCGTCGTCGTCGCGCCGAGCACCCCCTCCGGCGGCGCCGCCCCGTCGCCGTCCACCGGCTCCGCCCGCAAACCGCCGTCCACCGGGCCGGCCGCGGACGCCACCCCGGGGCCGAGCGCCGCGCCGGACGCCGGCCCGGGCGCGTCCGCCCCGGCGGAACCGGCCGTGCCCGAGGGGTACCGGATGGTCGCCGACCCGGCCGGGTTCTCCTTCGCCGTCCCGTCGGTCTGGCGGCGGGTCGGGGAGGAACCGGCGGGACAGATCACCTACGCCGGGTCCACCGGCATGTCCCACCTGCTCGTCGGCGTCGTCCACGACGCCCCGTACACCTCCCTGGGCAACCTCACCGCCCTGGAGGCCAACTCCCGCGAGAAGAACCCGGACTACCGGCGCGTCCGGCTGGAGGCCAACACCTTCCAGGGCCGGCCCGGAGCCGTCTGGGAGTACACCTACACCGACCGGGCGGGCCGGCTGATCCACGCGATCGACCAGTCGTACGTCGCCCGGGACGGCACCGAGTACGCCGTCTACTTCACCGTGCAGGACGACAGCTGGGACGTCGCCCGCGAGACCTTCGACGTGGCCCTGTCCACGTGGAGGCCGCACGACGCCGGCTAGGACGCAGGAGGCCGGGCGGATCCGGCCGGGCGGATCAGGGCGTCAGGTCCAGGCGGAAGCAGTGCCCTTCCTGCCCGCCGCTGCCGGGGATGGCGTACGTCTCCGCCCGGGTCATCCCGAGCCGCCGCGTCACCGCCACCGACCGCTCGTTGCGGGTGTTCACCATGGCGACCACCCGCTCCACCCCCGCCGCCCGCAGCCGCTCCAGCGTGACCCGGGCGGCGGCCGTGGCGTACCCCTTGCCCCACGCGGACCGGGCCAGCCGCCAGCCGATCTCCACCTCGCCGGCCGGTCCCCAGGCGTGCGGCCACGGCTGCGCGCCCGTGAAGCCGATGACCTCGCCGTCCTCGTCCAGCAGTGTCCACAGACAGAAGCCCAGCTCGGCGTCGTGCCGGCGCTGACGGGCGGTGAACTCGTGGTAGACGGACAGTTCGGCCGGGCCGCCCTGGAAGAACTCCATGACCTCCGGGTCGGCGAAGACCCGGTGCCAGGCGTACGCGTCCTCGTGCGTCGGGACACGCAGCCGGACGACGGGCTGGACGACGGGCCCGACGACGGGCTGGACGACGGGCTGGACGGCGGCGGGGAGCAGCTCGGTCATCGGGGTGGCCCTTCCGGTCGGTGATCGGTACGTCCCCATAGACTGCACACGTCCTGTGCCGTCCGGTACGCAGTTTCGAGTATTCGGGAGACCCCGCCGTGACCGAGCAGCAGCCCCTCTCCGAACACACCGCGGATGTGATCGTCGTCGGGGCCGGTCCGGCCGGTTCGACGACCGCGTACTACCTCGCCAAGGCCGGCCTGGACGTCCTGCTCCTGGAGAAGACCGCGTTCCCGCGCGAGAAGGTCTGCGGCGACGGTCTGACCCCGCGCGCCACCAAGCAGCTCGTGGCGATGGGTATCGACGTCTCCGAGGAGGCGGGCTGGCTGCGCAACAAGGGGCTGCGCATCATCGGCGGCGGGGTGCGCCTCCAGCTCGACTGGCCGGACCTGGCCAGCTACCCGGACTACGGTCTGGTGCGCAAGCGCGACGACTTCGACGAGCAGCTCGCCCGGCAGGCCCAGAAGGCCGGGGCGCGGCTGTACGAGCGGTGCAACGTGGGCGCCCCGGTCGTCGACGACCGCACCGGCCGCATCACCGGCGTGCACGCCAGGCTGGGCGAGGACAAGACGCCCGTCACCTTCCGCGCCCCGCTCGTCGTCGCCGCCGACGGCAACTCCACGCGCCTGTCCCTCGCGATGGGCCTGCACCGGCGCGAGGACCGGCCGATGGGCGTGGCCGTGCGGACGTACTTCACCAGCCCCCGGCACGACGACGACTACCTGGAGTCCTGGCTGGAGCTGTGGGACCGGCGCGGGCCGGGCGAGGACCGGCTGCTGCCCGGCTACGGCTGGATCTTCGGCATGGGCGACGGCACGTCCAACGTCGGTCTCGGCGTCCTCAACACCTCCGGCTCCTTCAAGGAGCTGGACTGGCGCGAGGTGCTCAAGGCCTGGTGCGCCTCGATGCCGGAGGACTGGGGGTACGTCCCCGAGAACATGACCGGCCCGATCCGCGGCGCCGCCCTGCCCATGGCGTTCAACCGCCAGCCGCACTACACGCGCGGGCTGCTGCTGGTCGGCGACGCGGGCGGCCTGGTCAACCCGTTCAACGGCGAGGGCATCGCGTACGCCATGGAGTCCGGGCAGCTCGCCGCCGACGTCATCGTCCAGGCGCACGCCCGCGCGACCCCCGCACAGCGGGAACTGGCCCTGCACAACTACCCGAAGGTCCTCAAGGACACCTACGGCGGCTACTACACGCTGGGCCGCGCCTTCGTGAAACTGATCGGCAACCCGAAGGTCATGAAGATCGCGACCCAGCGCGGTCTGACCCACCCGCTGCTGATGAAGTTCACGCTGAAGATGCTGGCCAACCTGACCGACCCCACGGGCGGGGACGCGATGGACCGCATCATCAACGGCCTGTCGAAGGTGGCCCCGAAGGCCTGAACGCCTTCCGGTAGGCGGTCGGCGGGACGCCGACCGTCCGGGTGAAGTGGCGGCGCAGGTTCGCCGCCGTGCCGAGCCCGCTGCTCTCGCCGATCCGCTCGACGGACAGGCCGGTGGTCTCCAGCAGGAGCTGGGCGTGCGCGATGCGCTGCTGGAGCAGCCACTTCAGGGGCGTGGTCCCGGTGGCCTCCAGCAGGCGCCGGTGAAAGCTGCGCGGGCTCATCCGGGCGCGGCGCGCCAGGTCGTCGACGGTCAGCGGGTCGGCGAGGTGCTCGACGGCCCACTGGAGCACCGGTCCGAGGCCGTCGCCGCCGTCGGCGGGCGGCACCGGCGCGTCGATGAACTGGGCCTGGCCGCCCGCCCGGTGGGCGTGCACCACCAGACGGCGGGCGAGCTGGTTCGCCACCCGCGCGCCGAGGTCGCGCCGGACCAGGTGCAGGCACAGGTCGAGGGCCGCCGTGGCGCCCGCGCTGGTCAGGACGGTGCCCTCGTCGGTGTAGAGGACGGAGTCGTCGACGATGACGGCCGGGTGGCGCTTGGCCAGCGCGGCGGTGTGCTGCCAGTGCGCGGTGGCGCGGCGGCCGTCGAGCAGCCCGGCCGCGGCGAGGGCGAAGGAGCCGGTGCACAGCGACACCATGCGCGCCCCGGCTGCGCCCGCCGCCCGCAGCGCCTCCACCAGGTCGGCGGGAACGTCCTCGCCGTCGTCGACGACCCGTTCGGGGACGGACGGCACGATGACGGTGTCCGCGCCGGCGAGGGCGTCGAGGCCGTGGTCGGTGCGCAGCGCCCAGGGGCCCGCCGTGGTGTCGCCGGTGCCGCACAGGCGCAGCTCGTACCAGGGGGCGGCCAGGTCGTCGTGCGGGATCCCGAAGACCGCCAGGGCGATCGACAGTTCGTACATCTCCCAGGGTGAGATGCCCAGTCGCGTGTCCGGTACGACGGCGATGGCGACGGTCCCGGGGCTCATGGGACCGAGCGTAACCGCGCCCCGCCGGGCGCGCGGCAGGAATTTTGCGGAGCCCGGCAGTCCTGCCGCTGTCGGCGGCGCCGGCGCCCTGCGAGATTGACGATCATGAGCAACGCATTTGTCACCCACACCGAAGCACCGCACGTCACCGTCCTGGGCCTGGGCCGGATGGGCTCGGCCCTGGCCGCCGCCTTCCTCGCCGCGGGCCACCCCACCACTGTCTGGAACCGCACCCCCGCCAAGGCCGACGCCCTCGTCGCGGAGGGCGCGGTCCGCGCGGACACCGTCGCCGACGCCGTCACCGCGAGCGGCCTCGTCGTGGTCTGCGTCCTGGACTACGCGTCCGTGACCGCCCTGCTGGAGCCGGTCGCCGGGTCGCTCGCCGGGCGCACCCTGGTCAACCTGACCTCCGGATCCCCCGAGCAGGCCCGTGAGATGGCCGCCTGGGCCGCCGGCCACGGCGCCGGCTACCTGGACGGCGGGATCATGACGACGCCGGAGGGCGTGGGCCACCGGACCAGCATGATCCTCTACAGCGGTGCGCCCGAGGTGTTCGCCGCCCACCGCGACACCCTCGCCGTCCTCGGCGACCCGATCGACCTGGGCGCCGACGCCGGGCTGGCCTCGCTGTACGACGCGGGACTGCTGGGGCTGATGTGGTCGGTGTTCGGCGGCTGGCTGCACGCCACCGCGCTGGTCGGCGCGGACGGGGTGGCGGCGGGCGCCTTCACCCCGGTCGCGATCCGCTGGCTGACCACGGTGGGCGTCTTCATGGACCGGTACGCCGGCCAGATCGACGCCGGCCACTACCCGGGCGACGACGCCACCATCGACGTCCAACTGGCCGCCGTCGAGCACCTGCTGCACGCCGGCCGGGAGCGCGGCATCGACGGCCGGCTGCCCGAACTGCACCGCGAGCTGATGGCGAAGGCCGTCGCCGAGGGCCACGGCGGCGACAGCTACGCCCGCCTGGTGGACGCCTTCCGCCGGCCCTGAACCGGTACGGCACGATGAGCGCATGACCGATGGATCGCGTGGACCGATACGCACCGGCGGGGCGTTGCCCCTGACCGCGGTGACCGCCGGGACGGTCGCCATGGTCGTCTCCTACGCCGGGCCGCTCGCCCTCGTCCTGGCCGCCGCCTCGGCGGCCGGGCTGTCGGAGGCGGAGGCGTCGTCGTGGGTGTGGGCCGTCTCCGTCGGCGCGGGCGTCACCTGCGTCGGGCTGAGCTGGTGGAGCCGGGCCCCGGTCATCACCGCGTTCTCCACGCCCGGTGCGGCGATCCTGGTCACCGCCCTGCCCCAGCACGGTTACGCCGAGGCCGTCGGCGCGTTCCTCGCGGCGGGCGTGGCGGCCACGGCGCTGACGGCGACCGGGGTCTTCGCGCGGGTGATGGCCCGCATCCCGGCGGGCGTGGTCGCGGCGATGCTCGCCGGGACGCTGTTCTCCTTCGGTACGGCCGTCTTCACCTCGGTGCGGTCCGCCCCGCTGCTCGCCGGCGCCATGCTGCTGGGGTACCTCGTGGCGCGGCGCCTGGTGCCGACGTACGCCGTGGTGTGCGCGCTGGCGGCCGGGCTGGCGGTGGCGGGGGCGACCGGCGGCCTGGCGGTGGACCTGCCGGGGCTGGGCCTGGCCGTCCCGCACCTGACAGTGCCGCGCTTCTCGGTGGGGGCGCTCGTCGGGATCGGTGTGCCGCTGCTGGTGGCGACGCTGGCGGGGCAGTACGCGCCCGGCATGGCGGTGCTGAACGCGGCCGGGTACCGGCCGGACAGCCGGGTGGTGTGCGGGACGACGGGCCTGGTGTCGGTGCTGCTGGCGCCCTTCGGGTCGCACGCCGTCAACCCGGCGGCCATCACGGCGGCGATCTGCACCGGGCCCGACGCGCACCGGGACCCGGCCAAGCGCTGGATCGCCGGGGTGACGTGCGGGGTGGGGTACCTGGTGGTCGGGTGCTTCGGCTCCACGCTGGTCGCCCTGTTCACCGGGCTGCCGAAGGCACTGGTCGCCACGCTGGCCGGGGTGGCGCTGCTCGGCTCGATCGCGGGCAGCCTGGCCCGTACCGTCGCCGACGAACGCGACCGGGAGGCCTCCGTCATCACGTTCCTGGCGACCGCGTCGGGCGTCACGATCGCCGGGATCGGCTCACCGTTCTGGGGCCTGATCGCCGGTGTGGCCGCCCACGTCCTGCTGGGCGGGGGCACGCCGAAGGGCCGTCGCTCCCACCCCGAGCGGGGGAGCGACGGCCCCACGGGCGTCGTGCGGACGCCTCAGAGCACGCGGACCGCGCCGGACGGCGGGTCGTAGTCGAGCGACCGCTCGACGACACCGGTGCCGGGGTTCTGCGCGCCGACGAACATGCCACCGCCCACGTAGATCGCGACGTGGTACGAGTTGCTCCTGCTGCCCCAGTAGAGGATGTCGCCCGGCTGGAGGTTGTCCAGCGAGACGGAGGTGCCGCGGCTCGACTGGTCGCCGGAGACGCGCGGCAGATCGATGCCGGCCTGGCGGTAGGCGGCCTGGACCAGTCCGGAGCAGTCCCAGGAGTTGGGGCCGGTGCTGCCCATGACGTACGCGTCACCGACCTGGGCACGGGCGAAGGCCACGACCGCGGCGGCGGAACCGGTCGCCTGGCCGGCGTCGACGGAGGAGCCGCCGTCGTCGGAGGAGTCGGCGGACGCGGAGAGCGTGGTGCGCTCGGAGGAGCGGGAGGCGCGCTCGGCGGCCTCGGCCTGGGCCTTCGCCTCGGCCTTGCGCTGGGCCTCCTCGGCCTCGGCCTTGCGCTCCGCCTCGGCCTTGGCCTTCTTGGCGTCCTTGGAGGCCTTGAGGGCCGCCGCGTCCTCCTGGGCCTGGAGTTCCTGGTCGAGCGCGATCCGCTGGGTCGTCTCGGCGGAGGCCGCGACGGCGCTCGACAGGTCCGCGGAGAGGTCCGCGTTGAGGGTGGGCATCTCGATGGTCTCGGTCACCGGCTCGGCGTTCGCCGGCCCGGCAGCACCGGCCACCGCGATGGTGCTGAGGACGCCACCGGCAACTCCGGCCCGCAGCGCGAGCTTCGAGGCGCTCCGGCGGGGCTTCCGGTGGCTGGGTATGTGAGCGGTGTGGGACATGAGTACAACCGCTATCAGGGCCACACGGTTCCCTTCAAGAAACGTGTGTTGCGCCACAGTTGCGCGCGGATCGGTTGAATCCGCTTCCGTGTGCTCCTTATTGACGCCGTAACGGACAATGCGGACTCGGGTGATCACGGCCGTGATCATGGGTTTTCCGTGAAACGTCCGAATTGCCGTGCGCTTACCACTCCTTCACGCCGGTGGCCAAGCCCGCTTTTCCCGGCCCCCTCCCGGAGTGACGCACGTCACGAAGAGGTCGCCGACGGGGATGCCCGGAAGATCGTGAAAGCGCGCACGTGTCCACTTCCGTACCTCCGGGCCCCTCGCGTGAGTGAAGCGAGGTCCTTTATCACTCGTGCGAGTCCAGGGCGAATTTGCCCGCAGCGGCCGTAGCTTGATAGGGCGCACCCCTCTTGACCAGCTCCGACCGCAGGAAATGTCACGTCTTGTGAGTGTCTGGACACGGGCGGTATGAAGATCACCTCTGCCGGTGATTCATGATCCTTCGTCGGGTGGTGGAGATCACAAAGGCGTTGCTGTACCCCGTGTCGCAGATCACAGATCGACGGGCATAGGATGCGAAGCAGTCGGGCTTGTGAACTGCCTCACATATGCACGATCTTCGCGAGGCGGCGAGGCGGTGCCCGGTGCGGTCCATCGGTCAAGGACGACTGGAAGGAGCGAGGAGCGTGAATGCCTACGCGCCCATCCTCGTGCTCGGCGCCCTCGGGGCAGGGTTTGCGATCTTTTCCGTGGTCATGGCCACGCTTATCGGCCCAAAGAGGTACAACCGGGCGAAGCTTCAGGCATACGAGTGCGGCATCGAGCCGACCCCCACTCCGGCCGGAGGGGGCCGCTTCCCCATCAAGTACTACCTGACGGCGATGCTCTTCATCGTCTTCGACATCGAGATCGTCTTCCTCTACCCCTGGGCCGTCACCTTCGACGCCCTGGGGCTTTTCGGGCTCGTGGAGATGTTGCTCTTCGTGCTCACCGTCTTCGTCGCCTACGCGTACGTGTGGCGGCGCGGCGGCCTGGAATGGGACTGAGGGGCTGAGGGGCACCACATGGGACTCGAAGAGAAGCTGCCGAGCGGTTTTCTGCTGACGACCGTCGAACAGGCCGCGGGCTGGGTGCGCAAGGCGTCCGTCTTCCCCGCGACCTTCGGCCTCGCCTGCTGCGCCATCGAGATGATGACGACCGGGGCCGGGCGGTACGACCTGGCCCGCTTCGGCATGGAGGTCTTCCGCGGCTCGCCGCGCCAGGCCGACCTGATGATCGTGGCCGGCCGGGTGAGCCAGAAGATGGCACCCGTCCTGCGCCAGGTCTACGACCAGATGCCGAACCCCAAGTGGGTCATCTCCATGGGGGTTTGTGCCTCGTCGGGCGGAATGTTCAACAATTACGCGATCGTCCAGGGCGTGGACCACATCGTCCCCGTCGACATCTACCTGCCGGGCTGCCCGCCGCGTCCGGAGATGCTCATGGACGCGATCCTCAAGCTCCACCAGAAGATCCAGAGCTCCAAGCTCGGCGTCAACGCCCGGGAAGCGGCCCGCGAGGCGGAGGAGGCCGCGCTCAAGGCGCTGCCCACGATCGAGATGAAGGGGCTGCTGCGATGACCGACCGGCCGAACCCCGACCAGGACCCCGGCGCGCAGAACCTGCCCGGGCAGCGCGGGGACAGCGGCGAGGAGGTCCGCGTCCAGCGCGGCATGTTCGGCGCGAACAACGGCGGCGACACCTCCGGCTACGGCGGCCTCGTCCGCTCCGTCCGCCTCCCCGGCCCGGCCACCCGCCCCTACGGCGGATGGTTCGACGAGGTGGCGGACGAGCTGGAGGGCGCCCTGGAGGAGCAGGGCCTCCTGCCTTCGAGCGCCATCGAGAAGACGGTCGTCGACCGCGGCGAGCTGACCTTCCACATCGCCCGCGAGCATCTGGTGCGCGTCGCCCGCACCCTGCGCGACGACCCCGCCCTGCGGTTCGAGCTCTGCACGGGGGTCAGCGGCGTCCACTACCTCGGGGACAAGGGCCGTGAGCTGCACGCCGTGTACCACCTGCGCTCGCTCACCCACGGCCGGCTGATCCGGCTGGAGGTCTCCGCCCCGGACACCGATCCGCACGTCCCCTCGCTCGTCGCGGTCTACCCCACCAACGACTGGCACGAGCGCGAGACGTACGACTTCTTCGGCCTGGTCTTCGACGGCCACCCCGCCCTCACCCGGATCATGATGCCGGACGACTGGCAGGGCTTCCCGCAGCGCAAGGACTACCCCCTCGGCGGCATCCCCGTCGAGTACAAGGGCGCCCAGATCCCGGCTCCGGACCAGCGGAGGTCGTACTCGTGACCACTCCACCTGCCAGCCCCCGCGAGACCACCGAGGGCACCGTCTACACGGTCACCGGCGGCGACTGGGACGAGGTCGCCCGGTCCGCGGCCAAGGCCGACGACGAGCGGATCGTCGTCAACATGGGGCCGCAGCACCCGTCCACCCATGGAGTGCTCCGGCTCATCCTGGAGATCGACGGCGAGACGGTCACCGAGGCCCGCTGCGGCATCGGCTACCTCCACACAGGCATCGAGAAGAACCTCGAGTACCGCACCTGGACGCAGGGCACCACCTTCGTCACGCGCATGGACTACCTGACGCCGTTCTTCAACGAGGCGGCGTACTGCCTGGGGGTGGAGAAGCTCCTCGGCATCGAGGAACAGATCCCCGACCGGGCGACGATCATCCGTGTCCTGCTCATGGAGCTCAACCGGCTCTCCTCCCACCTGGTGTGCATCGCCACCGGCGGGATGGAGCTGGGCGCCACCACGATCATGATCTACGGGTTCCGGGACCGCGAGATGATCCTGGACCTGTACGAACTGATCACCGGACTCCGGATGAACCACGCGTTCATCCGCCCCGGCGGCCTCGCCCAGGACCTGCCGCCCGGCGCCGTCGACCAGCTCCGCGAGTTCGTGAAGACGATGAAGAAGAACATGCCGGAGTACGACAAGCTCGCCACCGGCAACCCCATCTTCAAGGCCCGCATGCAGGACATCGGCTACCTGGACCTGTCCGGCTGCATGGCCCTCGGCGCCACCGGCCCGATCCTCCGCTCCGCCGGCCTGCCGCACGACCTGCGCAAGACCGACCCGTACTGCGGCTACGAGACGTACGACTTCGACGTCCCCACCGCCGACACCTGCGACGCCTACGGCCGCTTCCTCATCCGCCTGGAGGAGATGCGCCAGTCGCTGCGGATCATCGAGCAGTGCCTGGAGCGGCTGGAACCCGGCCCGGTCATGGTCGCCGACAAGAAGATCGCCTGGCCCGCGCAGCTCGCCCTCGGCCCGGACGGGCTCGGCAACTCCCTGGACCACATCAAGAAGATCATGGGCACCTCCATGGAGGCCCTGATCCACCACTTCAAGCTGGTCACCGAGGGCTTCCGGGTCCCGCCCGGCCAGACCTACACGGCGGTCGAGTCGCCCAAGGGCGAACTGGGCGTCCACGTCGTCAGCGACGGCGGCACCCGCCCCTACCGGGTCCACTTCCGCGACCCCTCGTTCACCAACCTTCAGGCCATGGCGGCGA
Organism: Streptomyces sp. NPDC039423; assembly: GCF_055598725.1. NCBI lineage: Bacteria > Bacillati > Actinomycetota > Actinomycetes > Kitasatosporales > Streptomycetaceae > Streptomyces > Streptomyces sp. NPDC039423. The sequence continues at coordinate 81,403 of NZ_JBVKAH010000002.1, forward strand.
TGTGCGAGGGCGGCCAGGTCGCCGACGTCATCGTCGCCGTCGCGTCCATCGACCCCGTGATGGGAGGCGTCGACCGGTAATGACAGACGTCAGCTTGGGGATGCCGCAGCTCCCCGCCCCCGACTATCCGGCCGATGTACGCGCCCGGCTCGAAGCGGACGCCCGACAGGTCGTCGCCCGCTACCCGGACAGCCGGTCCGCGCTGCTCCCGCTGCTGCACCTGGTGCAGTCGGAGGAGGGGTACGTGACCCGCACCGGCATGCGGTTCTGCGCCGAGATGCTCGGCCTGACCACCGCCGAGGTCACCGCCGTCGCGACCTTCTACACCATGTACCGGCGCGAGCCGTCCGGCGACTACCAGGTCGGGGTGTGCACCAACACCCTGTGCGCGGTGATGGGCGGCGACGCGATCTTCGAGGAGCTCCAGGAGCACCTCGGCGTCGGCAACAACGGGACCACGCCCGACGGCAAGGTCACCCTCGAACACATCGAGTGCAACGCCGCCTGCGACTTCGCCCCCGTGGTGATGGTCAACTGGGAGTTCTTCGACAACCAGACGCCCGACTCCGCCAAGCGGCTCGTCGACGACCTCCGCGCCGGGCGCCCCGTCGCACCCACCCGCGGCGCGCCTCTGTGCACGTACAAGGAGACCGCCCGCATCCTGGCCGGCTTTCCCGACGAGCGCCCCGGCGCGGTCGAGGCGACCGGCGGCGCCGGACCCGCCTCCCTGATCGGCCTGAAGCTCGCCAAGGGCGAGGCCGCGCCCGGCGCCCGCGTGGTCCACCCGCGCGGCGAGGCGAAGCGGGACGAGCCCACGCCCGGCTCCGGGCACCTCAGCTCGCACGACGCCCCGCAGCCGACGTCGGCCTCGGACCCCGACCACCCGTCCGGCCCGGTTGCCGAGGAGGGGGAGTGATGACGTTGGCACCCGAGACCACCAGCCCCGAGAAGCTGCTCTCGCCGGTCCTGTCCGCGTTCTGGGACCAGCCGGACTCCTGGACGCTGGACACCTACAAGCGGCACGACGGGTACGAGGGGCTCAAGAAGGCCCTCGCCATGACGCCCGACGACCTCATCGCCTACGTCAAGGACTCCGGCCTGCGCGGCCGCGGCGGCGCCGGCTTCCCCACCGGGATGAAGTGGCAGTTCATCCCCCAGGGCGACGGCAAGCCGCACTACCTCGTCGTCAACGCCGACGAATCGGAACCCGGCACCTGCAAGGACATCCCGCTCCTGTTCGCCAACCCGCACTCCCTCATCGAGGGGATCGTGATCGCCTGCTACGCGATCCGGTCCAGCCACGCCTTCATCTACCTGCGCGGCGAGGTCGTGCCCGTGCTGCGCAGGCTCCACGAGGCCGTCCGCGAGGCCTACGCGGCGGGCTACCTCGGCAAGGACATCCTCGGCAGCGGACTCGACCTCGAACTCACCGTGCACGCCGGCGCCGGCGCGTACATCTGCGGTGAGGAGACCGCGCTGCTCGACTCCCTCGAAGGCCGCCGCGGCCAGCCCCGGCTGCGTCCCCCCTTCCCCGCGGTCGCCGGTCTGTACGCGTGCCCCACCGTGGTGAACAACGTCGAGTCGATCGCCTCGGTTCCCGCGATCCTGCACCGGGGCAAGGACTGGTTCCGGTCGATGGGCAGCGAGAAGTCCCCCGGCTTCACGCTCTACTCGCTCAGCGGCCACGTCGCCTCCCCCGGCCAGTACGAGGCGCCGCTCGGCATCACGCTGCGCCAGCTCCTCGACATGAGCGGCGGGATGCGGCCCGGCCACCGGCTGAAGTTCTGGACCCCCGGCGGCTCGTCCACCCCGATGTTCACCGACGAGCACCTCGACGTCCCCCTCGACTACGAGGGCGTCGGCGCGGCCGGCTCGATGCTCGGCACCAAGGCCCTCCAGTGCTTCGACGAGACGACGTGCGTGGTGCGGGCGGTCACCCGGTGGACCGAGTTCTACGCCCACGAGTCCTGCGGCAAGTGCACGCCCTGCCGGGAGGGCACCTACTGGCTCGTCCAGCTACTGCGCGACATCGAGAGCGGGTCCGGCACCCTCGGCGACCTCGACAAGCTGAACGACATCGCCGACAACATCAACGGCAAGTCGTTCTGCGCCCTCGGCGACGGTGCCGCCTCGCCGATCTTCTCGTCGCTGAAGTACTTCCGCGGCGAGTACGAGCAGCACATCACGGGCAAGGGCTGCCCCTTCGACCCGGCCAGGTCGACCGCCTGGGCGGACAACCACGTGGAGGTGACGGCGTGACCGTCATGGCATCCGGCCCCGCCCAGGGCGGCGGCGCGGCCGTCCCACCCGAAGACCTGGTCACCCTGACCATCGACGGGATCGAGATCTCCGTCCCCAAGGGGACGCTGGTGATCCGCGCCGCCGAACAGCTCGGCATCGAGATCCCCCGGTTCTGCGACCACCCCCTCCTCGACCCGGCCGGCGCCTGCCGGCAGTGCATCGTCGAGGTCGAGGGCCAGCGCAAGCCGATGGCGTCCTGCACCATCACCTGCACCGACGGCATGGTCGTCAAGTCGCAGCTCACCTCGCCCGTCGCCGAGAAGGCCCAGGTGGGGGTGATGGAGCTGCTGCTCATCAACCACCCGCTGGACTGCCCGGTCTGCGACAAGGGCGGGGAGTGCCCGCTCCAGAACCAGGCCGTGTCCCACGGGCAGGCCGAGTCCCGCTTCGACGGGCGCAAGCGGACCTACGAGAAGCCCGTGCCGATCTCCACCCAGGTGCTCCTGGACCGCGAGCGGTGCGTGCTGTGCGCCCGCTGCACCCGCTTCTCCAACCAGGTCGCGGGCGACCCGATGATCGAGCTGATCGAGCGCGGCGCCCTCCAGCAGGTCGGCACCGGCGAGGGCGACCCGTTCGCGTCGTACTTCTCCGGCAACACCATCCAGATCTGCCCGGTCGGCGCGCTGACCTCGGCGGCGTACCGGTTCCGCTCCCGCCCCTTCGACCTGGTCTCCAGCCCGTCGGTCTGCGAGCACTGCGCGGGCGGCTGCGCCACCCGCACCGACCACCGGCGCGGCAAGGTCATGCGCCGGCTCGCCGCCAACGACCCGGAGGTCAACGAGGAGTGGCTGTGCGACAAGGGACGCTTCGCGTTCCGGTACGCGCAAGCGCGCGACCGGCTCACCACGCCGCTGGTGCGGAACGCCGCGACCGGTGAGCTGGAGCCCGCGTCCTGGCCGGAGGCCCTGGAGGCGGCGGCCCGCGGCCTGGTGCGGGGCCGCACCGGTGTCCTCACCGGCGGGCGGCTGACGGTGGAGGACGCCTACGCGTACGCCAAGTTCGCCCGGGTCGCCCTCGACACCAACGACATCGACTTCCGGGCGCGCGTGCACAGCGGCGAGGAGGCCGACTTCCTGGCCGCCCGGATCGCCGGCCACGGCAAGGACCTGGACGGACAGGGGGTCACGTACACCTCCCTGGAGCAGGCGCCGGCCGTGCTGCTGGTCGGCCTGGAGGCGGAGGAGGAGGCGCCGGGCGTCTTCCTGCGGCTGCGCAAGGCGTGGCGCAAGAAGGGGCAGCGGACCTACGCGCTGGCGCCGTACGCGACCCGGGGCCTGGAGAAGGCGGGCGGCACCCTGCTGCCGGCCGCGCCCGGCACGGAGCCCGAGTGGCTGGACGCGCTGACCTCCGGGACGGGCCTGGACGCGGACGGCTCCGCCGCCTCCCGGGCGCTGCGGGAGCCCGGCGCGGTCATCCTGGCCGGTGAGCGGCTGGCGGGAGTGCCGGGCGCGCTGACCGCGGCCGTGCGCGCCGCGGCGGCGACCGGGGCGGAGCTGGTGTGGATCCCGCGCCGGGCCGGTGAGCGGGGCGCGGTGTGGGCGGGCGCGATCCCGTCGCTGCTGCCGGGCGGACGGCCCGCGACCGATCCGCGCGCGCGGGACGAGGTCGCCGCCGCGTGGGGCGTGCGCGAGCTGCCGCACCGGTACGGGCGGGACACCGGCCAGATCCTGGAGGCCGCGGCCACCGGCGAGCTGGGCGCCCTGCTGGTCGCCGGTGTCGAGGTCGCCGACCTGCCGGACGCGGCGCGGGCGCGGGAAGCGCTGGACGCGGCGTTCGTGGTGTCGCTGGAGCTGCGGCCGGGCGAGGTCACCGAGCGGGCTGACGTGGTCCTCCCGGTGGCCGCGGTCGCCGAGAAGTCCGGCACCTTCCTCGACTGGGAGGGCAGGGCCCGGATGTTCGAGGCCGCGCTGAAGCCGGAGCACATGACCCGGACGCTCGCCCCGACGGACGCGCGGGTGCTGCACATGCTGGCCGACACCATGGACACGCACTTCGCCCTGCCGGACGTCAACGCCGTGCGGCGCGAGCTGGACCGGCTCGGCGCCTGGGACGGCACCCGGGCGGGCGACCCCGTGGAGTCCGCCGCGCCCCTGCCCCGCGCGGGCGAGGGCGAGGCGGTGCTGGCCGGCCACCGGATGCTGCTGGACCTGGGCCTCCTCCAGGAGGGCGACGAGGCCCTGGCCGGCACCCGGCACGCCTCGGTGGCCCGGCTGTCGGCGGCCACGGCGGCGGAGACGGGCGTCAAGGACGGCGACCCGCTGACGGTGACGGGCCCGGCCGGGTCCGTCGAACTGCCCCTGGAAGTGACCGTGATGCCCGACCGGGTGGTCTGGCTGCCGCTGCACTCGACCCCCGGCGGCGCCCTGTCCGCCCTGGGTACCGTGCCCGGCCGGCTGGTCCGCCTCGCCCCGACGACCCCGCGCTCCGCGGCCCGCACGGAGGTGGAGGCATGATCCCCTACACCCTGGCGGCGGAGGACCTGTCCCTGTTCGGCCGCGACCCCTGGTGGCTCGTGGCGGTCAAGGCGGTCTTCTGCTTCGCCTTCCTGATGATCACCGTGCTCTTCTCCATCGTGTGGGAGCGCAAGGTCGTCGCCTGGATGCAGTTGCGCATCGGCCCCAACCGGCACGGCCCCTGGGGCCTCCTCCAGTCCCTCGCGGACGGCGTCAAGCTGATGCTGAAGGAGGACGTGATCGTCAAGCGGGCCGACAAGGTCGTCTACGTCCTCGCCCCGGTGATCGCCGCCATCCCCGCCTTCATGGCGATCGCGGTGATCCCCTTCGGCCCGGCCGGCAACGAGGTCTCGATCTTCGGCCAGCGCACCACGATGCAGCTCACCGACCTGCCGATCGCGATGCTCTACGTCCTCGCGGTCGCCTCGGTCGGCATCTACGGCATCGTGCTGGCCGGCTGGTCCTCCGGCTCCACGTACCCGCTGCTGGGCGGTCTGCGCTCGTGCGCGCAGATGATCTCCTACGAGATCGCGATGGGTGCCGCGTTCGCCTCCGTCTTCCTCTACTCCGGGTCGATGTCGACGTCGGCGATCGTCGAGGCGCAGGCGGACCGCTGGTACATCATCCTGCTGCCGGTCTCCTTCATCATCTACATCGTCACGATGGTCGGCGAGACCAACCGCGCCCCGTTCGACATGCCCGAGTCCGAGGGCGACCTGGTCGGCGGCTTCAACACCGAGTACAGCTCCATCAAGTTCGCGATGTTCATGCTCGCCGAGTACGTGAACATGGTGACCGTATCGGCGGTGTCGGTGACGCTCTTCCTGGGCGGCTGGCGGGCCCCGTACCCGGTCTCCACCTTCTGGGAGGGCGCGAACCACGGCTGGTGGCCGATGCTCTGGTTCGTCATCAAGGTGCAGCTACTGCTGTTCTTCTTCATCTGGCTGCGCGGCACCCTGCCCCGCGTCCGCTACGACCAGCTCATGAAGCTCGGCTGGAAGGTCCTCATCCCCGTCTCGGTCGTCTGGCTGATGCTCGTGGCGACGGTGCGGGCGCTGCGCAACGAGAACTACGACTTCCAGGAGATCGTGCTGTACGTGGCGGGCGCGGTCATCGCGGTCCTGCTGCTCTCCTTCGTGGCCGACGTCTTCCGCGGCAGGAAGGCCGGTGACGAGACGGGGACGGGCGCGCCGCCCGCCGAGTTCGACCCGATGGCCGGCGGGTTCCCCGTGCCCCCGCTGCCCGGCCAGACCCTGCCGCCGGTGCCCCGCAGGCGGCCGCGTTCCCAGCGCGAGCTGATCGTCAGTGGCGGCGCCGAAACCGAACGTGACGGAAAGGAGGCCGACGGTGTCTGAGGGCAACTTCCAGAATCCGGTCGCCGGCTTCGGCGTGACCTTCAAGGCCATGTTCAAGAAGCGGCTGACCGAGCAGTACCCGGAGCAGCCGAAGACCACGGCACCCCGCTTCCACGGCCGGCACCAGCTCAACCGGCACCCGGACGGCCTGGAGAAGTGCGTCGGCTGCGAACTGTGCGCGTGGGCCTGCCCGGCCGACGCCATCTACGTGGAGGGCGCGGACAACACCGACGAGGAGCGGTACTCGCCGGGCGAGCGGTACGGCCGCGTCTACCAGATCAACTACGCCCGCTGCATCCTGTGCGGACTGTGCATCGAGGCCTGCCCCACCCGGGCGCTGACGATGACGAACGAGTTCGAACTGGCCGACAGCTCCCGCGAGAACCTGATCTACACCAAGGAGCAGCTCCTCGCGGGTCTGGAGGAGGGCATGGTCGACGCGCCGCACGCGATCTTCCCCGGCATGACCGAACAGGACTACTACCGGGGCCTGGTCACCGAGGCCGCCCCCGGCACGGTCCCGCAGGCGGCCGTGAGCAAGGGCGAGGGCGGGGACGGGAAGCCGCAGGAGGGCGCGTCGGACTTCGGTGACGACGAGCCCGCGTCGAAGAAGGTGATCGGCGCATGAGCGCGCTCGCCGCCGCGGCCTCCACCGGTGAGGCCGTGCAGTTCTGGGTGCTCGGCACCGTCGCCGTCGTCGGCGCGCTGGGCACGATCCTGATGAAGAAGGCCGTCCACAGCGCGCTGAGCCTGGCCGCCACCATGATCATCCTGGCGGTCTTCTACCTCGCCAACGGGGCGTACTTCCTGGGCGTCGTGCAGATCATCGTCTACACCGGCGCGATCATGATGCTGTTCCTCTTCGTCGTCATGCTCGTCGGCGTCACCGCCGCCGACTCGCTGAAGGAGACCCTCAAGGGCCAGCGCTGGCTGGCCGCCGGCTGCGGACTCGGCTTCGGCATCCTGCTGGTCACCGGCATCGGCCGGGCCTCGCTGGACACCTTCGAGGGCCTCGGCACGGCGAACGCCGGCGGCAACGTCGAGGGCCTCGCCGCCCTGATCTTCACCACGTACGTCTTCGCCTTCGAGATCACCGGCGCGCTCCTGATCACCGCCACCGTCGGCGCGATGCTGCTGACGCACCGGGAGCGCACGGAGCCGGCCCGCACCCAGCGGGAGCTCTCCGAGCAGCGGGTGCGGGAGGGCAAGCACCTGCCGCCGCTCCCGGCGCCCGGCGTCTACGCCCGGCACAACGCCGTGGACATCGCCGGCCTGCTCCCCGACGGCACCCCGTCCGACCTCACCGTCAGCAGGACGCTGCGGGATCGCGGCCAGATCCGCGACGTCTCCCGGCAGGCGCTGGAGGACCTCAAGGCGCTGGAGCAGCGCGCGGAGGAGCGCCTGGGCCGCGGCCCGTCGGAGCCCCAGGCGTCGAGGCCGCAGGACCGCAAGGAGGAGAACGCGCAGTGAATCCGGTCAACTACCTGTACCTGGCCGCCCTGTTGTTCACCATCGGCGCGGCCGGGGTGCTGATCCGGCGGAACGCGATCGTCGTGTTCATGTGCGTGGAGCTGATGCTCAACGCCTGCAACCTGGCGTTCGTCGCCTTCTCCCGTATGCACGGCAATCTCGACGGCCAGATCATCGCCTTCTTCACGATGGTCGTCGCCGCCGCGGAGGTCGTGGTCGGCCTCGCGATCATCGTGTCGCTGTTCCGTTCCCGCCACTCGGCCTCGGTCGACGACGCCAGCCTGATGAAGCTGTGAGGGGCTGAATCGTGGAGAATCTGATCGCGCTGCTCGTCGCGGCGCCCCTGCTGGGAGCGGCCGTCCTGTTGTGCGGCGGCCGCCGGCTCGACCGGGCCGGGCACTGGCTCGGCACCCTGCTCGCCGCCGCCTCCTTCGTCATCGGGGCGGTGCTCTTCTTCGACATGCTGGGCAGGGGCGCCGAGGACCGGGCACTGCACCAGTACCTGTTCAGCTGGGTGCCGGTGGAGAGCTTCCGCGCGGACATCGCCTTCCGGCTCGACCAGTTGTCGATGACGTTCGTCCTGCTCATCACCGGCGTCGGCACGCTCATCCATGTGTACTCGATCGGGTACATGGCCCATGACGAGCGCCGGCGCCGCTTCTTCGGCTACCTGAACCTGTTCCTGGCGGCGATGCTGCTGCTGGTCCTCGCCGACAACTACCTGCTGCTGTACTTCGGCTGGGAGGGCGTCGGCCTCGCCTCGTACCTCCTGATCGGCTTCTGGCAGCACAAGCCCAGCGCGGCCACCGCCGCGAAGAAGGCCTTCCTGGTCAACCGGGTCGGCGACATCGGGCTGTCCATCGCCATCATGCTGATGTTCACCACCTTCGGGACGTTCGCCTTCGGCCCGGTGCTGTCGGCGGCGGACGGGGCGGGCGAGGGCGTGCTGACGGCCATCGGGCTGATGCTGCTGCTCGCCGCGTGCGGCAAGTCCGCGCAGGTGCCGCTCCAGTCCTGGCTCGGGGACGCGATGGAGGGCCCGACCCCCGTCTCGGCCCTCATCCACGCGGCCACGATGGTGACCGCCGGCGTCTACCTGATCACCAGGTCGGGCGCCATCTTCAACGCCGCCCCGGACGCGCAAGCGGCGGTCGTGGTGGTCGGCGCGGTCACGCTTCTCTTCGGTGCGATCGTCGGTTGTGCCAAGGACGACATCAAGAAGGCGCTCGCCGGTTCGACGATGTCGCAGATCGGCTACATGATCCTGGCGGCCGGACTCGGCCCGATCGGGTACGCCTTCGCGATCATGCACCTGGTGACGCACGGCTTCTTCAAGGCCGGGCTGTTCCTCGGCGCCGGTTCGGTCATGCACGGCATGAACGACGAGGTCGACATGCGGAAGTACGGCGGCCTCAGGAAGTACATGCCGGTCACCTTCGTCACTTTCGGACTCGGCTACCTGGCGATCATCGGCTTCCCGGGGCTGTCCGGCTTCTGGTCCAAGGACAAGATCATCGAGGCGGCCTTCGCCAAGGGGGGCACCGAGGGCTGGATCCTCGGCGCGGTCACCCTGCTGGGCGCCGGCATCACCGCGTACTACATGACCCGGGTGATGCTCATGACCTTCTTCGGCGAGAAGCGCTGGCAGCCCGCCCCCGACGCCGACGCGGTGCCCAGCGCCGAACCGGCCGCCGAGGGCCACGCCGGCCGGATGCCGCACCCGCACGAGTCCCCGAAGTCCATGACCGTCCCGATGATCGTGCTGGCCTTCGGTTCGGTCTTCGCGGGCGGTCTCTTCTCCCTCAACAGCGCCTTCGTCGACTGGCTGAAGCCGGTGACCGAGTTCGAGCACGGACACCCGCCGATCGGCGCGGGCGCGGTGACCGCCTCCACGGTCGTCGTCCTGCTGATCGGCGTCGGCATCGCGTACGCGCAGTACGGCCGCCGGCCCGTCCCGGTCGTCGCCCCGCGCGGCTCGCTGCTCACCCGCGCCGCCCGGCGCGACCTGCTCCAGGACGACTTCAACCACATCGTCCTGGTGCGCGGCGGCGAGCACCTCACCCGCTCGCTGGTCTACCTGGACCACACCGTGGTCGACGGGGTGGTCAACGGCACCGCCGCGTCGGTCGGCGGACTGTCCGGCCGGCTGCGCAGGATGCAGAACGGCTTCGCCCGCTCCTACGCGGTCTCGATGTTCGGAGGTACGGCGGTGCTGATCGCCGCGACCCTGCTGATGAGGGGGGTGTGACGCCATGTCGTTCCCGCTCCTGACGCTGACGGCGGCCGTCCCGGCCGCCGGCGCGATCCTCACCGCCGCCGTCCCGGCCGAGCGCCGCACGGCCGCCAAGTGGCTGGCCCTGCTGGTCTCGCTGGCCACGCTGGGCCTGGCCGCGGCCGTGGCCGTCCGGTTCGAACCGGGCGGCGCGCGCTACCAGCTCACCGAGTCCCACTCCTGGATCGCGGACTTCGGCGTCCGGTACGAACTGGGTGTGGACGGCATCGGGGTGGCGCTGATCGCGCTCACCGCGCTGCTGATCCCGTTCATCATCCTGGCGGGCTGGCACGACGCCGACCCTTCCCCGAGCTCTCGGCTCCGCTCGAGCGGGGGAGGCCCCGAGGAGACCCGGTCCCCTCTTCACTGGCGTCCGACCCAGGGCTTCTTCGCCCTGATCCTCATGGTCGAGGCGATGGTGATCCTCTCCTTCGAGGCCACCGACGTCTTCCTCTTCTACATCCTCTTCGAAGCCATGCTCATCCCGATGTACTTCCTCATCGGCGGCTTCGGGGACCGCGCCCACACGGGCACGGACGAGAACGCGGCGGCCCAGCGGTCCTACGCCGCCGTCAAGTTCCTGCTCTACAACCTGGTCGGCGGACTGATCATGCTGGCCGCCGTCATCGGGCTGTACGTGGTCGCCGGGAGCTTCTCCCTCACGGAGATCGCCGAGGCCCGGGCGAGCGGGTCGCTGGAGATGGCCACCACCACCGAGCGGCTGCTCTTCCTCGGGTTCTTCTTCGCCTTCGCGGTGAAGGCCCCGCTGTGGCCGCTGCACACCTGGCTGCCCAACGCGATGGGCGAGGCGACCGCGCCGGTGGCGGTGCTCATCACCGCCGTCGTCGACAAGGTCGGCACCTTCGCGATGCTCCGCTTCTGCCTCCAGCTCTTCCCCGAGGCGTCGAAGTGGGCCACCCCGGCGATCATCGTGCTGGCGCTGATCAGCATCGTCTACGGGGCGCTGCTCGCGGTCGGCCAGCGGGACATCAAGCGGCTGGTCGCCTACGCGTCGATCTCCCACTTCGGCTTCATCATCATGGGCATCTTCGCGATGACCAGCCAGGGCCAGTCCGGGGCGACGCTGTACATGGTCAACCACGGGATCTCGACGGCCGCGCTGATGCTGGTGGCCGGCTTCCTGATCACCCGGCGCGGGTCGCGGCTCATCGCGGACTACGGCGGGGTGCAGAAGGTGGCGCCGGTCCTGGCCGGGACGTTCCTCATCGGCGGCCTGGCCACGCTCTCGCTCCCCGGCCTCGCCCCCTTTGTCTCCGAATTCCTGGTGCTGGTCGGCACGTTCGCCCGGTACCCGGTGGCGGGCGTCATCGCCACCACCGGCATCGTGCTCGCCGCGCTCTACACGCTGGTGCTCTACCAGCGCACGATGACGGGCCCGGTGAAGGAGGAGGTGCGGGCGATGCCCGACCTCAAGGCGCGGGAACTGGTGGTGGTCGCCCCGCTGATCGCCCTGCTGCTGCTCCTGGGCGTGTACCCGAAGCCGCTGACCGAGATCGTCGACCCGGCCGTCCGGCACACCATGTCCGACGTGCACCAGAAGGACCCGGAACCGACCGTACCTGCTGAAGATGTGGAGGCGGCCAAGTGAGCGCAACAGCCGCAGCCGCTGTCCACAGCCTGTGGACAGCGGCGGCCGAACCGGCCGCCGCCGACAAGATCGGCGCACCGGCCATCGAGTACGCCCAGCTCGCACCCACGCTGATCGTGGTGGGCGCCGCCGTGGTGGGCGTGCTGCTGGAGGCCTTCGTGCCGCGCCGGGTCCGCTACCACGCCCAGGTGTTCCTCACCGTCGTGGCGCTCGCCGCCTCCTTCGCGGCGGTCGTCGCCCTGGCGGCCGGCGGGCACGCCACCACCAAGGCCGGCATCGTCGCGATGGGCGCCATCGCGGTCGACGGGCCCGCGCTGTTCCTCCAGGGCACCATCCTGCTGGCCTCGCTGGTCGCCGTCTTCACCTTCGCCGAGCGGCGGCTCGACCCCGCCCACCACGGGCACCGGGTCGACTCGTTCGCCGCCGAGGCGGCCGCCGTGCCCGGCAGCGACCACGAGAAGGCCGCCGTCAAGGCCGGGTTCACCACCAGCGAGGTCTTCCCGCTGGTGCTGTTCGCCGTGGGCGGGATGCTCGTCTTCCCGGCGGCCAACGACCTGCTGACGCTGTTCATCGCGCTGGAGGTCTTCTCCCTGCCGCTGTACCTGCTGTGCGCCGTCGCCCGCCGCAAGCGGCTGATGTCGCAGGAGGCCGCGGTCAAGTACTTCCTGCTGGGCGCCTTCTCCTCGGCCTTCCTGCTGTTCGGCATCGCCCTGCTGTACGGCTACGCGGGCTCCGTGTCGTACGCCCGCATCGCCGATGTGGTGGACGGCTCGGTCGGCGACATCACCCCGGCGCTCGCCCAGACCATGGGCAATGACGTCCTGCTGCTCATCGGCTTCGCCATGGTGCTGATGGGGCTGCTGTTCAAGGTCGGCGCGGTGCCGTTCCACATGTGGACCCCGGACGTCTACCAGGGCGCCCCCACACCGGTCACCGGCTTCATGGCGGCCGCGACGAAGGTCGCCGCGTTCGGCGCGATGCTGCGCCTGCTGTACGTGGTCCTCCCCGGGCTCCGCTGGGACTGGCGGCCCGTCATGTGGGGCGTCGCCATCGTCACCATGCTGGGCGGCGCGGTCGTCGCCATCACCCAGACCGACATCAAGCGGCTGCTCGCCTACTCGTCCATCGCCCACGCCGGGTTCATCCTCGCCGGTGTCATCGCGGCCACGCCCGACGGGGTGTCGTCCGTGCTGTTCTACCTGGGCGCCTACTCCTTCGTGACGGTCGGCGCCTTCGCCGTCGTCACCCTGGTGCGGGACGCGGGCGGCGAGGCCACACACCTGTCCAAGTGGGCCGGGCTCGGGCGGCGTTCGCCACTCGTCGCGGCCGTGTTCGCGGTGTTCCTGCTCGCCTTCGCCGGCATCCCGCTCACCTCCGGGTTCTCCGGCAAGTTCGCCGTCTTCAAGGCGGCGGCCGAGGGCGGCGCGGGGACGCTGGTGGTGGTCGGCGTCATCTCGTCGGCGATCGCCGCGTTCTTCTACATCAGGGTCATCGTGCTGATGTTCTTCAGTGAGCCCAAGCCGGAGGGGCCGACGGTCGCCGTGCCGTCGCCGCTGACCATGACGACCATCGCCGTCGGCGTCGCCGTCACGCTGGTGCTGGGCGTCGCACCGCAGTACTTCCTCGATCTGGCCGGCCAGGCGGGCGTCTTCGTCCGCTGAGGTCCGGCCGGCAGGCCGTCGCGCAGGGCCCGGTACCCGAGTGGGGGTGCCGGGCCCTGCGTACGCGTGCCATCGTGACACCACCGGATTGGTCTGGACCATGTGAAGGGGAGCGAACGATGCGCGGCACCACCGTGTTACCCGGCACGCCCTGCACCGCACCCGAGGAGGGCGTCCTGCCCATGCACCGCCTCGAAGTGCCCATGCCCAACGCCCTGCCGTTCGCGATCGGCACCTTCGACACCATCGGGCCGATGTCGAGGGCCGACTTCCCGCACCGGCACACCTTCTACGAGATCGTCCACATCACCGCCGGAACCGGCGCGCACGTGCTGGACCTCGCCCGGTTCGAACTGGACCCGCCCCACCTGTGCGTGATCGCACCGGGGCAGGTCCACCACTGGGAGGACGCGAGGGGGCTCGACGGAACCGTGGTGCTCTTCACCGAGGACTTCCTGCTCGATCACCCCGGCGACCGGGACGTGCTGCGGGGCTTCGCCGAACGCCCCTGGCTGACGCTCGACGACCACGAGCACGACCGGATCGCCCGTCTGACGGCCGACCTCCACGACGAGTACCGGCGCGGGGCCGAGGGGTTCCCCAGCGTCCTGCGGGCCCTGCTGCACGTCCTGGTCGTCCGGGCCGCCCGGCTACCCGGCCCCGCCGTCGGCACCGCCCCCGGCACCACCCGCCCCGGGGCGGTCGCCGACGCCTTCGCCCGGCTCCTCGCCCGCACCGATCCCGGGCTGTGGTCGGTACGCGCCTGCGCCGACCGCATCGGCGTCACGACCGGCTACCTCACCGAGACGGTCAAGGCCGCCACCGGCCGGACCCCCGGGCAACTGGTCCGGGAGGCCCGCACCCACGAGGCCAAACGACTGCTGGCGCACACCGGGCTGACGGTGCGGCAGGTCGCGGCCCGCGTCGGCTTCGCCGATCCGGCGTACTTCTGCCGCTTCTTCCGGCGCGAGACCGGCCTGAGCCCCGGCGCGTTCCGGCGCGGCGGCGATATTCACCACGACCACCGGATCGAGTCCATCGCCCGCCCGGGACCGGCTGCGTAGGTTCGGTGCCGATCCCCGACGCCCCCCTTCACGAGGAGCTGGCATGGACGGACACCCCAGCCGCAAGACCGTGCTGCGCGCCGCGCTCGCCGCCGGAGTCACCGCGCCCGCCGCGCTGATGGGCGTACCGGCGCTGGCCCGTACGGCCCTGGCCGGCACCACCGCGACCGGCACCGCGCCCGCGCCCACCCCGGCCTGCGACGACGGCGACGACCCCACCCCGCCGCAGATGGAAGGCCCCTACTTCAAGCCCCACTCGCCCCGGCGCACCTCCCTGCTGGAGCCCGGCGCACCGGGCACCCGCCTCACCGTCAGCGGCTACGTCTTCGGACTCGCCTGCCGCCCGCTGAGCGGGGTGCTGCTGGACTTCTGGCAGGCCGACGCCAACGGGGCGTACGACAACACGGGCTTCCGCTTCCGTGGCCACCAGTTCACCGGCGAGGGCGGGGCGTTCACCCTGACCACCATCGTGCCGGGGCTGTACCCGGGCCGGACCAGGCACCTGCACGTCAAGCTCCAGGCGCCCGGCCGCCCGGTGCTGACGACCCAGCTTTACTTCCCCGGGGAGCCCCGCAACAACACCGACGCGCTGTTCGACCCCCGGCTGCTGATGACCGTGCGGGACGCGGGGGGCGGCCGGGAGGCGGCGTTCGACTACGTCCTGGAGGTGCCGCAGACCCCCGGGCCCGGCCCGGACCCGACCCCGCCGCCCGGTGGCTCCACCTGGGCGGCGGGCACCACGTACCGGCCGGGTGACCGCGTCACGTACGGGGGCCTGGCCTACGGGTGCCTCCAGGGCCACACCGCGCAGCCGGGCTGGGAGCCGCCGAAGGCGCCGGCCCTGTGGCGGGCCGGCTGACCGGCCGGCCACGAGCGGGCGGGGGAACGGGCGGGGGACCCGTGCCGCCGCTCCGGTGGTGCGGGGCCGCGGCGGGCTCCCCCCACGGCCCGCCCGCCGGCCCGCACCGCCGTCCTCCGGCGGCGCCGCCGGGCGGGCCGTCCGGCCGGCGCCCGGCGGCGGGTGGCCGGTTGCGGCCCGCGCCCGGCGGCGGGTGGCCGGTGCGGGTCAGCGCGCGGCGGTGATCCGGCCGGCGACCTCGCCGAGACCCACCTTCGTGCCGTCCGGGCCCGGGGCCCAGGCGGTCAGCACGACCTCGTCGCCGTCCTCCAGGAACGTCCGCTTGCCGGTGGACAGTTCGACCGGCTCCTGGCCGTTCCAGGTCAGCTCCAGGAGCGAGCCGCGCTGGTGCACCTCCGGGCCGCTGACCGTGCCGGAGCCGAACAGGTCGCCGGTACGGAGCGAGGCGCCGTTGACCGTCATGTGCGCGAGCTGCTGCGCGGCCGTCCAGTACATGGTCGAGAAGGGCGGCTCGGAGACCGTCTCGCCGTTGATGCGCACGGTGATGTGCAGGTCGAAGCCGCCCGGCTCGTCGTCGGTGGCGTCGTCCAGGTAGGGGAGCAGCGGGAAGTCCCGGGCGGGCGGCGCCACCCGGGCGGCGTCCAGCGCCTCCAGGGGGGTCACCCAGGCGGACACGGAGGTCGCGAAGGACTTGCCCAGGAAGGGGCCGAGGGGGACGTACTCCCACGCCTGGATGTCGCGGGCCGACCAGTCGTTGAGGAGCGTCAGGCCGAAGACGTGGTCCCGGAAGGACGCGAGGGGCACGGGCCGGCCGAGCTCGGAGGGGGTGCCGACCAGGAAGCCGACCTCCGCCTCGATGTCCAGCTTGACGGACGGGCCGAAGACCGGCGCCGGGTCCGCGGGCGCCTTGCGCTGCCCGGCAGGGCGGACGATGTCCGTACCGGAGACGACGACCGTGCCGGACCGGCCGTGGTAGCCGATCGGCAGGTGCTTCCAGTTCGGGGTGAGGGGCTCCCCGTCCGGGCGGAAGATCCTGCCGACGTTGGTGGCGTGGTGCTCGGAGGCGTAGAAGTCGACGTAGTCGGCGACCTCGTACGGCAGGTGGAGCGTCACGCCGGCGAGGGGGTGCAGCAGCGGCTCTATGTCGGGGCGGTGCGCCGGGACCGTCAGCCAGGCGGTGAGCGCGCGGCGGACGTCGCGCCAGGCCGTACGGCCGGCGGCGAGCAGCGGGTTGAGACTCGGCTGGGCCAGCAGGGCCGCGTACGGCGAGCCCAGCGCGTGCGCGGCCGCCCCCGCGTCCAGGACGTGGTCGCCGATGCGGACGCCGAGCCGGCGGCGGCCGGGCTCGTCGGCGGTGGTGAAGACGCCGTACGGAAGGTTGTGCGGGCCGAAGGGGTCGCCTTCGGTCAGGTCGAGCGGGCTCTGCTCGGGCATCGGTGCTTGCCTCGCTTTCCACGTGTGTGGGGGACACGTTAGATCAGCCGGGCGTACGGGCAACGCGCTTCTCCCAGGTGTGGTGGAACACCACCTCGGAGCCTTCCGTGCAGATCACCTCGTCGGAGGTGAGGAAATGGGTGGCGTCGCAGCGCACCTCGGAGCGGGTGTCGACGGTGACGTTCCAGGGCAGGTCGGGGCGATGCAGACGGATCTTCCACTCCGAGCGGGTCCGCGCGGACAGGGGGTCCCGCTCCGTGATCGTCCACGTCTCCAGGGCGCTCTCGGTGATCTCCAGCCCGTCGGGGTAGGCGCGGGTTCCGCCGGGGCGGGGCGCGTCCTCCAGACGCCACAGGCCCTCATCGACGTCCCGGACGATCCGGCGCGCGGGCGGCCGGGTCCGCGTCTCGTCGAGGGTGGCCGGGACGGTGACGCCGAGGGGCGGGGCCTGTTCGGGTCCGCCGAAGGCGGGGGCGGCTGCCGGGCCGTCGGCGCCGGGGGCGCGGACCGGCAGCCGGAGGGCGCCGGCGCCGGGGTCGACGGTGAAACCGGCGGTGTGCGGGCCGGGCCAGAGGCAGGGCCAGTACGCGGAGGAGACCGCGAGCCGGACACGGTGGCCGGGCGCGAAGGCGTACCCCGTGCCGTCCAGGTCGACGACCACCTCCACCGGGCCGGCGGGCCGGCCGGAGAAGCCCAGGGAGCCCCGGGTGACGAGGGTGGACGAGCCGTCGGGCGCGACGTCGCAGAGGCGCACGGTGACCTGCCCGGTGGGGGCGTCGGTGCGCAGCGCCAGGGTGACGCGGGGGCGGCCGAGGATCTCGACGGGCGCCCCGCCCGGCGGGACGGGGAAGTCGAAGCACGCCGAGTGGGCGTCCTCGGCCCGCTGGTCGGGCGGTGGGCCGGAGTCGTCGCCGGACGGGACGGGGCGGCCGGCGTCCAGGCCCGTCTGCTGCGGGGAGCGCACCAGCACGGGCGGTCCCAGGAGGGCGTACGTGACCGGCGTGACGTCCGGCGAGGGCCAGGCGCCGTCGGCCACCCAGCGGCCGGGCCGCCCGGCCCCGGAGATCCAGGAGCGGAGGAGGGGCTCGGCCATGACGCCGGTGGGCCGGTCCTTCAGGTGGTGGTCCCACCAGCGGAGCGTCTCCTGGAGGAAGCCGATCGCCGGCCCGGGCTCCCCCTCCCGGTCCGGGTACCGGTGCCCCCAGGGCCCGATGATCCCCCGCACCCGCCCGGCCGGCAGCCGCTCGACGAGCCGGAGGACGGTGTCGCGGTACGGGTCGCTCCACCCGCCCACGGCCAGGACGGCCACGCCCCCGGGGCCGGGTTCGGCGGGGGCCGGGGCGGGCTCGTCCGGGGCCTCCGGCTCCGCCGGCCGGGCGGGGACGGGTGGCTCCAGCGCTTCCAGGCGCGTCAGCCACATGTCGCGCCAGGCGTCCCCCACGTACCGCGGGTCAGGCGGACGGGCGGCGTAGGCGAGCAGCGTGGCCGCCCGTGCGGGTGACCCGTCGGCGACGGCCGCGCCGCCCAGGTGGCGGTCCCCGGAGCCCTCCTCCCGCCCGTCGGGGCAGCAAACCGCGACGACCGCCCGGAGCGGCCCCGGGGCCCCGGCGGCCAGCCGCAGCGCGAGGGAGCCGCCCCGGCCGATGCCGAACATCCCCACCCGGCCCGCGCACCACGGCCGGGCGGCCAGCCAGGCGACCACCTCCGCGCCGTCGGCGAGCGCGGCCCCGGACCACGGGTCGTGCGGCAGGCCCTCGCTGTTGCCGTGCCCGCGCGCGTCGACCCGTACCGAGGCGTAGCCGTGGCCCGCGTACCAGGGATGGCGCTGCGCGTCGCGGGGCGCGGTCCAGTCGGTCAGCCGGTCCGGCTGGTACTCGAGGAGGGCCGGGACGGGCTCGTCGGTGAGCGGGCGCCAGACCCGGGCGTACAGCAGGGTGCCGTCCGCGAGCGGCACGCGGACGTCCTCGTGGACCGTTTCGTACGGGAAGGCGGTGCGGATCTTCATGGGGCCTCGGGACCCGTCTCGTCGGTGTTCCTGGCGGCTGCCCCGCCGGTGCCTCGGCGGCCTCCTCCCGGTGGCCTCGGCGGTACGGGACAAAGCGGTCTCTTTTGATCATATGAGCTGTTCTTGAACATACCGGGGGAGGGTGGAAGGCGCCCACGGTGATCAGAAGGGGACCGGATACGCTGACTTGAGTGAATCCAGCGACACATCGACAATCCGTGTGATCGTCAGCAGACAGGAGACCCCCTCGTGACCGCAGTCGGGCCGTTCGGGCTGAGCGTGCGGGACCAGGCTCTTGAGGCCGATGTCCAGACCGGATTGGCGGCCGTCGAGGCAGGGCTCCTCGATGCCACCAAGAGCGAGGTGCCGTTCATCACGGAGGCGGCACAGCACCTGGTACGGGCGGGCGGCAAGCGCTTCCGTCCGCTGCTGGTGATGCTCTCCGCCCAGTTCGGCGATCCGCACGCGCCGGGCGTCGTGCCCTCCGCCGTCGTCGTCGAGCTCACCCACCTGGCGACCCTGTACCACGACGACGTCATGGACGAGGCCGACGTACGCCGTGGGGTGGACAGCGCCAACGCCCGCTGGGGCAACTCGGTGGCCGTCCTGACGGGTGACTTTCTCTTCGCGCGCGCCTCGCACATCCTGGCGGACCTCGGCCCGGAGGCGGTACGCGTCCAGGCCGAGGCGTTCGAACGCCTGGTCACCGGGCAGATCCTGGAGACGGCCGGTCCGCGCGACGGACGCGACCCGGTCGACCACTACCTCGACGTGATCGCCGGCAAGACCGGCTCGCTGATCGCCGTCTCGGGCCGTTTCGGCGCGATGATGTCGGGCGCGGACGAGCGGGTCGTGGACATCCTCACGCAGTACGGCGAGCGGCTCGGCGTCGCCTTCCAGCTCGCCGACGACGTCCTGGACATCGCCTCCGACTCCCACGAGTCGGGCAAGACCCCGGGCACCGACCTGCGGGAGGGCATCCCCACCCTGCCCGTGCTGCTCCTGCGCGCCCGTGCGGCCGCGGGTGGCGCGGCGGAGGACCGGGAGCTGGTCGCGCTGCTGGACGGCGACCTCACGGACGACGCCCGGCACGCGGAGGCGCTGCGCCGGCTGCGCGTCCACCCGGCGCTGGAGCAGGCGCGGCGGGACACCGTCCGGTACGCCCAGGAGGCGCGGGCGACGCTGGCCCCGCTGCCGGACTGCTACGCGAAGTCCGCGCTGGAGGAGCTGTGCGACCTGGTGGTGCACCGCGCGGGCTAACCCGGTTTCCTCGGGGTCGTTGTCATCCCTGAGCAGTACGGAAGTCCAGCCCGGGGTCTGACGCCCCGGGGGGTGCCCGCTTGGTCAGATGGATCCAGGATGGATCGCTGACCTGTGGAGGTAGGCACACATGGCACCGAACGACAGCGCCGGACGCCGGAGGACGGCACGGTACGCGGTCCCGGTCGCGGTGGCGGGGGTGGCGGCGGCGACGATCGGGCTGGTCCCGGCGCTCGCGGCGTCCGGCGACCCCGATCTGCCGGGGATCACGGCACAGCAACTGGTGGAGAAAATCGCCGCGTCGGACGTGCAGCAGTTGTCCGGCACGGTGAAGGTGACGACCGACCTGGGGCTCCCGTCGCTGGCCGGGCTGGGCGGCGCGGGAGGCCCGGGCGGCGCCGAGACGGGCAAGCTGATGGAGCTGGCGTCCGGCACGCACACCCTGCGGGTGGCGGCGGACGGCCCCGACAAGCAGCGGCTGGACTTCGTGGACGGAGCGTCCGCCCAGTACAGCCTGGTGCACGACGGGAAGGACGCCTGGATCTACGACGGCGCGTCGAAGGAGGCCGTGCACTCGTCCGACGCCGGTCCGGCGGGCGGCGCGGAGGACCGTGAGCCGCGGCTCCCGGCCACCCCCAAGGACTTGGTGGACGAGGCGCTGAAGGCCGTCGACGCCACGACGTCGGTGACGGTGGACGGCACGGCGCGGATCGCCGGGCGGGACGCGTACCAGCTGGTGATCAAGCCCAAGCAGAGCGGCTCGACGATCGGGTCGATCAAGGTCGCGGTCGACGCGGCCAACGGCGTACCGCTGAAGTTCACGCTCACCCCGAGCGGGGGCGGCAAGGCCGCGATCGACGCGGGCTTCACCACGGTGGACTTCGCCCGCCCGGACGCCTCGGCGTTCACCTTCACGCCTCCGAAGGGCACGAAGGTGACGGAGGAGCCCGAGGGCCCCGCGCCGGCCCCCGGCAAGGGCCCCGAGGGCGGCAAGGTGCCCGGGGACGGCAAGGGGCTGCCGGCCGTCCCGGAGGAGTTCGCGGGCGGGGAGGGCTTCGACGTCATCGGCCGGGGCTGGACGTCGGTCGCCCGGCTCGCCGGCCCGGGCGGCGGCCTTCCCGCCGGTGCCCCGTCGGACGCCCCGTCGGACGTGCCGGCGGAGGCGCAGGGGTTCCTGGACGCGCTGGGGGACAAGGTGACCGGCAAGTTCGGCTCCGGCACGGTCTTCAAGACCCGTCTGGTCAACGCCCTGATGACCGACGACGGCAGGGTCTACGTGGGCGCGGTGAGCCCCGGGACGCTGGTCGCCGCGGCGAACGGCGACGCCACGAAGTAGCGGTGTCATGGTGGTGCCCCGCCCGGGTGGACTCCCGGGCGGGGCACTGCCGCTTCAGGTCCGGAACGGCTGGGTTCAGAACGTGAGGCGGAAGGCGTTGATGTAGCCGGTGTCCTGTGCGGCCACGTCCTGGACGCGCAGCTTCCACGCCCCGTTGGCCGCCTCGCCCGACGCGTCGACCGTGTAGGTGGTCTGGACGTTGTCGGCCGAGTCGCTGCTGCTGGAGTTCTTCAGGCGGTACGCCGTCCCGTCGGGCGCCAGCAGGTCGACGACCAGGTCGCCGCGCCACGTGTGGACGATGTCGACGCCCGCCTTGAGCGCCGCCGGGGCGTTGCCGGTACGGCCCGAGACGGTGACCGTCGAGGTCACGGCCGTGCCGTTGTCCGGGATGGCGACGTCGGCGGTGTTCTCGTAGGTGTCGCCCGTCGGCGGTTCGGTCGTCCCGGCCGACAGGGTCCAGATGGCGTGGGCGACCGCGTCGCTGTTCCGGTCGAGCGCGGTGTCGTTGATGTTGGACGTGCTGTCGCACGAGGAGTGGTAGCAGCGGTCGAAGGCCTGCCCGGCCGTGCCGCCCCACTTCTGCGCCTGGGCGCTGGTCTTCGTACGGCTCGCGCCGGTGAACAGGCCGCCGACCGGGATGCCCACGTTCTTGAACGAGGCGTGGTCGGAGCGGCCGTCGCCCTCGGTCTCGATCTCGGTCGGGACGCCGAGGCCGGCGAAGTAGTCCTTGAAGGTCTTCTCGATGGTGGGGTCGTCGTCGTAGACGAAGTAGCCGGGGTTGGGCGACCCGATCATGTCGAAGTTGAGGTAGCCGGAGACCTTGGCGCGCTCGGTGGCGGGCAGGTTGTTGACGTAGTGCTTCGAGCCGACCAGGCCGAGTTCCTCGGCGCCCCACCAGCCGAAGCGGAGGTGCTTGGCGGGCTGGAGCTGGGCGCGGGAGACGGCGAGCGCGGTCTCCAGCACGGCGGCGGAACCGGAGCCGTTGTCGTTGATGCCGGCTCCGGAGGAGACCGAGTCGAGGTGGGCGCCGGCCATGACGACCTGGTTGGCGTCGCCGCCGGGCCAGTCGGCGATGAGGTTGTAGCCGGTGGTGCCGTTGTACGTGAACTGCTGGACGGTGGTGGTGAATCCGGCGGCGTCCAGCTTGCCCTTCACGTAGTCGATCGAGGCCTTGTAGCCGGTGCGGCCGTGGGCGCGGTTGCCGCCGTTGGCGCCGGCTATGGACTGGAGCTGGGCGAGGTGCGCCTTGACGTTGGCGACGGGGATGTCGGGCGCGGCCACCGCGGCGGTGGCGGTGGCGGCGGCCGTGGTGGCCGCCGGGGCCGAGGGCGCGGTGGTGCGTGCCGAGGTGGCCGCCGTGGCCGCCGGTGCGGCGGTGGACAGGAGGCCGGCGACCGCGAGCGCGGCGATGGCGGCGGTGCGTCTGGGTATGTGGTGGTGGGCGGAGAGGCTCATGTGGGGGCTCCGGATTCCGTACGGGGATGGGACGGAACGTGCGAGACGCCCCGGGCCGGGATCGGCGCGGGGCGTTGGAGCTGGTGAAGCTGATGGAGCTACTGGTGCGATGTGCGTGCTGAATGTTCAGCGAGAGTTTGACCTACCGTCAAGGGCGTAATCCGGTCACGGGCGTTCGCATATCGGACCGTTCTTGCTCCCGAACGGTCGCGGAACGCACACCACCACAGGCCCCCCGCGCCGGCGGCTACTGGACGCAGAACTCGTTGCCCTCCGGGTCCGCCATCACGGTCCACTCGCCGCCCGGCTCCTTGACGTGGCGCAGCACGGACGCGCCCAGCGCCTCCAGCCGGGACACCTCCGCGTCCCGCCGGCCGGGAGCGGCGTGCACATCGAGGTGCAGGCGGTTCTTCCCGGTCTTCGGTTCCGGTACGCGCTGGAAGAGCAGCCGCCTGCCCAGTCCGGTGCCGGTCGTCTCGTCGTACGGATCGTCCGGATGCCGGACGGCGGCCAGATCCCGGAACGCCCGGCGGTCGCCGACGAGGACGGTGTCGGTCTCCGTCACGTACCCCAGCCCCATCAGCCGGTCGATGTGGGCGCTGTTGTCCTCGGCCAGGTACCCGAGGGCCCCGGCCCAGAAGGCGGTCTGCGCGTGCGGGTCGGTGGCGTCGATCACGAGCTTCCAGTGGAGCGGTGTCATGTAACTACTTATAGTGGTTACGTGAGTGAGTCCGCAACGGGTCTGACCCTGTACACGCCGGAGGGCCGCCCCTTCCGCTTCGACCCGGGTGCCCTGTGCCTGGAGCTGCTGCCCACGGGCGGCCCCGGGCCCCTCGCCCGGTACGAGGTCCTCGACACGCCGGCCGGGCTGGCGGAGTGGGTGGCGGCGAGCCGCCTCGACCCGCCGGGCCTGCCCCTGCCACCCGTCGGGGAGCCGGACCTGGCGGCGGTCCGGGAGCTGCGCGACGCGCTGCACGTGCTCACCGCCGCCCGGGCGCACGGCCGCCCGCTCGACGCCGCCGCGCTGGCGGTGGTGAACGGCGCGGCCGCCGCCCCGCCGCCGGCCGTGCGGATGACGGCGGACGGCCGGCGGGAGTGGGTGCCCGGCGCGGGCGTGGCCGGGCTGCTGTCGATGGTCGCCCGGGACGCGATCGACCTGTTCACCGGAGCCTGGGCGGCGGCGGGCCGGATCCGCGAGTGCGGCGCCCACGACTGCTCGCTGCTCTTCGTCGACACCTCCCGGCCCGGCCGCCGCCGCTGGTGCGCGATGGAGCGGTGCGGCAACCGCCAGAAGGTGCGGGCCCACCGGGCCCGCGGCCATCCGGAAGGAGAAGCGTGATGCCCACCGGACCGACCCGCGACGCGGGCTGGGAGATCGGCGTGTTCTCCGCGGCCGGGCCAGGCAAGGCCGTGCTCCTTAGGGCGTGCGCTCCGCGGACGCGGCCCCCGGCCGGGAGGCGCCGGCGCGGCCCCGGGTCGCCGGGGCGTCCTCGGCGAGCCGGTCCGCCCGGCGGCCCGGCTCGCTGTCGTCCGGGCGGGCGGCGGGAACGGTAACCGGCCGGTCCGCCGGACGGGCCGCCTCCCCGTCCGCCTCGGCCCCGGCCGCCGCCGCTGCCGCGCGCCGCAGGGCCGCCGCCTCCGCCCTCGTACGCCGCGAGGTCCGCAGCGCGTCCCAGGTCAGGATCGTCAGGGCCAGCCAGACCAGCGAGAAGCCCGCCCACCGCTCCGGCGGCATCTCCTCGTGGAAGTACACGACGCCGAGCAGGAACTGGAACACCGGCGCCAGGTATTGCAGGAGCCCCAGCGTGGACAGCGGCACCCGGATCGCCGCCGCGCCGAAACAGACCAGCGGCACGGCGGTGACCACGCCGGTCGCGGCGAGCAGGGCCGCGTGGCCGGCGCCCTCGGTGCCGAAGTGCGCCGAGCCCCGGGAGCCCAGCCACAGCAGGAAGGCCAGCGCGGGCAGGAACTGGATCGCGGTCTCCGCCGCCAGTGACTCCAGGCCCCCGATGTTGACCTTCTTCTTCACCAGCCCGTAGATGGCGAAGGAGAACGCCAGGATGAGGGAGATCCACGGCGGCCGCCCGTAGCCCACCGCCAGCACCACCACCGCCGCGAAGCCCGTGCCGACCGCCGCCCACTGCGCCGGGCGGAGCCGCTCCTTGAGCAGCAGGACCCCCATCGCGATGGTGACCAGCGGGTTGATGAAGTAGCCGAGCGAGGCCTCGACGACCTGCCCGGCGTTCACGGCCCAGATGTACAGGCCCCAGTTGACGGTGATCACCGAGGCGGCTATCGCGATGAGTCCGAGCTTGCGGGGCCGGCGCAGCAGCTCGCGCACCCAGCCCCAGCGGCGCAGGGCAAGGAGGGCCACGCCGACGACGGCCAGGGACCAGACCATGCGGTGGGCCAGGATCTCGATGGCCCCGGCAGGCTTCAGCAGCGGCCAGAAGAGCGGCACGAGCCCCCACATGCCGTAGGCGCTGATGCCGTAGAGGAGTCCTGCCCGCTGCTCGCCGCCGTTCTTCGCCACCACTGGCCGCCCCGTCCTTCCCGCCGTGCCCCGCGCTACGCCCTGCCGTCGACGGTAGCGCCGGGCGAGGGCGGCTGTCATGCCCGTACCGGCATACGGTCATGACAGCTCCGTCACAGTGCGCGTCACGGCCGGCGGAGGGGACCGCCGGCCGGCACTCGGCGGCGTCCGGCGGGCGTACGGTGCCGACGACGAGGCCCGGGCCTCCTGAGGAGGACCCGGGCCTTCGAGCGGTGGCGGCGACGCCCGCCGCGGAACGTCAGCCGACGACCGTCCAGGTGTCCTTGCCCGCGAGCAGCGCGGCGAGGTCGCCCTTGCCGTTCAGCTCGACGGCCGCGTCGAGCTGGTCGGCCATCTGCGTGTCGTACACGGGACGTTCGACGGACCGGAACACCCCGATGGGCGTGTGGTGCAGAGTGTCCGGGTCCGCGAGCCGGGACAGCGCGAACGCCGTGGTGGGGCTCGCGCTGTGGGCGTCGTGGACCAGGATCCGGTCCTCGTTCTCCGGAGTCACCACGACGACCTTCAGATCACCGGTGGCCGGGTCCCGCACGACACCCTTGGCGCCGTCCGGGCCGAAGCGGATCGGCTGCCCGTGCTCCAGGCGGATCACCGCCTCCTCCGCCTGCTCCTTGTCCTTCAGTGCCTCGAAGGCGCCGTCGTTGAAGATGTTGCAGTTCTGGTAGATCTCCACCAGCGCCGTGCCGGGGTGGTCGGCGGCCTGCCGCAGCACCTCGGTGAGGTGCTTGCGGTCCGAGTCGACGGTCCGCGCCACGAACGACGCCTCCGCGCCGATCGCCAGCGACACCGGGTTGAACGGCGCGTCGAGCGAGCCCATCGGCGTCGACTTGGTGACCTTGCCGACCTCGGACGTCGGGGAGTACTGCCCCTTGGTGAGCCCGTAGATCCGGTTGTTGAACAGCAGGATCTTGAGGTTGACGTTGCGCCGCAGGGCGTGGATCAGGTGGTTGCCGCCGATGGACAGCGCGTCGCCGTCGCCCGTGACGACCCATACGGACAGATCGGTGCGGGAGGAGGCCAGACCGGTCGCGATCGCGGGCGCACGGCCGTGGATCGAGTGCATCCCGTAGGTGTTCATGTAGTACGGGAAACGGGAGGAGCAGCCGATCCCGGAGACGAAGACGATGTTCTCCTTCGCCAGGCCGAGCTCGGGCATGAAGCCCTGCACGGCGGCGAGGATCGCGTAGTCACCGCAACCGGGGCACCAGCGCACTTCCTGGTCGGACTTGAAGTCCTTCATGGACTGCTTGGCCTCGGCCTTGGGCACCAGCTTCAGCGCCTCAGTCATGGATGGCCTCCTTGAGAGCCGTGGCGAGCTGCTCGGCCTTGAACGGCATGCCGTTCACCTGGTTGTAGCTGTGTGCGTCGACCAGATATTTCGCCCTGATGAGAGTGGCGAGCTGGCCCAGGTTCATCTCCGGCACGACGACCTTGTCGTACCGCCGGAGCACGACCCCGAGGTTCTTCGGGAAGGGGTTGAGGTGGCGCAGGTGGGCCTGGGCGATGGACTCGCCGGCCGACCGCAGCCGCCGCACCGCCGCCGTGATCGGCCCGTACGTCGAGCCCCAGCCCAGCACCAGGGTGCGGGCGGCGGAACCCGGGTCGTCGACCTCCAGCTCCGGCACGTCGATGCCGTCGATCTTGGCCTGCCGGGTGCGGACCATGAAGTCGTGGTTGGCCGGGTCGTAGGAGATGTTGCCCGTGCCGTCCTGCTTCTCGATGCCGCCGATGCGGTGCTCCAGCCCGGGCGTGCCGGGCAGCGCCCACGGGCGGGCCAGCGTCTCGGGGTCGCGCTTGTACGGCCAGAAGACCTCGGTGCCGTCGGGCAGGGTGTGGTTGGGCCCGGTGGCGAACCGGACGCCCAGGTCGGGCAGCTCCTCCAGGTCCGGGATGCGCCACGGCTCCGAGCCGTTGGCCAGGTAACCGTCGGAGAGCAGGAACACCGGGGTCCGGTAGGTCAGCGCGATACGCGCCGCCTCCAGGGCCGCGTCGAAGCAGTCCGCCGGGGTCCTCGGTGCCACGACCGGTACCGGGGCCTCGCCGTTGCGCCCGTACATCGCCTGGAGCAGGTCGGCCTGCTCGGTCTTGGTCGGCAGACCGGTGGACGGGCCGCCGCGCTGGATGTCCACGATCAGTAGCGGCAGCTCCAGCGAGACCGCGAGCCCGATGGTCTCCGACTTCAGCGCCACACCGGGGCCCGACGTGGTGGTGACCGCCAGCGACCCGCCGAAGGCCGCGCCCAGGGCGGCACCGATGCCGGCGATCTCGTCCTCCGCCTGGAAGGTGCGGACGCCGAAGTTCTTGTGCTTGGACAGCTCGTGCAGGATGTCCGAGGCCGGGGTGATCGGGTACGACCCCAGGTACAGCGGCAGGTCGGCCTGCCGGGACGCGGCGATCAGGCCGTAGGACAGCGCCAGGTTCCCGGAGATGTTGCGGTAGGTGCCGGTGGGGAACGCCTTGGTGGCCGGGCCCACCTCGTAGGAGACGGCGAAGTCCTCGGTCGTCTCGCCGAAGTTCCAGCCCGCCCGGAACGCGGCCACATTGGCCTCGGCGATCTCCGGCTTCCTGGCGAACTTCTGCCGCAGGAACTTCTCGGTGCCCTCGGTCGGCCGGTGGTACATCCAGCTGAGCAGCCCGAGCGCGAACATGTTCTTGGAACGCTCGGCCTCCTTGCGGGACAGGCCGAACTCCTTGAGCGCCTCGATCGTCAGGGTCGTCAGCGGTACCGGGTGGACCCGGTACCCGTCCAGGGACCCGTCCTCCAGGGGCGAGGTCTCGTAACCGACCTTCGCCATGGCGCGCTTGGCGAACTCGTCGGTGTTGACGATGATCTCGCCGCCGCGCGGCACGTCGCCGATGTTCGCCTTCAGCGCGGCGGGGTTCATCGCGACCAGGACGTTCGGCGCGTCACCCGGGGTGAGGATGTCGTGGTCGGCGAAGTGCAGCTGGAAGGACGAGACGCCCGGCAGGGTGCCGGCGGGGGCGCGGATCTCGGCCGGGAAGTTCGGCAGGGTCGACAGGTCGTTGCCGAACGACGCCGTCTCCGACGTGAACCGGTCACCCGTGAGCTGCATACCGTCGCCCGAGTCACCCGCGAAGCGGATGATCACCCGGTCCAGACGGCGTACTTCCTTCTCCGCACCGTTGCGGCCGGGGCCGCCACGCTGTTCCCCGACGACGGCCTCGCCGGCCGCCTCGCCGGCTCCGCCGGACCCGTCGGCCTGCTCGGCTGGGCTACTGACCTGGCTGGTCACTGAACTGGACCTCCCTCGAGACAAGGGGCCACCCCGCCGTCGGCGGGGGAACGCTCGGGAGACAGCCGGCCCACCGGCCGTCCCAAGGCCCACCCTACGTCCGTAAGGGTCGCCTTCCCTGGACCGCTCACATGATGGACGTCTCTCTGAGACATCCTTACGCCCTGGATCATCATGCTTCGTCTCCCCCCGCGCCGTTCGGTAACGACGCTCCCGACTCATCCTTCGGTACCGGGCCCTGCGGCAGGCTCAGTGGCCGGTGGAGCCGGCTGCGCGGGCGCCGCACGTCAGCCGTTCAGATAGGTCAGCACCGCGAGCACCCGCCGGTGGTCACCGTCGCTCGGCGACAGCCCGAGCTTCAGGAAGATGCTGCTCACGTGCTTCTCCACCGCGCCTTCGCTCACCCGCATCTCACGGGCGATCGCGGAGTTCGTCCTGCCCTCCGCCATCAGACCGAGGACCTCCCGCTCGCGCGGCGTCAGCGCCGCCAGCACGTCCTGCTTGCGGCTGCGGCCCAGCAACTGGGCCACCACCTCCGGATCCAGCGCGGTGCCGCCCCGGGCCACCCGCACCACCGCGTCCACGAACTCCCGGACGTCGGCGACCCGGTCCTTCAGCAGATAGCCCACGCCCCGGCTGCTCCCGGCCAGCAGCTCCGTGGCGTACCGCTCCTCCACGTACTGCGACAGCACCAGCACGCCGATGCCCGGGTGCTCCTTCCGGAGCCGCACCGCCGCCCGCACCCCCTCGTCGGTGTGGGTCGGCGGCATCCGCACGTCGGCGACCACCACGTCCGGCAGCGCGTCCTCGACCGCCAGCGCGTCCACCGTCTTGACCAGCGCCTCGCCGTCCCCGACACCGGCGACGACATCGTGCCCCCGGTCGGTCAGCAGCCGGGTCAGTCCCTCCCGGAGCAGTACGGAATCCTCCGCGATGACCACCCGAACCCTGTCCTCCACCACGAGCCGCATCCCCCATGAATCGATGTCCACGACGCGGTTCCCGCGTCTGGGACCCAGCATCCCAGCCGCCGGTCGCCGACGGGCCGGCCTGTGGACAACTGGCCGGCCGACGGCGGGGAAGCGGCCACCGGGACGGGGGAGGGGACGCGCCGGGAAGCGGTCACCGGGGCGGGGGAGGGGACGCGCCGGGAGGCGGACACCGCGGGGACGCCGCGGTCGCCGCCCCCGCCCGGGAGGGCGGGGGCACGGCAGCCGGACCGGCGCAGCGGCCGGGGGTGTCAGCCCCTCCAGGGCAGCTCGGCGGTGACCGTCGTCGGCCCCCCGGCCGGCGACTGCACGGCGAGGATGCCGTCCACCGCGTCCAGCCGCTCCGTCAGCCCCGCGAGGCCCCTGCCCCCGGTCACGTCCGCGCCGCCACAGCCGTCGTCCGTCACCTGGAGCATCAGCCTGTCGTTCACTCGCCATACGTCGACCGTGGCACGCGTGGCTCGTGAGTGCTTCGAGACGTTCTGGAGGAGCTCCGAGACGGTGAAGTAGGCGATCCCCTCGATCGCCGCCGCCGGCCGCGTCGGCAGATCCACCTCCACCCGCACCGGCACGGTGCAGCGGGAGGCCACCGCGGACAGGGCGGCGTCCAGTCCGCGGTCGGTGAGGACGGCGGGGTGGATGCCCCGGGCCAGGTCGCGCAGCTCCTGGAGGGCGAGCTTCACCTCGCCGTGCGCCTCGTCGACCATGGCGGCCGCCGTCCGCGGGTCCTCCAGCAGCTTCTCCTTCGCCAGACCCAGATCCATGGCGAGGGCCACCAGCCGGGCCTGGGCGCCGTCGTGCAGGTCCCGCTCGATACGGCGCAGGTCGGCGGCGGCCGTGTCGACGACCACCCCCCGGTCCGACTCCAGCTCCACCACGCGGGTCGCCAGCCGCGACGGACTCAGCAGCCCGGTCACCATCAGCCGGTCCACCGTCGCCAGCGCCCGGATCACCCACGGTGTGACCAGCACGAACAGCAGCCCCACCAGGCTGGTCGCCGCTATCTCCAGCGGGGAGTCCAGGTAGAAGTCGTGCGTCCCGTCGCCGTACAGCTGAAGACCGCCCACCCCCGCGTACACCGGGAAGACCCACCGCCACAGCGGGTACGTCAGGAAGCCCCAGCCGTATGTCCAGAAGACCACCGCGACCGTGAAGGCGAAGATCGCCCACGGCATGTGCACCACCGAGTAGAGGAAGTGGCGCCAGGACTCGCCGCTCTTGAGGACGCCGCCCACCCAGCCCATCAGCCCGCCCCCGGACCGGCCCCGCACGGGCGACGGAGCGGCGATCTTCAACCCCAGCAGGCGCCGCGCCCGCGCCCGCTCCACCGCGCCGAAACCACGGCACATGACCAGGGCGGCGGCGAGCAGCGGAATGCCGAGGAAGGTGACGACCAGGCCGGCGCCGAGCGACACCATGGCTATGGACGAGGCGAAGAAGAAGATGCTCAGCGGCAGTCCGGTCAGCAGATACCCGAACTCGCGCCACGTCCGGGCCTCGAAGGGTGCCCGCAACGCCGCGGGAAGGCGGTGCTGCCCGGTCTCCGGTCCATAAGCCAGGGCCATCGGAAAGTCCGTCCGTTTCTCGTCGTCGCCCACGGGCGCGATGCGCGTCAGAGGGGGTGCGGCGGGGTACGCCGCGTTCCGTACGTCAAGCCTGCTGGTTCGGGCCGGCCGGCACCATGAGGCCCGTATCCGTCTTCGACCGGGGGTTATCCCCCCTAGGTCGGGTCCGCTAGCGGGTGGTGGCGGTGGCGGTGGAGGGGGAGGGGGGCACCTCACGGCGGCGCCAGGGCAGCTCGGCGGTGACCGCCGTCGGCCCGCCGGCCGGGGACTCCAGGAGAAACAGGCCGTCCACCGCCCCGAGCCGCTCCGCCAGGCCCGCCAGGCCCGTGCCCCCGTCGAGCCGGGCGCCCCCGTGCCCGTCGTCGCTGACCTGGATCAGCATCCGGTCGTCCGCCCGCCATATGTCGACCGCGGCCGAGCGCGCCCGGGAGTGCTTCGAGACGTTCTGGAGGAGCTCCGAGACGGTGAAGTAGGCGATCCCCTCGATCGCCTCGGCCGGCCGCTCCGCCAGGTCGACGGTCACCGTGACCGGCACGGTGCAGCGGGACGCGATCGCGGACAGGGCGGCGTCCAGTCCGCGGTCGGTGAGGACGGCGGGGTGGATGCCCCGGGCCAGGTCGCGCAGCTCCTGGAGGGCGAGCTTCACCTCGCCGTGCGCCTCGTCGACCATGGCGGCCGCGGCCTCGGGGTCCTCCAGCAGCTTCTCCTTCGCCAGGCCGAGCCCCATGGCGAGGGCCACCAGCCGGGCCTGGGCGCCGTCGTGCAGGTCCCGCTCGATACGGCGCAGGTCGGCGGCGGCCGTGTCGACGACCACCCCCCGGTCCGACTCCAGCTCCGCCACGCGCCGCTCCAGCTCGTCGGACGGCGCCAGCAGCCCGCGCACCATCGCCCGGTCGGCGTTGGCCAGCCCCCGGACGACGTACGGCAGCACCGGCCACAGCACGATCAGCCCCACCAGGGTCACGGCGAACGTCAGCACGCCCCAGGGCAGCCGGACGAAGTGGTACAGCACCGTCCGCCACGCCACCGGATCCTTGAGCGCCGTCCACAGCCAGCGGCCCAGATCACCGCGCGGCCAGTACGGCAGCGTGCTCGGCTCGTCGATCCGCAGGCCGAGGAGCAGCCTCGCCCGCACCCGCTCCGCCCGGCCCAGCAGCCGCGCTCCCGCCAGACCGGCGGCCAGCAGCGGCAGGCCGACCACGGTCACCGACAGCCCGGCCCCGACGGCCACCATGGTCACCACGTAGACGAACCCGGTCAGGGCCATCGGGAAGTTGGCCAGGAGGTGGGCGACCTCCTTCCAGACGTGCCGGTCGAATGCGATGCGTGCGGTCATGCGGCCCAGCCTGCCGGGCCGCACCGGCGCACGCCATGGGGTTCGTGGGGGGACGTGACGTAGGGGTAGCCCCACCTGAAGTGCGGCACGGCTGATTACCGGCGCTTTGCCAGGGCCTAGACTCCCGTGCGTACAGATCGCATAAGCATCGCCGCGAGGGCAGGGAGCGAGGGACACGGACGTGCCGGAACCGACCGTGCGGACCGTACCGACCGTACTCGCCGCCGACTATTTCCAGAGCTATTCGGTCGTCGGCCTGCTCGCCGTGATCGGCGTGCTGTTCGTGGCGGTCGCCTTCGCGGCCGGCCGGCTGCTGCGGCCCGTGGTGCCGACGCCGGAGAAGCTGCTGACGTACGAATGCGGCGTCGACCCGGTGGGGGAGGGCTGGGCCCACACCCAGGTCCGCTACTACGTCTACGCTTTTCTGTACGTCGTCTTCGCGGTGGACTCGATCTTCCTCTTCCCCTGGGCGACCGTCTTCGCCGCACCCGGTTACGGCGCCACCACGCTGGTCGAGATGTTCATCTTCCTCGGCTTCCTGGCCGTGGGACTGCTCTACGCGTACAAGAAGGGCGTCCTGACATGGACGTGACCCCTGTCGATCTTCCCGAGCCGAAGAGGCTCGGAGCCCTCGCCCGGCTCGCGCCCGAGCCGATGAAGGTGGTCCTGAACTGGGGCCGCCGGTACAGCCTGTGGGTCTTCAACTTCGGGCTCGCCTGCTGCGCGATCGAATTCATCGCCGCGTCGATGGCACGCCACGACTTCATCCGGCTCGGCGTGATCCCCTTCGCCCCCGGACCGCGCCAGGCCGACCTGATGGTCGTGTCCGGCACCGTCACGGACAAGATGGCACCCGCCGTGCGCCGGCTGTACGAGCAGATGCCCGAGCCCAAGTACGTGATCTCCTTCGGGGCCTGCTCCAACTGCGGCGGGCCGTACTGGGACTCGTACTCCGTCACCAAGGGCGTCGACCAGATCATCCCGGTCGACGTGTACGTGCCCGGCTGCCCGCCCCGGCCCGAAGCGCTGCTCCAGGGCATCCTCAAGCTCCAGGAGAAGATCGCCCGGGAGTCGCTGGCCGAGCGCTACGGCCACGGACGCCCGTCGTCGGTCGGCCAGCTCCGCAGCGGCCTGGTGCCCCCGCCGGGAGGTACGGCGTGAACGCGTACGACCGGCTCCCGGAAGCGGTGACCGAGGTCTTCGGCGACGAGGCCACGGCCGAGCGCGCGTACGAGCTGCTCACGGTCGACGTCCCCGCCGGTGCCTGGACCGCCGCCCTGGAGACCGCCCGGGACGAGCTGGGCTGCACCTACTTCGACTGGCTGAGCGCGGTCGACGAGCCGGCCACCGGCTTCCGCGTCTGCGCCCATGTCGTCGCCCTGGAGGGCGGCCGGGTGCGGCGGCTCCTGCTGCGCACGACCGTGCCGCACGACGCCCCCGCCCTTCCCAGCGCCGTGGACGTCTACGCGGGCGCCGCCTGGCACGAGCGCGAGACGCACGAGATGTTCGGCGTCACCTTCACCGGCCACCCGCACCTGGTGCCGCTGCTGCTGCCGGAGGGCTTCGAGGGCCACCCGCTGCGCAAGGACTTCGTGCTGGCCGCGCGCGTGGCCAAGGCGTGGCCGGGCGCCAAGGAGCCGGGCGAGCCCGCGGCGGGCGCGGCGCACGGCGGACCCAAGCGGCGCCAGATGCTGCCGCCGGGCGTTCCCGACCCGAACGACTGGGGCCCCCTCAAGGGCCAGCTCCCGCCCGCCCCGGCGCGCCCCGCCCGTGCCGCCCGCCCGGCCGGTGACCGCCCGGTCCGCCGTACCCGCACCGCGGGCGAGGGCTCCGTCGGCCAGACGGCCCCCGAAGCGACGGCCCCTGAAGCGACGGCTCCCGGGGCGACGGCTCCCGGGGCGACCGCCCCGGAGGCGCCCGCCACGACGCGCCCGCGCCGTACGCGCAGCGCCTCGGACGGCTCGGCGAGCCAGTCCGCCGCCCCGGCGACCCCCGGGGGGCGGACGGAGACGGCACCGGGAACCGCCCCGGCGCCCCCGCCCCGTACCCGCAGCGCGGACGCCCCCTGGAACAACCCGCGCCCCGCCTTCGACGACACCCCGCCGGCCCCGGAGCCCGCGCCCGCCCCGGAGGCCCCGGCACCCGAGCCGGACGCCCCCGCC
Organism: Streptomyces sp. NPDC039423; assembly: GCF_055598725.1. NCBI lineage: Bacteria > Bacillati > Actinomycetota > Actinomycetes > Kitasatosporales > Streptomycetaceae > Streptomyces > Streptomyces sp. NPDC039423. The sequence goes on from NZ_JBVKAH010000002.1 coordinate 115,797, forward strand.
CCGGACGCGCCCGCCCCGGGGGCCCCGGCACCCGAGCCGGACGCCCCCGCCCCGGACGCACCACAGCAGCCCCGGCAGACCGAGCGACCCGAGCGACCCGAGCGACCCGAGCGACCCGAAGAGCCCGGCCGGCCCGGGCAACGAGAAGACCCCGCGCAGCCCGCGCAGTCCGAGCAACGAGAAGCCCCCGAACCGCCCGAAGACCCCGAACAGCCGGCACAGTCCGGTGAGCCCGGCCGGCCCGAGCGGCAGGACACGTCCGCCGCTCCGGGCCCCGACGACACCGCACCACGACGCACGACCGGAGGAGACGCGTGAACGACGTACTCGACGTCGCCGTCCGGCTGCTCGTCGTCTTCGCCGTGTTCCTGGTCCTGCCCCTGGTCATCGGCCAGACGGAGCACAAGGTCATGGCCCACATGCAGGGCCGTCTCGGCCCCATGTACGCCGGCGGCTTCCACGGCTGGGCCCAGCTCGTCGCGGACGGGGTGAAGTTCGCGCAGAAGGAGGACGTGGTCCCGGCCGACGCCGACCGCCGCGTCTTCCAGCTCGCCCCCGCCGTCGCGCTCCTCCCGTACCTCCTCGTCCTGGTCGCCATCCCGATCGGCCCCGGGGCCGGGGCCGTCGGTGAGGTCGTCGACGCGGGTGTCTTCTTCGTGCTCGCCGTCATGGGTGTCGGCGTGCTCGGCTCCCTGATGGCGGGCTGGGCGTCCGCCAACAAGTTCTCCCTCCTCGGCGGACTGCGCACCGCCGCCCAGCTCCTCGCGTACGAGCTGCCCATGCTCCTCGCCGCCGCCTCCGTCGCCATGGCGGCCGGCACGGTGTCGCTGCCCGGCATCCTCGACGCCTTCGAGTGGTGGTGGCTGCCCTGGCAGATCGTCGGCGCGCTCGTCTTCTTCGTCGCCGGTCTCGCCGAACTCCAGCGCCCGCCGTTCGACATGCCGGTCGCCGACTCCGAGATCATCTTCGGCGCGTACACCGAGTACACCGGTCTGCGCTTCGCGCTGTTCCTGCTGGCCGAGTACGCCGGCATCGTCGTGCTGTGCGGTCTGACCACCGTCCTGTTCCTCGGCGGCTGGCACGGGCCCTTCGGCGCCGAGGGCCTCGGCTGGGTGTGGACCCTGCTCAAGACGGCCGTGCTCGCCTTCATCGTGATCTGGCTGCGCGTGAGCTACCCGCGGCTGCGCGAGGACCAGCTCCAGAAGCTCGCCTGGACCACGCTGATCCCGCTCGCCCTCGCCCAGATCGCCCTCACCGGCGTCATCAAGGTGGTGATCCAGTAATGGCTCCGATCCCCGGGTCCGGCCTAGCCAAGGGCCTGGCCGTCACCCTCCGCACGATGACGCGGAAGAGCCACACCGCGCAGTACCCCGACGCCCAGCCCGAGCTGCCGCCCCGCACCCGCGGGGTCATCGGACTGTTCGAGGAGAACTGCACGGTCTGCATGCTCTGCGCCCGTGAGTGCCCGGACTGGTGCATCTACATCGACTCCCACAAGGAGACGGTCCCCGCCGCCGCCCCCGGCGGCCGCGAGCGCAGCCGCAACGTCCTCGACCGGTTCGCCATCGACTTCGCGCTCTGCATGTACTGCGGGATCTGCATCGAGGTCTGTCCCTTCGACGCGCTGTTCTGGTCGCCGGAGTTCGAGTACGCGGAAACCGACATCCACGAGCTCACCCACGAACGGGACAAGCTGCGCGAGTGGATGTGGACGGTCCCGGAACCGCCCGCCCTGGACCCCGGCGCGGAGGAGCCCAAGGAGATCGCCGCCGCCCGCAAGGCCGCGGAGAAGCTGGCCGCCGCCCAAGCCGCCGCCGCAGCCGAAGCCGCCCAAGCCGCCGAAACTCCCGCAGCCGAAGCCGCCCCAGCCGCCGAAGCCCCCGAGGCCGGCTCGGGCCGGGCGGCCACCGGAACCCCCGACACACCCCCCGCCGAAGGAGGCACCGCGTGACGCTCGCCGCCGCGAACGCCCACGGCTTCCTCTCCCCGACCGGCGTCGAGATCGCCTTCCTGCTCGTCGGCGTCGTCACCCTCGGCGCGGCCGTCGTCACGGTCACCACCAGGCAGCTGGTGCACGCCGCCCTCTGGCTGGTCGTGACCCTCGGCGGCCTCGCCGTCGAGTACCTGCTCCTCACGGCCGAGTTCATCGCCTGGGTCCAGGTCCTGATCTACGTCGGTTCCGTCGTCGTCCTCCTCCTCTTCGGGCTGATGCTCACCCGGGCACCCATCGGCCGCTCCCCGGACGCCGACTCCGGCAACCGCCCGGCCGCCCTGGCCGTGGCCGTCGCCGCCGCGGCGGCCCTCCTCTGGGTCGTCGTCGACGCCTTCCGGACCACCTGGATCGACCTCGACGGGCCCGCCCAGGGCTCCACCGCGGTCTCCGGGTCCATCCTCTTCCGGCACTGGGTGCTGCCCTTCGAGGCGCTCTCCGTCCTCCTGCTGGCCGCCCTCGTCGGTGCCATCGTCCTGTCCCGCAAGGACCCCGAGCCGGTCCGGACCCGGAAGGGCGGGAACTGATGCACCTCGCCTACCCGGCGGTCCTCGCCGTCCTGCTGTTCTGCACCGGCCTCTACGGGGTGCTCGCCCGGCGCAACGCGATCCTGGTCCTGATGTCCGTCGAGCTGATGCTCAACGCCGTCAACCTCAACCTGGTCGCCTTCGACGTCTGGCTGCGCGACGCCCTGCACGCCGGACAGGCGCTGACCCTGTTCACCATCGCCATCGCCGCCGCCGAGATCGGCATCGGCCTGGCGATCGTCCTCATGGTCCACCGCAACCGCGGCACCTCGGACATCGACCGGCTCCGCGACAACGCCGAGACCGCCGGCGCGGACGACGCCGGAGCGGACGACACCACGGGCCCCGACGAGAAGGCTGAGGCCGCCGCGTGACCACCACGACCCTCGCCGTCCTCGTCCCCCTCCTCCCCTTCCTCGGCGCCGCCGCCGGACTCCTCCTCGGCCGCACCGCTCCCGGCTTCGTGCGCCCGCTGGCCGTCCTGCCGACGCTCGCCGCCCTCGTGCTCGCCGTCCTCGTCGCCGTACGCCAGGGCGGCGGCGAGGCGATCGACGCGGCGACCCGGCTCACCCCGACCGGTTCGGTGCCGATCGACCTCGCCCTGCACGTGGACGGCTTCGCGGCCCTGACCGCCGTCCTCGTCGGCCTGGTCGCCTCCTGCGTGCAGCTCTACTCGACGGGCTACCTCCGCGACGACCCGCGCTACCCCTCCTACGCGGCGCTCGTCTCCCTGTTCACCTCCGCCATGCTGCTCGTCGTCTACTCCGGCGACCTGATGGTGCTGCTGGTCGGCTGGGAGATCATGGGCATCTGCTCGTACTTCCTCGTCGGCCACTACTGGGAGACGCCCGAGGCCCGGGCCGCCTCCCTCAAGGCCTTCCTCGTCACCAAACTCGGTGACGTCCCCTTCCTGATCGGCCTGTTCGCGCTGGCCACCGACGCCGGCACGTTCCGGATCACCGGGATCCTCGGGACCGTCGCCTCGGGCGGCCTCGACCACCCCACCCTGGTGGCCCTGCTCCTGCTCGCCGGCGTGGCCGGCAAGTCCGCGCAGTTCCCGCTGCACACCTGGCTCCCGGACGCCATGGCCGGTCCGACGCCGGTCTCCGCGCTCATCCACGCGGCGACGATGGTCGCCGCCGGCGTGTACTTCGTGGCGCGGCTCCTGCCCGTCTTCGCCGCCTCCGCGGCCGCCATGACCGTGCTCGCCGTGATGGCGGCGGTCACCATGGTCGGGTCCGGGCTCGCCGCCCTCGCCCAGGACGACATCAAGCGGGTCCTCGCCTACTCGACCATCGGCCAGCTCGGCTACATGGCGGGCGCCCTGGCCGTCGGCGACCGCGGCGCGGCCGTCTTCCACCTCCTGTCGCACGGTGCCTTCAAGGCGCTGCTGTTCCTCGCCGCCGGTGTGGTCATCCACGCCGCCGGAACGAACTCGCTGGCCGCGATGTCCCGCATGCGGGGGCTCGCCGCCCGCGTCCCCGACGCGTACTGGACGATGACCGTCGCCCTGCTCGCGCTGGCCGCGATCCCGCCCTTCGCCGGCTTCTTCTCCAAGGAGGCCGTCCTCGTGGCCGCCGAGCACACCGCCCTCGGCGACCGGACCGTCGCCCCGGCCGGGGCCGGCTGGATCGTCCTCGTCTCCGGTCTGATCACCGCCCTCCTCACCGCCGCGTACGCCACCCGCCTGTGGCTGCTGGCCTTCCGCGGGCGGGGCACCGAGGCCCCCGACCACGGGCGGCAGCCGGCCGTCATGAACGCCGTCCTGTGGGTGCTCGCCGTGCCCTCCCTCGCCTTCGGCCTGACCGTGGGCGTCCTCGACGACTGGTTCGACGGCCACGCCCTGACCCCGACCGTCACCACGGCCGTGCTGGGCACCGGCATCGCCCTCGTCGGCGGACTCGTCACCTACGCCACCTGGCGGCACACCACCGCCCTCGCCGCCCGCCGGCCGATCGGCGCCGTCGCCGCCCACCCCGAGGCCGACCCCGCCGTCTCCGAGGCCGAGGCGATCGCCACGCACACCCCCGCCTACGGGGACATCGCCTCGGCGCCCGACCCCGCCGACCCCGGACGCCTGCTGCTCGGCCCGCTGCACGCCTCCGCCGCGGCCGGGTTCCGGCTGGACGCCGTCTACTCCGCCCTCTTCGTACGCCCGGTCAGGGCGGCCGCCTCCCTGGTCGCCTTCCTCGACCGCGAGGTCGTCGAGACCTACGTACGCGGGGCGGGCGGCGGCACCAACCTGCTGGGACGGGCCGTCCGCCGCGCCCAGACGGGCAACGTGCAGACCTACCTCGGCGCCCTGATCGCCGGTTCCGTCGTCCTGGCGATCGCCGCCGTCGCCCTTGCCAACGTCAACGCCGGATCGTGAGCCGTGATCGATATCAGCGCATCCGTGATGCAGTTCCTCCTCGCGTTCATCGTCGTCGGCCCGCTCGTCGGCGCGGTGGCGGCCCTCCTGCCCGCCCCGCCCGGGCTGAAGGGGAAGTCCCCCGACCAGGCCGTGCTCCGCCACGGCGTGACCGTCACCGGCGTCGTCCTCGCCGCCGCGATCGTCCTCGCGCTGGGCTTCGACCACGACCAGCCGTCGAGGATGCAGGCCACGACGGACATCAGCTGGATCCCGGCCCTGGACGTACGGATCCACCTCGGCACCGACGGCATCTCCCTCCCCCTCCTGGTCCTGACCGCGCTGCTGACCTTCCTCTGCGCGCTGTACGGCTACTTCTCGATGCCCGCGGGCCCGTCCCCCCGTGCCTTCGTCGCCCTGCTGCTCGTCCTGGAGTCCGGCACGCTGGCCACCTTCGCCGTCCTCGACCTGCTGCTGTTCTTCCTGGCCTTCGAGATGGTGCTCATCCCGATGTACTTCCTCATCGCCCGCTGGGGCGGCGAGGGACGCCGGGCGGCCGCCTGGCGCTTCATCCTCTACACCCTGCTCGGTTCCGTCGTCATGCTGCTCGGCCTGCTCCTCATCGGGCTCAAGGCCGGCACCTTCGACATGGTGGCACTCGCCACTGACAACGGCCGCGACATCACCACGTCCGTGCAGGTCATCGCCGTCCTCGCGATCGGCCTCGGCCTCGCCGTCAAGACCCCGATGTGGCCGCTGCACAGCTGGCTGCCGGACGCCCACACCGCGGCCCCCACCGTCGGCTCCGTCCTCCTCGCCGGCGTCCTGCTGAAGATGGGCACGTACGGCTTCGTCCGGATCGCCCTGCCGATCACCCCCGACGGCATGCACGTCCTCGCGCCCTACCTCGCCGCGTTCGCCGCCGCGGGCATCGTCTACGGATCCCTCGCCTGCCTGTCCCTCGCGCGCACCGGCGCCAAGGGCGACCTCAAACGCCTGATCGCCTACTCCTCGGTGGGCCACATGGGCTTCGTGCTGCTGGGCATCGCCACCATGACGCCCACCGGCGTCAACGGCGCGCTCTTCGCCAACGTCGCCCACGGGCTCATCACCGGCCTGCTGTTCTTCCTGGTCGGCGCGATCAAGGACCGGTTCGGCACCGCCGACCTGGACACCCTGGCCGGAGCCACCGGCGCGGCGCTCTACGGCCGCGCGCCCCGCCTCGGCGGCCTACTGGCCTTCGCCGCCGTCGCCTCCCTCGGCCTGCCCGGCCTGGCCGGGTTCTGGGGCGAGATGCTCGCGCTGTTCGGCGCGTTCCGGCCGGCCGAGGGCCTCAGCCGTCCCGCGTTCCTCACCTTCATGGCCGTCGGCGCGTTCGGCACGCTGCTCACCGCCGCGTACCTCCTCGTCGTCGTCCGGCGCGTCTGCATGGGCGCCGCGCCCAGCGCCGACCGGCCGGCGCTCCCCGACATCCGGCGGTACGAGCTCGCCGCGTGGTCGCCGCTGGCCGTGCTCACCGTCGTCGCCGGCCTCTGGCCCGCGGTCCTCCTCGGTCTGACCGACCCGGCCGTGCAGAAGCTCCTCGCAGGAGGCAAGTCGTGACCCTCGCCGCCCCGAGCGCTCCGGGCGCGGGCGACCTCGTCCAGTCCGTCGACTGGGCCGCCGTCGCGCCGCCCACCATCGCCGCCGCGGTCGCCCTGGCCGTCCTCGTCGCCGACCTTTTCGTCCCGGGGGACCGCAAGCAGCTCCTCGGCTGGGGAGCCGTCACCGGCCTCGTCGCCGCACTCCTGGCCCTGGTACCGCTGCGGGCGGGCGACCGCAGCACCTTCTGCCTGACCACCGACGCCGGCGCGTGCAGCTACACCGCCGACCACTTCGCCCTGGTCATCCAGTTCCTCGTGCTGGGCGGGGCGCTCCTGACGGCCCTGCTGTCGCTGCACGACACCAGGGAGAAGCTGCCGGCGGGCGAGTTCTGGTTCCTGCTGCTGTCCTCGGCGGCCGGGGCCGCGCTGCTGCCCGCCTCCCGGGACCTGGCCACCCTGGTCGTCGCCCTGGAGGTGGCGTCGCTGCCCGCGTTCGCGCTCGTCGGCCTCAAGCGCGGTGACCGCATGTCCGGCGAGGCGGCGCTGAAGTTCTTCCTGTCGTCCGTCACGGCCACCGCCGTGATGCTCCTGGGCGTCAGCTTCGTGTACGCCGCGACCGGCACCCTGCACCTCACCGAGATCGCCCACCTGCTGGACGACGTGCCGGCGGGGCTGGAAACCCTCGCCAAGGCGGGCGTCGCGCTCACCCTGGTCGGCTTCGCCTTCAAGACGGCCGCCGTGCCCTTCCACTTCTGGGTCCCCGACACCTACGTGGGGGCGCCGCTGCCCATCGCCGCCTACCTCTCCGTCGTGGGCAAGGCGGTCGGCTTCACCGGCCTCATCCTGGTGACCGTCGTCGCCTTCCCGACGTACGCGGACGTCTGGGGGCCCGCCCTCGCCGTGCTGGCCGCCCTCACCATGACCGCCGGGAACGTCGCCGCCCTCCGGCAGGTCCCCACGCGCGCGTGGAGCGCGGTACGGCTGCTGGCCTGGTCGTCGGTGGCCCAGGCCGGGTACCTGCTGGTGCCGATCGCGGCCGCCGCGTACTCCGGTGACGACCAGATCGGCGCCACCGTCGCGTACGCCCTGATGTACGCGGTCGTGAACCTCGGCGCCTTCGCCGTCGCGGCCCTGGTCGCCCGTACGCACCCGCTGAACCGGATCTCCGACTACCGGGGCCTGTACGCCACCCGGCCCGCCGCCGCGCTCGTCCTGGCGTTCTTCCTGCTCTGCCTGGCGGGCCTGCCCCCGGGCATCATCGGCCTCTTCGCGAAGGTCACCGTCTTCTCGGCGGCGGTCGACGCGGGCCTGGGCTGGCTGGCGGTCGTGATGGGCGTCAACGTCGTCATCGCCCTCTACTACTACCTCCAGTGGACGGCGGTCCTGTTCCGCGCGCCCGAGGGCGCCCCCGCGGAGCCGGCCGCCGCGCGGCAGGCCGTTCCGGCGCCGCTCACCCTGGCGATCGTCGTGACGGCCGTCGCGGGCGTGGTGCTGTCCGGCTACCCCCAGCTCGTCCTGCGCTTCGCCGCGACCACCCTCTTCTGACCCCGTCGACCCACGCACCATCGAGGAGCACGGCCGTGCTGAACGGTTTCAAGGACTTCATCCTTCGTGGAAACATCATTTCCATGGCGATCGGCCTGGCCGTCGGCGCGGCCTTCACGGCGGTCGTCACCGCCTTCAGCAACGCCTTCATCACCCCGCTCATCGGCATGGCGACGGGCACCGTCGGCGACTTCAGCCACTCCTACTTCACGATCCGGGACGCCAAGTTCCCCTACGGCCTGTTCATCAGCGCCGCCCTGGCGTTCCTGATCACCGCGGCGGTGCTCTACTTCTGCGTCGTCGTCCCGATGATGAAGATCCAGACCCGCTTCAAGCGCGACGAGCCCGTCGACATCAAGGCGGCGGTCCGCGACTGCCCGCGCTGCTTCTCCGCCATCCCGGCCGTCGCCAGCCGCTGCGCCCACTGCACCAGCGAGGTCGAGCCCGTCCGCGAGGCGTTGGAGAAGGCCGGGCTGCCCGCCCAGCGCTGAGTCACCCGAACGGCCCGCCCCCCGCCCCCGGCGCGCCAGGGAACCCGCCATGCCCGCCTGGCGTTGACCAGTACGGGAGGTTCCACTGAACAGTGGACCAGCACCAGGCAAAGGGTCCCCCTGCCGCACCACTTGGAGGGCGTACCGTGCACCGCCGGCACAACGGGCTGAAGACCGCCGTACTCCTCGGGGGGCTGTCCGCACTCATCATCCTGATCGGCAGCCTCTTCGGCCGTACGGGGCTGGTCGTCGCGCTCCTCGTGGCCGTCGGCACCAACGCGTACGCGTACTGGAACAGCGACAAGCTCGCGCTGCGCGCCATGCGCGCCCGCCCGGTGAGCGAGTTCCAGGCACCCGAGCTGTACCGGATGGTCCGGGAGCTCTCCACCCAGGCCCGCCAGCCGATGCCCCGCCTCTACATCTCGCCGACCCAGGCCCCCAACGCCTTCGCCACCGGCCGCAACCCCCGCAACGCCGCCGTGTGCTGCACCGAGGGCATCCTCCAGATCCTGGACGAACGCGAGCTGCGCGGAGTCATCGGCCATGAGCTGAGCCACGTCTACAACCGGGACATCCTGATCTCCTCGGTGGCCGGAGCGCTCGCCTCCGTGATCATGTTCCTGGTCAACTTCGCCTGGCTCGTACCGGTCGGCCGCTCCGACGACGACGACGGCCCCGGACTGCTCGGCATGCTGCTGATCATGATTCTGGGGCCGCTCGCGGCATCGGTGATCCAGCTCGCCATCAGCCGCTCCCGGGAGTACGAGGCGGACGCCTCCGGCGCCCAGCTCACCGGCGACCCGCTCGCCCTGGCCGGCGCGCTGCGCAAGCTGGAGGCCGGCACCAAGCAACTGCCGCTGCCCCCGGAGCCGAGGATCGAGACCGCGAGCCACATGATGATCGCGAACCCGTTCCGTCCCGGCCAGGGATTCGCCAGGATGTTCTCGACACACCCGCCGATGGCGGAACGCATCGCCCGACTCGAACAGATGGCAGGTCACCGCCCGTGAAAGCAATCCTGAACGTCATATGGCTCATCCTGGGCGGCTTCTGGATGTTCCTCGGCTACATGCTCGCGGGCCTGCTGCTCTGCGTCACCGTCATCGGCATCCCCTTCGGCCTGGCGGCCTTCCGCATCGGCCTCTACGCGCTGTGGCCGTTCGGCCAGACCGTCGTCGACCGCCGGGACGCGGGAGCCCCGTCCTGCGTCGGCAACGTCCTGTGGCTGGTCCTCGCCGGCTGGTGGCTGGCGCTCGGCCACGTCGCCACGGGCCTCGCCCTGTGCCTCACCGTCATCGGGATCCCGCTGGGCATCGCGAACTTCAAGCTGATCCCCGTCTCCCTGCTGCCGCTGGGCAAGGAGATCGTCCCCAGCGACCGGCCCTTCGCCACCCGGTGACGCCGGGTCGGTGACGACGAATCCGGGCTTGCCGTCATGGCGCAGCAGCGGCGCCAGCGCGGAGGCGGGGACACGGTCCGGACGGTCGGCGAGCAGCGCGCCGCCGTCCTCCGCGCCGGCACCCCCGGCGAACGCGCGCACGCCGGCGGCGGACAGGCCACGTTCCGCCCGCCGCGCCCCGGATCAGTCGCGCCGGACGGCGTACAGCACCGCGCCCGCCGCCAGGACCGCCAGCCCCGCCAGAACCGAGGTGATGGGCAGCGCGAAGGCGAGCGCCAGGCAGCCCGCCAGGCCGGCCGCCGCCAGGACACGCCCCGAACCGAGCGTCCACGACGAGGCGTTGGCGATCGCGTAGTACACCAGCACCCCGAACGACGAGAAGCCGATCGCGCCCCGCACGTCCGCCGTCGCCGCCACCACCGCCACGACCAGCCCCACCGCGAGCTCCGCGTGGTGCGGCACCTGGAAGCGCGGGTGCACGGCCGCCAGCGTGCGCGGCAGATGACCGTCGCGCGCCATCGCCAGCGTCGTACGGGACACCCCCAGGATCAGCGCCAGCAGCGCACCCAGGGCGGCCACCGCCGCGCCCACCCGGACCACCGGGACCAGCCAGGCCGCCCCCGCCGCCCGCGCCGCGTCCGCGAGCGGGGCCGCCGACCCGGCCAGCTCGCGGGCGCCCAGCACCGACAGGACGGCCACCGCGACCGCCGCGTACACCACCAGCGCGATGCCCAGCGCCAGCGGGACCGCCCGCGGGATGGTCCGCGCCGGATCCCGCACCTCCTCGCCGAGCGTGGCGATCCGGGCGTACCCGGCGAACGCGAAGAACAGCAGCCCCGCCGCCTGGAGCACCCCGCCCGCGGACGCGTCCCCGGCCGGTTCCAGCCGCGCGGGGTCCACCGCGTCCGACGCGAGGCAGGAGACGACCACCGCCACCAGGACCGCCAGCACCGCCGCCACGACCACCCGGGTGACGAGCGCCGACTTCCGGACGCCCGCGTAGTTCACGGCGGTCAGCGCCACCACCGCCGCGACCGCCACCGCGTGCGCCTGCCCCGGCCACACGTACGCCCCGACCGTCAGCGCCATCGCCGCGCACGACGCCGTCTTGCCGACCACGAACCCCCAGCCGGCGAGGTAGCCCCAGAAGGGACCCAGCCGTTCGCGCCCGTACACGTACGTCCCGCCGGAGGCCGGGTAGCGGGCGGCCAGCCGGGCCGAGGCCGTCGCGTTGCAGTAGGCCACCGCCCCGGCCAGCGCCAGTCCCGGGAGCAGGCCGCTCCCGGCGGCGCCGGCCGCCGGGCCGAGGGCCACGAAGATCCCGGCCCCCACCATCGCCCCCAGCCCGATGACGACCGCGTCGAGGACGCCCAGTGACCGCCGCAGCTCCTGTGCCATGTGCCGCACCCTACTGACCGTCGCAACCACGGGCCGCCCCCCGGGCGTCCTCGGGGACAACACCGCACGAAAGGCAGGTTCACGGCATGGACATCCTGAGCTGGATCATCCTGGGGCTGCTCGCCGGCGTCATCGCCAAGGTGCTGCTCCCCGGCCGTGACCCCGGCGGGCTGATCGGCACGACGCTCATCGGCATCGCGGGCGCGTTCGTCGGCGGCTGGCTCTCGGCCCGCTACCTGGACCGGCCCATCAGCAACGAGTTCTACGACGGCCCCACCTGGCTGGCCGCCATCGGCGGCTCACTGGTCCTGCTGATCGCCTACCGCATCCTGTTCGGCCATTCCCGCTCGCGCTGACCGCCGTTGACGTCCGGTCACTCCCGCCCGCGCCCGGGGACGGCGGTCAGTCCGCGAGCCCCGTCTCCCGCAGCGTGATGTTCAGCCGGCCCGACCGCAGCCCGCTCGCCGGGTCGGCCGTACCGGGCAGGACCCGCGGCACCCCGTGGAACGCGAACCGCGACGGCCCGCCGAAGACGAACAGGTCGCCCGACACCAACTCCACGTCCCGGTACGGGCGGTTCCGCGACCCGGTGTTCCCGAACCGGAAGACGCAGGTGTCCCCGATGCTCAGCGACACCACCGGCGCGCCGGACCGTTCCTCCTTGTCCTGGTGCATGCCCATCCGGGCCGCCCCGTCGTAGAAGTTGACCAGCGCCGCGTCCGGGGCGTAGCCGTCCGCCGCCCCGTCCCCGTACGCCGCCACCAGCGCCGCCCGCCCCAGCTCCGCCAGCAGGCCGGGGAACGGGGCCACCCGGGCGCCGTTCACGTCACCGGCCGTCCGCGCGTACCGGTACGGCTGCCAGTGCCACCCCAGGCACACCGTCCGCACCGACATCACGCCCCCGCCCGGCAGCACCGTGCGGCGCATCGGCACCGGCCCCCGCGCCCACTCCCGGCACGCCCCGACCAGTTCCCACCGGCGCTCCACCGGCAGCCAGCCCGGCACGTGCACCGCGCCGGGGGCGATCTCCGCCCGCTCGCGCTCCCGGGGGTGCCCCGCCGGCCCCGCCGGGCTCTCGACGTCTCCCAGGGCGAACAGTCCGTCCGTCACCGTACGAGCGCGCCTTCCAGCCCCAGCAGCCGCTCCTTGCGCTCCAGACCCCCGGCGTACCCGCGCAGCGCCCCGTCCGCGCCGATCACCCGGTGGCAGGGCCGCACCACCAGCAGCGGGTTGCGCCCGATCGCGGTCCCCACCGCCCGCACGCCCACGCCCGGCGACCCGACGCGCGCCGCGATCTCGCCGTACGTCACGGTCGTGCCGTACGGGACCTCCTCCAGCGCCCGCCACACCCGCCGCTGGAACGGGGTGCCGGCGTCGGCGTACACCAGGTCGAAGCGGGTCAGCCCGCCCGCGAAATAGGCCCGTAGCTGCTCCGCCACGTCCTCGAACGCCCCGGGCGCGTGCCGCCAGCCCTCGCGCACGACGGCCCCGCCCTTCTGACCGGGCAGGGAGAGCGAGGCGAGCGCGGTCCGGCCGCCGTCCGCGGACTCCTCGCCGGTCAGCAGCATCTCGCCCAGCGGGCCGTCGACGTACGCGTACAGCGTCATGATCCGTTCCCTTCCCTCGCGTCCCCGCCACCAGTCTGGGTCCGCCCCGCCCCCGGGGCTGGCGGGATTCGGACACGACGGTGCGCCGGCCCGCCGGCCCCGCACAGGGGCGGGGGCGGACCGGCCGCAGCCGCGTCCGCCCCCGATCCGCCCGCTGTCCGGGCCGCCGGCGCCCCGGTCCTACCGGTAGTTCACGAACTGGAGGGCGAAGTCGAAGTCCTGCCCCTTCAGCAGCGCGATCACGGCCTGGAGGTCGTCCCGGCTCTTGGAGCTGACCCGCAGCTCGTCGCCCTGCACCTGCGCCTTGACGCCCTTGGGGCCCTCGTCGCGGATGATCTTCGCCACCTTCTTGGCGTTCTCCTGGGAGATGCCCTCCTCGATCGAGGCGAAGATCTTGTACTCCTTGCCGGAGAGCTGCGGCTCACCGGCGGCCAGCGACTTCAGCGAGATACCGCGCTTGATCAGCTTGGACTCGAACACGTCGAGGATGGCCTTCACCCGCTCCTCGGAGTTCGCCTGCATCAGGATCTTCTCGCCGGACCAGGCGATGGAGGCCCCGACGTTCTTGAAGTCGTAGCGCTGCGAGATCTCCTTCGCCGCCTGGTTGAGGGCGTTGTCGACCTCCTGCCGCTCGACCTTCGAGACGATGTCGAAACTGGAGTCGGCCATGTCCTGTGGCTCCTTGGGTCGCGTGCGTAGGGGTGCGTAGAGGTACGTCCGGGCTCGCCGGACCGCCACCGCAAAGCCTAGCCATGCCACCCGCCACGAGTGCTGATCAATCCGGTGGCGGAGCACCCCCGGGCATCAGGTATCGTTTACGTCGTTGCCGAGGAGCACCGCCGAAAAGCGGTCACGCCCCTCGCGACATCCCATGGCGGTGTGCCCGAGTGGCCAATGGGAGCGGACTGTAAATCCGTCGGCTTAGCCTACCCAGGTTCGAATCCTGGCGCCGCCACGCGATGAACGGCCCCTGATCTGCGGAAACGCGATCAGGGGCCGTTCTCGTACGCGCGGAACGCCTCCGACGTCCGGCGGTTCAGTCGGCCAGCCGGAAGGCCAGCTCGATCTCCCACTTCGACGGGTCCGGCTCCACGCGCGGGTCCGTGCGGTAGGACTCGGTCCGGCAGCCCCAGCGCTCGACGCCGTCCACCACCCGCATGTCCCACTCCAGCCCCCGCTCGCCGGCCCACTGGCGCAGCGCGGCCGCCGCGGCGGGCAGCCCGTCGGGATGGCCGGTGCGGGTGAGCGTGGCGTAGCGGCCGGCCGGGAGCAGCGCCACACCGATGTCGCCCTCCGGATCGGGCACCGGCGGCACGACCGGAACGCCGGCCTCGACGACGGTCTCGCCCGCCGGGTCCACCGTCGTGAAGCGGAAGAAGGGCGCGCCCGCGCGCTCGATGCCCCGGGCCGCCAGCCACCCCACCAGCTCCGGCAGCCGGTCGGCGATCTCCGCGAACCCCTCCGCCGTCACGGACCGGCGCATGAAGACGTACGGCCGCTCGGGCCGTTCCACCACGACCGGTTCGGGGAACATCATTCGCCCGCGACGGCCTTCACCGCGACCGAGACCGGCACCGACCCGCTGACCAGCTCCAGCGTCAGCCCCGCCGTCGCCGGCGTCTCCACCAGCTCGGCCAGCACCGCCGCCACGTCGTCGCGCGGCACCGGCCCGCGCCCGGTCGACGCCTCCAGCCGGACCAGCCCGGTGCCCGCGTCGTTCGTCAGCATGCCGGGCCTGAGGATCGTCCAGTCCAGACCCCGCTTGGCCCGTACGTGGTCGTCCGCCGCGCCCTTCGCCCGCAGGTACGCGTCGAAGACCTCGTCCCCGGCGCGGTCCGCGTCGGCGCCCATCGACGACACCACCACGTAGCGCCGCGCTCCCGCCCGCTCCGCCGCGTCCGCGCACAGGACCGCCGCGCCCCGGTCCACGGTGGCCTTGCGCTCGACGCCGCTGCCCGGGCCGGCGCCCGCCGCGAAGACCACCGCGTCGGCGCCCGACAGGGCCCCCGCGACCGCCTCCACGGTCACGGACTCCAGGTCCATCACGACCGGTTCCGCCCCCGCATCGCGCAGGGCGTCCGCCTGTTCCGGGTTGCGGATGATGCCCGCGACCTCGTGCCCGCCCGCCGAGAGCAGCCGCTCCAGCCGCAGGGCGATCTGACCGTGTCCTCCAGCGATGACAATGCGCATGCTCCCGACCGTACGACGCCGGGCCGCAAAGCGCTCACGGACGGGCGTCCGGCCGTCCCTGGCGCGGCAGTTCGAGTGCCGCCGCCGAGTCGCAGTACTCCCGCACCGCGCTGGTCCGCGCCACCACCCGGCCGCGGTGCACCACGATCCGGCTGTACGCCAGCGACAGTACGCCCGACAGCCGCTCCCCGCGCACCGCCAGCAGCTCCGCCGGGAACCCCGCCTCCACCCGCACCGCGGGCAGCCCCATCGCCTCCCGCGCGGCTCCGCTCACCGCCCGGTACGCCTCCGTCGGGCCCAACCCGCCCTGGGAGGCCAGCAGGTACGCCGCCTCCAGCGGATCGCCCCGCCCCACCGGGTTGGCCACGTCCCGCAGCGCCCCGCTCCCGGCCGCCACCCGCACCCCGGCCGCCCGCAGCAGCCGCACCGGCGCCACGCCCCTGACCTCCGTACCGCCGCAGCCGCCCTGCGGCAGGCACACCACCGCCACCCCGGCCGCCGCGAGCTGGTCGGCCGCCCGCCCCGCGGCGTCCCCCGGGAGGCGCCCCAGCGCCCCGCACGGGCCGATGGTGACCCCCGGCCGCAGCCCGCCCGCCATGGCCGCCAGCCGCGCGAGGCGCGCCGGGTCGTCCCCGTCGGTGTGCAGGTCGACCGCGCAGCCGTGCTCGGCCGCCACCTCCAGCACGGCCTCCGCGTACCCGGCCGGGTCCGGGTCCAGGTCCGGGCGGCCGCCCACCACGCCGGCGCCCATCTTCACCGCGTCGCGCAGCATCGCCAGCCCGTCCGCCCCCGCGACCCCGGTCAGCAGCCGCGGCACGGCCACCGCCGTCAGGTCCGCCAGTCCGCGCAGCGACCGCCGTGCCTGGAGGACCGCCTCCAGCGGGCCGAGCCCCTGGACGTCGCCGATGCGCACATGGGCGCGCAGCGCGGTGGCGCCGTGCCCGACCTGGAGCAGCGCGGCCTCGGTGGCGCGCCGCTGGACGTCCTCGGTGGCGTACGACACGGGGCCGGGGCCGTCGGCGCTGAGCGCGGTGTCGGCGTGTCCGTGCGGCTCGGCGGGGGCGGGCAGCAGCAGGTAGCCGGCCAGGTCGACGCGGGCTCCGTGGGCGGGCAGGCTGCCCGCGGTGCCCACGGCTTCGATGCGCCCGCCGGCGAGCCGTACGTCGACGGTCCGGCCGTCGGTGAGACGGGCGCCGCACAGCAGCAGGGCGGTGGTGTCGGCGGTGGCGCCCTCGGGCGGCTGCGGCTGCTGGCTGTCGGAGGACATCGGGCTCCTGACGGGCTCGGGGGCTCGGTGGCTCGGGCGCGGTCCGTGGCGGGGCTGCCGGGCCTGGGGGCGTGCGGATGTACTGGTGCGATCACACAGCGTGAGGCGAGCCTAGGGGCGGTCCGACCGGGCATCGAGGAGGAGCCGAATAGTCGTACCGGCGCGGGGCACGCGTGGCGCGTGTGACGTGGATGCCGGTGTGGACGGCGAGACGTCAGGACCCCCTTCCCGGAAGGCCTCCCGGCCCCCCGGGAAGGGGGTCCGGGGTGGGTCCGGGGTGGGTCCGGGACGGGGCCGGGCAGCCGCCGGGAATCGGATTTGGGCGAACGGCGGCCGACCGTGTAATGTCTTCATCGCTCGCCCCAATAGCTCAGTCGGCAGAGCGTCTCCATGGTAAGGAGAAGGTCTACGGTTCGATTCCGTATTGGGGCTCTGGTGCGGTAGCCCTCACCTTCGGGTGAGGGACTCCGTATCAAAGCGGTGTAGCTCAGTCGGTAGAGCAAGCGGCTCATAATCGCTGTGTCACCGGTTCAAGTCCGGTCACCGCTACACACAGTAGCCGATTGTGGGGTCGGTCCTTCGATCGGCTACTCTTTTATGCGTTCATCCGTCCAACGTCCGTCCAAGGAGCACTCACGTGGCTGCCACCGACGTCCGCCCGAAGATCACGCTGGCCTGCGTGGAGTGCAAGGAGCGGAACTACATCACCAAGAAGAACCGGCGTAACAACCCGGACCGTCTTGAGATGAAGAAGCACTGCCCGCGCTGCAACGCGCACACCGCGCACCGCGAAACGCGCTGAATCAGGCTCGTACACGAGGCCGTCCCCGTCAGGGGGCGGCCTCGTGTCGTTTGTTCGAAGACCCATCCAGGGAGGTAGCGAGTTCATGGCGCTCGATCAGTCCTTCGTGGGGCGGACCTATCCGCCCACCGCGCCGTACGAGGTCGGCCGGGAGAAGATCCGCGAATTCGCCGAGGCGGTCGGGGACGCGAATCCGGCGTACACCGACACCGAGGCCGCCAAGGCGCTCGGCCACCCGGACGTGATCGCGCCGCCGACCTTCGTGTTCGCCATCACGTTCAAGGCCGCGGGCGAGGTGATCGCCGACCCGCAGCTCGGGCTGGACTACAGCCGGGTGGTGCACGGCGACCAGAAGTTCGCCTACACCCGGCCGGTACGGGCGGGGGACCGGCTGACGGTCACCTCGACCATCGAGGCGATCAAGTCCCTCGCCGGCAACGACATCCTGGACGTCCGCGGCGAGGTCCACGACGAGGCCGGCGAGCACGTGGTGACCGCCTGGACCAAGCTCGTCGCCCGCGCCGTCGCAGAGGAGGCCTGAGACCATGACCGCGAAGATCGCGTACGACGAGGTCGAGGTCGGCACCGAGCTGCCGGCGCAGAGCTTCCCCGTGACGCGCGCCACGCTGGTGCGCTACGCGGGTGCCTCCGGGGACTTCAACCCGATCCACTGGAACGAGAAGTTCGCCAAGGAGGTCGGGCTGCCGGACGTCATCGCACACGGCATGTTCACCATGGCCGAGGCGATCCGCGTGGTGACCGACTGGACCGGCGACCCGGCGGCCGTCGTCGAGTACGGGGTCCGGTTCACCAAGCCGGTCGTCGTGCCCAACGACGACACGGGCGCGCTGATCGAGGTCAGCGGCAAGGTCGCCGCCAAGCTGGACGACAACCGGGTGCGCGTCGACCTGACCGCCATGAGCGCCGGCCAGAAGGTGCTGGGCATGTCCCGCGCGGTCGTACGGCTCGCCTGACCGGACACCCGGGGTGCCGCGGTGGCCCCGCCGCCGCGGCCCCCGGCGCACCGCGCCCCCCGCACCCGCTGCCGCCGGGGGCGGCGGCACCGCACCGTAGGCTTGGGCGCGTGCAGGAACTTCATGACGCCCCCCTCGCCCCGTTGACCACCTTCCGGCTCGGCGGCCCCGCCGTGCGGCTCGTCACGGCCACGACCGACGACGAGGTCGTCGCCGTCGTGCGCGAGGCGGACCGGACCGGGACCCCGCTGCTGCTCATCGGCGGCGGGTCCAACCTGGTGATCGGCGACAAGGGCTTCGACGGCACCGCCCTGCGCATCGCCACCCGGGGCTTCGTCCTGGACGGCACGCGACTGGAGCTGGCGGCCGGCGAGGTCTGGACGGACGCCGTGGCCCGCACGGTGGAGGCCGGACTGGCCGGCATCGAGTGCCTGGCCGGGATCCCCGGCTCGGCCGGCGCCACCCCGATCCAGAACGTGGGGGCGTACGGCCAGGAGGTCTCGTCCACCATCACGGAGGTCGTGGCCTACGACCGCCGCGCCGGCGAGACGGTGACCCTCCCGAACGCCGCGTGCGACTTCTCGTACCGCCACAGCCGCTTCAAGGCCGAACCCGACCGGTTCGTCGTGCTCCGCGTCCGCTTCGAGCTGGAGGACGCCCAGGGCCTGAGCGCCCCCGTCCGGTACGCCGAGACGGCCCGCGTCCTCGGCGTGGAGCCCGGCGACCGCGTCCCGGCCGCCACCGCCCGCGAGACGGTGCTCGGCCTCCGCGCCGGCAAGGGCATGGTCCTGGACCCCGAGGACCACGACACCTGGTCGGCCGGCTCCTTCTTCACCAACCCGATCCTGGAGCAGCGGCAGTACGAGGAGTTCCTCGGCCGCGTCCACGACCGCCTCGGCCCGGACGTCACCCCGCCCGCCTTCCCGGCCGCCGACGGCAGGGTCAAGACCTCGGCGGCCTGGCTGATCGACCGGGCGGGCTTCACCAAGGGCTACGGCACCGGCCCCGCCCGCATCTCCACCAAGCACACCCTGGCCCTGACCAACCGCGGCGACGCCACCACCGAGGACCTCCTGGCCCTCGCCCGCGAAGTCGTCGCCGGTGTGCGCGACGCCTTCGGCATCACCCTCGTCAACGAACCGGTCATGGTCGGCGTCTCCCTCTGACCCGGCGGACGCCCCCCCGGGCGGCTCAGGCGCCCGGGACGTCCGCCAGCCAGTCGTCGACGCCCGCCAGCAGCTTCGCCCTGACGCCCTCGGGGGCGGCCGAGCCGCGGATGGACTGGCGGGCCAGCTCCGCCAGTTCGCCGTCGGTGAACGCGTGGTGCACGCGCGCGATCTCGTACTGCGCCGCCAGCCGCGACCCGAAGAGCAGCGGGTCGTCCGCGCCCAGGGCCATCGGCACCCCCGCCTCGAAGAGCGTGCGCAGCGGCACGTCCCCGTGCTTCTCGTAGACCCCCAGCGCCACGTTCGACGCCGGGCACACCTCGCACGTCACGCCCTTCTCGGCCAGCCGGCGCAGCAGCCGCGGGTCCTCCGCCGCCCGCACCCCGTGCCCGACGCGCGCCGCCCGCAGGTCGTCCAGGCAGTCCCGCACGGACGCCGGACCCGTCAGCTCGCCCCCGTGCGGGACGGCCAGCAGCCCGCCCTCCCGCGCGATCGCGAACGCCCGGTCGAAGTCCCGCGCCATCCCGCGCCGCTCGTCGTTGGACAGCCCGAACCCCACCACGCCCCGGTCCGCGTAACGCACCGCGAGCCGGGCGAGCGTACGGGCGTCCAGCGGGTGCTTCATCCGGTTCGCGGCCACCAGGACCCGCATCCCGAGCCCCGTCTCCCGGGAGGCGCTCTCCACCGCGTCCAGGATGATCTCCAGCGCCGGGATCAGACCCCCCAGACGAGGGGCGTACGAGGTCGGGTCCACCTGGATCTCCAGCCACCCCGACCCGTCCCTGACGTCCTCCTCGGCCGTCTCGCGCACCAGCCGCCGGATGTCCTCGGGCTCCCGGAGGCAGGACCGGGCGATGTCGTACAGCCGCTGGAAGCGGAACCAGCCCCGCTCGTCGGTGGCCCGTAGCTGCGGCGGCTCGCCGCCGGTCAGCGCCTCGGGCAGATGGACGCCGTACTTGTCGGCGAGCTCCAGCAGGGTCCCGGGCCGCATCGACCCGGTGAAGTGCAGGTGCAGATGGGCTTTGGGCAACAGCCGCAGGTCTCGTACGTGCTCCATTGAGGGATCTTGCCAAAACCGCCGCCCGCGCGGGAGACCCTTTCACCGATCGGGTGCCCCGGGGAACGGAAAAGCGGGCCCCGGTGAGTCCGGAGCCCGCTTCGCCTTCGTGCCCGTACGCCTCAGTCGCGCGCTTCCGCCAGCAGCTTCTGCATCCGCGACACACCCTCGACCAGATCCTGGTCGCCCAGCGCGTACGACAGCCGCAGGTAGCCCGGCGTGCCGAACGCCTCGCCCGGGACGACCGCCACCTCGGCCTCGTCCAGGATCAGCGCGGCCAGCTCCACGGACGTCCGCGGACGCTTGCCGCGGATCTCCTTGCCCAGCAGCCCCTTCACGGACGGGTACGCGTAGAAGGCGCCCTCCGGGGTCGGGCAGTAGACGCCCTCGATCTCGTTGAGCATCCGCACCATGGTCTGGCGGCGGCGGTCGAACGCGGCCCGCATCCGAGCCACCGCGTCCAGGCTGCCCGAGACGGCGGCCAGCGCGGCGGCCTGTGCGACGTTCGACACGTTGGAGGTGGCGTGCGACTGGAGGTTCGTCGCGGCCTTCACCACGTCCTTCGGGCCGATGATCCACCCCACGCGCCAGCCGGTCATGGCGTACGTCTTGGCGACGCCGTTGACCACGACGCACTTGTCCCGCAGCTCCGGCAGGATCGCCGGCAGCGAGGTGAACGTGGCGTCGCCGTACACCAGGTGCTCGTAGATCTCGTCGGTCATCACCCACAGGCCGTGCTCCACGGCCCAGCGGCCGATGGCCTCGGCGTCGGCCTCGGTGTAGACCGCGCCGGTCGGGTTGGACGGCGAGACGAACAGGACCACCTTCGTCCGCTCGGTGCGGGCCGCCTCGAGCTGCTCCACGGACACCCGGTAGCCGGTGGTCTCGTCGGCGACCACCTCCACCGGGACGCCGCCCGCGAGCCGGATCGACTCGGGGTACGTCGTCCAGTACGGGGCCGGGACGATGACCTCGTCGCCCGGGTCCAGGATGGCGGCGAACGCCTCGTAGATCGCCTGCTTGCCGCCGTTGGTCACCAGCACCTGGGAGGCGTCGACCTCGTAACCGGAGTCCCGCAGCGTCTTGGCCGCGATGGCGGCCTTCAGCTCGGGCAGGCCCCCGGCCGGCGTGTAGCGGTGGTACTTCGGGTTGCGGCAGGCCTCGACCGCGGCCTCGACGATGTAGTCGGGGGTCGGGAAGTCGGGCTCACCCGCGCCGAAGCCGATCACCGGACGCCCGGCGGCCTTGAGGGCCTTGGCCTTGGCGTCCACGGCGAGGGTCGCGGACTCGGAGATCGCGCCGACTCGGGCGGAGACCCGGCGCTCGGTGGGAGGGGTTGCAGCGCTCATGCGGCCCATGGTCCCAGACCCGTAAAGGGCGCGGCACGCGCGTTCCGGCGTGCGGACGGCGGGACGGAAGCGGGGTGCGCGGGCCGTGTCAGGAGCTTTCTGTTCGACGCGGCGCCGCTGACCACGTACACTCTCTGCTCGTTGGCCCTCACCGACCACCTCCTGGGATGCGGTAGGTTGGGGGAGAACGACAGAGGGTCGTAGCTCAATTGGTAGAGCACCGGTCTCCAAAACCGGCGGTTGGGGGTTCAAGTCCCTCCGGCCCTGCTACACACACCGCCAGGTTGTGTGCGCAGGTATGTACTTCATTGCACCGCCGTGCGGCTCCACCCGGGCGCGGCACGGCCGACCCGGAATCAGGTGAGAGACGTGACGGATGCCGTAGGCTCCATCGACATGCCTGATGCCGAGGACGAAGCACAGGAGTCGAAGAAGAAGGGCCGCAAGGGCGGCAAGCGCGGAAAGAAGGGCCCGCTGGGCCGTCTCGCGCTCTTCTACCGGCAGATCGTCGCCGAGCTGCGCAAGGTCGTGTGGCCGACTCGCGGCCAGCTGACGACGTACACGACCGTCGTCATCGTCTTCGTCGTGATCATGATCGGTCTGGTGACCGTGATTGACTTCGGCTTCCAGGAAGCAGTCAAGTACGTCTTCGGCTGATCCCGCGGAGGGCGCCCACCCCGGCGCCCCTTTTCGCATGTTCCACCCCATCTGTATCCAGGAAGAAGCAGCCACCGTGTCTGACCCGAACCTGAACGAGTCCGCCCAGGACGAGCTCGACGTCGTCGAGGCGGCCGACGAGGACCAGGCGGAAGCTGCGGACGCCGCTGTCGGCGAGGCCGCCGAAGAGGCCGCGCTCCGCCTCGAGGCCGAGGGCGCGGACGAGGAGCCCCTCGAGGCCGACCTGACCGTCGAGGAGGGCGAGCCCGCCGAGGCCGACGCCGCCACGGACGAGGTCGAGGCCGAGGTCGAGGACGAGGACGAGGACGGCGGGGCCGAGGAGGAGCCGGCGGCTCCGGTCGACCCGGTCGCCGCGCTCCGCGACGAGCTGCGCGGTCTGCCCGGCGAGTGGTACGTCATCCACACCTACGCGGGCTACGAGAAGCGCGTGAAGGCCAACCTGGAGCAGCGTGCCGTCTCGCTGAACGTCGAGGACTTCATCTACCAGGCCGAGGTCCCCGAGGAAGAGATCGTCCAGATCAAGAACGGCGAGCGCAAGAACGTCCGGCAGAACAAGCTGCCCGGTTACGTGCTCGTCCGCATGGACCTGACGAACGAGTCCTGGGGCGTCGTCCGCAACACCCCCGGTGTCACCGGCTTCGTGGGCAACGCCTACGACCCGTACCCGCTGACGCTGGACGAGATCGTCAAGATGCTCGCCCCCGAGGCCGAGGAGAAGGCCGCCCGCGAGGCCGCCGAGGCCGAGGGCAAGCCGGCTCCGGCCCGCAAGGTCGAGGTCCAGGTGCTGGACTTCGAGGTCGGCGACTCGGTCACCGTCACGGACGGCCCGTTCGCCACCCTCCAGGCCACGATCAACGAGATCAACGCCGACTCGAAGAAGGTCAAGGGCCTCGTCGAGATCTTCGGCCGCGAGACCCCGGTCGAGCTGAGCTTCGACCAGATCCAGAAGAACTGATCCCATAGGTTTCCGAACAGGTCAGACCGGGCTTGACGCCCGTTCTGACCTGCTCGGTTTTTGGCCGCGCATGGATACCCGTTATCGTTGTGCGGTATGCCTCCATCCGGATGACGTCGGATGGCGGCTGAAAACTCTCACTAGGACCCGGAGAGAGCAATGCCTCCCAAGAAGAAGAAGGTCACGGGGCTTATCAAGCTCCAGATCCAGGCCGGCGCGGCCAACCCGGCTCCGCCGGTCGGCCCCGCCCTGGGTCAGCACGGCGTCAACATCATGGAGTTCTGCAAGGCCTACAACGCCGCGACCGAGTCGCAGCGTGGCATGGTCGTGCCGGTGGAGATCACGGTCTACGAGGACCGTTCCTTCACCTTCATCACCAAGACTCCGCCGGCCGCCAAGCTGATCCTCAAGGCCGCGGGTGTGGACAAGGGCTCCGGCGAGCCGCACAAGACCAAGGTCGCCAAGCTCACGAGCGCCCAGGTCCGCGAGATCGCCTCGGTCAAGCTGCCCGACCTCAACGCCAACGACCTGGACGCCGCCGCGAAGATCATCGCCGGCACCGCCCGCTCCATGGGCATCACGGTCGAGGGCTGAG
The DNA here is from genome assembly GCF_055598725.1 of Streptomyces sp. NPDC039423. Taxonomy (NCBI): domain Bacteria; kingdom Bacillati; phylum Actinomycetota; class Actinomycetes; order Kitasatosporales; family Streptomycetaceae; genus Streptomyces; species Streptomyces sp. NPDC039423. Next base: position 139,720 of record NZ_JBVKAH010000002.1, read on the forward strand.
CAGCCCCCGTACGACCTGTGGGAGGGCCACGCGCTGGCCCGGACCACGACTCCACACCTGAACCACACCAGGAGAAGCAGTGAAGCGCAGCAAGGCACTCCGCGGCGCGGACGCCAAGGTCGACCGGGAGCGTAACTACGCTCCCCTCGAGGCCGTCCGTCTCGCCAAGGACACCGCCGCCACCAAGTTCGACGGCACCGTCGAGGTCGCCTTCCGCCTGGGCGTTGACCCGCGCAAGGCCGACCAGATGGTCCGTGGCACCGTGAACCTTCCGCACGGCACCGGTAAGACCGCCCGGGTCCTGGTCTTCGCGACCGGTGACCGTGCTGCGGCCGCGGAAGCCGCGGGCGCCGACATCGTCGGCTCCGACGAACTGATCGACGAGATCTCCAAGGGCAACCGCCTGAACGAGTTCGACGCGGTCGTCGCCACCCCGGACCTCATGGGCAAGGTCGGCCGCCTCGGCCGCGTCCTCGGCCCGCGTGGTCTGATGCCGAACCCGAAGACCGGCACCGTCACCATGGATGTCGCGAAGGCCGTCAACGAGATCAAGGGCGGCAAGATCGAGTTCCGCGTCGACAAGCACTCGAACCTGCACTTCATCATCGGCAAGGTTTCCTTCGACGAGACGAAGCTGGTCGAGAACTACGCGGCGGCGCTGGAGGAGATCCTCCGTCTGAAGCCGTCCGCCGCGAAGGGCCGCTACATCAAGAAGGCGACCCTCACCACGACGATGGGCCCCGGCATCCCGCTGGACGCCAACCGCACCCGCAACCTCCTCGTCGAGGAGGACCCGGCCGCCGTCTGAACCTGACGGCAGTCGCGGGTCTCGCGTGCTGAAGCCGGCCCCCGCAGCTCTCCGGAGCGGCGGGGGCCGGCCGCGTTCCCGCACCCCGGCTCGGCCCCTCCGAGGCCCCCGCCGCTGTCTCGCGGGCCCGGGACGTGCCTCCGGGCGCCTGCTCGGACCCGGACGGGCCTCCGGGTGCCTTTGTCGGCCCCTCCCCGGCCCCGGCCGGGCCCTGAGGGGTCCCGAGGGCCCGGCCGGGGCCTTGCGGAGCCCTGGCCGGCTCCCGGGGGCGGGGCGCGGGGGCGGTCGGGCGGAGCCGATTTGCTTGACGTCCGGGAGGTCCCGTACTCTTCCACAGAAGCCAAAGACCGCTGGTCGTTGCTGCGCTCGTCAGAGTCGCGGCGGCCGAAGGATCCGCTAGCTGCGGACGACCCGCGCAGGTGACTGTGGATGAACTCCCGACATCGCTCCGCAAGGAGCCCGGTCGGTCGAGTCACGCCCCGTGCGCCTGCGCCGGGGCGTTTCGTTTTGCCCAGTCTCCTTCCTTCAGCCCATGCGGTCCGAATCACCCGGAAGGAGGCCGAGGCTCATGGCGAGGCCCGACAAGTCTGCTGCGGTTGCCGAGCTGACGGACAAGTTCCGCAGCTCGAACGCCGCCGTGCTGACCGAGTACCGCGGTCTCACCGTGGCACAGCTCAAGCAGCTGCGCCGTTCGCTCGGTGAGAACGCCCAGTACGCCGTGGTGAAGAACACGCTGACCAAGATTGCGGCCAACGAGGCCGGGATCACCTCGCTCGACGACCAGTTCGCTGGTCCGACGGCGGTTGCCTTCATCACCGGTGACCCGGTGACGTCGGCGAAGGGTCTTCGTGACTTCGCCAAGGAGAACCCCAACCTGATCATCAAGGGCGGTGTCCTTGACGGCAAGGCGCTGTCCGCCGATGAGATCAAGAAGCTTGCGGACCTCGAGTCCCGCGAGGTTCTGCTCGCCAAGCTGGCGGGCGCCATGAAGGGCAAGCAGTCCCAGGCTGCCGCGCTCTTCCAGGCGCTTCCCTCGAAGCTCGTCCGCACCGTGGACGCGCTCCGTGCCAAGCAGGCCGAGCAGGGCGGTGCCGAGTAATTCGGCTCGCGCATTGATCGTGGCCCCCTAGGGGCGACGGTCGCAGCGGGCCCAACGTACGCCCGCCTCACATGTACACCCGGCACCAGCCGAATTAGTGGAAGGACCGCCATCATGGCGAAGCTGTCTCAGGAAGACCTGCTCGCGCAGTTCGAGGAGATGACCCTCATCGAGCTCGCCGCGTTCGTTTCGGCGTTCGAGGAGAAGTTCGACGTCACCGCCGCCGCCCCCGTGGCCGTTGCCGCCGCCGGTGGCGCCGGTGCCGGTGCCGCCGAGGCCGTCGAGGAGAAGGACGAGTTCGACGTCATCCTCACCGGCGCCGGTGACAAGAAGATCCAGGTCATCAAGGTCGTGCGTGAGCTGACCTCCCTGGGCCTGAAGGAGGCCAAGGACCTCGTCGACGGCACCCCGAAGCCCGTCCTCGAGAAGGTCGCCAAGGACGCCGCCGAGAAGGCCGCCGAGTCCCTCAAGGCCGCCGGCGCCTCCGTCGAGGTCAAGTAACACCTCGCGAGTCTCCTGACTCGCTCAGCGCCCCTCACAGGGCGCTCAGAAGGGCGATCACCCATCCGGGTGGTCGCCCTTCGGCGTTGCCGGAACGCCTGCCTTGCGCTGAGCCCAGCGCGGAGTATGGTGATCTTCGCCGTGCGCCCCTCGGGGCCCCACTCGGCCGGGGGCCTTGACGAACGCCACGTCGCGCGCAATTCTCAGGACGCGCCGTCAACGATCCGGATCCGAGGCATGGATCGACGGCCGAACGGGCAGTATCGATGTGCGCCAACGGCGCGAGGTGCCGCGGAGTTGAGAACAACGAGGGTCGCGAATTACTCGCCCTGGACATCAGTGGGCCAAGTGGCTACACTGACCCTTTGCGCTGCCTGTTAGCTGCCCCCTGCCCGTCACCAGGGGCATACCCTCGCAAGAGCACAGTTGACCGAGCCTCCTGACCTGGCCTTTTGGCTGACATCAGGAAGTCTGTCTCCGTGTCCGGCGTGGGACCGGTACGCGCGTAGTGAGTCCGAGCCCTCGGAAGGACCCCCTCTTGGCCGCCTCGCGCAACGCCTCGACCGCGAATACGAACAACGGCGCAAGCACCGCCCCGCTGCGCATCTCCTTTGCAAAGATCAAGGAGCCCCTCGAGGTTCCGAACCTCCTCGCGCTGCAGACCGAGAGCTTTGACTGGCTGCTCGGCAACGCCGCGTGGAAGGCTCGTGTCGAGGCGGCTCTGGAATCCGGACAGGACGTTCCCACCAAGTCCGGTCTGGAGGAGATCTTCGAGGAGATCTCGCCGATCGAGGACTTCTCCGGGTCGATGTCGCTGACTTTCCGCGACCACCGCTTCGAGCCCCCCAAGAACTCGATCGACGAGTGCAAGGAGCGCGACTTCACGTACGCCGCGCCGCTCTTCGTCACGGCCGAGTTCACCAACAACGAGACCGGCGAGATCAAGTCCCAGACGGTCTTCATGGGCGACTTCCCGCTCATGACCAACAAGGGCACCTTCGTCATCAACGGCACCGAGCGTGTCGTGGTGTCGCAGCTCGTCCGCTCGCCGGGTGTCTACTTCGACTCCTCCATCGACAAGACGTCCGACAAGGACATCTTCTCCGCCAAGATCATCCCGTCCCGGGGTGCCTGGCTGGAGATGGAGATCGACAAGCGCGACATGGTCGGTGTCCGCATCGACCGCAAGCGCAAGCAGTCCGTCACCGTCCTCCTCAAGGCGCTCGGCTGGACCACCGAGCAGATCCTCCAGGAGTTCGGCGAGTACGAGTCCATGCGCGCCACCCTGGAGAAGGACCACACCCAGGGCCAGGACGACGCGCTGCTCGACATCTACCGCAAGCTGCGCCCGGGTGAGCCGCCGACGCGCGAGGCCGCTCAGACGCTGCTCGAGAATCTCTACTTCAACCCCAAGCGCTACGACCTCGCCAAGGTCGGCCGCTACAAGGTGAACAAGAAGCTCGGCGCCGACGAGCCGCTGGACGCCGGTGTCCTGACCACCGACGACATCATCGCCACCATCAAGTACCTGGTGAAGCTCCACGCGGGCGAGACCGAGACGGTCGGCGAGAACGGCACGCAGATCGTCGTCGAGACCGACGACATCGACCACTTCGGCAACCGTCGTCTGCGCAACGTCGGCGAGCTCATCCAGAACCAGGTCCGCACGGGTCTGGCCCGGATGGAGCGCGTCGTCCGCGAGCGCATGACGACCCAGGACGTCGAGGCGATCACGCCGCAGACCCTGATCAACATCCGGCCGGTCGTCGCCTCCATCAAGGAGTTCTTCGGCACCAGCCAGCTGTCGCAGTTCATGGACCAGAACAACCCGCTGTCCGGGCTGACGCACAAGCGTCGTCTGTCCGCGCTCGGCCCGGGTGGTCTGTCCCGTGAGCGGGCCGGCTTCGAGGTCCGAGACGTGCACCCGTCCCACTACGGACGCATGTGCCCGATCGAGACCCCCGAAGGCCCGAACATCGGTCTGATCGGTTCGCTCGCCTCGTACGGCCGCGTCAACGCGTTCGGCTTCGTCGAGACGCCGTACCGCAAGGTCGTCGAGGGTCAGGTCACCGACGAGGTGGACTACCTGACCGCCGACGAGGAGGACCGCTTCGTCATCGCCCAGGCCAACGCGCCGCTGACCGACGAGCTCCGGTTCGCCGAGGCCCGCGTGCTGGTCCGCCGCCGTGGCGGCGAGGTCGACTACGTCGCGCCCGACGACGTGGACTACATGGACGTCTCGCCGCGCCAGATGGTGTCGGTCGCGACCGCCATGATCCCGTTCCTCGAGCACGACGACGCCAACCGTGCCCTCATGGGCGCGAACATGATGCGCCAGGCCGTTCCGCTCATCAAGGCGGAGGCGCCGCTGGTCGGCACCGGCATGGAGTACCGCTGTGCCACCGACGCCGGCGACGTCATCAAGGCCGAGAAGGACGGTGTGATCCAGGAGGTCTCGGCCGACTACATCACCGTCGCCAACGACGACGGCACGTACACCACGTACCGCGTCGCCAAGTTCTCCCGCTCCAACCAGGGCACCTCGGTCAACCAGAAGGTCGTCGTCTCCGAGGGCGACCGGGTGATCGAGGGCCAGGTCCTCGCCGACGGCCCCGCCACCGAGAACGGTGAGATGGCGCTCGGCAAGAACCTGCTGGTCGCGTTCATGCCGTGGGAGGGTCACAACTACGAGGACGCGATCATCCTGTCGCAGCGCCTCGTGCAGGACGACGTCCTCTCCTCGATCCACATCGAGGAGCACGAGGTCGACGCCCGTGACACCAAGCTCGGCCCGGAGGAGATCACCCGGGACATCCCGAACGTCTCCGAGGAGGTCCTCGCCGACCTCGACGAGCGCGGCATCATCCGTATCGGTGCCGAGGTCGTCGCCGGCGACATCCTCGTCGGCAAGGTCACGCCCAAGGGTGAGACCGAGCTGACGCCGGAGGAGCGCCTGCTCCGCGCGATCTTCGGTGAGAAGGCCCGTGAGGTCCGTGACACCTCGCTGAAGGTGCCGCACGGCGAGACCGGCAAGGTCATCGGCGTCCGCGTCTTCGACCGCGAGGAGGGCGACGAGCTTCCCCCTGGTGTGAACCAGCTCGTGCGCGTGTACGTCGCGCAGAAGCGCAAGATCACCGACGGTGACAAGCTCGCCGGCCGTCACGGCAACAAGGGTGTCATCTCCAAGATCCTGCCGATCGAGGACATGCCGTTCCTGGAGGACGGCACCCCGGTCGACATCATCCTCAACCCGCTGGGTGTCCCGTCCCGAATGAACCCGGGACAGGTCCTGGAGATCCACCTCGGCTGGCTCGCCAGCCGCGGCTGGGACGTCTCCGGCCTCGCGGAAGAGTGGGCGCAGCGTCTCCAGGTGATCGGCGCCGACAAGGTGGAGCCCGGTACCAACGTCGCCACCCCCGTCTTCGACGGTGCGCGTGAGGACGAGCTGGCCGGCCTGCTCCAGCACACCATCCCGAACCGCGACGGGGACCGCATGGTCCTCCCGACCGGTAAGGCGCGCCTGTTCGACGGCCGCTCCGGTGAGCCGTTCCCGGACCCGATCTCGGTCGGGTACATGTACATCCTCAAGCTCCACCACCTGGTCGACGACAAGCTGCACGCGCGTTCGACCGGTCCGTACTCGATGATCACCCAGCAGCCGCTGGGTGGTAAGGCTCAGTTCGGTGGCCAGCGCTTCGGTGAGATGGAGGTGTGGGCGCTGGAGGCTTACGGCGCCGCATACGCCCTCCAGGAGCTGCTGACCATCAAGTCCGACGACGTCACCGGCCGCGTGAAGGTCTACGAGGCCATCGTCAAGGGCGAGAACATCCCCGAGCCCGGCATCCCCGAGTCCTTCAAGGTGCTCATCAAGGAGATGCAGTCCCTGTGCCTCAACGTGGAGGTGCTGTCCTCGGACGGCATGTCCATCGAGATGCGCGACACCGACGAGGACGTCTTCCGCGCTGCGGAAGAGCTCGGTATCGACCTGTCCCGGCGCGAGCCGAGCAGCGTCGAAGAGGTCTGACGGGTCTGGCCGGGGCCTCCTCGTGAGGCCCCGGCCCTGCCCCGGACCCGTACAGACCATGATTGAGACTCAAACCCTGAGAGGGATTGACGCATAGTGCTCGACGTCAACTTCTTCGACGAGCTGCGGATCGGCCTGGCCACCGCGGACGACATCCGTCAGTGGTCCCACGGCGAGGTCAAGAAGCCGGAGACCATCAACTACCGCACCCTCAAGCCCGAGAAGGACGGCCTCTTCTGCGAGAAGATCTTCGGCCCGACCCGGGACTGGGAGTGCTACTGCGGCAAGTACAAGCGCGTCCGCTTCAAGGGCATCATCTGTGAGCGGTGTGGCGTCGAGGTCACCCGCGCCAAGGTGCGCCGTGAGCGGATGGGCCACATCGAGCTGGCCGCTCCCGTCACCCACATCTGGTACTTCAAGGGCGTCCCGTCCCGGCTGGGCTACCTGCTGGACCTCGCCCCGAAGGACCTGGAGAAGGTCATCTACTTCGCGGCGTACATGATCACGTACGTCGACGAGGAGCGCCGCACCCGCGACCTGCCCTCGCTGGAGGCCCACGTCTCCGTCGAGCGCCAGCAGATCGAGAACCGCCGCGACGCCGACCTCGAGGCCCGCGCCAAGAAGCTCGAGACCGACCTGGCCGAGCTGGAGGCCGAGGGCGCCAAGGCCGACGTGCGCCGCAAGGTGCGCGAGGGCGCCGAGCGCGAGATGAAGCAGCTCCGTGACCGCGCCCAGCGCGAGATCGACCGTCTCGACGAGGTGTGGAACCGCTTCAAGAACCTCAAGGTCCAGGACCTCGAGGGCGACGAGCTGCTCTACCGCGAGCTCCGCGACCGCTTCGGCACGTACTTCGACGGGTCGATGGGTGCCGCGGCGCTGCAGAAGCGCCTGGAGTCCTTCGACCTCGACGAGGAGGCCGAGAAGCTCCGCGAGATCATCCGTACGGGCAAGGGCCAGAAGAAGACCCGCGCCCTGAAGCGGCTGAAGGTCGTCTCGGCGTTCCTCCAGACCAGCAACAGCCCCAAGGGCATGGTCCTGGACTGCGTCCCGGTCATCCCGCCGGACCTGCGTCCGATGGTGCAGCTCGACGGTGGCCGCTTCGCGACCTCCGACCTGAACGACCTGTACCGCCGTGTGATCAACCGCAACAACCGTCTGAAGCGTCTGCTCGACCTCGGTGCCCCCGAGATCATCGTGAACAACGAGAAGCGGATGCTCCAGGAGGCCGTCGACGCGCTGTTCGACAACGGCCGCCGCGGTCGCCCGGTCACCGGTCCCGGCAACCGCCCGCTGAAGTCCCTCAGCGACATGCTGAAGGGCAAGCAGGGCCGTTTCCGTCAGAACCTGCTCGGTAAGCGAGTCGACTACTCGGCGCGTTCCGTCATCGTCGTCGGCCCGCAGCTGAAGCTGCACCAGTGCGGTCTGCCCAAGGCCATGGCGCTGGAGCTCTTCAAGCCGTTCGTGATGAAGCGCCTGGTCGACCTGAACCACGCGCAGAACATCAAGTCGGCCAAGCGCATGGTCGAGCGCGGCCGCACCGTGGTGTACGACGTCCTCGAAGAGGTCATCGCCGAGCACCCGGTGCTGCTGAACCGTGCGCCCACGCTGCACCGCCTCGGCATCCAGGCCTTCGAGCCGCAGCTCGTCGAGGGCAAGGCCATCCAGATCCACCCGCTCGTCTGCACCGCGTTCAACGCGGACTTCGACGGTGACCAGATGGCCGTGCACCTGCCGCTCTCCGCGGAGGCGCAGGCCGAGGCCCGCATCCTGATGCTGTCCTCGAACAACATCCTCAAGCCGGCCGACGGCCGTCCCGTCACCATGCCGACCCAGGACATGGTGCTGGGCCTCTTCTTCCTCACCACGGACGAGGAGGAGCGCGAGGTCAAGGGCGAGGGCCGCGCCTTCAACTCCAGCGCCGAAGCGATCATGGCGTTCGACATGGGCGAGCTCTCGCTCCAGGCGAAGGTCGACATCCGCTTCCCGATCGGCACCGTCCCGCCGCGTGGCTGGACCCCGCCGGTCGCCGAAGAGGGCGAGCCGGAGTGGCAGCAGGGTGACTCGTTCCGCCTGCGGACGACCCTGGGCCGCGCGCTCTTCAACGAGCTGCTGCCCGAGGACTACCCGTTCGTCGACTACTCGGTCGGCAAGAAGCAGCTCTCCGAGATCGTCAACGACCTCGCCGAGCGCTACCCCAAGGTCATCGTGGCGGCGACGCTCGACAACCTGAAGGCGGCCGGCTTCTACTGGGCGACCCGTTCCGGTGTCACCGTGGCCATCTCCGACGTCGTCGTTCCCGAGGCGAAGAAGGAGATCGTCCGCGGCTACGAGGCCCAGGACGAGAAGGTCCAGAAGCAGTACGAGCGCGGTCTGATCACCAAGGAAGAGCGCACGCAGGAGCTCATCGCGATCTGGACCAAGGCGACCAACGAGGTCGCCGAGGCGATGAACGCGAACTTCCCCAAGACGAACCCCATCTTCATGATGGTTGACTCGGGTGCCCGAGGAAACATGATGCAGATGCGGCAGATCGCCGGTATGCGTGGTCTGGTGTCGAACGCCAAGAACGAGACCATCCCGCGTCCCATCAAGGCCTCGTTCCGTGAGGGCCTGTCCGTGCTGGAGTACTTCATCTCCACGCACGGTGCGCGTAAGGGTCTCGCCGACACCGCCCTGCGTACCGCCGACTCGGGTTACCTGACCCGTCGTCTGGTGGACGTCTCGCAGGACGTGATCATCCGCGAGGAGGACTGCGGCACCGAGCGCGGTCTGAAGCTGCGGATCGCGGCCAAGGACGAGTCGGGCGTGCTCCGCAAGGCGGACGACGTCGAGACGTCCGTGTACGCGCGGATGCTCGCCGAGGACGTCGTCGTCGACGGCAAGGTCATCGCGCCGGCCAACGTCGACCTGGGTGACGTGCTCATCGACGCCCTGGTCAACGCGGGTGTCGAGGAGGTCAAGACCCGCTCGGTCCTGACCTGTGAGTCCGCGGTCGGCACCTGTGCCTTCTGCTACGGCCGTTCGCTCGCCACCGGCAAGCTGGTCGACATCGGTGAGGCGGTCGGCATCATCGCCGCCCAGTCCATCGGTGAGCCCGGTACCCAGCTCACGATGCGTACCTTCCACACCGGTGGTGTGGCCGGTGACGACATCACCCAGGGTCTGCCCCGTGTCGTCGAGCTCTTCGAGGCCCGTACGCCGAAGGGTGTCGCCCCGATCTCCGAGGCCTCCGGCCGCGTGCGGATCGAGGAGACCGAGAAGACCAAGAAGATCGTCGTCACCCCGGACGACGGCAGCGACGAGACGGCCTACCCGATCTCGAAGCGCGCCAAGGTCCTGGTGCACGAGGGCGACCACGTCGAGGTGGGCCAGAAGCTCACCGCGGGTGCCACCAACCCGCACGACGTGCTGCGCATCCTCGGCCAGCGTGCCGTCCAGGTCCACCTGGTCGGCGAAGTCCAGAAGGTCTACAACTCGCAGGGCGTGTCGATCCACGACAAGCACATCGAGATCATCATCCGGCAGATGCTGCGCCGCGTGACGATCATCGAGTCCGGCGACGCGGAGCTCCTGCCGGGCGAGCTGGTCGAGCGGTCGAAGTTCGAGTCCGAGAACCGTCGTGTGGTCACCGAGGGCGGTCACCCCGCCTCCGGCCGTCCGCAGCTGATGGGTATCACCAAGGCGTCGCTGGCGACGGAGTCGTGGCTGTCCGCGGCCTCCTTCCAGGAGACGACCAGGGTCCTGACGGACGCGGCGATCAACGCCAAGTCCGACTCCCTGATCGGCCTCAAGGAGAACGTCATCATCGGTAAGCTCATCCCGGCCGGTACGGGCCTGTCCCGCTACCGCAACATCCGGGTCGAGCCGACCGAGGAGGCCAAGGCCGCCATGTACTCGGCCGTCGGCTACGACGACATCGACTACTCGCCGTTCGGCACCGGCTCCGGCCAGGCCGTTCCGCTGGAGGACTACGACTACGGTCCGTACAACCAGTAAGCGAGTCGCTTGACCGACCGGAGGGCGGTCACCCCGTTGCGCACGGGGTGGCCGCCCTCCGGCGTACGGGCCGGCGGTCTTCCGTACGGTCCCTCGTCCGCCTCCGGGCGGCGGGGCGCCCTCCCGGGCGGGTGGAGGCGGCGGAGGGCGTGGGCGGGCGTCACACGGCGCGGGGGAGGCCCTCAGGGCGGTGGTGGGGCCGGCGGGAACGGCCCGGGGTGCGGACGTTCCGGCCGCGGGGACCCGAATGAGCAGATCGGGCCACGATCGGTCGTATCCGGGATGATCGAATCCGGCGTGTCGCTGCCGTCCGCATTTGTTTTGACCGAAGTCCGTGAGGTAGGTACGCTCAGACCTTGTGCCTGGGGTGTGCCTGGGCTCCTGTGCGTGTCCTCAACCGCACGGCGAGTCGAGCATCGGCCACCGCAATCTGCGCCCATTCCGTCGTGCGGCGGAAGTTCGCAGCATTCGACACACCCGACCGCGTGGGTCGGCGACGTTCCAGGTTAGCTTTACTACACGGCACACAGAAACCGGAGAAGTAGTGCCTACGATCCAGCAGCTGGTCCGGAAGGGCCGGCAGGACAAGGTCGAGAAGAACAAGACGCCCGCACTCGAGGGTTCCCCTCAGCGCCGCGGCGTCTGCACGCGTGTGTTCACGACCACCCCGAAGAAGCCGAACTCGGCCCTGCGTAAGGTCGCGCGTGTGCGTCTGACCAGCGGGATCGAGGTCACCGCTTACATCCCGGGTGAGGGACACAACCTGCAGGAGCACTCCATCGTGCTCGTGCGTGGTGGCCGTGTGAAGGACCTGCCGGGTGTTCGTTACAAGATCATCCGCGGCTCGCTCGACACCCAGGGTGTCAAGAACCGCAAGCAGGCCCGCAGCCGCTACGGCGCCAAGAAGGAGAAGTAAGAATGCCTCGTAAGGGCCCCGCCCCGAAGCGCCCGGTCATCATCGACCCGGTCTACGGCTCTCCTCTGGTGACCTCGCTCATCAACAAGATCCTGCTGAACGGCAAGCGCTCCACCGCCGAGCGGATCGTGTACGGCGCCATGGAAGGCCTCCGCGAGAAGACCGGCAACGACCCGGTCATCACGCTGAAGCGCGCCCTCGAGAACGTGAAGCCGTCTCTCGAGGTCAAGTCCCGCCGTGTCGGTGGCGCCACCTACCAGGTGCCGATCGAGGTCAAGCCCGGTCGCGCCTCCACGCTCGCGCTGCGCTGGCTCGTGGGTTACTCCCGCGCCCGTCGCGAGAAGACCATGACCGAGCGCCTCATGAACGAGCTCCTCGACGCCTCCAACGGCCTCGGTGCTTCGGTCAAGAAGCGTGAGGACACGCACAAGATGGCCGAGTCCAACAAGGCCTTCGCGCACTACCGCTGGTAGTCGCAACCCACATCGAGACCGAGAGAAGACTGAAGCCTTATGGCTACCACTTCGCTTGACCTGGCCAAGGTCCGCAACATCGGGATCATGGCCCACATCGACGCGGGCAAGACGACCACCACCGAGCGGATCCTGTTCTACACCGGCGTGTCGTACAAGATCGGTGAGGTCCACGACGGCGCCGCCACGATGGACTGGATGGAGCAGGAGCAGGAGCGCGGCATCACGATCACGTCCGCCGCGACGACCTGCCACTGGTCGCTCGAGGACGTCGACCACACCATCAACATCATCGACACCCCGGGTCACGTCGACTTCACCGTCGAGGTGGAGCGTTCGCTCCGCGTCCTCGACGGCGCCGTGACGGTGTTCGACGGTGTGGCCGGTGTGGAGCCGCAGTCCGAGACCGTTTGGCGTCAGGCGGACCGCTACGGCGTGCCGCGCATCTGCTTCGTCAACAAGCTCGACCGGACCGGCGCCGAGTTCCACCGCTGTGTCGACATGATCAGCGACCGCCTGGGCGCGCAGCCGATCGTCATGCAGCTCCCGATCGGCGCCGAGGCCGACTTCAAGGGCGTCATCGACCTCGTTCGGATGAAGGCTCTGGTCTGGTCCGCCGAGGCCGCCAAGGGCGAGATGTACGACATCGTCGACATCCCGGACACCCACACCGAGGCTGCCGAGGAGTACCGCGGCAAGCTGCTCGAGGCCGTGGCCGAGAACGACGAAGAGATCATGGAGCTGTACCTGGAGGGCCAGGAGCCGTCCGAGGAGCAGCTGTACGCCGCGATCCGTCGTATCACCATCGCCTCCGGCAAGGGCACCGGCACCACGGTGACCCCGGTGTTCTGCGGCACCGCGTTCAAGAACAAGGGCGTCCAGCCCCTGCTCGACGCGGTCGTGCGCTACCTGCCGTCGCCCGTCGACATCGAGGCCATCGAGGGCCACGACGTCAAGGACGCGGAGACGGTCGTCAAGCGCAGGCCGTCGGACGACGAGCCGCTGTCGGCGCTGGCGTTCAAGATCATGAGCGACCCGCACCTCGGCAAGCTCACCTTCGTCCGGATCTACTCCGGTCGCCTGGAGTCCGGCACCTCGGTGCTGAACTCGGTCAAGGGCAAGAAGGAGCGCATCGGCAAGATCTACCGCATGCACGCGAACAAGCGTGAGGAGATCGAGTCGGTGGGCGCCGGCGACATCATCGCCGTCATGGGTCTCAAGCAGACCACGACCGGTGAGACGCTGTGCGACGAGAAGAACCCGGTGATCCTGGAGTCCATGGACTTCCCGGCGCCGGTCATCGAGGTCGCCATCGAGCCCAAGTCCAAGGGTGACCAGGAGAAGCTGGGTGTCGCCATCCAGCGTCTCGCGGAGGAGGACCCCTCCTTCCAGGTGCACACCAACGAGGAGACCGGCCAGACCGTCATCGGCGGTATGGGCGAGCTTCACCTCGAGGTGCTCGTCGACCGCATGAAGCGCGAGTTCAAGGTCGAGGCCAACGTCGGTAAGCCTCAGGTCGCGTACCGTGAGACGATCCGCAAGGCCGTCGAGCGCGTGGACTACACCCACAAGAAGCAGACCGGTGGTACCGGTCAGTTCGCCAAGGTGCAGATCGCGGTCGAGCCGATCGAGGGCGGCGACGCCTCGTACGAGTTCGTCAACAAGGTCACCGGTGGCCGCATCCCGAAGGAATACATTCCTTCCGTGGACGCCGGCTGCCAGGAGGCCATGCAGTTCGGCATCCTCGCGGGCTACGAGATGACGGGCGTTCGCGTCACGCTTCTCGACGGTGCCTACCACGAGGTCGACTCCTCCGAGCTCGCGTTCAAGATCGCCGGTTCGCAGGCCTTCAAGGAGGCCGCGCGGAAGGCGTCCCCCGTGCTCCTGGAGCCGATGATGGCCGTCGAGGTCACCACGCCCGAGGACTACATGGGCGATGTCATCGGTGACATCAACTCCCGCCGTGGCCAGATCCAGGCCATGGAGGAGAGGGCGGGTGCCCGGGTCGTCAAGGGCCTGGTTCCGCTCTCGGAGATGTTCGGCTACGTCGGCGACCTCCGCAGCAAGACCTCGGGTCGCGCAAGCTACTCGATGCAGTTCGACTCCTACGCCGAGGTTCCGCGGAACGTCGCCGAGGAGATCATCGCGAAGGCCAAGGGCGAGTAACTCTCCCGGTTTCACGCTTTAGGCTTGACACCATCCGCCGGGGCTTCGGCCCCGAAACCCGAGGCAGGGCCCCGGCGGGTGGCCACCCAGCAAAGATCACCTGGCGCCGATGAGTAAGGCGTACCAGAACCACTCTCAGGAGGACCCCAGTGGCGAAGGCGAAGTTCGAGCGGACTAAGCCGCACGTCAACATCGGCACCATCGGTCACATTGACCACGGTAAGACGACCCTCACGGCCGCCATTACCAAGGTGCTGCACGACGCGTTCCCGGACCTGAACGAGGCCTCGGCGTTCGACCAGATCGACAAGGCTCCTGAGGAGCGCCAGCGCGGTATCACCATCTCCATCGCGCACGTCGAGTACCAGACCGAGTCGCGTCACTACGCCCACGTCGACTGCCCCGGTCACGCGGACTACATCAAGAACATGATCACCGGTGCTGCCCAGATGGACGGCGCCATCCTCGTGGTCGCCGCCACCGACGGCCCGATGCCGCAGACCAAGGAGCACGTGCTCCTGGCCCGCCAGGTCGGCGTTCCGTACATCGTCGTCGCCCTGAACAAGGCCGACATGGTGGACGACGAGGAGATCCTGGAGCTCGTCGAGCTCGAGGTTCGTGAGCTGCTCACCGAGTACGAGTTCCCGGGCGACGACGTTCCGGTCGTCAAGGTCTCGGCGCTCAAGGCGCTCGAGGGCGACAAGGAGTGGGGCCAGTCGGTCCTGAACCTGATGGCCGCCGTCGACGAGTCGATCCCGCAGCCCGAGCGCGACGTCGACAAGCCGTTCCTGATGCCGATCGAGGACGTCTTCACCATCACCGGTCGCGGTACGGTCGTCACCGGCCGCATCGAGCGTGGTGTCCTCAAGGTCAACGAGACCGTCGACATCATCGGCATCAAGACCGAGAAGACCACCACCACGGTCACCGGCATCGAGATGTTCCGCAAGCTGCTCGACGAGGGCCAGGCCGGTGAGAACGTCGGTCTGCTCCTCCGTGGCATCAAGCGCGAGGACGTCGAGCGCGGCCAGTGCATCATCAAGCCGGGCTCGGTCACCCCGCACACCGAGTTCGAGGCGCAGGCCTACATCCTGTCCAAGGACGAGGGTGGCCGCCACACGCCGTTCTTCAACAACTACCGCCCGCAGTTCTACTTCCGTACCACGGACGTGACCGGCGTCGTGACCCTCCCCGAGGGCACCGAGATGGTCATGCCGGGCGACAACACCACCATGTCCGTCCAGCTGATCCAGCCGGTCGCCATGGAGGAGGGCCTGAAGTTCGCCATCCGTGAGGGTGGCCGGACCGTCGGCGCCGGCCAGGTCACCAAGATCACGAAGTAATTCTGATCCGACCTGGTAGCTCTCCACCGAGCTGCAAGAAGGGCCCCGCACCGTGAGGTGCGGGGCCCTTCGCGTTCGTGCGGGCTCTTCGGGTTGGACTGTTCGGGCTCGTGCGGACCGTTCGGGCTCGTGCGGGCTCCGCGGGGCCCTTCGCCTCTTTCCCGCTCGCGGTTCTCCGGCCCGTCCGGCTCGCGGTGCTCAGCCCTGGGTACGCGGTTCCGGCGTCCAGGTCCAGGGGTGGGCGTCCGCGCCCAGGCCCACGGCCAGGAGGCCGTGCCGGGGGTGCGGGACGAGGGCGGCCCGCCCCAGCGGGACGACGCCTCCCGTGCGGGTGGCGAGCCGGCCGGCCGGGCCGGGCGTGCGGATGCGGACGCGGCCGCGGAGGTCCCTGCCGAGGAAGGCCGGCCCCCGGGGCGTGGCCGTCACCGTCACGGGGCCGTAGCCGTCGAGGGCGGCCTTCGGCGCGGGGGTGCCGTCCGGGCGTACCGCCGTCACGTCCGCGCGGGCGGGCCCGCGGTAGTACAGCACCAGACCGCCGTCCCCGGCCGGGGCCACCGCCACCGGACCGCCCGGGACGGGGAGCGCGCCGCCGGGGCGGAACGAGACCGGCCCGCCCAGCGTGTCCTGCGTCCAGTGGTGGACGTGCTCGCGGCCCGCCGCGAACAGGTGCACCCGCCCCGAGCCGTCCACCGCGGCCGACAGCCCGTCCTGGACCTCCGCACCGCCCAGGTCCCGCCACGGGCCCCACGTGCCGCCGGGCTCCCGGACGCGGCCGCTGACGCCCTTGTCCGCGTTGCGCACGAAGAGGTGCACCCGCCCGTCGGGGCCGGCCACCGCCACCGGCACGCCGAGCCGCCGCCCGCGGTCGTCGCCGCGCTCCGGGTTGCCGAGCCCGGTCCACGCGAGGAACGGCCCGCCCGGACGGCGCTGCTCCAGCAGCACCACCTCGCGCGCGTTCGGCCCGCCGTGCCCGCCGAGGGCGGCGAACCGGAGCCCGAACAGCAACTGGCGGCCGTCCGCCAGGGTCACCCCGCCGAGGCCCGGCGCCAGCGGTCCGCCGCCCAGGTCGCCCGGCTCGCCCCACTCCCCGCTGCCGGGGTGCGTCTCGCGCCAGCGCACCGCGCGCAGACCCAGCACCCCGTACACGGCCAGCCGCCCGTCCGGCTCGGTGGACACCACGGGGCCGGCGTCCGGGTAGCGGTAATGGGTGGCCCGTACCCAGCCCTTCTTGTTGGTGAGCGGCCGGTCACCCCCAACGTTGTAGTCGCCGCAGCCGCCGCTGTTGCCGCACGCCCAGGAGGGGTCGCCGCCGTAGGGCACGAGCTGGGCGGCCTTCTCCTTCAATACCGGAGCGGGGAGGTTCTTGGGCCAGTGCCGGTTGTAGTACCCGCGGAAGGACGTCGCCACGAACGCGGGCAGGGAGCCCCCGTCCCTGGTCGCGTCGGCCGCCCAGCGGACCATGGCGGCCCAGGAGAAGGACGCGACGGCGGTGTGGTCGGCGTGGTCCGAGTAGCCGGGCTGCTCGGAGTCCTTCTTCCGGGTCTTCTCGTCGCTGTGCTGGATGTCCGGGTCCGGGTCCAGCGTGTGGATCACGGTCGGCCGGTAGCGCTCCATGAGCCCGACCAGCACCTCGACGAGCGCGTCGTAGTCGTACGTGTCCGCCTTGCGTACCGGCGAGTCGTCGGCCACCACGGTCCGCAGGCCCAGCGCGCGGTCCTTCCACAGGCTCGGCAGGGCGGACCAGCGGCGTGGGGCGTGCATGGAGAGGTTGAGGAACACCAGCTCCACGCGGCGGTTGCCGTGGGTGAGGGTGTTGATCTCGGCGCGGCGGTCCCCCCGGAGGGTGATCACGCCCTTCTGCCAGGTGGTGAACGTGCCGAGCCCCAGCATGGTCGCGTACGCCTGGCGCAGGCCCTGGTGGCGGGCGGAGGAGTAGGCAGCCTTGTCGGCCGGGACGCCCGGCCGGCCGGGTATGTGGTTCTTCCCGTCGTGCTCGCCGGCGGTGACGTACACGGAGACGAGCGGGACGCCGGCGTCCAGCATCCGCCGGCCGTCGGGGTTCATGAAGTACAGGTCGTCGTCCGGGTGCGCCGCGATCTGCATGAGCTGCGCGCGCCGCGAGCTGGTGATCGGGATTCCCGGTGCCGGATCGGCCGTGGGCCCGCCGCGCCGGGGCGCGGGCACCGAGCACCCGGTGACGGCGGCCACCGCCGCGGCCCCCGCGGACGCGAGGAGACCCCGGCGCCGCACACCCGCGGGGCCCGGCCCCGCCCCCCGTATGTCGTCCACGTCCCGCTTCCCCCGTCGGCCCAACCACCCGCGTTCTGCGGTCGGTTAGACGGAAAATCGGGGTATCGGGTTGCCCTGCCGTCGCGCGGCGTTCAGCGGCCGATCACTTCAGCGTGTACTCGCACATGCTCGAACCGGGGTTCTTGTCGTCGGCGCCCGCGTTGTCCGCGACCTTCTTGCCGTCGACGGTGATCACGCAGGGCGCCGCCTTGAGCATGCCATTCCCGTCCGTCACGGACCCGGGTACGACGGACACCACGGTGCCGGCCTTCTTCTCGGCCTCGGTGGTGAGGGTGATGGTGGCCGTCTTCTTCCAGGGCAGCGTCACCTGCTCACCCTTGTTGGTCTCCAGGTTGTAGTACACGAGCGTGGAGCCCGTGCCCCGCACTTCGAGGGTGACCTGGTGGCTGACGGGCCCGTCGCCGCCGGCCGCCCCGGGTGCCCCGGCCGCCGCGGACGGCTTCCCGGCGGGCTTCGGACTGTCCTCGCTCCCGCTGCCGCCACATCCCGTCAGCAGGGCGGCGGTCAGGACGAGTGCGGTGGTGGTGACCGTTCGGCGCATGTTTCCCCCATGATCGAATGCAAACGGTCCGATCATAGTGTCGTCATGCGCCGGCGGAACGGTCCCCGCCGGCGGAACGGTCCCCGTCGGCGGGGGGACCGGCGGGCGTCCCGGCCCGGCCGGCCCGCCCGGTCCGGCTCCCGCCCGCCCGTTCCGTCAGATCCGCGAGGCGCCGCAGGTCGTCGTGCACCGACTGCCGTTCCTCCTCGGTCAGGTCGACCGCCTCGGCGCGGGCGAGGGAGGACGCCGCCGTCCCGTGGTCGCCGAGGCGGACGGCGACATCCGCGCGGAGGGCGAGGAGGCGCAGCAACTGGGCCGGGGTGGGCCGCTCGTCCTCCAGGCGCAGGACCCGGTCGAGGATCTTCGCGGCTCCCGCCGGGTCGTCCCGGGAGTCGGCGAACAGCGCGGCGAGGTGCAGGGCCCGGGCGAAGGTCTCCCGAGGAGCGGGCCGGTGATGCCGGTCGGGGTGCGTCGGGCGGCCTACGCGGACGCAGTTGCCGCCCGGGTCGGTCAGGAGGAACTGCCGCATCCCGTGGGACGTGTCGGACACCGCTCCGATGCGCGGCAGACCGCGGGTCGGGACCTTGCCGTACGCGGCCTTGAGGCCGGCGCGGAAGGCGTCGTGGAGCCCGTCGACGTCGTCGGTGACGACGTAACACGTGCTGTACGACGCGGTCGGCTCGTAGCGCTTCATCCCGAAGAAATGGAGCTGGATGTCGCCCCGTTCGACGACCGCGTAGGGATTGGGGCTCGTCTGCTGGAAGGTCACCTCGAAGCCGAGGGCCGTGTAGAAGTCGAGGACGGGCCGGAGGGTCCGGCAGGGCAGGATCGGAATCGTCTTCTCGCTCACCCTTTCCACTCTAATCAAATTTGACTACTCCGTCACGCGTCCAGCGTGATCGAGTTCTTCGCGCGTTCGAGGGACTCCTCCGACGCGGGCCCGCCCGGGTTCTCCGTCGCGAGCGCCTGGTTCACGGTGACGAACGGCCGCATGCGCGACTCGTACGCGGCGAAGGCCGCCCGGTGGTCGCCGGCGCTCCGCGCCAGCTCGTCCGCCAGGACGTGGGCCCCCACCAGGGCCAGGCTGGTGCCCTGTCCGGAGAGGGGGGAGGGACAGTAACCGGCGTCGCCGAGCAGGACCGTACGGCCCCGGGACCAGCGGTCCATGTGGATCTGGGCCATCGCGTCGCAGTAGAAATCGGGCGCCTCCCGCGCGGCCTTCGCCAGCCGGTCGCCCTCCCAGCGGACGGTGGCGAGCCGGTCGGTGACCAGCGAGGCGAGGTCGGTGTCGCGGGGGAGCGGCGGGGACTCGAACCCGAACGCGATCCGCAGCTCGCGGTTGTTCCGTACGGGCATGATCCCGAAGCCGGCGTCGCCGTCGCGCATCCACACCTGCCAGTGGTCCAGGCCGAGGAAGTTGTCCGCGCCGAACACGGACAGGTAGCTGCCCAGGTGCCGGATGAAGTCCTCCTCGGGGCCGAACGCCAGCCGCCGGACCGTCGAGTGCAGCCCGTCCGCGCCGACCACCAGGTCGAAGCGGCGCGACGGACCGTGCGTGAAGTCCGCCGCGACCCCGTGGGCGTCCTCGGTCAGCGCGGTGAGGCCGTCGCCGAAGACGTACTCCACACCGCCGTCCTCGCACGCCCGCTCGTGCAGCAGCCGCGCCAGGTCGTCGCGCAGCACCTCGATGTCGTCGTTGTCGAGCCGGCCGCTGCTGAGCGCGTACTCGGTCGAGCGGTCGATCTCCGTGCCCTCGGCGTCCAGGACCGACATGCCGCGCGTGCGGGTCCGGAGCTCCCGGGCCCGTTCCAGTACGCCGATGCGGTCCACCACCTCCAGGGCCACGCCCCGGACGTCGATCGCCTGCCCGCCGGCGCGCGGCTCCGGGGCCCGCTCGACGACGGTGACGGCGAACCCCCGGCGGTGGAGGAGGTGGGCGAGCGCGGATCCGGCGATGCCGGCGCCGGAAATGAGGACGGACTGCATGGGGGAGCTCCCTTCGGTACGGTGTACGCGACTGAATGTACGGCGTACACACAGGCCTGCCAACAGGCATAAAGGAGCTGCTGTACTAGTTCACAGGGCCCGGAAACCGCCATCCGCGCTGCTAGGCTCTGCCCTAGTACAGGGCGGACAGCCGGCGAAAAAGCCGACAAGAAAAATCCGGGAAGAGAGGTGGCGCCGCATGGGCGACCAGCCCCCCTACCTCCGTATCGCCGCCGACATCCGGCGGCGCGTCGCCGACGGGGACCTCCGCCCCGGGGACCGCGTGCCCTCCACCCGGCAGATCGCCCAGCGGTGGGGCGTCGCCCTCGCCACGGCCACCAAGGCACTGACCACGCTGCGCCTGGAGGGCGTGGTCGAGGCCCGGCCCCGGGTGGGCACCGTCGTCGCCGGGCCCAGCACCCCCGCCGCGCCCCCGCAGCCCCGGCGCGCCGCGGACCCGGACCTCACACGGGACCGCGTGGTACGGGCCGCCATGGAGATCGCCGACGCCGAGGGCCTGGCCGCGCTGTCGATGCGCGGGGTCGCCGCCCGCCTCGGAGTGGCCGCGATGTCCCCGTACCGCCACGTCGGCAGCAAGGACGAGCTCGTCGCCCTGATGACCGACGCCGCCTACGGGGAGGTCACCCACCCCGCCGTACCGCCCGAGGGCTGGCGCGCCCGGCTGGAGACGGGGGCGCGCGCCATGTGGGAGGTGTGCCGCCGGCACCCGTGGGTCGCCCAGATCGGTCCGCTCAGCCGCCCGCTCGTCCTGCCGAACCTGATGGCGCACGGCGAATGGGTGCTCGCCGCACTGGAGGCGAGCGGCCTCGACGCCAGGACCCGGTTCGACATCCACCTGCTCGTCTACAACTACGTCCAGGGACTCGCCGTCAACCTGGAGCGCGAGGTCCAGGCCCAGGCCTCCACCGGCCTCACCGAGGACGAGTGGATGGACGGCCAGGAGGCCGCCATGCGCGCCATCCTCACCTCCGGCCGCTTCCCGGCCCTCACCCGCACGATCACCGGCTTCGACGGCGGCTACGACCTCGACCTCGACGCCCTGTTCACCTTCGGCCTCACGCCCCTGCTGGACGGCATCGCGCTGATCGTCGAGGGCTCGCGGGAGTGCTCGCGGGAGGGCTCGGGAAAGGGCTCACGGAAGGGGTGACGCGTATCTCGTCGTGCCGTGGGGTAATCTCTTCGGCTCGATTGGCGTGGGCTCCGCCCGGTATGGCAGACTGTCGGGGTTGCTCGGTTGAGTGCCGATGCTGCGCGCCTCCCGCCGGGAGGACCGGAAGCGAGTCCCACAGTACTCGTCGCCCCTGATCAGGGGCGGACGTACGGGAATCTTCCGGGAAGTGTCAGCGGGGCGCCGACCAGGCACCCGGTGGGTGTTCCACCCCCGACGCTCTTGATTGAGCACAGCGCGGTCCTCGGGCCCGCACCCCCTCGGTTGGGAAATCCTTCGGGAGATCTACGTAGAGGGGATGCGACACGCCCGACCGCGTGGGTCGGAGGAGGGGCTGTGATTCCCAGGCGGTGACGCCAAGGGGGAAGCGGCCCACCAGGTTCCAGAGCGTTACGAGAGACAGGACTACTGAGTAGCCATGGCGGGACAGAAGATCCGCATCCGGCTCAAGGCCTACGACCACGAGGTCATCGACTCGTCGGCGAAGAAGATCGTCGAGACGGTGACGCGCACTGGTGCGTCGGTCGCGGGCCCGGTGCCGCTGCCCACTGAGAAGAACGTGTACTGCGTCATCAAGTCGCCGCACAAGTACAAGGACTCGCGCGAGCACTTCGAGATGCGCACGCACAAGCGCCTCATCGACATCCTCGACCCCACGCCGAAGACGGTTGACTCGCTGATGCGTCTCGACCTGCCGGCCGGCGTCGACATCGAGATCAAGCTCTGAGGTGACGCGCGAGATGGCTAAGAACATTAAGGGCGTCCTGGGCGAGAAGCTCGGCATGACCCAGGTCTGGGACGAGAACAACCGCGTCGTCCCGGTGACCGTCGTCAAGGCCGGGCCCTGCGTCGTCACCCAGGTCCGCAGCAACGACACCGACGGCTACGAGTCGGTCCAGATCGCCTTCGGCGAGATCGACCCGCGCAAGGTGAACAAGCCCCTCAAGGGTCACTTCGCCAAGGCCGACGTCACCCCGCGCCGCCACCTGGTGGAGATCCGCACCGCTGACGCCTCCGAGTACACGCTCGGCCAGGAGATCACCGCTGAGGTCTTCGAGGCGGGCGTCAAGGTCGACGTCACCGGCAAGAGCAAGGGCAAGGGCTTCGCCGGTGTCATGAAGCGCCACAACTTCCGTGGCCTGGGCGCCGGACACGGTACCCAGCGCAAGCACCGCTCGCCCGGTTCCATCGGTGGCTGCGCCACCCCGGGCCGTGTGTTCAAGGGCCTCCGCATGGCGGGCCGCATGGGCAACGAGCGGGTCACCACCCAGAACCTGACCGTCCACGCCGTTGACGCGGAGAAGGGTCTGCTCCTGATCAAGGGTGCGGTTCCTGGTCCGAACGGCGGCCTCGTCCTGGTCCGTACCGCGGCCAAGGGGGCCTGAGGTAACGATGAGCACCATTGACATCCTTTCGCCGGCAGGCGACAAGGCCGGTACCGTCGAGCTCCCCGCGGAGATCTTCGACGCGAAGACCAGCGTTCCGCTGATCCACCAGGTCGTCGTCGCACAGCTGGCCGCTGCCCGTCAGGGCACGCACAAGACCAAGACCCGTGGCGAAGTCCGCGGTGGTGGCAAGAAGCCTTACCGCCAGAAGGGCACCGGCCGCGCCCGTCAGGGTTCGACCCGCGCCCCGCAGTTCGCCGGCGGTGGCGTCGTCCACGGCCCCGTGCCGCGTGACTACTCGCAGCGCACCCCGAAGAAGATGAAGGCCGCCGCCCTGCGCGGTGCCCTCTCGGACCGGGCGCGTCACTCCCGCATCCACGTCGTCACCGGCGTGGTCGAGGGCGAGGTCTCCACCAAGGCCGCCAAGACGCTGTTCGGCAAGATCTCGGAGCGCAAGAACCTGCTCCTGGTCGTCGACCGCGCCGACGAGGCCGCGTGGCTCTCCGCCCGCAACCTGCCCCAGGTTCACATCCTGGAGCCGGGCCAGCTGAACACGTACGACGTGATCGTCTCCGACGACGTGGTCTTCACCAAGGCCGCCTTCGAGTCCTTCGTGTCTGGCCCCAAGGCCGATGACAACGAGGGGAGCGAGGCCTGATGGCCGAGATCACCAGCAAGACCTTCTCCGACCCGCGTGACGTTCTCGTCAAGCCGGTTGTCTCCGAGAAGAGCTACGCGCTGCTCGACGAGAACAAGTACACGTTCATCGTGGCGCCCACCGCGAACAAGACCCAGATCAAGCAGGCCGTCGAGGCGGTCTTCTCGGTCAAGGTCACGTCGGTGAACACGATCAACCGCCAGGGCAAGCGCAAGCGCACCCGCACCGGTTTCGGTAAGCGCGCGAACACCAAGCGCGCCATCGTGACCCTTGCTGAGGGCAACCGTATCGACATCTTCGGCGGTCCGACCGCCTAAGGGCGGTCTGGATCGTCCGAATATCGGACGAGGACTGAGAAATGGGTATCCGCAAGTACAAGCCGACGACTCCGGGCCGTCGTGGCTCCAGCGTCGCCGACTTTGTCGAGATCACGCGGTCCACGCCGGAGAAGTCGCTGGTCCGCCCCCTGCACAGCAAGGGCGGCCGTAACAACACCGGTCGTGTGACCGTCCGTCACCAGGGCGGTGGCCACAAGCGCGCCTACCGCGTGATCGACTTCCGTCGTCACGACAAGGACGGCGTGCCGGCCAAGGTCGCTCACATCGAGTACGACCCGAACCGCACCGCGCGCATCGCGCTCCTCCACTACGTGGACGGCGAGAAGCGCTACATCATCGCTCCGCGTGGCCTGAACCAGGGCGACCGGATCGAGAACGGCCCCGGCGCCGACATCAAGCCCGGCAACAACCTGGCCCTCCGCAACATCCCGGTCGGTACCACGATCCACGCGATCGAGCTCCGTCCCGGCGGTGGCGCCAAGTTCGCCCGCTCCGCGGGTGCCTCCGTGCAGCTGCTCGCGAAGGAGGGCCAGATGGCCCACCTGCGCATGCCTTCCGGTGAGATCCGCCTGGTCGACGTCCGCTGCCGCGCCACGATCGGCGAGGTCGGCAACGCCGAGCAGTCGAACATCAACTGGGGCAAGGCCGGCCGCAAGCGCTGGCTGGGCGTTCGCCCGACCGTCCGTGGTGTCGCCATGAACCCGGTCGACCACCCGCACGGTGGTGGTGAGGGCAAGACCTCCGGTGGTCGCCACCCGGTCTCCCCCTGGGGTCAGAAGGAGGGTCGTACTCGTTCTCCCAAGAAGGCGAGCAACAAGTACATCGTCCGCCGCCGCAAGACGAACAAGAAGCGCTAGGAGCGGGTTTAGATGCCGCGTAGTCTCAAGAAGGGGCCCTTCGTCGACGACCACCTGATCAAGAAGGTGGACACTCAGAACGAAGCCGGCACCAAGAACGTCATCAAGACCTGGTCCCGTCGCTCGATGATCGTCCCGGCCATGCTCGGCCACACGATCGCGGTGCACAACGGCAAGACCCACATCCCGGTGTTCGTCACCGAGTCGATGGTCGGCCACAAGCTCGGCGAGTTCTCGCCGACTCGCACCTTCCGCGGCCACGTCAAGGACGACCGGAAGTCGAAGCGCCGCTAACGCGGGGTGACAGACCATGACGAACGTGTCAGACACTGAAGGGACAACCATGGAAGCCAGGGCCCAGGCGCGGTACATCCGCGTCACGCCCATGAAGGCCCGCCGCGTGGTGGACCTCATCCGTGGCATGGACGCCACGGAGGCTCAGGCGGTCCTGCGTTTCGCCCCGCAGGCCGCGAGCGTGCCGGTGGGCAAGGTGCTGGACAGCGCCATTGCCAACGCCGCGCACAACTACGACCACACGGACGCCTCTTCGCTGTACATCAGCGAGGCGTACGTCGACGAGGGCCCGACCCTGAAGCGGTTCCGTCCGCGTGCTCAGGGCCGTGCCTACCGGATCCGCAAGCGGACCAGCCACATCACCGTGGTCGTCAGCAGCAAGGAAGGAACCCGGTAATGGGCCAGAAGGTAAACCCGCACGGGTTCCGGCTCGGCATCACCACCGACTTCAAGTCGCGTTGGTACGCCGACAAGCTGTACAAGGACTACGTCAAGGAAGACGTCGCCATCCGTCGGATGATGACGTCCGGCATGGAGCGCGCCGGCATCTCGAAGGTGGAGATCGAGCGCACCCGTGACCGCGTGCGGGTGGACATCCACACCGCTCGTCCCGGCATCGTCATCGGCCGCCGTGGCGCCGAGGCCGACCGCATCCGCGGTGACCTCGAGAAGCTCACGGGCAAGCAGGTCCAGCTGAACATCCTCGAGGTCAAGAACCCCGAGGTCGACGCTCAGCTCGTGGCCCAGGCCGTTGCCGAGCAGCTGTCCTCCCGCGTCTCCTTCCGCCGCGCCATGCGTAAGAGCATGCAGTCGGCCATGAAGGCGGGCGCCAAGGGCATCAAGATCCAGTGTGGTGGCCGTCTCGGCGGCGCCGAGATGTCCCGCTCGGAGTTCTACCGCGAGGGCCGTGTGCCGCTGCACACGCTCCGCGCGAACGTCGAGTACGGCTTCTTCGAGGCCAAGACGACCTTCGGCCGCATCGGCGTGAAGGTCTGGATCTACAAGGGCGACGTCAAGAACATCGCCGAGGTCCGCGCCGAGAACGCTGCTGCCCGCGCCGGCAACCGCCCGGCCCGTGGTGGCGCCGACCGCCCGGCCCGTGGTGGCCGCGGTGGCGAGCGTGGCGGTCGCGGTCGCAAGCCGCAGCAGGCTGCCGGCGCCGAGGCCCCCAAGGCCGAGGCCGCCGCCGCCGCTCCGGCTGAGAGCACCGGAACGGAGGCCTGACCGACATGCTGATCCCCCGTAGGGTCAAGCACCGCAAGCAGCACCACCCCAAGCGCCGCGGTATGGCCAAGGGTGGTACGACGGTTGCGTTCGGCGAGTACGGCATCCAGGCCATGACTCCGGCGTACGTGACCAACCGCCAGATCGAGGCGGCTCGTATCGCGATGACCCGCCACATCAAGCGTGGCGGCAAGGTCTGGATCAACATCTACCCGGACCGCCCGCTGACGAAGAAGCCTGCCGAGACCCGCATGGGTTCCGGTAAGGGTTCCCCGGAGTGGTGGGTCGCGAACGTGCACCCGGGCCGGGTCATGTTCGAGCTGTCCTACCCGAACGAGAAGATCGCACGTGAGGCTCTGACTCGCGCGGCCCACAAGCTGCCGATGAAGTGCCGGATCGTCAAGCGCGAGGCAGGTGAAGCGTGATGTCGGCCGGTACCAAGGCGTCCGAGCTGCGCGAGCTGGGCAACGAGGAGCTTGTTGCCAAGCTCCGCGAGGCCAAGGAAGAGCTGTTCAACCTCCGCTTCCAGGCGGCGACGGGTCAGCTCGAGAACCACGGTCGGCTCAAGTCCGTCCGTAAGGACATCGCCCGGATCTACACCCTGATGCGTGAGCGCGAGCTGGGCATCGAAACGGTGGAGAGCGCCTGATGAGCGAGAGCAACGTGACTGAGAACAAGGAAGCGCGCGGATTCCGCAAGACCCGTGAGGGTCTGGTCGTCAGCGACAAGATGGACAAGACCGTCGTCGTCGCCGTCGAGGACCGCGTCAAGCACGCGCTGTACGGCAAGGTCATCCGCCGTACGAACAAGCTCAAGGCGCACGACGAGCAGAACGCCGCGGGCGTCGGCGACCGCGTCCTCCTCATGGAGACCCGGCCGCTGTCCGCGACGAAGCGCTGGCGCGTCGTCGAGATCCTCGAGAAGGCCAAGTAATTTTGCGGGGTCCCCTCCCTGACGGGAGGGGTCCCGCATGCCCCCCGCTGAGGCGTCACTGCCCCAGCACTTAGTTCCGCCAGGCTCGGCAGGGGCTCCCCGTGAAAAGGCAGCCCCTGCCGGGAACCGGCAGACGATCAGGAGATAGACGTGATCCAGCAGGAGTCGCGACTGCGTGTCGCCGACAACACTGGTGCCAAGGAGATCCTTTGCATCCGTGTTCTCGGTGGTTCCGGTCGCCGCTACGCGGGCATCGGTGACGTCATCGTCGCCACCGTCAAGGACGCGATCCCCGGTGGCAACGTGAAGAAGGGTGACGTCGTCAAGGCGGTCATCGTTCGCACCGTCAAGGAGCGCCGCCGCCAGGACGGCTCGTACATCCGCTTCGACGAGAACGCCGCCGTCATTCTGAAGAACGACGGCGACCCTCGCGGCACCCGTATCTTCGGCCCCGTGGGCCGTGAGCTGCGCGAGAAGAAGTTCATGAAGATCATCTCGCTCGCGCCGGAGGTGCTGTAAGCATGAAGATCAAGAAGGGCGACCTGGTCCAGGTCATCACCGGTAAGGACAAGGGCAAGCAGGGCAAGGTCATCGCGGCCTTCCCCCGCGAGGACCGTGTCCTGGTCGAGGGTGTCAACCGGGTCAAGAAGCACACCAAGGCCGGTCAGACCGCTCGCGGTTCGCAGACCGGTGGCATCGTCACGACCGAGGCCCCGATCCACGTGAGCAACGTTCAGCTCGTGGTGGAGAAGGACGGCAACAAGGTCGTCACGCGCGTCGGTTACCGCTTCGACGACGAGGGCAACAAGATCCGCGTTGCCAAGCGGACGGGTGAGGACATCTGATGGCTACCACCACCACTCCGCGTCTCAAGACGAAGTACCGCGAGGAGATCGCGGGCAAGCTGCGTGAGGAGTTCTCGTACGAGAACGTCATGCAGGTTCCCGGCCTCGTGAAGATCGTGGTCAACATGGGTGTGGGCGACGCCGCCCGCGACTCCAAGCTGATCGACGGGGCCATCAAGGACCTCACCACGATCACCGGCCAGAAGCCGGCCGTCACCAAGGCCCGCAAGTCCATCGCGCAGTTCAAGCTGCGTGAGGGCCAGCCCATCGGCGCTCACGTCACCCTGCGTGGCGACCGCATGTGGGAGTTCCTGGACCGCACCCTGTCGCTGGCGCTCCCGCGCATCCGCGACTTCCGCGGCCTGTCCCCCAAGCAGTTCGACGGCCGGGGCAACTACACCTTCGGTCTCACGGAGCAGGTCATGTTCCACGAGATCGACCAGGACAAGATCGACCGTGTCCGGGGTATGGACATCACCGTGGTGACCACGGCGACCAACGACGAAGAGGGCCGTGCGCTCCTCCGTCACCTCGGCTTCCCGTTCAAGGAGGCGTAAGCGAGATGGCGAAGAAGGCTCTCATCGCGAAGGCTGCCCGCAAGCCCAAGTTCGGCGTGCGCGCGTACACCCGCTGCCAGCGCTGCGGTCGTCCGCACTCCGTCTACCGCAAGTTCGGCCTGTGCCGCGTGTGCCTCCGTGAGATGGCTCACCGTGGCGAGCTGCCGGGCGTGACCAAGAGCTCCTGGTAACAGCCCTTTCGGGTTGATCCAGGACTCTCGGTAAGCATCTGGTCGGCAGGAGCCCCGCCCCGCATGTCGTAGGCTTGTGGGGTTGGGCGCCTGCCGCCCGTACGACTTACTACGCCGTAGGTCCCCGCACCGCACCCGTCCCGCCCATGAGCGGGGAGAGGGATGGCGCATACAGGAAACCCCGGCGAGAGAGGCCGAAGGCCAATTCATGACCATGACTGATCCGATCGCAGACATGCTTACGCGTCTGCGGAACGCGAACTCGGCGTACCACGACTCCGTGACGATGCCGCACAGCAAGATCAAGTCTCACATCGCGGAAATCCTCCAGCAGGAGGGCTTCATCACGGGCTGGCGCGTCGAGGACGCCGAGGTTGGCAAGAACCTCGTCCTCGAGCTCAAGTTCGGTCCGAACCGTGAGCGCTCCATCGCGGGCATCAAGCGGATCTCGAAGCCCGGTCTGCGGGTTTACGCGAAGTCCACCAACCTGCCGAAGGTCCTCGGCGGTCTGGGCGTGGCGATCATCTCCACGTCCCACGGCCTCCTGACCGGCCAGCAGGCGCAGAAGAAGGGCGTGGGTGGGGAAGTCCTCGCCTACGTCTGGTAGTCGGGAACGGAGGAAAAGCTAATGTCGCGTATTGGCAAGCTCCCCATCACGGTTCCCGCCGGCGTGGACGTCACCATCGAGGGCCGCACGGTCACGGTGAAGGGTTCCAAGGGCACCCTGAGCCACACCGTCGCCGCGCCGATCGAGATCGTTAAGGGCGAGGACGGCGTTCTGAACGTCACCCGTCCGAACGACGAGCGTCAGAACAAGGCCCTTCACGGCCTGTCCCGCACGCTGGTGGCCAACATGATCACCGGTGTGACCCAGGGGTACACGAAGGCGCTCGAGATCAGCGGTGTCGGTTACCGCGTGGCCGCGAAGGGCTCCAACCTGGAGTTCCAGCTCGGCTACAGCCACCCGATCCTGGTGGAGGCCCCCGAGGGCATCTCCTTCAAGGTCGA
Organism: Streptomyces sp. NPDC039423; assembly: GCF_055598725.1. Lineage (NCBI taxonomy): Bacteria > Bacillati > Actinomycetota > Actinomycetes > Kitasatosporales > Streptomycetaceae > Streptomyces > Streptomyces sp. NPDC039423. Next base: position 169,362 of record NZ_JBVKAH010000002.1, read on the forward strand.
GTCGCCGACCAAGTTCTCGGTCGAGGGCATCGACAAGCAGAAGGTCGGCGAGGTCGCCGCGAACATCCGCAAGCTTCGCAAGCCCGACCCCTACAAGGCCAAGGGCGTGAAGTACGCGGGTGAGGTCATCCGCCGCAAGGTCGGAAAGGCTGGTAAGTAAGCCATGGCATACGGCGTGAAGATTGCCAAGGGCAAGGCCTACAAGGGCGCTGCTCTGAAGCGTCGCCACATCCGCATCCGCAAGAAGATCGCGGGTACGACCGAGCGTCCGCGCCTGGTCGTCACGCGCTCCAACCGCGGGATCACCGCTCAGGTCATCGACGACATCGCGGGTCACACCCTCGCGTCGGCGTCCACCCTGGACGCGTCCATCCGCGGCGGCGAAGGCGACAAGTCGGCGAAGGCGAAGCAGGTCGGCCAGCTCGTGGCCGAGCGTGCCAAGGCCGCCGGCATCGAGGCTGTCGTGTTCGACCGTGGCGGCAACCAGTACGCCGGGCGCATCGCCGCCCTGGCGGACGCCGCCCGCGAAGCCGGGCTCAAGTTCTGAGCCGGTTCCGTAGCTCAGCGGAAAACGAAGAGAGGTAATTCCAATGGCTGGACCCCAGCGCCGCGGAAGCGGTGCCGGTGGCGGCGAGCGGCGGGACCGGAAGGGCCGTGACGGCGGCGCTGCTGCCGCCGAGAAGACCGCGTACGTTGAGCGCGTCGTCGCGATCAACCGCGTCGCCAAGGTTGTGAAGGGTGGTCGTCGCTTCAGCTTCACCGCGCTGGTCGTGGTGGGCGACGGTGACGGCACCGTGGGTGTCGGTTACGGCAAGGCCAAGGAGGTGCCGGCCGCCATCGCCAAGGGTGTTGAGGAGGCCAAGAAGCACTTCTTCAAGGTCCCCCGTATCCAGGGCACCATCCCGCACCCGATCACGGGCGAGAAGGCCGCGGGCGTCGTCCTGCTCAAGCCTGCTTCCCCCGGTACCGGCGTTATCGCCGGTGGCCCGGTGCGTGCGGTGCTCGAGTGCGCCGGCGTCCACGACATCCTGTCGAAGTCGCTCGGCTCGTCCAACGCGATCAACATCGTGCACGCGACCGTGGCGGCCCTCAAGGGCCTGCAGCGTCCCGAGGAGATCGCGGCTCGCCGTGGTCTGCCCCTCGAGGACGTCGCCCCCGCGGCTCTCCTCCGTGCGCGTGCAGGGGCGGGTGCGTAATGGCTCGCCTCAAGGTCACGCAGACGAAGTCGTACATCGGCAGCAAGCAGAACCACCGCGACACCCTGCGTTCCCTGGGCCTCAAGCGCCTGGGTGACGTGGTCGTCAAGGAGGACCGCCCCGAGTTCCGCGGAATGGTGCACACCGTCCGCCACCTCGTGACGGTCGAGGAGGTCGACTGACATGGCGGAGCAGAACCCGCTGAAGGTCCACAACCTCCGTCCCGCCCCCGGTGCCAAGACCGCGAAGACCCGTGTCGGTCGTGGTGAGGCGTCGAAGGGTAAGACGGCCGGTCGTGGTACCAAGGGCACCAAGGCCCGTTACCAGGTTCCGGAGCGCTTCGAGGGTGGGCAGATGCCCCTCCACATGCGTCTCCCGAAGCTCAAGGGCTTCAAGAACCCGTTCCGCACCGAGTACCAGGTCGTGAACCTGGACAAGCTCGCCTCGCTCTACCCCGAGGGTGGCGAGGTCACGGTGGCCGACCTGGTCGCCAAGGGCGCGGTGCGCAAGAACAGCCTCGTCAAGGTCCTGGGCCAGGGCGAGATCTCCGTGGCGCTGCAGGTGTCGGTGGACGCCGTCTCCGGCTCCGCCAAGGAGAAGATCACCAACGCCGGTGGCACGGTGACCGAGCTCGTCTGAGCCTCGGCCGCCAGCCGCTCCGGCTGAGCAACGGCCCGGGTCGTCCCTCATCGAGGGATGACCCGGGCCGTTGTCGTTCGTGCGGGTCCGGGACGGCCGCCGACGCTGGCGATCAGACGCGATCGTAAGTGATCGATTTCGGTCGTCATCCTGGCGTGACCGCCGCCACAAACGCCTCCCTCGCGTCCTGGCGGAGCGGCTCTACGAAGGCGATCCCCCCGCCCGCCGGCCGGTGCCCCGGGAACGGACGGCGAAAAGATCGAGCCAGGTGGCGAACCGGCTCCGCCCTTTTTCCCTTGCCGCCCTTCTCGGCGTCCGCCTACGATCCTCGTGACCATTTCATTTGATTGCGCATGACATTCGCGCGGGGGATCGACCGGGGAATTCACCCCCTGTTTTCGCCTGCCTGAAAAGCATGCGCATAAACGGGAGGGAAAAAGATGTCGCTGCGTGCTGATGTCACTGCCCTGGCGAATTCCACGGTCGACTCCGACGCCCGTGGCGTGGTTGCCGCCGCCGTCGGCGGCCCGGTGCTCGCGACGCCGGCCACGGTGCTCGTCGCGACGGCCATCCCGGCCGTCACCGCCACCCCGACGATCACCCGGCTCGGCGGCTACCAGCCCGACGGTGAGGCCGACGTGCCGAGCTTCTCGGTCGAGAGCGGCCTCTCGGCGGACCGGCTGATCGACGCGCGTCTCTCCGCCTGACCCCTCGGGGGCCCGCCTTCGAGGCGGCAGGTGAGAAACAACCGGTGGCCGTCGCCCGCTCGTCGGGCGGCGGCCACCGGCCCGTCGTGCAGGAGCCGTGCGTGGAGTCCCTTTGATGAGCAAGAGCAAGCGATTCGTCCAGCAGATCGCCTCCCGGAGAATGCCGGGCGCGGCCTCGGGCAGTGATCTGGACACCGTTGTCCGGCAGATCGAGCGCATTACGTCCGTCGGTGCCCTGCTGGCCGCCCTGGAACAACTCAGCAGGACCGGCAGCAAAAACAATTCCGACCTGCTTCCCTGGACCATCGCCCGGGTCCGGTTCCCCTTCCTCGACCGTCCCGCGGGCCGGGTCGTCTCCAAGGCGATCGCCCCGCCCGCCGACCAGGCCCTCCCGGTCGTCCGGCTGCTGGCGGCCGCGCGGCTGCTGCTGGGCAACCCGGGCCGCGCCGAACGGGCCGCCCTGCTGGCGCTGCTGGCCGGCACCAGCGCCGCCTCCACGGTCCGCACCGGCGGGCTCGGGATGGACGGATCCGACCAGCTGGCGCTCATCAACTTCGTCGTCGCCGGGCTGGAGAAGCTGTCCGGCTCCGACAGCCGGGCCCGCGCCGCCTGCGCCCACTACCTCACGGCCCAGAGCGCGCTGTCGTACCTCACCTCCGGGCTGGTCAAGCTGGCGTCCCCGACCTGGCGCAGCGGCGCGGCCATCCCCGGGGTGCTGCGGACCCGGACGTACGGCGACCGGAACTTCTACGAGTACGTCAAGGACCGCCCCGAGCTGGCCAGGCTCCTCGCCTGGGCGGTCATCGCCGGCGAGACGCTGTTCCCGCTGCTGCTGGTGGCGCCCAAGCCGGTGGCGAGGGCCGGAGTGGCGGCCGGTGCGGTGTTCCACCTGGCCAACGGCCGGTACATGGGCCTCAACCGTTTCCTGTGGTCCTTCACCGGCACCTACCCGGCGGTCGAGTACACCCGCCGGGAGCTGCGCGCCAGGCTCGGGCTCGGCGGCTCATGAGCGGCACCCGGGCCGGCGCGGTGGCCGCGGGGCTCGCCGCGGGCGCGGCCGCCGTGACCACCGCGGCGGTCGTCGGGGGCCGCGCCCTGGCACGGCGCCGGGAGCCGGGGCGGGAAGCGCCCGGTGAGCTGGTCGCCCTGCCGGGCGGCGGGCGGATGCACGCGCTGTGGCGCAGGCCGCCGGAGCCGGGGGAGTCCGGGGAGCCGCACGGGCCGGTCGTGGTGTTCGAGAACGCGCTGCTGTCCGCCGCGACCGAGTGGCTGTGGGTCGTCGAGCACCTCGGCCCCTCGGTGCCGTACCTCGCCTACGACCGGGCCGGCACCGGCTGGACGCCCCGGCTGCCCGGCGGCCTCGGGCCGGACGCGCAGGCCCACCGGCTGCGCTCGCTGCTCGACGCGCTGGAGCTGCCGCCGCCGTACGTGCTCGTGGGGCACTCCGTCGGCGGGCTGCTGATCCGGAGCTTCGCGGCCCGGTACCCGGAGGCCGTGGCGGGGCTGGTCTTCGTGGACGCCTCGCACCCGGACCAGTTCGAGCGGTCGCGGGTCCAGCGGGAGGCGCTGCCCGCCTTCCGGCAGAACCTCCGGGTCGGCGCGGCCCGCGCGGCGTTCGGCAACATGTACGGGGCGCTCGCCGTGAGCGACGTCGGCCGGCTGCCCGGCGGGGCCGCCGAGGCCACCCGCCGCCGGCTGTCCCGTCCCGGCCCGTGGGCCGGCGCGGCGGCCGAACTCCGCGAGTGCCTGCGCACCTGGAACGCCGGCGCACGGGGGCTGACCACCCTCTCCGGGCGCCCGGTGGCCGTGGTGACGGCGGGCGGGACGGTACGCGGGGACGCCGTGCACGGGCGTCTCCAGGAAGAGCTGGCCGGGCTGTCCCCGGCCGGCGAGCACGAGGTCGTGCCCGACGCGGGACACGAGTCCCTCGTCATGGACCGCGTCCACGCCCGCAGGGTGGCGGACGCGATCGTACGGGTCAGGGAACGAGCCGCGGCCACGGCCGGCGGCGAAGGGGGAGAACAGTGAAGCAGGCGCTGAGGACGGGGCGGCGGGTGCTGCTCTACGGGGCGCTCGGCTCGTGGTGGGCGATCAGCGCCCTCAACCAGCTCCAGAAGGCGGGGCCCGTCCAGCGGCGGGTCGACCCGTTGCAGATCTTCATCCCGAGCTGGCGGTTTTTCGGGCCGCACCCCGGGATGCACGACACCCACCTGCTGTACCGGGACGAACTGGCGGACGGCACGCTCACCGAATGGCGGGAGAAGGTGATCGTCGAGGAGCGGCGCGGTCACCACATCGTGTGGAATCCCAACCGCCGCCGGGAGAAGGTCGTCTTCGACGCCGTCGAGGAACTGAAGATCTTCGTCCGGCGCGAGGAGCCGCTCGAGCGGCTCCAGCTCACCCTGCCCTACCTGGTCCTCCTGAACTACGTGTCCAAGCAGTGCGACCACCACGCGGACGCCAAGCGCACGCAGTTCCTGATCGCGCTGTCGCCCGGTTACGACGAGACCGTGCCCCCCGAGATGTTCTTCGCCTCGGACGTGCACAGCCTGTGACGAAGGGGAGGGAGGGCGCCGTGACGGAGCCCCGGACCGAGGCGGCGGACGGTACGGACGCGGCGGAGTACGGCAACGGGATCGGCCGTTTCCACGACCTGCTGTACCCGTTCCACGACCTGCCGAGCGCCGTGGCCAGGGTCGCCTCGGTGACCGAACCGCCCGCCCGGGTGGTGGACTTCGGCGCGGGCAGCGGACGGCTGGCCCTGGCCCTGGCCGAGCGGGGCTACCGCGTGGACGCGGTCGACAACTCGCCCGCCATGCTCGACCAGCTACGGGCCCGGGATGAGAAGGGCCTGGTCGGGCGGCATGTGGCCGACATCGCGACGGCCGATGTCGGCACCGGCTTCGACCTGTGCCTGATCACCAACAGCACCCTGTTCATGCTGCCGTCCCAGGACGCGCAGCGGGCCGCGCTCGGGCGCGCCGCCGCCCATCTCGGGGACGGCGGGCACCTGCTCGTGGAGGTCTACGAGCCCAGCTTCTTCCACCGGCTGGAAGGGGCGCACACCCAGTCGAGCGTCCTGGCGGACGGCACCCTGCTGGTGGACTCGATGACCAACGACCCGGTCGAGCAGCTCCTGGTGCTGCTCCGCACCTTCGTCTCCGACGGCAGGGTCCGTACCTTCCCGGAGGTGAGCCGCTACACCTGGCCCGCCGAACTCGACCTGATGGCCGCGACGGAGGGGTTCGCCAAGGTGGCCCGGTGGAGCGACTGGGAGGGCTCGCCCTTCACCCGGGGCGCCGCCCGCCATGTCTCGCTCTACCGCAAAACCGGCTGAACGGGCCGAACCGGGCAGGGGGTGCCGGGTCGCGGGGCCCACGATCGGCGGGGTTTCGGGCATACCCAGGCTGGATGGTTGTTCCAGGAGGGGCGGTCGCCGGTAAGGTGGCGTGCACTGTCGTTTTACTAGTGGAGGTCATGGACAGTAGCGGCGAACCCGCTGACCTCCGGACCAGCCGCCCGGTACCCCCGGGCGGTTCTGACTGATACGTATTCGTCGATCCTCAAGACCGTCACCCTCTGACGCATAGCGCGGGGGTCGCAGGAGGCACCGTGCTCACCGCGTTCGCCCGGGCGTTCAAGACGCCCGACCTGCGCAAGAAGCTGCTCTTCACGCTGGGCATCATCGTGATCTACCGGCTCGGGGCGCACATCCCCGTCCCCGGTGTCGACTACCAGTCCGTCCAGCAGTGCGTGGACGAGGCCAGCAGGGGCGGCAACGGCCTGCTCGGCCTGGTGAACCTGTTCAGCGGCGGGGCGCTTCTGCAGATCACCATCTTCGCGCTCGGCATCATGCCGTACATCACGGCGAGCATCATCCTTCAGCTGCTGACCGTCGTCATCCCGCGCCTCGAAGCCCTCAAGAAGGAGGGCCAGTCGGGCACCGCGAAGATCACGCAGTACACGCGTTACCTGACCATGGCCCTCGCGATCCTCCAGGGCACCGGCGTCGTCGCCGCCGCCCGCGGTGGCGGCCTCTTCAGCGGCTGCACGGTGGCCAGCCAGGTCGTTCCCGACCGGTCGATCTTCACCACGGCCGTCATGGTCATCACCATGACCGCCGGCACCGCGGTGGTCATGTGGCTCGGTGAGCTCGTCACCGACCGCGGCATCGGCAACGGCATGTCGATCCTGATGTTCATCTCGATCGCCGCCGGCTTCCCGGGCGCCCTGTGGGCCATCAAGGTCAGCGGCAAGCTCGCCCAGGGCTGGATCGAGTTCGGCACCGTCATCCTGATCGGCTTCGTGATGGTGGCCCTCGTCGTCTTCGTCGAGCAGGCCCAGCGCCGCATCCCGGTGCAGTACGCGAAGCGCATGATCGGCCGCAGGTCCTACGGCGGTACGTCCACTTACATCCCGCTCAAGGTGAACCAGGCGGGTGTGATTCCTGTCATCTTCGCCTCGTCGCTGCTCTACATCCCGGCCTTGATCGCCCAGTTCTCGGACTCGACCGCCGGCTGGAAGACCTGGATCGAAGCGCACTTCGTCAAGGGTGACCACCCCTACTACATCACCGCGTACTTCCTGTTGATCGTGTTCTTCGCCTTCTTCTACGTGGCGATCTCGTTCAACCCCGAGGAAGTCGCGGACAACATGAAGAAGTATGGTGGCTTCATCCCGGGTATCCGGGCTGGTCGACCTACTGCCGAGTACCTGAGCTACGTGCTCAACAGGATCACCTGGCCGGGCTCGCTGTACCTGGGTCTGATCGCTCTTGTGCCGACGATGGCGTTGGCAGGCTTCGGTGGCGCCAATGCCAACTTCCCGTTCGGCGGGACGAGCATCCTCATCATCGTGGGTGTGGGGCTGGAGACCGTGAAGCAGATCGAGAGCCAGCTCCAGCAGCGCAATTACGAAGGGTTCCTCCGCTGATGCGAATCGTCCTCGTCGGACCGCCCGGTGCGGGCAAGGGAACGCAGGCCGCGTTCCTTGCCAAGAACCTGTCGATTCCGCACATCTCCACGGGCGACCTGTTCCGCGCCAACATCAGTCAGGGCACGGAGCTGGGCAAGAAGGCCAAGGCGTACATGGACGCCGGCAACCTCGTACCCGACGAGGTCACCATCGGTATGGCCAAGGACCGCATGGAGCAGCCGGACGCCGTGAACGGCTTCCTCCTGGACGGATTCCCGCGGAACGTGGCCCAGGCCGAGGCGCTGGACGCCATGCTCGACGGCGAGGCCATGAAGCTGGACGCCGTCCTCGACCTGGAGGTCGAGGAGGACGAGGTCGTCAAGCGGATCGCGGGCCGCCGCATCTGCCGCAACGACAGCGCCCACGTCTTCCACGTGACGTACGCGCCGCCGAAGACCGAGGGCGTCTGCGACGCCTGCGGCGGTGAGCTCTACCAGCGCGACGACGACTCCGAGGAGACCGTCCGCACGCGGCTGGAGGTCTACCACACGCAGACCGAGCCGATCATCGACTACTACAAGGCCCAGGGCCTGGTGGTCACCATCTCGGCGCTCGGCAAGGTCGAGGACGTCACCGAGCGTGCGATGACCGCGCTGCGCGGGGAGAAGGCCGCGTAGCCCTCCCCTCACGTACCGTACGGCGGCCGCGGTGCCCTTCGGGGCGCCGCGGCCGCTGTCGTGCGGCCGTATCGTTGTGTGGTCACCCGTTCTCCGTTTGGAAAGGCGTCAGCCGTCATGGTGCAGATCAAGACTCCCGAGCAGATCGCGAAGATGCGCGAGGCGGGGCTGGTCGTCGCCGCCATCCACGCGGCGACGCGCGAGGCGGCCGTGCCGGGCGCGACGACCAAGGACCTGGACGAGGTCGCGCGCAAGGTCATCGCCGACCACGGGGCCAAGTCGAACTTCCTCGGATACGGCGGGTTCCCCGCGACCATCTGCACCTCGGTGAACGAGGTCGTCGTCCACGGCATCCCGAGCGACGACGTGGTCCTCAAGGACGGCGACATCATCTCCATCGACTGCGGGGCGATCGTCGACGGCTGGCACGGTGACGCCGCGTACACCGCCTTCGTGGGCTCGGGCCACGCCCCGGAGCTGATCGAGCTGTCGCGGGTGACCGAGGAGTCCATGTGGGCCGGCATCGCCGCGATGAGGAACGGCAACCGGCTGCTGGACATCTCCAAGGCGATCGAGTCCTACATCCGCCGCCAGCCCCGCCCGTCGACGGGTGAGCACAGCCTGGGCAAGTTCGGGATCATCGAGGACTACGGGGGCCACGGCATCGGCACCGAGATGCACATGGACCCGCACCTGCTGAACTACGTCTCCCGCAAGCGCGGCAAGGGCCCCAAGCTGGTGCCCGGCTTCTGCCTGGCGATCGAGCCGATGGTCTCCCTCGGTACGCCGCGCACGGAGGTCCTCGAGGACGACTGGACCGTCATCACCACCGACGGCACCTGGTCCTCTCACTGGGAGCACTCGGTCGCCCTCACGGAGGAGGGCCCGCTGGTCCTCACCGCCCCGGACGGCGGCAAGGCCAAGCTCGCCGAGCTGGGCGTCACGGCCGCCCCGGACCCGCTGGGCTGATTCCGGCAGCGGCCGGGCGCCACCGAGCGCCGTGGGGAGCGGGGGTAACGATCACCGGCGATGGGCAAGCTCTCCGGATTCGTTTTTTCCACAGGGCTGACGTAGACTGATGCGTCGGCTCTCGTGTACCCGTGTGTCCTCACACGGCGACGAGAGTCGATCAAGGTAGCCGATTCGAAGGGCGAAGCGTGGCCAAGAAGCAAGGTGCCATCGAAATTGAGGGCACCGTGATCGAGTCCCTGCCGAACGCCATGTTCAAGGTGGAGCTCCAGAACGGTCACAAGGTCCTCGCGCACATCTCCGGCAAGATGCGGATGCACTACATCCGTATCCTCCCGGACGACCGGGTCGTCGTGGAGCTGTCTCCGTACGACCTGACGCGTGGGCGGATCGTCTACCGATACAAGTAGATCTTGTCGCGTCCCCTCCGCGGGGGCGGTGGCACTGACCCGGAGAACCTCACATCCCATGAAGGTCAAGCCGAGCGTCAAGAAGATCTGCGACAAGTGCAAGGTGATCCGCCGTCACGGCCGGGTCATGGTCATCTGCGACAACCTGCGCCACAAGCAGCGCCAGGGCTGACGCACGCCGACCTGCACCTCCGCAGTTCTTCGCGCGACGCAAGCAAATTCGTACATACGCAGTGCCCGTCCACGCCCCGAAAGGGCTGACGACACCTCCGGCGGGGGCCGGGGACCTGGACGTACCACTCCTTTTGATCAAAAGGGGTCGGCGGCCACGGAGCGGCACTGCGGAAGACCCCCGAACACACAGGAGCCATTGAATGGCACGCGTTTCCGGTGTTGACATCCCGCGCGACAAGCGTGTGGAGGTCGCACTCACCTACGTCTTCGGTATCGGCCGCACCCTGGCGAAGGAGACCCTCGCCTCCACCGGTGTGAACCCGAACACCCGCGTTCGTGACCTGTCCGAAGAGGACCTGGTCAAGATCCGCGAGTACGTGGACGCCAACCTCAAGACCGAGGGTGACCTCCGTCGCGAGATCCAGGCCGACATCCGCCGCAAGGTCGAGATCGGCTGCTACCAGGGTCTGCGCCACCGTCGCGGTCTGCCGGTCCACGGCCAGCGCACCAGCACGAACGCTCGTACCCGCAAGGGCCCGCGTCGCGCCATCGCCGGCAAGAAGAAGCCGGGCAAGAAGTAGTCCGCAGCGGACGACTGTCCACGGTCTTCGCTGTAGGACCGACCACCTCCCGTAGGAGTAAGACATGCCCCCCAAGGGTCGTCAGGGCGCTGCCAAGAAGGTGCGCCGCAAGGAAAAGAAGAACGTCGCTCACGGCCACGCGCACATCAAGAGCACGTTCAACAACACCATCGTTTCGATCACCGACCCCTCGGGCAACGTGATCTCCTGGGCCTCCGCCGGCCACGTCGGCTTCAAGGGCTCGCGCAAGTCCACCCCCTTCGCCGCGCAGATGGCCGCCGAGTCGGCCGCCCGCCGCGCGCAGGAGCACGGCATGCGCAAGGTCGACGTCTTCGTCAAGGGTCCCGGCTCCGGCCGTGAGACCGCGATCCGCTCCCTCCAGGCCACCGGCCTCGAGGTCGGCTCGATCCAGGACGTCACCCCCACGCCGCACAACGGCTGCCGTCCGCCGAAGCGCCGCCGCGTCTGACGCAGCGCCGCAGCGGCCGCCACGCGGCCGCTTGGCTTGGGATTCCGGGCGGTACGGCTCTTCGGGGGCGTGCCGCCCGTACCCTTGCAGTACCAGAGGACGTCAAATAGCGGGCGTCCACGACTGAAGGAAACACACCATGCTTATCGCTCAGCGTCCCTCGCTGACCGAAGAGGTCGTCGACGAGTACCGCTCGCGGTTCGTCATCGAGCCGCTGGAGCCGGGCTTCGGCTACACGCTCGGCAACTCGCTCCGCCGTACGCTCCTCTCCTCGATCCCGGGTGCGGCCGTCACGTCCATCCGCATCGACGGTGTCCTGCACGAGTTCACCACCGTGCCGGGCGTCAAGGAGGACGTCACCGACCTCATCCTCAACATCAAGCAGCTGGTCGTGTCCAGCGAGCACGACGAGCCGGTCGTGATGTACCTGCGCAAGCAGGGCCCGGGCCTCGTGACCGCGGCCGACATCGCCCCGCCGGCCGGTGTCGAGGTGCACAACCCCGACCTGGTGCTCGCCACGCTGAACGGCAAGGGCAAGCTGGAGATGGAGCTGACCGTCGAGCGCGGTCGCGGCTACGTCTCCGCCGTCCAGAACAAGCAGGTGGGCCAGGAGATCGGCCGCATCCCGGTCGACTCGATCTACTCGCCGGTCCTCAAGGTCACCTACAAGGTCGAGGCCACGCGTGTCGAGCAGCGCACCGACTTCGACAAGCTGATCGTGGACGTCGAGACCAAGCAGGCCATGCGTCCGCGTGACGCCATGGCGTCGGCCGGCAAGACCCTGGTCGAGCTGTTCGGTCTGGCCCGCGAGCTCAACATCGACGCCGAGGGCATCGACATGGGCCCGTCCCCGACGGACGCCGCCCTGGCCGCCGACCTGGCGCTGCCGATCGAGGAGCTCGAGCTCACCGTTCGTTCGTACAACTGCCTCAAGCGCGAGGGCATCCACTCCGTGGGTGAGCTCGTGGCGCGCTCCGAGGCCGACCTGCTCGACATCCGCAACTTCGGTGCGAAGTCGATCGACGAGGTCAAGGCGAAGCTGGCCGGCATGGGCCTGGCCCTCAAGGACAGCCCGCCCGGATTCGACCCGACCGCCGCCGCCGACGCCTTCGGCGCCGACGACGACGCGGACGCGGGCTTCGTCGAGACCGAGCAGTACTGATCGCTGCCCGCGGGCGACCGCCCGCGGGGCCCTGACCCCGGTACCTGATACGGCCGGGGCAGATCACAAGGAGAAACACCATGCCGCGTCCCACCAAGGGCGCCCGCCTCGGCGGCTCCGCCGCGCACGAGAAGCTGCTCCTCGCCAACCTGGCGAAGTCGCTCTTCGAGCACGGCCGCATCACCACGACCGAGGCCAAGGCCCGCCGCCTGCGTCCGGTCGCCGAGCGCCTGATCACCAAGGCGAAGAAGGGCGACATCCACAACCGTCGCCTGGTGCTGCAGACGATCACCGACAAGGGCATCGTCCACACCCTCTTCACCGAGATCGCGCCCCGCTACGCCGAGCGCCCGGGTGGCTACACCCGCATCACCAAGATCGGCAACCGTCGTGGCGACAACGCCCCGATGGCCGTGATCGAGCTGGTCGAGGGCGAGATCGCCAAGAAGGCGACCGTCGCCGAGGCCGAGGCCGCCACCAAGCGCGCCGTCAAGGAGTCCGACGAGGCCGCCAAGGCCGAGGACACCAAGGCCGACGAGGCTCCGGCCGAGGAGTCCAAGGACGCCTGAACCGCGTTCTGACGGCTTTTCCCAAGGCTGACGGACGGGCCCGTCCCCCTCGCGGGGGGCGGGCCCGTTCGGCTTGAGAGGATGGATCGCGTGAGCGATGAGGTGAAGCCCGGGTTCGTACGGGTGCGGCTGGACCTGTCGTACGACGGCAAGGACTTCCACGGCTGGGCCAAGCAGGCCGGCGGGCAGCGGACCGTGCAGGGCGAGATCGAGGACGCGCTGCGCACGGTGACGCGGTCGTCCGAGACGTACGAGCTGACCGTCGCCGGGCGGACGGACGCCGGGGTGCACGCGCGCGGGCAGGTGGCCCACGTCGACCTGCCGGAGGGCGTGTGGGCCGAGCACCGGGACAAGCTGCTGCGGCGGCTGGCCGGGCGCCTGGGGCACGACGTGCGGGTGTGGCGGGTCGAGGAGGCGCCGGCCGGGTTCAACGCGCGGTTCTCGGCGATCTGGCGGCGGTACGCGTACCGGGTGACCGACACCCCCGGGGGCGTCGACCCGCTGCTGCGCGGGCACATCCTGTGGCACGACTGGCCGCTGGACGTCGACGCCATGAACGCGGCCGCCGAGCGGCTGGTGGGCGAGCACGACTTCGCCGCCTACTGCAAGAAGCGCGACGGGGCGACCACGATCCGCACGCTCCAGGAGCTGCGCTGGGAGCGGCTGCCCTCCGGGGTCCTGGAGGCCACCGTCAAGGCGGACGCCTTCTGCCACAACATGGTCCGCTCGCTGGTGGGCGCCCTGCTGTTCGTCGGCGACGGGCACCGGCCGGTGGACTGGCCGGGCAAGGTGCTGGCCGCGGGGGTGCGCGACTCGGCCGTCCACGTCGTACGGCCGCACGGGCTCACCCTGGAGGAGGTCGGTTACCCGGCCGACGAGCTGCTGGCCGCCAGGAACCTGGAGGCCCGCAACAAGCGGTCACTGGTTCGTGGCGGGAGCGGTGGCTGCTGCTGAGGCCTGGGCGCGGCCGCGCGCGTAGACCTGGTTGAAGGTGAAGGTTCCGAGGTCGTCGCTGGTCTTGAAGACCGGTCCGTCGGCCTTGGTGACCTTCTTGCCGCTGGTGAAGCCCGCCTGGGTGAAGTAGGCGTAGCGGCCGAGCGCGTTGGCGCGGCGCAGGCACACCGTCTGCGCCCGGCAGAAGCCGTCGACACCCGCCCCGGCGAGCGGGGTGACACCGCCGACCGCCTGCTCCTTGGCCTTCAGCGCGGCCGCCTTGGTGTCGAAGAGGGCCACGCCGACCGTGACCGCGACGCCGTCCCGCTCGTAGGTGGCCCGGATGACGCGCTCGCAGCCGTTGCGCTCCAGGACCGCGCCGAGGCCGTCCTCCGCGGCCGCCCCGCAGCTCGTGGTGGAGGCGGTGGCGCCCTTCCGGTAGACGCGGTCGCCCATGGTGAGCTTCGTGCCGGGGAAGAGCGACTCCGCGCTCAGCGGGGCCTTGTCCTTCCCGGCGCTGGAGATGAAGTCCATCGGGTCCGGCGGCGGCGGGGGAGCGACCGAGGAGAACGACGGCTGCGGTTTGGCGGTGTCGGTGGGGAGCTCCGGGGCGGCGCTGGTGGTGTCCGCCAGGTTGGCGCCGTCGTCGTCCGCCGTGTTGCCGGACACGATCGCCACCGCGATCAGGGTGCCCACGAGGCCGGTGGCGAGCGCGGCACCGCCGATGAGCAGCAGGCGCCTACGGCGCGTGCGGGCGGCCGAGGCCTCGGCGAGGGCGCTCCAGTCCGGCGTCGCGGCCGTGAACGGCTGGTCCTGCCGGTACGGGTCCTGGTGCGGATCCTGCCGGAACGGGTCCTGCCGGTACGGGTCTTGCGGCTGCTGCGGCCACTGCGGTCCCCCAAAGCTCATGCCGCGCATCCTAAACCGGTTGGGGCGGGGGGCGGCCCCCGGAGACAATGCGGCCATGGGACATGTAGAGGCCGCGCATCTGGAGTACTACCTGCCGGACGGACGGGTGCTGCTCGGTGACGCGTCGTTCCGCGTGGGCGACGGCGCGGTGGTGGCGCTGGTCGGCGCGAACGGGGCCGGCAAGACCACGCTGCTGCGGCTGGTCTCGGGGGAGCTCCAGCCGCACGGCGGGACGGTGACCGTGTCGGGCGGGCTGGGCGTGATGCCGCAGTTCGTCGGCTCGGTGCGGGACGAGCGGACCGTACGGGACCTGCTGGTGTCGGTCTCACCGGAGCGGATCCGCCAGGCGGCGGCCGCGGTGGACGCGGCCGAGCACCTGATCCTCACGGTCGACGACGAGGCCGCGCAGATGGCGTACGCGCAGGCACTGAGCGACTGGGCCGAGGCGCGCGGGTACGAGGCCGAGACCGTCTGGGACATGTGCACCGTGGCGGCGCTGGGGGTGCCGTACGAGAAGGCGCAGTTCCGGGAGGTCCGGACCCTGTCGGGCGGCGAGCAGAAGCGGCTGGTGCTGGAGGCGCTGCTGCGCGGGCCCGAGGAGGTCCTGCTGCTGGACGAGCCGGACAACTATCTGGACGTCCCGGGGAAGCGCTGGCTGGAGGAGCGGCTGGCCGAGACCCGCAAGACGGTGCTGTTCGTCTCGCACGACCGGGAGCTGCTGGCGAAGGCCGCCGAGAAGATCGTGGCCGTCGAGCCGGGGCCGGCCGGGTCGGACGTCTGGGTGCACGGCGGCGGCTTCGGGACGTTCCACGAGGCGCGGCGGGAGCGGTTCGCCCGGTTCGAGGAGCTGAAGCGCCGGTGGGAGGAGAAGCACGCCCAGCTCAAGCGGCTGGTCGTCACCCTCCGCCAGGCGGCGTCGGTCAGCCATGAGATGGCGTCGCGGTACGCGGCGGCCCAGACGCGGCTGCGGAAGTTCGAGGAGGCCGGGCCGCCCCCGGAGCCCCCGCGCGAGCAGGACATCCGGATGCGGCTGCGGGGCGGGCGCACCGGGGTGCGGGCGGTGACCTGCGCCGGGCTGGAACTGGTGGGGCTGATGAAGCCCTTCGACCTGGAGGTCTTCTACGGGGAGCGGGTCGCGGTGCTCGGGTCGAACGGCTCGGGCAAGTCGCACTTCCTGCGGCTGCTGGCGGGGGACCCGACGGTGGAGCACCGGGGCTCCTTCAAGCTCGGCGCCCGGGTGGTGCCGGGCCACTTCGCCCAGACCCACGCCCATCCGGAGCTCGCCGGCCGGACGCTGGTCGACATCCTGTGGACCGAGCACGCCAAGGACCGGGGCGGGGCGATGTCCGTACTGCGGCGCTATGAGCTGGAACGGCAGGGCGACCAGATCTTCGAGCGGCTGTCGGGCGGCCAGCAGGCGCGGTTCCAGATCCTGCTGCTGGAGCTGGCGGGCACCACGGCGCTGCTGCTGGACGAGCCGACGGACAACCTGGACCTGGAGTCGGCGGAGGCGCTCCAGCTCGGGCTGGAGGCGTACGAGGGGACGGTGCTGGCGGTGACGCACGACCGCTGGTTCGCCCGCTCCTTCGACCGCTACCTGGTCTTCGGCTCGGACGGTGTGGTGCGCGAGACGCCGGAGCCGGTGTGGGACGAGCGGCGGGTCGAGCGTCCCCGATAGCCGCGTGCGGCGGGCCGGTCGCGGGTATCGTCCCGGCCGGGGGTGGGGCCATGCAGGCGGGGCACAGATTCGGTCCGTTCACCGTGCTCACCGAGCTCGCCAGCGGCGGGATGGGGCGGATCCATCTCGCCCGGTCGCCGGGCGGGCGGCTGGTGGCGGTCAAGACGCTGCTCAACGTCGGGGAGGACGACCGGCGGCGGTTCGCCCGGGAGGTGGGCCTCGCCCAGCGGGTGAGGGGCGTCTACACCGCGAGCGTGGTGGACGCGGACGCCGCCGCCGAGGTGCCGTGGATGGCCACCGAGTACGTTCCCGCGCCCTCGCTCAAGGACCTCGTGGAGACGTGCGGGCCGCTCGCCCCGCGCGCCCTGTACTGGGTCGCGGCGGGCATGGCGGAGGCGCTGGTCTCGCTGCACACGGCGGGCCTGGTGCACCGGGACGTCAAACCGTCCAACGTCCTGCTGCCGCTCGACGGCCCCCGGGTGATCGATTTCGGCATCTCACAGGCCCATGACGTGACCCGGACCGAGGTGGCCCTGGGCACCGTCGCCTACGCGGCGCCCGAGCAGGCGCGCGGTGAGTCGACGACCACGGCCTCGGACGTGTTCTCGCTGGGCGCGACCCTGTTCCACCTGGCCGTCGGGCGGGCGCCCTACCGCGACGGTGGCGCGGGCCCGGCGCTGGAGCAGCTCGTGCGGGCCGCCACCGGCGACCTGGACGTGACGGGGCTGCCGGGCGAGCTGGAGCCCCTGGTGCTGCCGTGCCTGGCCCTGGACCCGGCCGACCGGCCCGCCCCGGCCGACGTCCTGGCGTACTGCTCGGCCCGGCTGGAGGGCGGGGCGGACGCGCGCCGCGAGTGGCTGAGCCCCGCATGGACGGCCGAGATCGAGCGCCACCGGCGGGAGCGGCTGCGGGTGGCCGAGGAGGCCCGGCGCCGGGTCGACCCGGACGCACCGACCGGACCTGTGGCAGCGCCGGTGCGGACGGCGCACCTGGCGGGTGCGGGTGCCGGCGACACCCGGTCCGGCCCGTGGGCGGCGCGCGCCCGGCTGCCGTGGGCGGTCGCGGCCGCGGTGGTGGCCGTGACGGGGGCGCTGCTCGCGGTCGTACGGCCCTGGGAGGCGGACGCCCGGACGATCGGCGCGCCGGACCAGCCGCTGCGGATCCTGGAGGTGGAGAGCGAGCGGCGGGGGGTGTGCTTCCCGGACAGGACGGGCGCACAGCTCCCGGTGGGCGAGTCGCCGCCTCCCGAGGGGCGCTCCTTCAGCTCGGACAACCGCGACAAGTGCGTGGTGGCGAAGAGCACGGGCGGGATGAGCGTCGAGCGCTTCGAGGACGTGCGGACCGTGGAGTCGGAGACGGGTGGCTGGAAGATCGCCGTCACCTTCCGGGAGGCCGACCGGCTCGCCTTCGCCGAGCTGACGGAGCAGGTGGCGGGGCGGGCCGCGCCGGAGAACAAGGTGGCCATCGTGCTGGGCGAGGACAGGCTGGTCAGCGACCTGGTCGTGCAGGAGCCGCTCAGCGGGAAGAACGCCGAGATCACCGGAGGGTTCAACCGGAACCAGGCCGAGGCGCTCGCCCGTGCCCTGGGCGCGCCGTGACCGGTTCCGGCCGGTCCGCGCCGTGCGGGACGGACCGGTTTTGACCCGTCGGGGGCGGCGCGGGTACTGTTGCGGTTTGTTATGCGTATTGGCTTCGTCGTTCTTACGCGAAGAGCCCTTACGCAAGTTCCCTGGAGCAGTTACCAGTGGCTCGCATACGGGCGGTGTTCCCGGCAGTGTGGGCCCCAGCTGCATGATCGCTTCAGGTGTGTCTGGACTCCATCCACTGAAGAAGCGAAGGCTACGAAGTGCGTACGTACAGCCCCAAGCCCGGCGATGTCACTCGCCAGTGGCACATCATCGACGCGCAGGACGTTGTCCTGGGCCGTCTGGCGACCACGGCTGCGAACCTCCTCCGAGGCAAGCACAAGCCCGTGTACGCCCCCCACATGGACATGGGCGACTTCGTCATCATCATCAACGCTGACAAGGTCCACCTGTCCGGCAACAAGAAGACCCAGAAGCTGGCCTACCGCCACTCCGGCTTCCCGGGCGGTCTGCGCTCGATCCGTTACGACGAGCTGCTGGACAAGAACCCGGAGAAGGCCGTCGAGAAGGCCATCAAGGGCATGATCCCCAAGAACTCCCTCGGCCGTCAGATGCTCTCGAAGCTGAAGGTCTACGCGGGCGAGAACCACCCGCACGCTGCCCAGCAGCCGGTCCCGTTCGAGATCACCCAGGTCGCGCAGTAGTTCCGGCCACACCCCCTAAGAACGAAAGAAATCTGAGGAGCATCGTGGCCGAGACCACTGTTGAGAACCCCATCGAGGGCGAGGAGACCTACGCCGAGGTCACCACCTTCGAGTCCGAGGTCCCCGTCGAGGGCGAGTACACCTCGGAGTCCCTCGCGTCCCGCTTCGGCGAGCCGCAGCCGGCCGCCGGCCTGGGCCGCCGCAAGAACGCCATCGCCCGCGTCCGGATCGTCCCGGGCACCGGCAAGTGGAAGATCAACGGGCGTACGCTCGAGGACTACTTCCCGAACAAGGTCCACCAGCAGGAAGTCAACGAGCCCTTCAAGGTGCTCGAGCTGGACAACCGCTACGACGTCATCGCCCGCATCTCGGGTGGCGGCGTCTCCGGCCAGGCCGGCGCCCTGCGCCTCGGCGTGGCCCGCGCCCTGAACGAGGCGGACGTGGACAACAACCGCGCCCCGCTGAAGAAGGCCGGCTTCCTGAGCCGCGACGACCGTGCCGTCGAGCGCAAGAAGGCCGGTCTCAAGAAGGCCCGTAAGGCCCCGCAGTACAGCAAGCGCTAATCACGCCTGCTCGGTCTGCTCGACGTACGCCCCGGCGGCACCTCCGTGCTGCCGGGGCGTACGTCTATACGCTTCACCTTGCTTTTTCGGAGTAACTCGGAGGACAGCTGTGGGACGACTCTTCGGCACGGACGGTGTGCGCGGTGTCGCCAACGCGGATCTGACGGCGGAGCTGGCGCTCGGTCTGTCGGTCGCGGCGGCGCACGTGCTCGCCGAGGCGGGGACCTTTGAAGGACATCGGCCGACCGCCGTGGTCGGGCGTGACCCCCGTGCGTCGGGAGAGTTCCTGGAGGCCGCCGTCGTGGCGGGCCTCGCGAGCGCCGGTGTGGACGTCATGCGGGTCGGTGTGCTGCCGACGCCTGCCGTGGCGTTCCTGACGGGCGCGCTCGGTGCCGACCTGGGCGTGATGCTCTCCGCCAGCCACAACGCCATGCCGGACAACGGCATCAAGTTCTTCGCGCGCGGCGGCCACAAGCTGGCCGACGAACTGGAGGACCGCATCGAGGCCGTGTACGACCAGCACCGCACCGGTGAGCCGTGGGACCGGCCGACCGGCGCGGGCGTCGGCCGGATCGCCGACTACCACGAGGGCTTCGACCAGTACGTCGCCCACCTGCTGGGCGTCCTGCCCAACCGGCTCGACGGCCTCAAGATCGTCCTGGACGAGGCGCACGGCGCCGCGTCCGGTGTCTCGCCCGCCGCGTTCCAGCAGGCCGGGGCCGAGGTCATCACGATCGGCGCCACGCCCGACGGGCTGAACATCAACGACGGCTGCGGCTCCACGCACCTGGAGATGCTGAAGGCCGCCGTCGTCGAGCACGGCGCCGACCTGGGCATCGCCCACGACGGCGACGCCGACCGCTGCCTGGCCGTGGACCACACCGGCGCCGAGGTCGACGGCGACCAGATCCTGGCCGTGCTCGCCCTCGCCATGCGCGAGGCGGGGACGCTGCGCGGGAACGCCGTCGTCGCGACCGTCATGTCCAACCTGGGCTTCAAGCTCGCCATGGAGCGCGAGGGCCTCCAGCTCGTCCAGACGGCGGTCGGCGACCGCTACGTGCTGGAGTCGATGAAGGAGCACGGCTACGCCCTCGGCGGCGAGCAGTCCGGGCACGTCATCGTGCTGGACCACGCCACCACCGGCGACGGCACCCTCACCGGCCTGATGCTCGCCGCGCGCGTCGCGGCGACCGGGCGGTCGCTGGCCGACCTGGCCGGGGTCATGGAGCGGCTGCCGCAGGTCCTCATCAACGTCAAGGACGTCGACAAGACGCGCGTGAAGACCTCCCCGGAGCTGAGCAACGCCGTCGCCGACGCCGAGCGCCGGCTGGGCAGCACCGGGCGCGTCCTGCTGCGCCCCTCGGGCACCGAGCCGCTGGTCCGCGTCATGGTCGAGGCCGCGGACATCGAGCAGGCCCGCTCGGTCGCCGGTGAGCTCGCCGACGTGGTGAAGTCCGCGCTGGGCTGATCAGCCGGTACGCCATGGAAGGGGCGCCCCGCCGTGACGGCGGGGCGCCCCTTCCGCGTACGCCGGGTGCCCGGCGTCAGGCGGCCTTCCGGGTGCGCCGGCGCTGCCGCGACCAGAAGAACTTCTGCGCCAGCAGGGTCAGGGTGCCGGCGAGCACGATCGCCAGCAGGTTCAGCGCGAGCTGTTCCAGGGAGCCCCTGGTCTGCCCGAGGTCGCCGTACCCCAGGGCCACCGCCGCGTTGGCCGCCGCCGGGACGGTGGTGACCGAGATGGCCACCCCGACCAGCGCCCCCGACTTCGCCGACGTCAGCGACAGGGTGCCCGCGGCGCCCGCGAGGAGGCCGACGACGAACGAGAACCAGTCGGGCGCGTAGATGAATCCGGTGTTGGGGCGCTCGGCCTCCAGGCGCGCCTCGCTGAACAGGCCCGTCGCGTCCATGCCCACGCTGAACAGCACCGTCAGCGCGATGGCCGCCAGGAAGCCCACGGTGAGGGCCACCAGCGACCGCACCGCCAGGCGCGGGCGGCGCTGCACCAGCGCGGTGCAGATGCCGGCCAGCGGGCCGAACTCGGGCCCCACCG
The DNA here is from genome assembly GCF_055598725.1 of Streptomyces sp. NPDC039423. Classification (NCBI taxonomy): domain Bacteria; kingdom Bacillati; phylum Actinomycetota; class Actinomycetes; order Kitasatosporales; family Streptomycetaceae; genus Streptomyces; species Streptomyces sp. NPDC039423. Next base: position 190,252 of record NZ_JBVKAH010000002.1, read on the forward strand.
CCATCGCGCCCACGATCAGGATGGCGTTGTCCAGGACCACGCCGCAGGCCGCGATCATCGTGGCGAGCGTCAGGAACGCCACGTAGGTGACGCTGAGGGTCGACTCCTCGTGCGTGGCGTCCTGGAGGTGCTCCCACAGCACCGCGTCCGCGCCCTCGCCCGGGGCGTCCTCCTCGGCCCGCTCCGCGCGCTCCGACAGGGACAGGCCGATGTCGTCGACGGCGATGGAACCGGTCCGGTCGATGCCCAGCGCGCGCAGGCCGGCGATCAGGTCGTCGCCCGCCTCGCGCGCCACGTCGCACAGGACGAGGTCACCGGCCGGGTCGCGGGCCGCGCCGGGGATGACGGCGAGGTGGGTCGTGCCGACCGTCTTCTGGATGGTGCCGACCACGTCCTCGGTGCGGTCGGCCGGGACGATCAGGCGCAGGTGCAGCACGGCCGCGGTCCCTTCAGGGCTTCGGAGGGGTCAGAGCTTGCGCAGCGAGAGCCGCTGGACCTTGTGGTCCGGCCCCTTGCGTACGACGAGGGTGGCACGTCCGCGGGTCGGTGCCACGTTCTCCAGCAGGTTCACCTTGTTGATGGTCCGCCACATGGTGCGGGCGTACTCCAGCGCCTCCTCCTCGCTGACCTGGGTGTACTTCTGGAAGTACGAGGAGGGGTTCTGGAACGCGGTCGCGCGCAGCTTGCGGAAACGATTCAGGTACCAGGCCTCGATGTCCTCGGGGCGGGCGTCGACGTACACCGAGAAGTCGAAGTAGTCCGCGAGCCCGACGCGGGTGCGGCCGTCCTTGCCGGGCAGGGCGGGCTGGAGGACGTTGAGCCCTTCGACGATCAGGATGTCCGGGCGCCGGACCGTGAGGCGCTGGCCGGGGACGATGTCGTAGATCAGGTGGGAGTAGACGGGGGCGGTGACCTCGTCCTTGCCCGCCTTGATGTCGGCGACGAACCGGGTCAGGGCGCGCCGGTCGTACGACTCGGGGAAGCCCTTCCGGGACATCAGGCCGCGCTCCTTGAGCTCCTTCATGGGGAGCAGGAACCCGTCGGTGGTGACCAGCTCGACGCGCGGGTGCTCGGGCCAGCGGGCCAGCAGCGCCTGGAGGAGCCGGGCGACGGTGGACTTGCCGACGGCCACGGAGCCGGCGACCCCTATGACGAAGGGCGTGCCCCGCTGGGCGCTCTTCTCGCCGAGGAACGTGTTGAGCGCGCCCCGCAGGTTGGCGGTGGCGCCCACGTACAGGTTGAGCAGGCGGGAGAGCGGGAGGTAGATGTCGCGGACCTCGTCGAGGTCGATGACGTCGCCGAGACCGCGCAGCCGCTCGACCTCGTCGGCGGTGAGGGGGAGCGGTGTCTTGTCGCGCAGCGCGCTCCACTCCGCACGGGTGAGGTCGACGTACGGAGTGGCCTCCGCACGGCGGTGGGCGGCGGTGCTTCGTGGCGGCGAAGTGATCACACAGGCCATTGTCGTGCTTGACGGGGGGTTGTGGGTGGTGTGCTCGGTCACCCCGGGCCGCCAGGAATGTCAGTGGCGTGCGTCACAGTTGTGGGGAAGGTGGGCGTCGGTGCTCCGGCGTTCGCGTGGTACGACCCGAGCCGAGGGGACCGGTCCCATGACGTACGCGATCCAGGCGGAAGGCCTGGCCAAACGGTTCAAGGACACCCGGGCGCTGGCCGGTGTGGACCTCGCCGCCCGCACCGGCACGGTGCTGGGGCTGCTGGGGCCCAACGGGGCGGGGAAGACCACGGCCGTCCGGATCTTCGCCACCCTGCTGGCGCCGGACGGGGGCCGGGCCCTGGTCGCCGGGCACGACGTGGTGCGGGAGGCCGGGGTGGTGCGCTCGCTCGTGGGCCTCACCGGGCAGTACGCGGCGGTCGACGACAACCTGACGGGCACGGAGAACCTGCTGCTGATCGGGCGCCTGCTGGGGATACCCCGCCGGGAGGCCAGGGCCCGGGCGGCGGAGCTGCTGGACCGGTTCCAGCTCGGTGACGCGGCGGGCCGCGCGGTGAAGACGTACTCGGGCGGCATGCGGCGCCGGCTGGACCTGGCGGCGAGCCTGGTGGGACGGCCGCGGATCCTGTTCCTCGACGAGCCGACCACCGGCCTGGACCCGCGCAGCCGGGGCGAGCTGTGGGACATGCTGCGCGGCCTGGTCGCCGAGGGCGTCACCGCCCTGCTGACCACGCAGTACCTGAACGAGGCGGACGTGCTCGCCGACGACATCGTGGTGATCGACAAGGGCCGCGTGATCGCCGAAGGCACCCCCGACGAGCTGAAGTCCCAGGTGGGCGGCCAGGTGCTCCAGGTGCGGCCGGTGCGGGCGGACGACCTGGCGGGGGCTCACGCGCTGGTCGCCGAGGCGGCCGGCCGGCAGACGCAGATCGAGGGTGACGTGGTCACCGCCCCGGTGAACGACCCGGAGCTGATGCCCGCCGTCGTCCGGCGGCTGGACGGGGCCGGTATCGCGGTGGGCGAGCTGACCTTGCGGCGCTCGTCGCTGGACGAGGTCTTCCTGGCGCTCACCGGGCACCGGGCCGAACCCGGCGACGGCGACGGCGACGGCGACGGGCGCGGGGACGGGGGCGCGCGGCCCGACGACAGCGACATCGAGAAGGTGGTGAGTTCGGCATGACCGCCACGACGATCGACGGCGCGCCCCTGACCGGGAGCGGCCGTGTGCGGCCCGCCGCGGGCCTGCGGCAGACCGCCACCATGGCGTGGCGCAGCCTGGTGGCCGTCAAGCACAATCCGCTGGAGCTGGTCGACTACAGCATCACGCCGATCATGTTCGTGCTGCTGTTCACCTACGTCATGGGCGGGCAGATGGCCGGGTCGCCCGACGCGTACCTGAAGTACGCGCTGCCGGGGATCATCGTCCAGAACACCCTGTTCATGACCATCTACACGGCGATGGCCCTCAACACCGACCTCACCAAGGGTGTCTTCGACCGGCTCCGCAGCCTGCCGATCGCCCGCTCGGCGCCCCTCTTCGGCCGGATCGCCGCCGACCTGGTCAAGCACCTGTGGGCGATCGTCCTGATGATCGCGCTCGGGCTGGCGCTGGGGTTCCGGATCACCGGCGGCTTCGGCGGGTTCCTCCTCGGGGTGCTGCTGGTCCTGGTGTTCGCGGCGGCCGTGTCGTGGTGCGCGGTGCTCATCGGGATGCTGGCCGGCGACGCGGAGAAGGTGCAGGCGTTCGGCTTCACCCTGATCTTCCCGATCACGTTCACCAGCAGTGCCTTCGTCGTGGTCGACACGATGCCCGGCTGGCTCCAGGCCTGGGTGAACGTGAACCCGGTGACCCACCTGTCGGACGCCTTCCGCGGCCTGCTGCTGGGCGGCGAGGTCGGCCGGCCGGTGCTGTGGTCGCTCGTCTGGGCGGCGGGGATAGCCATGGTGTTCTACCCGCTGGCCGTACGGGCCTACCGGGCGAAGGCCTGACCCGGCGGGCGGCGCCCGGAGCCGGACGGACCGGGCAGTCCTCGCGGCCTGAGAGGGCGGGCGGCCCTAGGCTGATCGTCATGTGCGGAATCGTGGGTTACGTCGGCGGGCAGTCGGCGCTTGATGTGGTGATCGCGGGCCTCAAGCGGCTCGAGTACCGGGGCTACGACTCGGCCGGTGTCGCGGTGCTCGCCGACGGGTCGATGGCCGCGTCCAAGAAGGCGGGCAAGCTCGTCAATCTGGAGAAGGAGCTGCACGCGCGGCCGCTGCCGACCGGCGCCGCCGGCATCGGGCACACCCGGTGGGCGACGCACGGCGCGCCCACCGACGCGAACGCGCACCCGCACCTCGACAACGCGGGGCGGGTCGCCGTCGTCCACAACGGCATCATCGAGAACTTCGCGCCGCTGCGCGCCGAACTGGCCGGCCGGGGCCACACGCTGGAGTCCGAGACGGACACGGAGGTGGTCTCGCATCTGCTGGCCGAGGAGTTCTCCTCGTGCGGCGACCTCGCGGAGGCCATGCGCCTGGTGTGCCGGCGGCTGGCGGGGGCCTTCACCCTGGTCGCGGTGCACGCCGACCAGCCGGACGTGGTCGTCGGCGCGCGGCGCAACTCGCCGCTGGTGGTCGGGGTCGGTGAGGGCGAGGCGTTCCTCGCCTCCGACGTGGCCGCGTTCATCGCCCACACCCGGTCGGCCATCGAGCTCGGCCAGGACCAGGTGGTGGAGCTGCGCAGGGACGGGGTGACGGTCACCGACTTCGACGGGGCGCCCGCCGACGTGCGCACGTACCACGTGGACTGGGACGCCTCGGCGGCCGAGAAGGGCGGCTACGACTACTTCATGCTCAAGGAGATCGCCGAGCAGCCGAAGGCGGTCGCCGACACCCTGCTGGGCCGTGTCGACGCCGGCGGGTCGCTGACGCTGGACGAGCTGCGGATCCCCGACGCGGTGCTGCGCGAGGCGCACAAGGTGGTCGTGGTGGCGTGCGGTACGGCCTTCCACGCCGGGCTCATCGCCAAGTACGCCATCGAGCACTGGACCCGCGTCCCCTGCGAGGTGGAACTGGCCAGCGAGTTCCGCTACCGGGACCCGATCCTGGACGAGCGGACGCTGGTCATCGCGATCTCCCAGTCCGGGGAGACCATGGACACCCTGATGGCGCTGCGGCACGCCCGGGCGCAGGGGGCGCGGGTGCTGGCGATCTGCAACACCAACGGGTCCACGATCCCCCGCGAGTCGGACGGGGTGCTGTACACGCACGCGGGCCCCGAGGTGGCGGTCGCGTCCACCAAGGCGTTCCTGACGCAGCTCGTCGCCGTCTACCTGCTCGCCCTGTACCTGGGCCAGTTGCGGGGGACGAAGTGGGGCGACGAGATCCGGGCGGTGGTCAAGGACCTGGCCCGGATCGCGGACGACGTCGACCGGGTGCTGGAGACCATGGAGCCGGTGCGGGAGCTGGCACGGTCCCTGGCCGGCAAGGACACCGTGCTGTTCCTCGGCCGGCACGTGGGCTACCCGGTGGCCCTGGAGGGCGCGCTGAAGCTCAAGGAGCTCGCCTACATGCACGCGGAGGGCTTCGCGGCCGGTGAGCTGAAGCACGGTCCGATCGCGCTGATCGAGGAGGACCTGCCGGTCGTCGTCGTGGTCCCCTCGCCGCGCGGGCGGTCCGTGCTGCACGACAAGATCGTGTCCAACATCCAGGAGATCCGGGCGCGCGGCGCCCGCACCATCGTGATCGCGGAGGAGGGCGACGAGGCGGTGACGCCCTACGCCGACCACCTGATCCGCATCCCCGCCACCCCCACCCTGCTCCAGCCCATGGTGTCGACCGTGCCGCTCCAGGTCTTCGCCTGCGAACTGGCGACGGCCCGGGGCAACGAGGTCGACCAGCCGCGCAACCTGGCGAAGTCGGTCACCGTCGAATGATCATCGGGGTGGGGATCGACGTGGCGGAGATCGACCGGTTCGCGGCGGCGATGGAGCGCACGCCGCACATGGCCGAGCGGCTGTTCGTCGAGAGCGAGCTGCTGCTGCCGAGCGGGGAGCGGCGCGGGATCGCCTCGCTCGCGGCACGGTTCGCGGCGAAGGAGGCCATCGCCAAGGCGCTCGGCGCGCCGGCCGGACTCCAGTGGACGGACGCCGAGGTGTACGTCGAGGACAGCGGCCAGCCCCGGCTGCGGGTGCGCGGCACGGTCGAGGCCAGGGCCGCGGAACTGGGCGTACGGCACTGGCACGTGTCGCTCAGCCATGACGCGGGGGTGGCGTCGGCGGTGGTGATCGCGGAGGGTTGACCCCATGCGTACCGCTTACCGCGTGGAGACCGTACGGGCCGCCGAGGCCGAGTCGATGGCGAGGCTGCCGGAGGGCGCGCTGATGCGGCGGGCCGCGGCGGGGCTGGCCGCCGCGTGCGCCGGGCTGCTGGGCCGGGTGTCCGGGGCCCGGGTGGTGCTGCTCGTCGGCAGCGGCGACAACGGGGGCGACGCGCTGTACGCGGGCGCCCGGCTGGCGCGCCGCGGCGCGGGCGTGTCGGCCGTCCTGCTGGGGTCGCGCGCCCACGGCGCCGGGCTGGCCGCGCTGACGGCCGCCGGGGGCCGGGTGGTGGAGGACGCCCCGGAGGCGCTGGCGCGCGCCGACCTCGTGGTGGACGGCATCACCGGGATCGGCGGGCGCGGCGGGCTGCGGCCCGGGGCGGTGGACGTGGTCCGGGCGGCGCGCGAGTCGGGCGCCGTGCTGGTCGCCGTCGACCTGCCGAGCGGGGTGGACGCCGACACCGGGGAGGTGGCCGGGGAGGCGGTACGGGCGGACGCCACGGTGACGTTCGGGGCGTACAAGCCGGGACTGCTGATCGACCCGGCGCGGGAGTACGCGGGGGCGCTGCGGCTGGTCGACATCGGGCTCGCCCTGCCACCCGTGCCGGACGCCGAGGCCCTCCAGCACGAGGACGTGGCGCGGCTGCTGCCCGTCCCGGCGGGGGAGAGCGACAAGTACCGGCGGGGCGTGGTCGGGGTGGTCGCCGGGTCGGCGCGCTACCCCGGCGCCGCCGTCCTGGCGGTGTCCGGCGCGCTGCGCGGCGGCGCCGGGGCGGTGCGGTACGTGGGACCGGCCGGCGACGCGGTGCTGGCCCGCCACCCCGAGACCCTGGTCCATGCCGGGCCGCCCGCCAAGGCGGGCCGCGTCCAGGCGTGGGTGATCGGCCCGGGCCTGGGCGACACGCCGGGCGTGGACGACGTCCTGGGCTCCGACGTGCCGGTCCTGGTGGACGCCGACGGGCTGCGCGACCTCGACCCGGCCGCCCTCCGCGCGCGTCCCGCCCCCACCGTCCTGACCCCGCACGCGGGTGAGGCCGCGGCCCTGCTCGGCACCGCCCGCCAGGACGTGGAGTCCCGGCGGCTGGAGGCGGTACGCGAGCTGGCGGAGCGATACGGGGCGACCGTGCTGCTCAAGGGCTCGACCACCCTGGTCGCCCCGGCCGGCGGGGGGCCGGTGCGCGTCAACCCGACGGGTACGCCCTGGCTCGCCACCGCCGGCAGCGGGGACGTCCTCTCCGGCCTGGCCGGCTCACTGCTGGCGGCCGGCCTCGCCCCCCTGGACGCCGCCTCGGCCGCCGCCTACCTGCACGGCCTGGCCGCACGCCACGCCTCCCGGGGCGCCCCGGTCGCGGCCTGCGACGTGGCCGAGGCCCTCCCCGCCGCCTGGCGCGACGTCCAGCCCTGACCGTCCCGCCCGCCCACTCGGAGCCGCCGCCCCGAGCCGCCCGGCCCGGGCGTGTCGGGAGGGGTGGGCGGGGACACGGGGGAGGCGGGGCGCGCACCTGAGAGACTGGGCGCGATGAGTGAGACAGCACAGACCCTTCGCGCCCGCGCCGAGATCGACCTCGGGGCGCTGCGCGCCAATGTGCGTGCCCTGCGCGGGCGCGTGGGGCCGGACGTTCAGGTCATGGGCGTCGTGAAGGCCGACGCGTACGGGCACGGTGCCGTGCCCTGCGCGCGGGCGGCGCTGGAGGCGGGGGCCACCTGGCTCGGGACCGCCACGCCGCACGAGGCGCTCGCGCTGCGGGCCGCCGGGATCGACGCGCCCGTCCTGTGCTGGCTGTGGACGCCCGGCGACCCCTGGGACGACGGCATCCGCGCCGGCCTGGACATGACCGTGAGCGGCCTGTGGGCCCTGCGGGAGGTCACCGAGGCGGCGCGCAGGACCGCACAGCCGGCGCGCGTGCAGCTCAAGGCGGACACCGGCCTCGGGCGCAACGGCTGCCAGCCCGCCGACTGGCAGCGGCTCGTCGGCGAGGCGCTCGCCGCGCGGGCCGCCGGCCTCGTGGAGGTCACCGGCGTCTGGTCGCACTTCGCGTGCGCCGACGAGCCCGGCCACCCGTCGATCGGCGCCCAGCTTGAGACGTTCCAGGAGATGCTCGGGTACGCCGAGAAGGCGGGCGTGGAGCCCGAGGTGCGGCACATGGCCAACTCACCGGCCACGCTCACCCTTCCGGAGACCCATTTCGACCTCGTACGGCCCGGCATCGCGATGTACGGCGTGTCGCCGAGCCCGGAGGTCGGCACGCCCGCCGACTTCGGGCTGCGGCCCGTCATGCGGCTGGTCGGCAGCGTCGCGCTCGTCAAGGACGTGCCCGCCGGCCACGGCGTCAGCTACGGGCACCACTACGTCACCGAGCGCGCCACCTCCCTCGGCCTGGTGCCCCTGGGGTACGCCGACGGCGTGCCGCGCCACGCGTCGGGCCGCGGTCCGGTGCTGGTCGGCGGCAAGGTGAGGACCGTGGCCGGACGGGTCGCCATGGACCAGTTCGTCGTCGACCTCGAAGGGGACGATGTCGAACCGGGTGCACAAGCGGTGCTGTTCGGGGCAGGTGATCACGGTGAGCCGACCGCCGAGGACTGGGCGCGCGCCGCGGACACGATCGCGTACGAGATCGTGACGCGCATCGGTTCGCGGGTACCGCGCGTCTACCTGAACGAGTAGCCGGAGCCTGGAGGAGCAGCCGTGGTGAGTGAGACCGGTCCGGTGGACGCCGCGGTGGAAGCGGCGTCGGCCGCCTCCGCCGCGGCGGCCGGCAATTGGCGCCGCGCCGGTTTCGCCGGCGCCGCGATAGGGGTGGTCGCCGCCGGCGCCGCGGCCGGCGTCGCCCTCGAACGGCTCACCGTCGGCCGGGGCATGCGCCGCAAGGCGCGTCTCGCGCTGGACGCCGCCGGGCCGTACGGCGCGCTGCGCGGCACCCCCGCGCGGGCCCGGGCCGACGACGGCACCGAGCTGTACTACGAGGTCGACGAGGTGGAGGCGGACGGCAGCGCCCCGCGCCGCCGCCGGCTCTTCGGGCGCCGGACGCCCGTGCCCGTCACCGTGGTCTTCAGCCACGGCTACTGCCTCAACCAGGACTCCTGGCACTTCCAGCGCGCCGCCCTGCGGGGCCTGGTGCGCACCGTCCACTGGGACCAGCGCAGCCACGGCCGCTCCGGGCGGGGCGCCGCCCAGCAGGGCCCGGACCGGGTGCCGGTCTCCATCGACCAGCTCGGCCGCGATCTGAAGGCGGTCGTCGACGCCGCCGCCCCCGAGGGGCCCCTGGTGCTGGTGGGGCACTCGATGGGCGGGATGACGGTGATGGCGCTGGCCGAGCAGTACCCGGAGCTGATCCGCGAGCGGGTCGTCGGCGTCGCCTTCGTCGGCACCTCGTGCGGCAACCTCGGCGAGGTCAACTACGGGCTGCCGGTCGCGGGCGTGAACGCGGTGCGCAAGGTGCTGCCGGGGATACTGCGGGCGCTCGGCTCGCAGGCGGAGCTGGTGGAGCGCGGCCGGCGGGCCACCGCCGACCTGTTCGCGGGGCTCATCAAGCGCTACTCGTTCTCGTCCAGGGACGTGGATCCGGCGGTCGCCCGGTTCGCGGAACGGATGATCGAGGGCACGCCCATCGACGTGGTCGCCGAGTTCTACCCGGCCTTCACCGAGCACGACAAGGCCGAGGCGCTGGGCGTCTTCGCCGAGGTGCCGGTCCTGGCCCTCGCCGGTGACCAGGACCTGGTCACGCCCAGCTCCCACACCGAGGCGATCGCCGGCCTGCTCCCGGACGCCGAGCTGGTGATCGTGCCCGACGGCGGGCACCTGGTGATGCTGGAGCACCCGGAGACGGTCACCGACCGGCTCGCGGACCTGCTGGTACGGGTGGGGGCGGTACCGGCACCGACTAACGTTGGCTCGTATGGAAGCACCGCACAGCCCGGCCCCTGAGGGGGCCACGGCCATCGCCCGACTCACCCTCCACGCCCCCGAGCAGACGCAGGAGCTGGGCCGCACGCTCGCCAAGCTGCTGCGCCCCGGCGACCTCGTGATGCTCACCGGCGAGCTCGGCGCCGGCAAGACGACCCTGACGCGCGGGCTCGGCGAGGGCCTCGGGGTGCGCGGCGCGGTGACGTCCCCGACGTTCGTCATCGCCCGCGTCCACCCGTCGCTGGTGGGCGGTCCCGCCCTCGTGCACGTCGACGCCTACCGCCTGGGCGGCGGGCTCGACGAGATGGAGGACCTCGACCTGGACGTCTCGCTGCCGGACTCGGTGGTGGTCGTGGAGTGGGGCGAGGGCAAGGTCGAGGACCTCACGGAGGACCGGCTGCACGTCGTCATCCACCGGGTCGTCGGTTCCACCGACGACGAGCGCCGGGTCGTGACGCTGACCGGGCACGGGGAGCGCTGGGCGGGCGTGGAGCTGGCGCTCGGATGACGGGGCGGCGGCCGGGCGCCGTACTTTCCGACAAGACGTCGGCATAATGTTGCGTCGTACCTCCGAGGCGTGGTCACATGGGTACCAGGACCTGGTTAGGTCTACCTAACCGCGCCTGGCCACGCAGCCGCCACGCAGCCCCGGGAGGCGATCATGCCGACGTCGAAGCAGGATGTGTCGATGCGCGACCTGCTGGCGTCGTGCGCGGCGGCGAACGCCGTCTCCACGCCGCCCCGGGCCGCGGACACCGACGAGGACCCCGCGGCGCCCGACGCCGCCCGGGACGTCCCCGCGCCCGCGGAGCAGACCCCGGAGCGCCGCCGGGCGGCCTGAGCCGCACCGCGCGTCCTTGAGCCGAGCCTGAGCCGAGCCGCGCCGCGCGAAGGCCCCGCGGAGCCGCGCGCCGGCCCCGAGTCACGCCGCGCGAGGTGCCCGGGGAGGGGCGCTCGGAGAAAGGTGCGCGCCGGTGGGAGCGCCGTGGGCGCCGTGCGCCGCGGCGTACGGGGACCGCGGGGTACCGCTCGACCGAGGCCCCGTCAGGGGACGACGACGACCTTCGAGTTGACCGTCGCGAACGTCCACATGGCGTCGCCGTCCGCCCGCTTCATCCGGATGCCGCCCGTCCGGCGCGTCGGATCGGGGCTGGCCATCGAGCCGTCGACCGCCGCGCTGAAGCCCACCGTCACGCCCTCGACGTTCGTGAACCGCACGACGTGCTCGATCCGCACCCCGTCGGAACCGGCCACGCTGCCCGAACGGGACGTCACCGCGTACGTGCCCGGAGCCGGGTTGACCGTGCTCGGCATCACCGCGAAGGTGCGCGTCACCGCGTTCTTCTCGCCCACCAGCCAGACCCGCCGCGCCCCCAGCGCGTACACCACCCGCACGCCCGACCCCGACTGCTTCGGCAGCGCGAGCACCGGGTCGGCCGGCCGCTCGGGGGCGCCGCCGGGCGCGGGGGCCGACACCGAGGCGGCGGGTGCGGGGGCCGCCAGGTCGGCGGGCACGGTGGCCGACGCCTGATAGGCGAGGAAGCCGACGGCGGCGAGAGCCGCCACGGTGAGCCCGGCCACGAATCCCGAGCTGCTCCTTGCCACGTTGCTGCCCACCTCTCCCACGTACGTATGCGGTGTGACCGTAGCAGGATCATGCCCGCGACCCGGGGCTCCGTGCCCGCCGCCACGGAGCCGTAGGCTGTTCGCGTGCTCTTGCTCGCCATGGATACCGCCACACCCGCCGTCACCGTCGCCCTCCACGACGGGGACGCGGTCGTCGCCACCTCGACCCAGGTGGACGCGCGCCGCCACGGGGAACTGCTGCTGCCCGCCGTCCACCGGGTGCTCGGGGAGGCCGGGCTGAAGCTCGACGCCGTGACCGGCATCGTCGTCGGCGTCGGCCCCGGCCCCTACACGGGGCTGCGCGTCGGCCTCGTGACCGCCGCGACCTTCGCCTCGGCGCTCGGCGGCGTCCCGGTGCACGGGCTGTGCACGCTGGACGGACTCGCCTACGCCTCCGGGCTCCGGGAGCCGTTCGTCGTCGCGACCGACGCCCGCCGCAAGGAGGTCTACTGGGCGCGCTACGACGACTGCCGTACGCGCGTGACCGACCCCGCCGTCGACCGGCCCGCCGACATCGCCGAGCGGGTCGCCGGCCTCCCGGGGGTGGGCGCGGGCGCGCGGCTGTACGGGGAGGTGTTCCCGGACGCCCGCGACCCCGAGCACCAGTCGGCGGCCGCGCTGGCGGCGCTGGCGGCCGAGCGGCTGGCGGCCGGCGAGGACTTCCTGGAGCCCCGGCCGCTGTACCTGCGGCGCCCCGACGCCCAGGTGCCGAAGAACTACAAGGTGGTCACCCCGAAGTGACCGGAGTGACCGGAGCCGGCGCGGTCCTGCGCGAGATGCGCTGGTGGGACATCGCGCCGGTGCTGGAGCTGGAGCGGGAGCTGTTCCCCGACGACGCCTGGTCGGAGGGCATGTTCTGGTCCGAGCTCGCCCATGCGCGGGGCCCGCACGCCACCCGCCGCTACGTCGTGGCGGAGGCGGACGGCCGGCTGGTGGGGTACGCGGGGCTCGCGGCGGCCGGCGGTCTCGGCGACGTCCAGACGATCGCCGTCGCCCGCGACCAGTGGGGCACCGGGCTCGGCGCCCGGCTGCTGACGGACCTCCTCCAGCACGCCACCGCCTTCGAGTGCGACGAGGTCCTGCTCGAAGTGCGCGTGGACAACACCCGCGCCCAGAAGCTCTACGAGCGCTTCGGCTTCGAACCGATCGGCTTCCGCCGCGGCTACTACCAGCCGGGCAACATCGACGCGCTCGTCATGCGGCTGCGCGTACAAGACGCACCGGACGCGGCGGACGCCCAGGGCGTGCCCGACGCATCCCACGCATCCGACGTACAAGGAACTGAGAGTCATGGCTGACGAACCCCTCGTCCTCGGCATCGAGACCTCCTGCGACGAGACCGGCGTCGGCATCGTCCGCGGCACGACCCTGCTCGCGGACGCCGTCGCGTCGAGCGTGGACACGCATGCCCGGTTCGGCGGCGTGGTCCCCGAGATCGCCTCCCGCGCGCACCTGGAGGCGATGGTCCCCACCATCGAGCGCGCGCTGGCGCAGGCCGGGGTCTCGGCCCGCGACCTGGACGGCATCGCCGTCACCGCCGGTCCCGGCCTCGCCGGCGCGCTCCTGGTCGGTGTCTCGGCGGCGAAGGCGTACGCGTTCGCCCTGGACAAGCCGCTGTACGGGGTGAACCACCTGGCCTCCCACATCTGCGTCGACCAGCTTGAGCACGGCCCGCTCCCGGAGCCGACGATGGCCCTGCTGGTGTCCGGCGGCCACTCCTCGCTGCTGCTGGCGCCGGACATCACCTCCGACGTCCGTCCCATGGGCGCGACGATCGACGACGCCGCGGGCGAGGCGTTCGACAAGATCGCCCGCGTGCTGGACCTGGGCTTCCCCGGCGGGCCGGTCATCGACCGGCTGGCCAAGGAGGGGGACCCGGCCGCGATCGCGTTCCCGCGCGGTCTGAGCGGGCCCAGGGACCCCGCGTACGACTTCTCCTTCTCGGGCCTGAAGACGGCCGTGGCCCGCTGGATCGAGGCCAAGCGGGCGGCGGGCGAGGAGGTGCCGGTGCGGGACGTGGCGGCGTCCTTCCAGGAGGCGGTCGTCGACGTGCTGACCCGCAAGGCCGTACGGGCCTGCAAGGACCAGGGCGTCGACCACCTGATGATCGGCGGCGGGGTGGCCGCCAACTCCCGGCTGCGGGCGCTGGCGGAGGAGCGGTGCGAGCGGGCCGGGATCCGGCTGCGCGTGCCGCGCCCGGGGCTGTGCACCGACAACGGCGCGATGGTCGCGGCCCTCGGCGCCGAGATGGTCGCCCGCAACCGGCCGGCCTCCGACCTGGAGCTGTCGGCGGACTCGTCCCTCCCGGTCACCGACCCGCACGTGCCGGGGAACCACGGCCACGACCACGACCACGTGCACGAGGTCAGCAAGGACAACCTCTACTCATGACCGTGGTCACCCTGATGTGGGAGGCCCGCGCGGCGGAGGGCCGGGGCGCCGAGCTCCTGGAGTGGGCGCGGGCGCGGCGGCTGCCGGCCGAGCCGGTCCGCCGCGAGACGTTCACCGCCCCCGGCGACCGGGTGCTCGTCCTCACCTGGTGGGACGCCCCCTACGACGCGGACCTCCCCGAACTCCCGGAGCCCGACCCCGGCCTGGTCACCCGCCCGGTGCACCGCTGGCGGTTCGAGTCGCACGGGACCTGAGGCAACCCGCCCCCCGGATCCTCCGTCAAGCAGTACGCACTGAACAGGCGTACGAAGACGGGGTTCCAGGGTGGGGAAGAACATCGTGGGCGCGGCGGTCCTGACCGTCGCCGCCCTGCTCATGGCGGGCTGTACGTCGCCGGGCGGCCCGGCCCCCCGGCCCGCGCCGACCACCGTCGCCGCCGCACCCCCCAAGGAACAGGACAAGGCCGCGGGCGAGGCCGCGCGCGCCGAGGCGTCCGCGTACGCGAAGTGGGGGCTCAAGCCCTTCGCCGCACCGCCCGCGCCGCCCGCCGTCAAGCCCGTGCAGCCGTCCCGGAAGGGCGGCGGGGTGCCCGTCATCAGCGAGATACCCACCAAGGACAAGGTCGTCTTCCTCACCTTCGACGACGGGGCCGAGAAGGACCCGGAGTTCGTCGCGATGATGCGCGACCTGAAGGTGCCCTTCACCATGTTCCTCACGGACTCCGCCATCAGCCAGGACTACGGCTACTTCACGCCGCTGGCCGCCCTCGGGGCCGGCGTCGCCAACCACACCCTCACGCACCCCGACCTCCGCACCCTCGGCGCCGCGGCCCAGAAGCGGGAGATCTGCGGCCAGCAGGAGAAGCTGGAGCGGACCTACGGCACCGCCCCGCGCCTGTTCCGGCCGCCCTACGGCAACTGGAACGAGGACACCCGGACCGCCGCCGGGCAGTGCGGCGTCGAGGCGATCGTGCTGTGGCGGGAGTCCATGCAGATCACCGACATGCAGTACCAGCGCGCCGACCGCAAGCTGCGCCCCGGCGACATCGTCCTGGCCCACTTCCGCGGGCCGCGTGACCTCAAGGGCACCACGATGACCGCGATGACGGCCGCCATGCTGCGCCGGATCCAGGAGCAGGGCTTCACCGTCGCCCGGCTCGAGGACTACGTCTGAGGACCGCGTCCCACGGCGGCCCGGGGCCGCTCGACGCGGGCCCGGGCGGTTGCCCCGGGGCGTACGACGGGCATCCGCTCCTCGCCGTGAGGCCGGGCCCGGCAGAGGCTCGCGGCACGGCCACGCCCTACCCTCGGACCATGCCCGACCGTGCGCTTCTCCCCCCGCCCCCGCCGCCCGTCCCGCTCCGTTCCTGGCCGGGGCGGCAGGCGCTGCTGGCCGACCGGACCATGGCGATCCGGGAGCTGGGCCGGCGGATGGTGGGCGGCCGGCGGCTGACGCTCTCCCTGCTCACCCTGGCCGGCCTGGAGGCGGGGTGGGCGCTCGTCGGCGCCGCGATCCGCTCGCTCGACGGACCGTCGGACCCGCTGACGGCGACGTTCGCCGCCGGTGTCGCCTGTCTCGGGCTGGCCGTCATGGCCCCGCTGGTGGTCGTCGTGGTGCTGGGCGTCCGCCGGGACCGCGCGCTGCGGGCCCGGCTGCTGGAGTGGGCGGCCCTGGACCCCGCCCCGGTGCGTGACGCCCGGTTCAGGGCGCCGGGGCTGAGCGTGGCGTGGCTGCTGCTGTCGTTCGCGCAGGGCGCGGCCGGCCTGTGGCTCTCGTTCGCCGTCCCGGCCGCGGCCCGACCCGGCGCCACGACCTATGCCGAGGTCGCGTACGCCATGGGCGCGGGCCTCGTCCTGTGGGTCCACGGGCTGACCGGCGCGGTGAAGGCGTTCGGGCACCGCCGCCTGGCGCTGCGCCTGGGGAGTGTCCGGAAAGTATCGGCGTCCGCCCGGAGGGCGGGCGGACACGACCTAGGGCTGCCGGCCTGACCCGGCGGGTCAGACGGGCCGGCCGACCAGCATGGCCGGCGCCCCGGCCACGCGGGTGAGGAACACGGTGGCCGCGTGCGGCCCCTTCGGCTTGAGCTTGCGGCGCAGTTCCTCCGGTTCGACCGCCGAGCCCCGCTTCTTCACGGTGAGGGTGCCCACCTCGCGCTCCCGGAGCAGGGCCTTCAGCTTCTTGAGGTTGAAGGGCAGCTCGTCGGTGATCTCGTAGGCGGTGGCGTACGGGGTGGGGCGCGGCTCGTCCGCCGTGACGTAGGCGATCGTCGGGTCGATCAGGCCGCCGCCGAGGTCCTCGGCGACCTCGGCGACCAGGTGCGCCCGGATGACGGCGCCGTCCGGCTCGTACAGGTAGCGGCCCACGGGGCGGACCGGCGGGTCGGGCAGGCCCCGGCCGGTGAGGGTGTGCCCGCCCGGCAGCAGGGTCGCGCTGACCGTCCCGGGGCGGGTGCCGAACCACAGCACGGCCTCCTTGACGTCACCGCCGTCCGAGACCCACTCGGCCGCCGCCTCCGCGGGGACCGTCTCGTGCGGGATGCCCGGGGCGATCTTCAGCGCCGCGTGCGGGGCCTTCCGGGCCGCCTCGACGGCCCAGGAGAGGGGCGGCGAGTACGCCTCCGGGTCGAAGATCCGGCCCCCGCCCCTGCCGCCGCGCCGCGCCGGGTCGACGAAGACCGCGTCGTACGGGGAGGTGTCGACCTCCGTGACGTCGGCGCAGCGCACCTCGATCAGCCCGGCCAGGTCCAGCGCGGCGGCGTTGGCGCGGGCGGCCTCGGCGGTCAGCGGGTCGCGGTCGACGGCGAGGACCCGGATCCCGGCGCGGGCCAGCGCGATCGCGTCGCCGCCGATGCCGCCGCACAGGTCGGCGACGCTGCGCACGCCGAGGCGGGCGAAGGAGGCGGCGCGGTGCTCGGCGACCGCCTTGCGGGTGGACTGCTCGACGCCGCCGGGCGTGAAGTACATCCGGTGGGCGTCCCGCTCGCCGAACTTGGCCACCGCCCGCTGCCGCAGCCGCGCCTGTCCGATCGCGGCGGTGACCAGGGCCGCCGGGTGCTCGCGGCGCAGCCGGGAGGCGACGGCCAGTTCCTGGGCGGGCGTGTGGTCGCGCAGGGTGCTGAGCAGGGCCTGGCCCTCGTCGGTGAGGAGCGCGGAGAAGGCGGCGAGATCGGTCACCCGGCCCATTGTGGGCCAGCCGGGGGATGGTGCGCGCCAGGCGGCGGTGTCGGCCGGTGGTCCGTGCGGTGCGCTGACAGGATGCGGCGCCATGCAGCTAGTACGACAAAAAGGTCAAAGGGTAAGTGTGCGGGCACGTGTGCTGCTCGCCGCGCTGCTGATCGCGGCGCTCGGCTCGGCCTGCACGGCGGAGACCGGGCCCGGGGGCACCGGCTTCGGAGGGGGGCCGGGGATGGTGCCCGGGACGGGCCCGGACGTGGCCGGGGGCGGCCGGGCGGGCCCCGCCGCCGGGCAGCGGCCCCCCGACGCCTCCTCCGCCCTCACCGCCTACGTCGAGCGGGTCCGGCGCGCCCAGGCGGCCCGTACCCTCGCCGCCAGGAAATGGGGCCTCAGGGCGGCCCCCCTGGTCGCGCCCCCGCCCCCGGCGGCCGGCGACAAGCCGCACATCACCTTCCGCAAGGGCTTCGGCGTCGGCGACCCGGCCCTGCCGCCCGTCTTCACCACCGTCCCCACCACGGAGCGGATCGTGTTCCTCACGATCGACGACGGCGCGGAGAAGGACCCCGAGCTGCTGCGGATGATGGACGAACTCGACATCCCTTACAGCGCCTTCCTCAGCGACTACCTGGTCAAGGAGGACTACGGCTACTTCAAGCGGATGCAGGAGCGGGGCGTGGCCCTGCACAACCACACCCTGAACCACCGCTACATGCCGGCCCTGTCGTACGCGGAGCAGAAGCGCGAGATCTGCGGGCAGCAGGACACCATCGAGAAGCGGTACGGCAAGCGGCCCCCGCTCTTCCGGCCGCCCTACGGCAACTACGACGCCGACACCCTGCGCGCCGCCCGGTCCTGCGGCATCCGGGCCGTACCGCTGTGGGCGGCCGAGGCCTTCCCCGACCACATGGAGTGGCGCGAGTGGGACCGGGACCTGCACCCCGGCGACATCATCCTCACCCACTTCCGGGGGAGGGGGGATTGGAACGGCACCATGGCGGACATGATCCGGCAGGTGATGAACGTCGTCACGGCCAAGGGGTACGCGGTGGCCCGGCTGGAGGACTACGTATGAGCCGCCCGCCCCGGCCGGTGCGGGGGCTCCCGTCGCCGCCCGTCCGGCCGGTGCCGGCGGTCCGGCGGGCGCCGCTGGTGCGACCGGTCCTGGTGGGACTCGTCCTCGCCGCCGCGGCCGGCTGCGCGCCCCCGTCCGTGGCGCCGGCCGTCGACCCGATCGAGCGGCTGGGGCGCAAGGCGGCCCGGCAGGTGTCGGCCCCGTCGCCCGGCGCTCCCGGCCGGGGCCCCACCGCCGGCGACGGGTCGGTGGACGGCCGCCATAGGGCCGTCCGGCGCCACGACCGGGCGGTGAATTGGCACTCCGCTTGACCGAGTGCTAATCGCGGTCATAGTCTCGGCTCTGGCACTCCCCACCGGAGAGTGCCAACACAGCGACGGGCAGGTCCGGCACCCGCGACGACGGATCCACCTGGTCGCCACCTCAGACAGTTAACCCCGTGAGATCTCCGAAGGGGGAGGTCGGATCGTGACGACCACCAGCTCCAAGGTTGCCATCAAGCCGCTCGAGGACCGCATCGTGGTCCAGCCGCTCGACGCCGAGCAGACCACCGCCTCTGGCCTGGTCATCCCGGACACCGCCAAGGAGAAGCCCCAGGAGGGCGTCGTCCTGGCCGTGGGCCCGGGCCGCTTCGAGAACGGCGAGCGCCTGCCGCTCGACGTCAAGACCGGCGACATCGTGCTGTACAGCAAGTACGGCGGCACCGAGGTGAAGTACAGCGGCGAGGAGTACCTCGTCCTCTCGGCTCGCGACGTGCTCGCGATCGTCGAGAAGTAATTCATCCGAGCAGAAATGCTTTTGTGAACCGCGCCCCTGGCCCCCGCTGATGACACATTGCCGGGCGGCGAGGGGCGCGGTTCGTCAACCAGAGTTTCCGAGAGGGCTGAATCGCTCCCATGGCGAAGATCCTGAAGTTCGACGAGGACGCCCGTCGCGCCCTTGAGCGCGGCGTCAACAAGCTTGCCGACACGGTCAAGGTGACGATCGGTCCCAAGGGCCGCAACGTCGTCATCGACAAGAAGTTCGGCGCGCCGACCATCACCAACGACGGTGTGACGATCGCCCGCGAGGTCGAGGTCGAGGACCCGTACGAGAACCTCGGCGCCCAGCTGGTGAAGGAGGTGGCGACCAAGACCAACGACATCGCGGGTGACGGCACCACCACCGCCACCGTCCTGGCCCAGGCGCTGGTCCGCGAGGGTCTGCGCAACGTGGCCGCGGGTGCCTCCCCGGCCGCCCTGAAGAAGGGCATCGACGCCGCGGTCAAGGCCGTCTCCGACGAGCTGCTCGCTTCGGCCCGTCCGATCGACGACAAGGCCGACATCGCCGCGGTGGCCGCGCTCTCCGCGCAGGACCAGCAGGTCGGCGAGCTCATCGCCGAGGCCATGGACAAGGTCGGCAAGGACGGTGTCATCACCGTCGAGGAGTCCAACACCTTCGGCCTGGAGCTCGACTTCACCGAGGGCATGGCCTTCGACAAGGGCTACCTGTCCCCGTACATGGTCAGCGACCAGGAGCGTATGGAGGCCGTCCTCGACGACCCGTACATCCTGATCCACCAGGGCAAGATCTCCGCGATCACGGACCTGCTCCCGCTGCTGGAGAAGGTCATCCAGGCCGGCTCCTCCAAGCCGCTCCTGATCATCGCCGAGGACGTCGAGGGCGAGGCCCTGTCGACCCTGGTCGTCAACAAGATCCGCGGCACGTTCAACGCCGTCGCGGTCAAGGCCCCCGGCTTCGGCGACCGCCGCAAGGCGATGCTCGGCGACATGGCCGCCCTCACCGGCGCCACCGTCATCGCCGAGGAGGTCGGCCTCAAGCTCGACCAGGCCGGTCTGGAGGTGCTCGGCACCGCCCGCCGCGTCACCGTCACCAAGGACGACACCACGATCGTCGACGGCGGCGGCAACAGCGACGACGTGCTCGGCCGGGTCAACCAGATCAAGGCCGAGATCGAGACCACGGACTCCGACTGGGACCGCGAGAAGCTCCAGGAGCGCCTCGCGAAGCTGGCCGGCGGCGTGTGCGTCATCAAGGTCGGCGCCGCCACCGAGGTGGAGCTGAAGGAGAAGAAGCACCGTCTGGAGGACGCGATCTCCGCGACCCGCGCCGCGGTCGAGGAGGGCATCGTCTCCGGTGGTGGCTCCGCGCTGGTCCACGCCGTCAAGGTGCTGGACGGCAACCTCGGCAAGGAGGGCGACGAGGCCACCGGTGTGGCGGTCGTCCGCCGCGCCGCCGTCGAGCCGCTGCGCTGGATCGCCGAGAACGCGGGCCTCGAGGGCTACGTCATCACCTCCAAGGTCTCCGAGCTCGACAAGGGCCAGGGCTTCAACGCCGCCACCGGCGAGTACGGCGACCTGATCAAGGCCGGCGTCATCGACCCGGTCAAGGTCACCCGCTCGGCCCTGGAGAACGCCGCCTCCATCGCCTCCCTGCTGCTCACGACCGAGACCCTGGTCGTCGAGAAGAAGGAAGAGGAGCCGGCGGACGCGGGCCACGGCCACGGTCACGGCCACTCCCACTGACGCCTGCCGAGCGTCACCGAGGCCCGGTGCCCCCGTCGCGGGGGCACCGGGCCTCGGTGTTTTCGCCGCGGGACACCGGGTCCCGTGTTCCCCGCGCCGTCATGCCGAGCGGTCCAGCTCCGACGGGCGCACCGGGTCGGCGAACGGCACCCCCTTCGTGTACCGCTCCAGCTCGTCCAGCGCCCGGTCCGCCATGCGGTGCAGCTCGTTGCCGAGCGAGCCCGCGACGTGCGGGGTGAGCAGCACGTTCGGCAGGGAGTAGAGGGGGGAGTCCTGGGGCGGCGGCTCGGGGTCGGTGACATCGAGGACGGCGTCGAGCCGGCCCGCGGTGAGGTGCGGGAGCAGGGCGGCCCCGTCGACCAGGGAGCCGCGCGAGGTGTTGACGAGCGTCGCGCCGTCCCGCATCAGGGCGAGCTGCGGAGCGCCGATCATATGGCGGGTGGCCGGCAGTTGCGGGGCGTGCACGGACACGATGTCCGCCCGGGCGCACAGCTCGTCCAGACCGGCCGGGAGGACACCGAGCGCGGCGGCCTCGCCGGGCGTGACGTACGGGTCGTACAGCAGCACCTGGAGGTCGAAGGGGCGCAGCAGCTCGATCACCCGGCGGCCGATGCGGGACGCCCCCACGATGCCGACCGTCCGGCGGTGGTTGCCGCTGTCGGCGAGTTCGCTCAGCCAGTCGTGCTCGGCGCGCAGCTCCGCGTACCGCCGCGCGGCGCGCAGCACGCGCTTGCCGGCCAGCAGGATGACGGCCAGCGTGTACTCGGCGACGGGCAGGGTGTTGGCCGCGGCCGCCGAGGCGACCGTGATGCCGCGTTCCCAGCAGGCCCCGGTGACATGGTGCTTGACCGACCCGGCGGCGTGGACGACGGCACGCAGGCGCGGGGCCCGGTCCAGGACGGCCGCGGTGAGCGGCGTGGCGCCCCAGCAGGTGAACAGCACCTCCGCCTCGGCGAGCGCGGCCGCGACCGGGGGCGTGGGGGCGGCCAGGTCGTGGGCGACCAGCCGCGGGTCGGTGCGCGCCAGCGCGGTGAGGCGGGCGCGGTGGGCGTCGGTGAGCAGGCGCCCGGCGATGCCGGGGCCCATGGCGAGCAGCAGCGCGGGGCGCCGGGGGGACCGGTCGCCGGGGACGGGGTGCATCGGGGGCGTGCTCCTCTCGTACGGCCTGGGGCCGGCCGGTGGCGCTGGAGCGAGACGGTAACGAAACCCGGCCCCGGCACGGGAGTACCCCGCCGCCGGTTCCCCCTCCCCGCGCCGCCCTGGCGCCGGGCGCGGCGGACGCCCGGGGGCGGCGGCGTCGACGGGCCGGCGGCCTACCGCGGCCCGTACTTGCGGCCCGCGCGGGAGCTCACGCCGCCGAGCAGGCCGCGCGGCGCCAGTTTCACCACGCCCATCAGGGCCTTGTAGCGCGGGTCGGGCACCGACAGGGTCCTGCCCCGGGCCAGATCGGCCAGCGCCGAGGCGACGAGCTTGTCCGCGTCGAGCCACATCCAGCCCGGGATGTTGTCCGTGCCCATCCCGGCCCGCTCGTGGAACTCCGTGCGCACGAAGCCCGGGCACAGCGCCATCAGCCGCACCCCGCTGCCCGCCAGGTCGCGCGCGGCGCCCTGGGTGAACTGCACGACCCACGCCTTCGACGCCCCGTACGTACCGCGCGGCACGAACGCGGCCACCGACGCGACGTTCACCACGCCGCCCCGGCCCCGGTCCCGCATCGACGCCGTCGCGGCCGACGTCAGCCGCAGCACCGCCTCGCAGTGCACCTTCAGCATCCTCAGCTCGTCGGCCATGGACACCTCCAGGAACCGGCCCTTGTTGCCGAAGCCGGCGTTGTTGATGAGCAGGTCCACCGGTCGCTTGCGGTCGGACAGCCTCGCCTCCACCGCGGCGATGCCGTCCTCCTCGGCCAGGTCGGCGGCCAGGACCTCGGCCTCGATCCCATGCCGGTCGTGCAGCTCGGTCGCCTGCTCCCGCAGCCGCTTCACGTCCCGGGCCACCAGCACCACGTCGCGGCCGTCCGCCGCCAGCCGCCGCGCGAAGGCGGCCCCGATCCCCGCCGTCGCGCCCGTAATCAGTGCAGTCGTCATAC
The DNA here is from genome assembly GCF_055598725.1 of Streptomyces sp. NPDC039423. Classification (NCBI taxonomy): domain Bacteria; kingdom Bacillati; phylum Actinomycetota; class Actinomycetes; order Kitasatosporales; family Streptomycetaceae; genus Streptomyces; species Streptomyces sp. NPDC039423. The sequence goes on from NZ_JBVKAH010000002.1 coordinate 212,782, forward strand.
GCGGCACGTTAGTGCCCCGCGGCCACACCGGGGCGCCCGGTCCCACGGGGCTGTGGACGAAGCCGCCCGCCATATACGGAGTGTCAGGATCCGCCCGGGCGTAGGCGTCCGGCGCCGCCGGCTACGAGGCGTGCCGCGCGGCGTACTTCAGGGCGGCCTCGCGCACCTCGGGGTCCAGCGCGCCGCCCGCCGCGAGCGTGCGCGGCAGCAGCGCCCGCTCGATGGTGAACGCCCGGAAGGCCAGAGCGACCGTCACGTCGTGGTCCGGCCGGTGCACCACCTCGATCGGGTCCCCCGCCCGTATCTCGCCCGGCTCGACGACCCGCAGGTACGGTCCCGGCGCGGCGCGCAGCGTGAACCGCCGCACCCAGCCCTTCTCGCCCAGCCAGCTCGCGAACGTCCGGCACGGCACCCGGCCGGACGCCACCTCCAGGACCGCCGTCCCGCCGACCCGCCAACGCTCCCCTATGAGCGCGGCGTTCACGTCGAACCCCTCGGTGGTGAGGTTCTCCCCGAAGGCGCCGTTGGCGAGGGGCCGCCCCAACTCGCCCTGCCAGTGGTCCAGGTCCTCGCGCGCGAACGCGTACACCGCCTGGTGGGTCCCCCCGTGGTGCCGCAGGTCGCAGACCGTGTCCCCGGCCACCCCGCTCGCGCCCGCGCCCTTGGGCCCCGGATCGGCCACCCGTACCGGACCCTCGGCCGGCCGCTTGTCGATGCCCGTGGTGCCGCTCGGCGCATCGGTGTAGTCCACGGCCTTGGGCCGCCCCACGTTGACGGTCAGAACTCTCATGGCGACACGCTAATGCGGGCCTACTCAAAGCGGCCAGCGGATATTTCGCGTGCGACCCAAGCAAGGCTTATATTCGAGGGGTGATCGAAGCTCGACACCTGCGCGTCCTCCGCGCCGTCGCCGGCACCGGCTCCTTCTCCGCGGCCGCGCGCGAACTGGGGTGCACCCAGCCCGCCGTCAGCCAGCAGATGAAGGCGCTCGAGTCCTCGGCGGGCACCCCCCTGCTGGTCCGTACGGGCCGGGAGATGCGCCTCACCCAGGCCGGCGAGGCGCTCGTCCGCCACGCCTCCGGCATCCTGGCGGGCCTGACCGCGGCCGAGGAGGAGATCGCCGCCATCGCGGGGCTGCGCGCCGGGCGTGTCCGGCTGGTCTCGTTCTCCAGCGGCAGCTCGACCCTGGTCCCCACCGCCCTCGCCGAGCTCCGCGCCGCCCATCCCGGCACCCAGGTGTCCCTGGTCGAGGCCGAGCCGCCCCGGTCGGTCGAGATGCTCCGCGACGGCGACTGCGACGTGGCGCTCGCCTTCCGCTACCGCCCGGCCGTCTCGGAGTGGGACGACCTGGTCGTCCGCCCGCTCCTCGCCGACCGCCTGGTCGGCCTCGTCCCGGAGGGGCACCGGCTGGCCGACGCGGAGGCCGTGGCGATCGGGGAGCTGGCCGAGGAGTCGTGGATCGCGGGCTGCCCGCGATGCCGCCGCCAGCTCGTCGAGGTGTGCGAGGGCGCCGGTTTCACCCCGCGCATCGACTTCGCGACGGACGACTACCCGGCGGTAATCGGCCTGGTCGGCGCGGGCCTCGGGGTCGCGGTCCTGCCCGAGCTGGCCCTCCGCTCGGTCCGCCCCCGGGGTGCCCGGACGGTCGCGGTGGAACCGCCCGTCGAGCGGGAGATCGTCGCCCTCACCCTCCCGGACCTCGCCAAGGTCCCCGCCGTCGCGGCCACCCTCGACCGGCTCACCCGCGCGGCCGCCCTCGTCTGAGGCACCGGGCCCGGGCCCGTACCGGAGGGGGGCCCGGGGCGGCCGCCCCGCGGTGCCGTGCGGGGGGCGCCCCGCCGCCCGTGTCCGGTAAATGCAGAAACGTTCCTTCAGGCGCGTGCCGGGCTTCCCGGCGATGTCGTGACGAGACGGTTGCGGGCTCGTCCCATGAGTTCCTCGCGCTCGTCCTCGGTGAGGCCGCCCCATACGCCGTAGGGCTCCCGCACGGCCAGCGCGTGGGCCGCGCACTCCGCGCGGACCGGGCACCGCATGCAGACCTCTTTCGCCGAGTTCTCGCGCGCACTCCGCGCCGCGCCGCGCTCCCCCTCGGGGTGGAAGAAGAGCGAACTGTCGACCCCCCGGCAGGCCGCGAGGAGCTGCCAGTCCCACAGGTCGGCGTTGGGTCCGGGAAGGCGGGAGAAATCTGCCATAGCGCATGTCCCCTTGGTTCCGGTACTGAGCGGGTGAGTGGGCTGATACAGCCACGACCGTACAACTACTGTCTTAGTAGATGTAAATATGACTCATTGCGAATCTAGCCACAGACACCAACAAAGTGAAGGAAAAGCCGCTAAATGGGGCATAGCTCTGGGTGAACCCACGGTGACCTGCGTCGCTCTCCTCCGTACGCGCTCCCTCACGTAGAGTGCCGAAGGGGGAGGGCGGACCCGTAACTCTTTCGAGTGACCGTCGTTGAGAGTGCGGAGGCGGTTGAAAGAACAAGCGCTCGGGCGGATGTCCGGGGGCGTCAACCGCACAGGTGACGATACGTAACCAGCCTGGAGGCTCAAGGTGACGCGCATCAGCTGCGGAGGACGGCCATGACATCCGTCCTCGTCTGCGACGACTCCCCGCTTGCCCGAGAAGCGCTCCGCCGCGCCGTCGCGACGGTGCCCGGCGTCGAGCGCGTGACGACCGCGGCCAACGGCGAGGAAGTCCTCCGCCGCTGGGGCGCGGACCGCTCGGACCTGATTCTGATGGACGTACGCATGCCCGGTCTGGGCGGTGTGGAGACCGTCCGCCGGCTGCTCTCCGCGGACCCCGGCGCCCGCATCATCATGCTCACCGTCGCCGAGGACCTGGACGGCGTGGCGCTCGCCGTCGCCGCCGGTGCCCGTGGCTACCTGCACAAGGACGCCTCGCGTGCCGAGCTGCGGGCCACGGTCACCCAGGCCCTCGCCGACCCGACCTGGCGGCTCGCCCCGCGCCGGCTGCGCTCCGCCGAGATGGGCGCCGCGCCCACCCTCACCGCACGCGAGATCCAGGTGCTGGAGGGCATGAGCCACGGCCGCTCCAACGCCGAGATCGGCCGTGAGCTCTTCCTTTCCGAGGACACGGTGAAGACGCACGCCAGGAGGCTCTTCAAGAAGCTGGGCGCATCGGACCGGGCGCACGCCGTCGCGCTCGGCTTCCGCTGGGGCCTGGTGCGCTAGCGCGTGACCGTATCGATCCCCGTCCGCCGCCCGGCGGACGGGGCGGCGGAGGTCGGATATCCGTTTCCGGGCCGATGCCGCATCCTTGAAGGGTGGAGTTCCTCGGGGACGAGTCGATCGAGCGGGAGGGGAGGGCGCAGGAGATGACGTCCGGCGCACCTGCTCATAACGCTTCGGTGCACAACAGTGGACGCGGTGCCACGGACGGGCGACCGCCAAGGCACCATGGACCGATGCGCGACGACGAGGCGGCCCAGGCCCACGGGGCCATCGGTGCACTCGTACACCGTGCGGTCGACGGCGACGAGCAGGCCACGCACGACCTCCTGGCCCATGTCCACCCCCTTGCCCTGCGCTACTGCCGTACACGGCTCAACCGCCTGCCCGGTGACGCCCGCCACTTCGTCGAGGACCTCGCCCAGGAGGTCTGCGTCGCGGTGCTGATGGCGCTGCCGCGCTACAAGGACACCGGACGGCCCTTCGAGGCCTTCGTCTTCGCCATCGCCGGTCACAAGGTCGCCGACCTCCAGCGGGCCGCCATGCGCCACCCGGGCTCCACCGCCGTTCCCTCCGACGAGATGCCGGAGCGGCCCGACGACTCCCTGGGGCCTGAGGAGCGCGCGCTGCTCAGCGACGACGCCGAGTGGGCCAAGCGCCTGCTCGCCAACCTCCCGGAGAACCAGCGCGAGCTGCTGGTGCTGCGGGTCGCGGTCGGCCTGACCGCCGAGGAGACCGGCCAGATGCTCGGGATGTCGCCGGGCGCGGTCCGGGTCGCCCAGCACCGCGCGCTCAGCCGTCTGCGGGCGCTCGCCGAGCAGTGAGCCGTCCGGGCCGCACCGCTCCCGGAGGGCCGCCACGCGCGCGTGCGGCCGTACGTGTGAACGTACGAACCTTCCGGGTGATCTTGCTCGTGGAATGAGACACGGCCGCGGGCCGTTAGCATGGACATCCGCACCGATCAAGGCCATTTGGGGAAGGTGTCATGACTGCCAACGTCGACGGAGTGCCCGAGAAATTCGCGACACTCGGGCTGACCTACGACGACGTGCTGCTGCTGCCGGGCGCGTCCGACATGGCGCCCGACCAGATCGACACTGCCTCGTACATCTCCAAGAACGTACGGGTGAACATCCCGCTGCTGTCCGCGGCCATGGACAAGGTCACCGAGGCCCGGATGGCCATCGCCATGGCCCGCCAGGGCGGCGTCGGCGTGCTGCACCGCAACCTGTCCATCGCCGACCAGGCCAACCAGGTCGACCTGGTCAAGCGCTCCGAGTCCGGCATGGTGACCGACCCGATCACCGTCCACCCGGACGCCACGCTCGCCGAGGCCGACGCCATCTGCGGCAAGTTCCGCATCAGCGGCGTCCCCGTCACCGACCAGGCGGGCAAGCTCCTCGGCATCGTGACCAACCGCGACATGGCCTTCGAGACCGACCGCACCCAGCAGGTGCGCGACGTCATGACGCCCATGCCGCTGGTCACCGGCAAGGTCGGCATCTCCGGCGTCGACGCCATGGAGCTGCTGCGCCGCCACAAGATCGAGAAGCTGCCGCTCGTCGACGACGCCGGCCTCCTCAAGGGCCTCATCACCGTCAAGGACTTCGTCAAGGCGGAGAAGTACCCGAACGCGGCGAAGGACAAGGAGGGCCGGCTGCTGGTCGGCGCCGCCGTCGGTGTCGCGGGCGACGCCTTCGAGCGCGCCCAGGCGCTGATCGAGGCGGGCGTCGACTTCATCGTCGTCGACACCGCGCACGGCCACTCCCGCCTCGTCGGCGAGATGGTCGCCAAGATCAAGTCGAACTCCTCGGTGGACGTCATCGGCGGCAACGTCGCCACCCGCGACGGCGCCCAGGCGCTGATCGACGCCGGTGTCGACGGCATCAAGGTCGGTGTCGGCCCCGGCTCCATCTGCACCACCCGCGTGGTCGCCGGTATCGGCGTCCCGCAGGTCACCGCCATCTACGAGGCCTCCCTCGCCGCCAAGGCGGCCGGCGTCCCGGTCATCGGCGACGGCGGCCTCCAGTACTCCGGCGACATCGCCAAGGCGCTGGTCGCCGGCGCCGACACGGTGATGCTCGGCTCGCTGCTCGCGGGCTGCGAGGAGTCGCCGGGCGAGCTGATGTTCATCAACGGCAAGCAGTTCAAGTCGTACCGCGGCATGGGTTCCCTCGGCGCCATGCAGTCCCGCGGCGAGCAGCGGTCCTTCTCCAAGGACCGGTACTTCCAGGAGGGCGTCGCCTCCGACGAGAAGCTGGTGCCCGAGGGCATCGAGGGCCAGGTGCCCTTCCGCGGCCCGCTCTCCGCGGTCGTCCACCAGCTCGTCGGCGGCCTGCGCCAGTCGATGTTCTACGTCGGCGGCCGCACCGTTCCGGAGCTCCAGGAGCGCGGCCGGTTCGTCCGGATCACGTCGGCGGGCCTCAAGGAGAGCCACCCGCACGACATCCAGATGACGGTCGAGGCGCCGAACTACAGCAGGAAGTAGTCCACGCGCGCGTGAGGGGGCGGTTCCGGCATGCGGCCGGAACCGCCCCCCGCGCGTGTGTCGGGGATACTGGTAGGCGCAGACGTAGAGGGAAAGGCCACACATCGTGACTGAGATCGAGATCGGGCGCGGCAAGCGCGGCCGCAGGGCGTACGCGTTCGACGACATCGCCGTCGTACCGAGCCGGCGCACCCGGGACCCGAAGGAGGTCTCGATCGCCTGGCAGATCGACGCCTACCGGTTCGAGCTGCCCTTCCTGGCCGCTCCGATGGACTCGGTGGTCTCCCCGCAGACCGCGATCCGCATCGGGCAGCTCGGCGGCCTGGGCGTGCTGAACCTCGAGGGCCTGTGGACCCGGTACGAGGACCCGCAGCCGCTGCTCGACGAGATCGCCGAGCTGGACGAGGCGAACGCCACCCGCCGTCTGCAGGAGATCTACGCGGCGCCGATCCAGGAGGAGCTGATCGGGCGGCGCATCAAGGAGGTGCGCGACTCGGGCGTGGTCACCGCCGCCGCGCTCTCCCCGCAGCGCACCGCCCAGTTCTCCAAGGCCGTCGTGGACGCCGGGGTGGACATCTTCGTCATCCGCGGTACGACGGTCTCCGCCGAGCACGTGTCGGGCGCCGCCGAGCCGCTGAACCTGAAGCAGTTCATCTACGAGCTCGACGTCCCCGTCATCGTCGGCGGCTGTGCCACCTACACCGCCGCCCTGCACCTGATGCGCACCGGCGCGGCCGGCGTCCTGGTGGGCTTCGGCGGCGGCGCCGCGCACACCACCCGTAACGTGCTGGGTATCCAGGTCCCGATGGCGACCGCCGTCGCGGACGTGGCGGCCGCGCGCCGGGACTACATGGACGAGTCCGGCGGCCGGTACGTCCACGTCATCGCGGACGGCGGTGTGGGCTGGTCGGGCGACCTGCCCAAGGCGATCGCGTGCGGCGCGGACTCGGTGATGATCGGCTCCCCGCTCGCGCGGGCGACCGACGCGCCGGGCAAGGGCCACCACTGGGGCATGGAGGCCGTCCACGAGGACGTGCCGCGCGGCAAGCTGGTCGACCTCGGCATCGTCGGGACGACCGAGGAGATCCTGTCCGGTCCCTCGCACTCGCCGGACGGGTCGGCGAACTTCTTCGGCGCCCTGCGCCGCGCGATGGCGACGACGGGCTACAGCGAGCTCAAGGAGTTCCAGCGCGTCGAGGTCACGGTCGCGGACGCGCAGCACAAGCGCTGAGACCGACGGAAAGGGCCCGCACCGATCCCGGTGCGGGCCCTTACGCGTGCGTGGCGGCCGCTCAGTCGTTGGCCTTCTTGGCGCCACCGAAGGCGGCGACGGCGCCGATGGCGAGGAAGACGTACGACATGGCGTCGGCGTTCTCCTTCCACAGGTCGGCCAGCGAACCGAAGTCCTCCATGAGGATCTCGGGCGCGGACCCTCCGAGGGTGTTGCTGATGACGACCGCGACGGCGACCAGCTGGCCGAGGTAGACGGCGCCGATCGACAGGATCGCGGCGATCACCGGCAGGGCCGGGTTGCGGCCGCCGACCTTGGCGGCGACGAAGCCGACCAGGAAGCCGACGCCCAGCGCGGCGTACCCGATCTCGCGCTCGATGGCGCCGCCTATCGCGCCGTACGCGACAGCGGCGACCACGGCCGCGACGAGCGCGGCGACCAGGCCGAGCGCGACGTTGTTCCGCGCGGGGGCCGGGGCGGGCGCGGTCGGGTACGGGGTCTGGCCGGCGAACGGGTTGCCGGGCGGCGGTACGGGCTGGCTCATGCTGGGAAATCCCCCCTGAAAGCGGCACAGTACCTATGCGCACCTGGGCACATAAGGTCTGTGTTAAGTAGAGGCCCGGAGACTAACAGGCCGCTGTGACAGCCGCGCGCCCGTATCCGTTCCCCTGTTCGGCCGACGCCCGGACGGGTGTCACAGGCGGTGGGCCGCGCCCGCCGGGGTGACGCCCCGGGTGTCCAGGAGCAACTGGGCCTTCACGGCGAGTCCTTGCAGGTCGTACGTGCGGTGGTGCTGGAGAAGCACCGTCAGGTCGGCCGCGGCGGCGGCCTCGTACAGGGAGTCCGCGCGGGGGACCGGGACGTCGCGGACGCGCCAGTCGGCGACGTAGGGGTCGTGGTAGCTGACCACAGCGCCCATGTCCATCAGGCGGCGGCCGATCTCGGCCGCGGGTGAACCCTCCTGGTCGGCCAGGTCCGGTTTGTAGGTGACGCCCAGCAGCAGGACGCGGGCGCCGCGGGCGGACTTGCCGTGCTCGTTGAGGAGCGTGGCGCAGCGCCGGATGACGTACTGCGGCATGCGTTCGTTGACCTGGCCCGCCAGCTCCACCAGGCGCAGCGGGCGGTGGGCGCCGATGGTGTCCACCGGGACGCCGTGACCGCCGACGCCGGGGCCGGGCCGGAAGGCCTGGAACCCGAAGGGCTTGGTCTCGGCGCACCGGATGACGTCCCACAGGTCGACGCCGAGTTCGTGGCAGAGCACCGCCATCTCGTTGACCAGGGCGATGTTGACGTGGCGGAAGTTGGTTTCCAGCACCTTCACGGTCTCGGCCTCGCGGGTGCCGCGGGCCCGGACGACCTTGTCGGTGAGGCGGCCGTAGAAGGCGGCGGCCGATTCGGTGCAGGCGGGCGTGAGGCCGCCGATGACCTTGGGGGTATGGGCGACGCCGTGGGCGCGGTTGCCCGGGTCCAGTCGTCCGGGGGAGTACGCCAGGTGGAAGTCGCGGCCGGCCCTGAGGCCCGAGCCGGCTTCCAGCAGGGGGCGCAGCACGTCCTCGGTGGTGCCGGGGTGGACGGGCGACTCCAGCAGGACGGTGGTGTTGGGGCGCAGCCGGGCCGCCAGCGCGCGCGCCGCCCCGGCCACGGCGGTCAGGTCGGGTGTGCGGTCGGGGCCGAGGGGGGTGGGGGCGCAGATGACCGCGGTACGGACCCGGCCCAGCTCCGTGGGGTTGGTGGTCGGCCGGAAGCCCCCCGAGAGCATCCGGCGGATCTCCGAGGCGGTCAGCGAGCCGTCGACCGGGGGTCGCCCCGCCGCCAGCTCCGCCACGGGGCGGGGGTCGGTGTCGTAGCCGATGGTGTCGATCCCGGCGGCTGTGGCGGCTTGGGCGAGGGGCAGTCCGAGGTGGCCGAGGCCGATGACGGCGAGGTCTGCGGGCATGGGTGATGCCGTCCTTCCCAGTAGCCGGAGTGGACGAGACGCGCAAGTCCTGTGGACAGAACGAGCGCAACGCAATGTCAGACTAGGCGTAAATATGACCGTTATGCGGCATTGCGGGCCGCAGTTCCGCCGAGTGTTGTCCACAGGCGGTGGCTGAAGTCGGAGGGGCGGGACAGAATCGAGTCGTGGGCCCGGCCGCACGGCGGGCGCACGGGCCGGACCGGCCGCACGGCGGGCACGGAGGAGAGGCGAAGGGCCGCACGGACCGCACGGACGCCCGTGCCCCGGCCGACGGGGCCGGGGCAGGACCGCACGACCGCACGACCGCACGAGGCCCGCGGGGGCCGACGAGGACCACGCGGGGCACCACACCCGGGGGCGATGGGAGGCAGCGGTGAGGACAGCGACACTGGGACCCGCCGAGCGCGCGGAGGCGCTGGCGGCCATGGCCGATCGCGAACTGGACGTGCTGGTCGTGGGCGCCGGGGTGGTGGGGGCCGGCACGGCACTCGACGCGGCGACACGCGGGCTGGCGACCGGGCTGGTGGAGGCGCGCGACTGGGCGTCGGGCACCTCCAGCCGGTCCAGCAAGCTGATCCACGGCGGGCTGCGCTATCTGGAGATGCTCGACTTCGCGCTCGTACGGGAGGCGCTGAAGGAGCGCGGGCTGCTGCTGGGGCGGCTGGCCCCGCACCTGGTGAAGCCGGTGCCGTTCCTCTACCCGCTCCAGCACAAGGGCTGGGAGCGGTTCTACGCCGGGTCGGGCGTCGCGCTGTACGACGCGATGTCCGTCTCGTCGGGGCACGGACGCGGACTGCCCGTGCACCGGCACCTGACGCGGCGGCAGGCGCTGCGGGTGGCGCCCGCGCTGCGGAAGGACGCCCTGGTCGGGGCGTTGCAGTACTACGACGCCCAGATGGACGACGCGCGGTTCGTCACGACGCTGGTGCGCACGGCGGCGAGCTACGGCGCGCACGCGGCCAACCGGGCGCGGGTCGTCGGCTTCCTCCGCGAGGGGGAGCGCGTGGTCGGTGCCCGGGTGCGGGACGTGGAGGCGGGCGGCGAGTACGAGGTGCGCGCCAAACAGGTCGTCAACGCCACCGGTGTGTGGACGGACGACACCCAGGCCCTCATCGGGGAGCGGGGCCAGTTCCACGTACGGGCCTCGAAGGGCATCCACCTGGTCGTCCCCAAGGACCGGATCCACTCCACCACCGGTCTGATCCTGCGCACCGAGAAGTCGGTTCTGTTCGTCATCCCGTGGGGACGCCACTGGATCGTCGGGACCACCGACACCGACTGGGACCTGGACAAGGCCCATCCGGCGGCGTCCAGCGCGGACATCGACTACCTGCTGGAGCACGTCAACAGCGTGCTGGCGGTGCCGCTCACCCGGGACGACGTGCAGGGTGTGTACGCGGGGCTGCGGCCGCTGCTGGCCGGCGAGTCCGACGCGACCAGCAAGCTGTCGCGCGAGCACACCGTGGCCCACCCGGTGCCCGGCCTGGTGGTCGTGGCGGGCGGCAAGTACACCACCTACCGGGTGATGGCCAAGGACGCGGTCGACGCGGCGGTGCACGGTCTCGACGCGCGGGTGGCGGCCTGCGTCACCGAGGACGTGCCGCTGATGGGCGCCGAGGGGTACCGGGCGCTGTGGAACGCGCGCGCCAGGATCGCCGCCCGGACGGGTCTTCACGTGGCGCGCGTCGAGCACCTGTTGAACCGGTACGGCTCGATGGCGCAGGAGGTGCTGGAACTGGTCGTGGCCGACCCGAAGCTCGGTGAACCGCTCGGCGGCGCCGACGACTACCTGCGGGCCGAGGTCGTCTACGCCGCCTCCCACGAGGGCGCCCGGCACCTGGACGACGTACTGACCCGGCGCACCCGGATCTCCATCGAGACCTTCGACCGGGGCACGCGCTGCGCCCGCGAGGCGGCCGGGCTGATGGCACCCGTCCTGGGATGGGACGAGGGGCACGTCGAGCGGGAGGTGGAGCACTACGAGAAGCGGGTGGAGGCCGAGCGTGAATCGCAGCGGCAGCCGGACGACCTGACCGCGGACGCCGCCCGCCTGGGCGCGCCGGACATCGTCCCGCTGTAACCGGGTGGCCCGGGCGCGCCGGCCCGGGTCCGTCGGGCGGGGGCTCGTCGATCCGGGGCTCGTCGTCCCGGGGCCGCCGGTGGGGGCGCGCGGGGGCCGGATTCAGCGCGCCCCGGCACGGGGCGGGGCGGCGCCGCAGAACTCGGCTTCGAGGAGCGCCGGTTCCAGGGTGGCGAGGGTGTCGACCGGCACGGCGTCCGTGTTGACGCGGAAGGTGACGGTCCGCCGGCCGTCGCCGGTCGCGGCGCTGCGGACGTAGCCGCCGGGGACACGGCCGTTGTGGCCCCACACCGTGGTGCCGCAGGACAGCGTGTGCGGATAGATGCCCAGGGCGTAGACGCCGTGCGTCGGGCGGGTGTCGAGGAGCGCGCGGAGCTGGGGCGGGGGGAGGAGGCGGCCGGTGAGGAGAGCCGCGTAGAAGCGGTTCAGGTCGTCGAGGGTGCTGATGAGTTCACCCGCCGCGTCGGCGGTGCGCGGGTCGAACACGGTGACGTCCCGTCCGGCGGCGTCGTAGGCCCCGCCGTGCGGGGCGGGCAGGGCGCTGCGGGAGCCGGGGAAGGACGTGCCCTTCAGACGCAGGGGGGTGATGATGCGCCGGTGGGCCTCGGCCGCGTAGGGGTGCCGGGTGACCCGCTCGATGACCAGGCCCAGCAGGACGTAGTTGGTGTTGGAGTACGTGTAACGGCCGAGGGGACCCGGCGGGTCGTCCATGACGCGGTGGACGGCCTCGCGCGCGGCGGTCCCCGCCGTGGGGGACCGGCCGTCACCGTGGGCGGTGTAGTCCGGCAGCCCGCTGGTGTGGGTGAGCAGCGCCCGCAGCGTCACGTTGCGGGCGGCGCCGGCGGGTACCAGTCCGGGCAGGTGGCGGCCCAGGGGGTCGTCGAGGTGCAGCCTGCCCTCGGCGGCGAGTTGGAGCACCACCGTCGCGATGAACGTCTTGGTGACGCTGCCCGCCCGGAACCGGTCGGCGCGGTCGATCCCCGGCCCGGCGGCCTGGAACCGTGAAGCGGTGGGCGAGTCGGCCAGCATCGCCGCGGCCGGGGCATGGCCCTCGGAGACGAGTCGCGGTAGAACGGCGGAGGGAGGGGTGGGGGAGGGTTCCCCGGAGAGCTGGCCGGCGCCCAGCCCGAGCAGGGCGGTGACCAGCGGAGCGGCGAGCCGGGCGCGGGGCAGTGGCATCGTGGGGTCCCTCCTTCGGGGGCCATCCTGGCGGACTGAGGACCCGGGAGATTCACCGGTCCCGGAGTGAGAGACAATGGACGCTCTTCCAGGGCGGGTTACCGCATCGCGCGGAAGCGGCAGGCGCGGGCGAGGATCAGGGATCGCAGAGGGGACGCATGTCGGGAGCGGAGCAGTCGCGGAACGCGGCTCGGGAACCTCAGCGGGACACGGCGGAATCGGGTGCCGGAGCGGACGGGCCGGACACGAAGCCCGGCGCCGTACCGGCCGAGGACGCACCCGCCACGCCGGGTACCGAGCCGGTCAAGGACGCCACCATGAAGCTGAGCGCGAGCCGGCCCGGAGCGGCGGCCGGCAGATCGGGCGGCCCCTCGGGCGGGAGCAAGGGCCACGACACGGGCGCGGACCGGGACACCGGCGCCGGTACGGGCGGTTCCGTACCCGGCCCCCGGTCGGACGGGGACGCGCGGGCGGCCACGCCCGGTGACGCCACCGGTAAGGACGCGGGCCCGGAGCGGGCCGCGGGCCGCAAGGGCGCGGCGAGCTCGGCTGACGGTGACGGCGATGGTGACGGGACGTCGGGCGAGGCGCCGGCGTCCAGCGGCGCGGAGGCGGGCGGCCGTTCGGTGCCGCCGGCCCGCGTGGGCACGGCCGGCGACGCCCGGGCTGCCGACCCGGCCAAGGCACCCAGGACCGCCCAGGGGGCGTCCAAGGCGCCCAAGGACTCCGGGAGCCCCGAGGACGCCACGGCGGGCCCGGCTGCGCCCAGGGACGGCAAGGCGGCGGCGCCCAAGGGCGCCACGGCGGGCCCGGCGGCGTCCGAGGACGGCAAGGCAGCGGCACCGGCGGAGGCCGGGGCCAAGCCGGCCGCGGCCGCCGGCGGGCGCGGCACCGCGCGGGCCGGCGCCACGCCGGCCCCCCGCCCGGCCTCCGAGGGACGGCTCCTCGCCGGCCGCTACCGGCTCGGCGCCGTCCTGGGCCGCGGTGGCATGGGCACGGTCTGGAGGGCCGTCGACGAGACGCTCGGACGCACCGTCGCCGTCAAGGAACTGCGCTTCCCCAGCAGCATCGACGAGGACGAGAAGCGCCGCCTCATCACGCGCACCCTCCGCGAGGCCAAGGCCATCGCCCGGATCCGCAACAACGGCGCCGTGACCGTCTACGACGTCGTCGACGAGGACGACCGGCCCTGGATCGTCATGGAGCTGATCGAGGGCAAGTCGCTCGCCGACGCCATCCGCGAGGACGGCGTCCTCACGCCCCGGCGCGCGGCCGAGGTCGGGCTCGCCATCCTCGACGTGCTGCGCTCCGCGCACCGCGAGGGCATCCTGCACCGCGACGTGAAGCCGTCCAACGTCCTCATCGCGGACGACGGCCGGGTCGTCCTCACGGACTTCGGCATCGCCCAGGTCGAGGGCGACCCGTCCATCACGTCGACGGGCATGCTCGTCGGCGCGCCCTCGTACATCTCGCCCGAGCGGGCCCGCGGCCACAAGCCCGGCCCGGCGGCGGACATGTGGTCGCTGGGCGGCCTGCTCTACGCGTGCGTGGAGGGCTGCCCGCCGTACGACAAGGGCTCCGCCATCGCGACGCTGACCGCCGTGATGACCGAGCAGCTCGACCCGCCGAAGAACGCGGGCCCGCTGGAGGAGGTCATCTACGGCCTGCTCCACAAGGACCCGGCCAAGCGCCTCGACGACGCGGGCGCCCGGGTGCTGCTCAACGACGTGATCCACGCGCCCGAGGCGGTGGCGGCGACCGCCTCCGAGCCGTCGCCGGAGGTCACCCGTATTGTCCCGTTGCTCCCGCTGCCCGGCGAGGAGGCCACCGCCAAGCCCAAGGAGGCCGACGACCCGGCCGCCGAGCGGATGCGCGGCGCGCTGCGCTCGGTGCGCAACGCGGCGGCGTTCGCCAAGGCGGAGCCGGCGGCCGGGCCGCGGACCGCCGAGCGCTCCGCGCCGGTCGCGCCCGCGCGGGCGCCGCTCACCGACGTGGTGCCGCGCCGGACGCTGGTCCTCATCGCGGTGGTCGTGGTGCTCGCGGTGCTCGCCACCGTGCTCGTCCTCACCCTGGGCGGTGACGACGACAAGGGCGCCAAGGGCGGGGGCACGCCCGGCACCGACCGGACGGCGTCGGCCGGGTCCGCCGTCGCGCAGGGCGCCACGGGCGGCAACGCCGGCCGGCCGGACGGCGAGCAGGGCGAGGAGCAGGGCGGCGCGAAGCCCGGTGAGCAGACCGCCACCGGCGGCGCCGGCACCGGGGGCTCCGGGAGCGGCGCCGCCAAGCCCTCCGGCGGTCCCTCGGCGGGCACCGGCGGCACGTCGCTCCCGGCCGGGTACGTCATGGTCGACGACGGGCAGTTCCACTTCGGCATGGCCATGCCGTCGGACTTCCGGAAGACGTCCATAGCGGGACAGAACTCGGGCGGGATCTACAGCCGCGGCGGTGGGTTCCCGCGCGTCCAGGTGGACTTCACCAAAAGCCCCAAGGACGACGCCGCGGCCGCCTGGGGGGCCGCCTGGCTCGGTCTGAAGGCCAGTGTCAGTGGCTACCGGCACCATGGGATCGACAAGGTGGACTACAAGGGCTACCCGACGGTCGCCGACTGGAAGTTCGAGCGCGAGCAGAACGGGAAGCGGGTACGGGTGCTCAACCGGGGCTTCAAGGTCGACGCCACGCACGGCTACGCGATCATGATCACCTGTGAGTCCGCGGAGTGGGACGGCGCGGAGTGCCGGACGCTGCGGGACACGGCGTTCGCGACGTTCAGCCCCAAGGACTGACCGGGGCCACGTATCGTGAGAGCTCGTGGACCGTACGCAGCCGGAATCGGCGGGTAACTGCACGTCGGACGACCGGGTTTGACGGGTTGACGGGTTCAACGGGCTCGTACGGTCCGTGAAACCGGGGGACAGCGCGCTCGTGGGGAGGCGGCGTCGTGGACGAGTACGCGGGAAGGGTGCTGGCCGACCGCTATCGCCTGCCCCTGCCGCCCTCCGACGAGTACGAACTCGTGGAGACGCGCGCCTTCGACACCTACAGCGGGCAGGAAGTGCTGGTCCGGCAGCTTCCGCTGCCGGAAGTCGTGGACGCGGAGGTCATGGAGCCCGAGGGCCCGTACGGGCCGGCGACGCCGCCCGGTGTGCGTGTGCCCCCGCGTGGGGCGGCCGCCTCCGGTCGGGCGGTCCGGCGGTCCGGCGACCCCGCCGTCCGGCGCGCCATCGAGGCCGCGCAGGCGGCGGCCCAGATCCCGGACCATCCCCGGCTCGACCAGGTCTTCGACGTCTTCGCCGAGGCCGGGTCCCTGTGGATAGTGAGTGAACTGATCGCGGCCCGGCCCCTGGCGGCCCTGCTCGCGGAGAATCCGCTCAGCCCGTACCGGGCGGCCGAGATCGGCTCGGACGTGCTGACCGCGCTGCGCGCGCTGCACGCCCACGGGTGGGTGCACCGCAACATCACGTCGCGCACGGTGCTGGTGTGCGACGACGGGCGGGTCGTGCTGACGGGCCTCGCGGCGGGCGCCGCCGAGGAGGCCCTGTGCGGCTACGCCCCGGTCCCCGACCCGGACGCCGACGACGACTTCCCGCCCCCGCCGCCTTCTTCGGGGCCCGTCCCCGCACCGCTCCCGGCCCTCGCCCCCGGGTACGAGCCGGCCGCACCGACGCTGCCGGGCCCGTCCGCGCCCGCGCTCCCCGAGGCGCCCGGCGCCGGCACGCCCGGCCCCGAGGGGCGCGCCTCCCGGGCCGGCGCCATCGCCGCCTACCAGGCGGGTGTGCGTGCCGCGGCCCGGGCCGAGGAGGCCGGCGCAGCCCTCTCGCTCCCGCCCCCGCCGCTGGGCCCCGCGGCCCCGGCGGGCGGCACCCCGGAGGAGTACCAGCCCCGGTGGTGGTCCCGGGCCGCGGAGCTGGACGACGACGAGGACGACGACACCGGCGAGGGGGAGGACGGGGGCCGGGGCCCGCGCCGCGCCCTGCTGGCCGGTACCTGGAGCGACGGGCCGGGCACCGGGCCGGGCTCCGTCCCGGCGGGCGGGGGCGTCTCCCCGTACGGCACCCGGGACGCGCTGCGCGCCGACGCCCGGCGCCAGGCCCGCACCTCCGACCCGTCCCGCACCCCCGACCCGTCCCGCGCCCCCGATCCCTCTCGCACCCCGGGCGCGGACCACGCCTCCGGCCCGGACCCCGCCGGCGATCCCGCCGGGCCGGGCCGCTGGGACGAGGTCGTGGCCGGCGGCGCGGCCACCGCTCCCCGCTACCGGGGCCCCGCCACGCCCCTGGCCGCCGAGCGCGCCCGCCAGGCCCGGATCGCCGTCGTCGGAGCCGTCACCGAGCGGTGGGCGCCCGAGCAGGCCGGGCCCGTCCACGACACCTGGCAGCTCGCGCCGCCCATCGGCCCCGCCACCGACCTGTGGGCGCTGGGCGCGCTGCTCTACCGCGCCGTCCAGGGCCACGCCCCCTACCCGGAGGAGAACGCCGCCGAGCTGGTCCAGATGGTCTGCGCCGAGCCCCCCGCGTTCGCCGAGGAGTGCGGCCCGCTGCGCCCGGTCGTGGAATCGCTGCTGCGCCAGGACCCCACCGAGCGCCCCGACTTCGAGGAGCTGCGCGGCTGGCTGCGCTCGCTCGTCCGGTCGGCGCCGGAGCCCGACGCGGGCACCGGGGTCGTCCCGATGCCGTCCGTCGACGCCACCCGGCTGCCCGTCGTGCGCCGCCGGGGCGAACTGGTCCGCAGACGCCGCCCCGGCGCGCCCGGCACCACCCACGGCCGCCACCGGCACAGCAGGAGGACCGGCCCCGCGAAGGGCGCCGCGAGCGCCGCCCGGCCCCGCGCCCCGCGCGCCCTCGGCCGTACGCTCCTGGTGGCCATCCTGCTGGTGCTCGCCGCCGCCGTGGCGTACGCCCTGGTGTTCATGCCCGAGGCGGAGCCCCGCACCGGGGGGCAGGCCCCGCAGCAGCCCCGGCCGTCCCAGGGGACCCGAGGGCCCCAGCAGCCGCAGGACCCGCAGCAGCCGGATCCGTCCCAGCAGCAGCCCGCGCCGAGCGGCCCGGCACCCTCCACCAACACCGTCACCCCCGACTCCCCGGACCCGGCCGCCGGTTATACGGTGCGTGACGATCCGGAGGGCTTCCGGGTGGGCGTCGACAGGACCTGGCGGCGCAGCCCCATCAACGACGTCGGGCAGGTCCGTTACACCGGCGGCGACTTCACCCTGATCGTCGTCCCGGGCCGGGACACGATCCTGACGGGCGGCAGCGACCCCCTGGAGTACCAGCGCACCAAGGAGCGCGAACTCCAGCCGTGGCGGGACAGCAGCTGGGCCACCGCGTCCGGTCTGCGACGGGTGGACGTGGGCCGACAGGTCATGGCGGAAGGGCAGTTCACCTGGTCGGACGCCAACGGCCAGGAGGTGTACGTGCGGAACCTGGCCCTGGTCATCGGCGACCGCTACCACGTCGTCCAGGTCATCGGTCCGGAGAGCCAGCGCGACAAGGTGTCCGAGATCTACCAACAGGCCGTCGGCGCCTACCGGTCGACCCGCTAGCCGGTGCCCGCCCGGCCGCCCACACACCGCAAATGCGTCCGAAACCCCGGTTGCGGATCACAGAGCGGTCTCCTTGGCAACCCCGAGGTTTCGGCCACGGCACAACCCTCCGTAACCTGGAGACCGAAGGAACGGGCGGGGGACAGTGGAACATTCACCAGGCATGGGCGCGGGACTCGTGCTCGCCGGACGCTACCGGCTGAGCGAGGCCATCGGCCGCGGGGGCATGGGCAAGGTCTGGCGCGCCCACGACGAACTGCTGCACCGCACCGTCGCCGTCAAGGAACTCACGGCCGGGAAGTACGTGTCCGAGGCGGACCGGGCCGTCCTGCACGCCCGGACGCAGAAGGAGGCGCGCGCCGCCGCCCGCATCACCCACCCCGGCGTGGTCACCGTCCACGACGTGCTGGAGCACGACGACCGTCCGTGGATCGTGATGCAGTACGTCGACGGGCCCTCGCTCGCGGACGCCGCCAAGGCGGCCGAAAATCGCCGTATCGACGCCCGGGAGGCCGCCCGTGTGGGACTGCACGTCCTGGGCGCCCTGCGGGCCGCGCACGCCGCCGGAGTGCTGCACCGGGACGTCAAGCCCGGCAACGTCCTGCTCGCCCGCGACGGGCGGGTGCTGCTCACCGACTTCGGGATCGCCGCCATCGAGGGCGACTCCACCATCACCCGCACCGGGGAACTCGTCGGCTCCATCGAGTACCTGGCACCCGAGCGGGTACGGGGCGGCGACCCGGGCCCCGCCTCCGACCTCTGGTCCCTGGGCGCCACGCTCTACACCGCCGTCGAGGGCACCCCGCCCTTCCACCGCACGTCCCCCCTGAGCGTCATGCAGGCCGTGGTGACCGAGGAACCGCCGCCCGCCGAGCACGCCGGCGCCCTCGCGCCCGTCATCGTCGCCCTGCTGCGCAAGGACCCGGCCGACCGCCCGGACGCCGCCGAGGCCGAACGCATGCTGCTGGAGGCGATGGAGGGCCGTACCCCGGCCGCTGCGCAGGCGTACGTCCCCACACGGTCCATGAGCCGCGAGGACCTGCCGGCCGCCGCGCGACTCGCCGAGCCCGGGGGACGGGGCACCGCCGGGCGCGACGCGCCGGACGGGGCCACGGAGGACGGCCCGGCCGAGGACGGGGCCGCCGGGGACCGCGGGGCCGCGGGGGGCCACGCGGACGCCACCCCGCACGCCGCCGGGGGCACCGGTGCCACCCGCACCGCCACCACCGGCCCGGGGACGACAAGGCCCCTGCCGCGCCCGGGCGGTGAGGACGCCGCCGCCGGCTCCGGGACCCGCCCGGGCACCCCGTCCGCCCCCGGCCGCCCGGGCACCGCGGGCACGCCCCGTGACCGGTCCGCCGGTGACGCGTCCGGGCGCCCCCGGCGTTGGCGGGCGGTGGCCCTCATGACCGTCCTCGCCGCCGTCGTGGGCGGCGCCGCGGGTTTCGCCGTGATGCGGTACGGGAACGACGACACGGCCCGCGCCGCCACGGCCGACCGGGACGGACGGGCACCGTCGGTCCCCGACGGCTGGAACCGGGTCGAGGACCCATCGGGTTTCAGCCTTCTCGTCCCGGAGGGCTGGAAGCGCCGGGCGGAGGGCGGTCAGATCGATTACACGCCCGACAACGGCCGCCACCTCATCCGTATCAGCGCCGACGCCTCACCGGACTTCGAGAATCCTTGCCTGCACATGCTCGACATCGAGAAAGGGCTGAAGAAGCGGCTTCCCCGGTATGAGCGGAAGAAGCTGCACACGAACACGTTCCGTGATCAACTGGAATCCTGTCTGTGGGAGTTCAGCTGGGTCGAGAAGAACGCCAACGCGGGCGAGCGGCACGCGATCGACCAGGTGTACTACACGGACGACGGAACCGAGTACGCGTTGTTCATGTCCGCTCCCGCGGCCGACTGGCCGGTGACCCGGGAGCAGTTCGACATCGTGCTGCGCGGCTGGCGTCCCGCCGAGGAGTGACCCTCGGCGCGAGCAGAGGGGATGTGCCGTGTCCGGATCGGGGCAACAGCGGCGGATCGTCGGACGCTACCGGCTGGAGGCCCGGCTCGGTCGGGGAGGCATGGGCACGGTCTGGCGGGCGTACGACGAGTTGCTCGGCCGCCGTGTCGCCGTCAAGGAGCTCCACGTCGACGTGGGGACCGCCGTCCACCCCACGCTCCGCGAGGCGCGTGCCATCGCGCGCGTGCACCATCCGCACATCGTCTGCGTCCACGACGTGGTCGAGGAGGACGGCGTCCCGTACATCGTGATGGAGCTGGTCGAGGGCGGCTCGCTCGCCGAGCGGATCGCCCGGAACGGCCCGCTCGACGCGCGGGAGGCGGCCCGCGTCGGCCTGGCGCTTCTGAGCGCCCTGCGGGCCGCGCACGCGCTGGGCGTGCTGCACCGGGACCTGAAGCCCGCCAACGTCCTGCTGGAGGAGGGGACCGGACGGGTCGTCCTCACCGACTTCGGCATCGCCCAGCTCGCCGGCTCGACGACGATCACGGAGGCGGGGATGTTCGTCGGCTCGCCCGAGTACACCGCACCCGAGCGGATGCAGGGCGCGCAGGCGGGGCCGGAGACGGACCTGTGGTCCTTGGGGGCGCTGTTGTGCGCCACGCTCACCGGCCAGTCGCCGTTCCACCGCGACTCGCTGGGCGGGGTGCTGCACGCGGTGGTCGAGGAGGACTTCCGGCCGCCCGCCGCGGCGGGACCGCTGCTGCCCGTCGTACGGGGCCTGTTGCAGCGGGACCCGGCCCGGCGGATGGGCGCGGGCGAGGCCGAACGGGTGCTGCGGGCGTACGCGGAGTCGGGGCGGCCGCCGCGCGGGTACGAGGGGCGGGGGTACGAGGGACGTGCCGGCGAGGCGCGCGGGTACGAGGCGCGCGGACAGGGGCGGCGCGGGTACGGGGTGGCCGACGACGCCCCGGTGTCCCACGGCGGCCGGGCGGCCGGCGCCGCCGACCCGTACGCCGACGCCGTCCCGCCCCACGCGGACGCCCCGCGCCCCGGACCCTCCGACGCCGTACCCGATCCCGCCGGCCCCGACGGCCGCGCGGACGCCCGCCCCCGCGCCCGTGACCGCGTCCGCCCCGGGAACCGCGTCCGCCCCGACCGCCGTGACCGTGACCGCGACGGCGACCGCGGCGACCGGGCCCGCAGCGGCGACCGCACCGACCGCCGCCACCGCACCGACCGCACCGGCGACCGCGGCCCCGACCACCCCCGCGCCCCGGGCCGCGCCGCCCCGCCCCACGGGACGGACGCCGTCCCCCCGCGCGCGGGCCACCCGTCCCGGCACCGGCTCCGTACGCCCCTGGTGGCCGCCGCGCTGCTGGTGGCCCTCGCCGGGGCGGGCGCCGCGGGCGTCCTGCTGCTGAAGGGCCACGGCGACGGCGGGGGCGGCGGGGGCGGCCGGCGCACCGCCACCGCGTCCCCCTCGCCGGACACGCCCACCGCCCCCAACACCCCGGGCGCGGCCGCCGGCACCGGCGCCGGTCCGGGCGTCACCGGCGGCCCGTCGTCCCGTCCGCCCGCCGCCACGGCGGGCACCCCGTCGCCCCGCGTCCCGGCCGGCTACCGCTCCAGCTCCGATCCGCGCGGGTTCTCGCTGACCGTCCCCCAGGGGTACGCGCGCTCCACCGACGGCAGACGGGTCTACTACACGGCGCCCGACCGGGCGTTGCGCATCGGCGTCCGCGTCCAGGCCCCGGCCGCCGGCGGCCCGCTCGGCCACATGCGCCGCGCCCACGCGAACGGCCCGCGCGACCAGCCCGGTTACCGCCAGGCGAAGGTCACCCCGACGACGCACAACGGGCTTCCGGCCGCGCTCAGGGAGTTCACCTGGGACGGCTTCTCGCACACGGAGGGCCCCCGGCGGACCTACGACATCTGCTGGGACGAGGGCGGCCGGATGTACGACGTGTGGGTCTCGGCGCCGGTGCCGCGGCTGGACGAGCTGAAGCGTCACTTCGACACCGTTCTCGATTCCTTCCGGGTACGGCACCCCTGATCAGGGCTTATTTGCCAGTGAACGCTGGCACGGTGTGAGCGCCCGGTGAAAAGCTGTTACCGGCGGGTACCGCACGGGCCGCATCCGGCATACCCTCGCCCCCATGACGGACACCACGGACCCGCAGGCCCCCGCCACGCCGCTCGGTACGAACCCGACAGCCCCCGCCCCGGCCGGCGCCCGCACCGCCGCCGACGTGGTGACGCCCGAGGTGGTCGCCCAGCTCACCCGTGGCGTCGTCGGCTCCGGCCGGACCGCCAACCACACGCCGTTCACCGGGGAGCGGCTGGCCGAGCTGCCCGAGTCCACCCCCGAGGACGTCGCCGAGGCGTTCGCCCGCGCCCGCGGCGCGCAGCCCGTCTGGGCCGCCACCCCCGTACGCGAGCGGGCCGCCGTGCTCCTCCGCTTCCACGACCTGGTCCTGGAGCGGCAGGCCGAGGTCCTCGACCTCATCCAGCTCGAGACCGGCAAGGCCCGGCTGCACGCGCACGAGGAGGTCCAGGCCGTCGCCGTCGCCGCCCGCCACTACGGCCGCCGCGCGGCCGCGTACCTCAAGCCCCGGCGCCACACCGGCGTCGTGCCGGCCCTCACCAAGGTCACCGAACTGCGCCGGCCGCGCGGGGTCGTCGGCCAGATCGCCCCGTGGAACTACCCCCTCGAACTGTCCGTCGGTGACGCGCTGCCCGCCTTCGTCGCCGGCAACGCGGTGGTGATGAAGCCCGACACGGAGACCGCGCTCACCGCCCTGTGGGCCCGCGACCTGCTCGTCGAGGCGGGCCTGCCGGCCGAGGTCTTCCAGGTCGTCATCGGCGAGGGCCCGGTCGTCGGCCCCGAGGTGGTCAGGCACGCCGACTACGTGTCCTTCACCGGTTCCACCCGCACCGGCCGCGAGGTCGCCCAGGGGGCGGCCGCCCGCCTGGTCGGCGTCTCCCTCGAACTGGGCGGCAAGAACGCCATGCTGGTGCTGCACGACGCGGACGTGGAGAAGGCCGCCGCCGGCGCGGTGCGCGCCTGCTTCTCGTCGGCCGGCCAGCTCTGCATCTCCATCGAGCGGCTGTACGTCCACGAGTCGATCGCCGACGACTTCGTCGAGCGCTTCGCCGCCCGCACGAAGGCCATGCGGCTGGGCCGTTCGCTCGCGTACGGGGCCGACATGGGCTGCCTGGTGGGCGAGCGGCAGCTCGAGACCGTCACGCGGCACGTCGAGGAGGCCGTCGCCAAGGGCGCCACGCTCGTCGCGGGCGGGGTGGCCCGCCCCGACATAGGCCCGCTGTTCTACGAGCCGACCATCCTGGAGGGCGTCCAGGAGCCGATGGCCGTGTGCGCCGAGGAGACCTTCGGCCCGGTCGTGTCCGTCTACCGCTTCACCGACGAGGACGAGGCCGTCGAGCGCGCCAACGCCACGGCGTACGGGCTCAACGCCAGCGTCTGGACCAAGGACGGACGCCGCGGACACGCCGTCGCCGCCCGCCTGCGCACCGGGACGGTCAACATCAACGAGGGGTACGCGCCGGCGTACGGCAGCGTCCAGTCGCCGATGGGCGGGATGAAGGACTCGGGCCTCGGCCGCCGGCACGGCTCCGAGGGCATCCTCAAATACACCGAGGCCCAGACGGTGGCCCAGCAGCGGGTGATCCCGCTCGCGCCCGCCTTCGGCATGGACGACGAGCAGTACGCGGCGTTCATGAGCCGCAGCCTGCGGCTGATGAAGGCGTTCCGCCTGCGCTAGGGGGTGTCCTGTCGATCAGGCCGGATCAGCGATCGGCGGCCGGTGCCGTGCATCGCAAGGCGGAGGAGGGAGGCATGGCGGAGCCATGGCGACCGACGACAACGCAGCGAGGCGCGGTGCCGGGCGTCGTGAGCCTGGCGTGATCGGCCAGACACCCCCTACAGGGCGTCCGGCCCCGAGACGCCCTTTCCCCGAGACGCCCCCTTCCCCCCTTCCGGTACGAGGAGAGCCCATGTCCCAGGTCACCCCTGCCCAGAACCAGGACGCGCCCGGCGGTCACGACTACGACGTCATCGTGATCGGCTCGGGTTTCGGCGGGTCGGTGTCGGCCCTCCGGCTGACCGAGAAGGGCTACCGGGTCGGCGTGCTGGAGGCGGGCCGCCGGTTCACCCCGCAGACGCTCCCCAAGAGCTCCTGGGACGTGAAGAACTACCTGTGGGCCCCCGCCCTCGGCCTGTTCGGGCTCCAGCGCATCCATCTGCTCGGCAACGTCATGGTGCTGGCCGGCGCCGGGGTGGGCGGCGGCTCCCTCAACTACGCCAACACCCTCTACGTACCGCCGGAGCCGTTCTTCCGCGACAAGCAGTGGGCGTCCATCACCGACTGGCAGGAGGAGCTGGCCCCGTACTACGACCAGGCCAAGCGCATGCTGGGGGTACGGCTCAACCCGACGATGACCCCCTCCGACGTCCACCTCAAGGCGGCGGCCCAGGCGATGGGCGTCGGCGACACCTTCCACCTCGCGCCCGTCGGGGTCTTCTTCGGCGACGGCCGGGACGCCGACGGGAAGGCGAGGGCGAAGCCGGGCCAGCGGGTCGAGGACCCGTACTTCGGTGGCGCCGGCCCGGCCCGGCACGCCTGCACCGAGTGCGGCGAGTGCATGACCGGCTGCCGGCACGGCGCGAAGAACAACCTCACGCAGAACTACCTGCACCTCGCCGAGAAGGCCGGGGCCGTCATCCACCCGATGACCACCGTCACCGCCGTCACCGAGGCACCCTCCGGGGACGGCTACCTCGTCACCACCGTCCCTACGCACCGCCGCCGCAAGGCCGCCCGGAAGACCCTCCGCTGCCGGTACGTGGTCGTCGCCGCCGGCACCTACGGCACCCAGACGCTGCTGCACCGGATGAAGGACGAGGGGAAGCTCCCGCGCCTCTCCGCCCGCCTGGGCGAGCTGACCCGCACCAACTCCGAGGCCCTGGTCGGCTCCCAGACCACCGACCGCCGCTACCGCAAGCGGCACGGCCACGAGCGGGCGGACTTCACCCGGGGCGTCGCCATCACCTCGTCCGTCCACCCGGACGCCAACACCCACATCGAGCCGGTCCGCTACGGCAAGGGTTCCAACGCGATGGGGTCCCTCTCCATCCTCCAGGTCCCGTACTCCGAGCACCGCGTACGGGCCTGGCTCGGCAACGTGGCCCGCCACCCCCTGCTGGCCATGCGCTCGCTGTCCAACCGCCGCTGGTCGGAGCGGACCATCATCGGCCTGGTGATGCAGTCCCTGGACAACTCCCTGACCACCTACCGCAAGCGCGACGGCCTGGGCAAGGGCCTGCTCACCGCCCGCCAGGGCCATGGCGCCCCGAACCCCAAGCAGATCGCCGAGGGCACCCGCGCCGCGAGCCTGCTGGCGGAGGAGATCAACGGCTTCGCCGGCTCCAACGTCGGCGAACTGATGGGCACCCCGCTCACCGCCCACTTCCTGGGCGGCTGCGTGATCGGCGCCAGTGCGGAGGACGGCGTCATCGACCCGTACCACCGCCTCTACGGCCACCCGGGCATCTCGGTCGTCGACGGCGCGGCCGTCTCCGCCAACCTCGGCGTGAACCCGTCCCTGACGATCACCGCCCAGGCGGAGCGGGCCATGTCCTTCTGGCCCAACAAGGGTGAGGACGACCCCCGTCCGGCGCAGGACGCGGCCTACGAGCGCCTCGCCCCCGTCGCGCCCACGTCCCCCACCGTCCCGGCGGACGCCTTCGGCGCCCTGAGGCTCCCGTTCCTCGGCATGCCGGCGGTCCCGCCGAAGCCCTGACGGGCCCGACGGACGACAGAGAGGCGCTGCACCCCCCTCCGAGTGCAGCGCCTCTCCAGCTCCGTGGTGCGCGTGTTACGCGGCGGCGCCACCGTTGCGGCGGCGCAGGGCGAAGACGACACCGGCACCGGCGACGACCGTGATGCCACCGGCGATCCCGATGGTCGGCAGCATCGACGACGAACCGGTCTCGGCGAGCTCACCCTCGACCTTGATCGGGGTCGAGCCGCCCTGCGGCTTCAGGTCGGCCGGCTTCTCGTCGGACGGCTTGGCCTCGCCGCCGTCACCGCCGGTGCCACCGGCCGCGACGACCTGGAACTCGTAGGACGCGTAGTCCTCGTAGCACTCGTCGTCCTTGTCGTAGCCCGTGGCGGCGAAGCCGAGGGCGGCGCCGGCCGGGGCGGCCTTGTCGATCGAGATGCGCAGCTGGATCGTGCGGTTCTCGTCCTTCTTCAGGTTGACGACGTCGAAGAAGAAGCCGATGTTCTGGCCCGAGAGGTTCGCGCCGTTCTTCCACTGGCCGTCGGGCAGCTTGTACTCGATCTTGGCGTACTTCTCGACCAGGCGGTCGGTGTACGCCTCCTCGTCGACGTCCTTCGCGTACGAGGCCCAGGCGCCGACGACGACCTCGTCCAGGGCGGCCTTGCTGTTGTTCTTGACGTTGAGCTGGAAGTTCTTCCAGCCACTGCCCGCGACGATCTTGCCGGGGAGGTGGGAGAGGGAGACGTCGACGGCGGCCTGCTTGCAGACCTCCTCCTCGATGATCTCCTCTTCCTCGTCGACGACCTCGTCCTCGCCGGCCTCTTCCTCGTCCTTGCCGGTCTCGGTGCCGGTGCCGGGCTCGGTGCCGGGCTTCTCGGCGCCGTCGGTGCCGCCGGTGACCGTGTCGTCGGCGGGCTTCGTGCCGTCGTCCGTCTTCGGCTCGTCCTCGGTCTTGGCGCCGTCCTCGGTGGCGGCGGCGGCGTCGTCGGCCGGCGTGCCGTCGTCGGTCTTCGTGGCGTCCTCGGTGGTGGCGGCGCCGTCGCCGGCCGTGGTGCCGTCGTCCGTGGTGGTCGTGCCGCCGGTGGTGGTGCTCTCCGTCTCGCCCGAGGCGCCGGAGGTGGAGGTCGTGCCGGTGGTGCCGTCCGTCGCGTACGCGGCCGGAGCCGCCAGGAAGGCGGCAGGGGCTATGACGGCGGTCGCGGCGGCGACCGCCATGGCGCGGCGAAGCTTCATGAAGACCTCAGGGAAGTCCAGGCGTACCGCTCGATGCGGCACGGTGTCGTGGGGGCCGACCCGGTGTGGGGGTGTCACGGATGTGGCCGTTGTTTCGCATGCATGACCTGCGACGGGTGGGAATGGTTGCACACCACCTGATGGAATCTTTATGTGGGCTGCATCACAGGTTCCGCTTGTGTGCATCGCTTCCGGGGCCCACCCGTGAGCCGCCGCCGGGCACCGTCCGGTGCGCCGGGCACAGAACAAGGGCCCCCGCGGAAGCGTCTTCCGCGGGGGCCCTCGGCCGTCGGCACCGGCGTCAGGGCAGTGCCGGTGCCGGGGAGGCGGCGCCGGGGGGTGACGCCGCTCGGTGGCAGTGGTCGTGCGAGTGGGAACGAGGTGAGAGTGGGAGCGGGGGCGGTGACGGTGCGTCGTGCCGGACGGGGAGGGCCGGCGCAACCGGTCGGACCGGATGCGGTCGGCTCCGGGCGTCCCCGGAGCCGACCGCCTTTTCGGGTGACCGGGCTGCTGTCCCCTGCCGTCCGGTCACGCACGCTGGAGCGAGGTCCCACGACGTACCCAGGAGGTACGCCACACGCCCCAGCGGAGCCACGCGTGGTTTCTACGGCCCGCCCCTGGCTGACACGGACAACCCCTCCAACGAAACCCGGTGCGGCGCGGTCACGCGCCGTACGGGTGAGACGCCGGCCGAACTCAGATCCGGCCCCGGCACAGCTCCAGCATCGTCATCGCCAGCGACGTGCCCGGCCGGCCCAGCGCGTCCCGGTAGTGCGCCAGCACCTCCATCTCGCGCGCCAGGTTCACCCGGCGGCCCCCGGAGGAGATCCGCGCCTCCTGGATGACGGCCGAGACGGCCATCCGTTCCTGGATGAGGCCGATGATCCGGTCGTCGAGCGCGTCGATGCGCTCCCGCGCGCCCGTGATCACGCCCGCGGCCTCGTCGGTGCGGGCGCCGGTCTTCTCGATGGTGGTCCGTGTGGTGTGCGTGGTCTGCGTGGCGGTCATGGCGGGGCTCCTTTGCGGGGAGGGCCGCGGGCCGGCGACAGGGTCCGGGAGAACGACAGGCGCCCCGGACCTTGTCGGCCCGGGGCGCCTGGGGAAGTCGCTTGTCAGTGGCTCAAGCAGCACGACCATGGCAGCCGGACGGGCCCGGTGCCATAGGTAAAGACGAAGGTCGAGAGCTTGCGCATGCCGCCAGTATGGACCATCGACCGAGCCGGAGGGCCCCGGGTTCGGATGGTGAGACGAAGGCTCCCCCGGCCGCGCCGGTAGAATCGACATACAGACTCCTCCCCGCCGGAAGGCCGCCGTAGTGTCATCAGCGAATCCCGCTGCCGCGCCCGACGCCGTACTGGTCGTCGACTTCGGCGCGCAGTACGCCCAGCTCATCGCCCGCCGCGTCCGTGAGGCCCGGGTCTACAGCGAGATCGTCCCGTCCACCATGCCGGTGGCCGAGATGCTGGCCAAGAACCCCAAGGCGATCATCCTCTCCGGCGGCCCGTCCTCCGTCTACGAGGAGGGCGCCCCCCAGCTCGACCGCGCGATCTTCGAGGCCGGTGTCCCGGTCTTCGGCATGTGCTACGGCTTCCAGCTCATGGCGACGACCCTCGGCGGCACGGTCGACAACACCGGCGCGCGCGAGTACGGCCGTACGCCGCTGCACGTCTCCAGGGCCTCCTCCACCCTCTTCGAGGGCACCCCGGTCGAGCAGCCGGTGTGGATGTCGCACGGCGACGCCTGCTCCGCCGCTCCCGAGGGGTTCACGGTCACCGCGTCCACGGACGTCGTGCCGGTCGCGGCCTTCGAGAACGACGAGAAGAAGCTGTACGGCGTGCAGTACCACCCCGAGGTGATGCACTCCACGCACGGCCAGCAGATCCTGGAGCACTTCCTCTACCGCGGCGCCGGCCTGCGTCCCGACTGGACCACCGGCAACGTCATCGAGGAGCAGATCGAGGCGATCCGCGCCCAGGTCGGCGAGAAGCGCGCCATCTGCGGCCTGTCCGGCGGCGTGGACTCGGCCGTCGCGGCCGCCCTCGTGCAGAAGGCCATCGGCTCCCAGCTCACCTGCGTGTACGTCGACCACGGTCTGATGCGCAAGGGCGAGACCGAGCAGGTCGAGAAGGACTTCGTGGCCGCCACCGGCGTCCAGCTCAAGGTCGTCGACGCGCAGGAGCGCTTCCTGAAGGCGCTCGCCGGGGTCTCCGACCCCGAGGAGAAGCGGAAGATCATCGGGCGCGAGTTCATCCGGGTCTTCGAGCAGGCCCAGGCCGAGATCGTCGCCGAGGCGCCGGACGACCACCCGGTCGAGTTCCTCGTCCAGGGCACGCTCTACCCGGACGTGGTCGAGTCGGGCGGCGGCACCGGCACCGCCAACATCAAGTCGCACCACAACGTGGGCGGGCTCCCCGAGGACCTCGAGTTCCAGCTCATCGAGCCGCTGCGCAAGCTGTTCAAGGACGAGGTCCGGATGGTCGGCGCGGAGCTCGGCCTGCCGGAGGAGATCGTCCAGCGCCAGCCCTTCCCGGGCCCCGGCCTCGGTATCCGGATCGTCGGCGAGGTCACCAAGGAGCGCCTGGACCTGCTGCGCGAGGCCGACGCCATCGCCCGCGAGGAGCTCACGGCCGCCGGCCTCGACCGTGACATCTGGCAGTGCCCCGTCGTGCTGCTCGCCGACGTCCGGTCGGTGGGCGTGCAGGGCGACGGCCGTACGTACGGTCACCCGATCGTGCTGCGGCCGGTGTCGTCCGAGGACGCCATGACCGCGGACTGGACGCGGATGCCGTACGACGTGCTGGCGAAGATCTCGACGCGGATCACCAACGAGGTGAAGGACGTCAACCGGGTCGTGCTCGACGTGACGTCGAAGCCCCCGGGCACCATCGAGTGGGAGTGATCCCCCGGCGGGAATGATCCCGCCCCGCGCCCGACCGGAGCCGCCGCCTACGTCCCGTGGGCGGCGGCTCCCAGCGTGAAGTCGTCGTAGTGGAAGCCCGGCGCGACCACGCAGGTGACCAGGACCGGCTCGTCGCCCGCCGGTTCGGCCGCCTGCCAGGTGCCGGCCGGGACCAGGAGCTGCGGCTGTTCGCCGGTCTCGACGGACGGCCCCAGGACCAGCTCCCACGGCTCGGACGGGGCGTCGCCCTCGCCGCCCAGCGAGAGGCGCAGCGGGCCGCCGCGGTGCCAGAGCCACAGCTCGTCGGAGCGCACCCGGTGCCAGCGCGACCGCTCGCCGGGGTGCAGCAGGAAGTAGATGCCGGTCGCGTACGTGCGGGGGCCGGTGTAGCCGTCGGGCGTGGTCCTGCCGGTGGTCTTCCAGGTCTCCCGGAACCAGCCGCCCTCGATGTGGGGCTCCAGTTCCAGCAGGTCCACCAGGGGCGAGGGCGCGGTGCGGTCGTCGTCCGTCATGCGGTGCATTGTGCTCCGGCGGACCGGTCCGGTGTGATCTCCCCGGCCGGTTGTCGTGACCGGCGCCGCCTTCCCCCGCCATGAGCGGACGCGCCATGAGCGGAGCCGACCGCGTCCGTCCTCCGTCTGAACCGGCCCTCCGCCCGCCGCGTATCCATGGACGGGAATGCCGAGGAGAATCGGTTCCGGGGACAGCCGTGTGGAGAGGCAGGCCGGCGTGACGCACACCTACCGGACGACAGCGACCTACCGGAACGCGGGCGGGCCACCCGGCTGGCGGGCGACCGCCGCCGAGTACGCGCTGCTGCCGCTGCGCGTCTTCCTCGGCGTCACCTTCGTCTACGCCGGGCTGGACAAACTCACCGACGACCGGTTCATGGCGGCCTCCGGCAGCGGGTCCATCGGGGAGATGATGCGGTCCGTCCGGGACTCCTCGGCCGTGCCGTGGCTCGTCGACCTGGCGCTGAAGAGCCCGGAGGGCTTCGGGTACGGCATCGCCCTCGGCGAGCTGGCCGTGGGGATCGGCACGCTGGTCGGGCTGCTCGCGCGGCTCGCCGCGCTGGGCGGGGCGCTGATCTCGCTGAGCCTGTGGCTGACCGTGAGCTGGCAGTCCACCCCGTACTACTACGGCAACGACCTCGCCTACTTGATGGCGTGGCTGCCGCTGGTGCTGGCCGGTGCCCCGCTGCTGTCGCTCGACGCCGCCCTGGCCGCACGGCGGCGCCGGGCCCGGTAGCCGACCCAGCCGGCCACGCCCGCCAGCACCAGCCCCCCGGCCAGCAACGGCAGCGCCGCGAACCAGGGCGTGTCCCAGGCGCCGGCCACGTCGCCCCCGTAGAGCGCCGCGATGCCGAGGGCCGTGAGGCCCAGGACCAGCCGGCCCGGGCGGAAGCCGTGGCGCCGGGCGTCCCGCTGCTCATGGTGCGGCACGGGTGACCTCCAGTTGTCCGAGCGCGACCTCCAGGGCGAGGTCGAGCGTGCCCCCGGGGGCCGTCCCCCGGGGCGGGGCGATCGTGCGGGTCACGTCGCGGGCCGGGGCGATGTCCACGTCGCCGGCCGGTTCGGCGGGCAGGCGCAGGTCCCCGAGCCCCACCTCCGCGCGCACCCGCACCGTCACGTCCCGCGGGACGATCACATGGAGGCGGCCGGCGCCGACCTCGGCGGTGGTGCGGGCCGTCCGCCGCACCGGGACGTCCAGCCGGGACAGGTCCAGGGTGGCCACACCGCTGCCCAGTTCGTAGCGCGGCCGGAGGTCCGCCGTGGTCGCCGGCCTCCAGTCCGTACGCGTCCACTCCGTGCCGATCTGCCCGGGCACCAGTGACGCGCCCGCCAGGAGCACGGCCGTGACCACCGTCATGAAGACCGTGCCCACCCCCGTCCGCCCCGCGAACGACCCCGCCACCAGCCCGAGCGCGAACACCACCAGCGCGCACACCAGCCCGGTCACCAGGCAGGTACCGAGCGGCCGCGACCCCCAGGGCACCGCCGTCCCCACCCCGCCCGCCACCAGGGCCAGCAGGAAGACGGGCCCGCCGAGGGAACGCGGACCCCGGGCCGCGGGCGCCTCCCCCGTCCCGGCGCTCCTCGCGGGGCGCCGCCGGATCGCGTCCTCCACCCCCACGCCGTCCGCCGGCCCCCACAGGTACCCGAGCGGGACCGGCCCCGACGTACCGTCCTTGACGATCGGCTCCCGCCACCACGACGGGTACTCCGGCGGCGGGGGCGCCTTCGTCTCCGGGGGCGCCTCGGCCACCGTGTGCGCCGTCACCGGGTCGGCCACCGTCTCGTGGCCGTCGGCCAGCCGGCGCCGCTGCGACCAGACCGCCGCCCCGCAGACCGCGACGATCAGCAGCAGGGAGAAGGAGATCGTGCTGCCGTTGCCCAGCATCGACAGGAACAGGCCGCAGCCGACGAGCGCCATCAGCAGCGCGATCAGCGTCGCCCCGTCGACCCGCCCGGACAGCAGCCGCCGCGCCTCGTTCTCCTCGTCACCGTCGGCCGCGATGAGCAGCCAGGCGAAGCCGTAGAACACCAGCCCGAGGCCGCCGGTCACGGCGAGCACCCCGATCGCGACCCGGAAGACCACCGGGTCCAGGTCGAAGTGCCGCCCCAGCCCGCCGCACACGCCGGCCACGACCTTCCGCCCCGTCGTGCGCCGCAGCGGCGGGTGGGGAGGGGCTTCATCGGCCTCGGCGGGAGCGGGGGTCGTACGCGTCATACGTCCATGGTGACGGCCCGTGAGCCGCACCGGCACCTCCCGCGACCCTGGCCCGTCCCTGATATCGCCCCCCGGGCCACGGCCGGTTCTCAGGGTCGGATGAGGGACGGCCCTGATGTCCCGCGCCGGCCGGCGTGTGACGATCGGGGCATGCCCGTCGCCGCCCGCCCGCCCGAGACGACCGCCGAACCGCCCGTGCGCAAGCTCTACCGCAGCGCCGACGGACGGATGCTCGGCGGTGTCGCGCGCGGCCTGGCGGGCCACCTCGGGCTGCCCGTCATCTGGGTGCGGCTGGTCTTCCTCGCCCTGTTCATCGCCGACGGCCTCGGCGTCCTGCTGTACGCCGTCTTCTGGATCGTCGTCCCGCTGGGCGTCGGCGGCAGGTCCGCCGAACCCCGCCCGCTGTTCGCCGCCGGCCCCGACGGGCGGCGCCGGCTGCGCAAGCCCGACAAGGGTCAGGTCGTGGCGCTCGTCGCGCTCACCGTCGGCGCGATCGGCTTCGTCACCAGCGTCGACCTCGGCAGCGACGCCGGGCGGTACGTGTGGCCGATCCTCCTCGTCGGTGTCGGCGTCGTCCTGGTGTGGCGGCAGGCCGACAACGCGCGGCGGGCGAGCTGGACCCAGCCGGGCGGCCGCAAGCGGATCTTCCAGCTCGTGCGGAGCCTCGCCGGTGTCGCGCTGGTCGGCATGGGCCTGACCGTCTTCATGGTGGTGCGCGGCTCGGCCGCCCAGCTCGGGACGGCGCTCACCGCCGCGATAGCCGTCCTCGCCGGGATGACCCTGCTCGCCGGCCCCTGGCTGGTGCGGATGTCGCAGGACCTGTCCGAGGAGCGCACCATGCGCATCCGCGCCCAGGAGCGGGCCGAGGTCGCCGCCCATGTGCACGACTCCGTCCTGCACACCCTCACCCTGATCCAGCGCAACGCCGGCGACCCCGGCGAGGTGCGCCGGCTCGCCCGCGCACAGGAACGCGAGCTGCGCAACTGGCTCTACCGGCCGGAGGGCACCGGCAAGGACGAGGAGCAGGAGCCGGACACCCTGGCGGAGGCGGTCAGGAGGACCGCCGCCGAGGTCGAGGACAAGCACGGGGTGCCCCTGGAAGTGGTGATCGTCGGCGACTGCCCGCTCGACGAGCGGCTGGCCGCCCAGATGCAGGCCGCGCGCGAGGCCATGGTCAACGCCGCCAAGTACGGTGGCGAGGGAGGGGCGGTGCAGGTGTACGCGGAGGTCGAGGGCCGTACGGTCTTCGTGTCCGTACGGGACCGGGGGCCCGGCTTCGACCTCGGTTCCGTACCCGCCGACCGGATGGGCGTACGAGAATCGATCATCGGCCGGATGCAGCGCAACGGCGGGACCGCGCGGCTCCGCGCGGTGCCGGGCGGTGGCACCGAAGTGGAGCTGGAGATGGAGAGGGCGGACGGATGACCGACGAGACGACGACGGCCGGCGAGCAGCGCCGGGTACGGGTCGTGCTGGTGGACGACCACCGGATGTTCCGCACCGGGGTGCAGGCCGAGATCGGCCGCACCGAGACGACCGGGGTCGAGGTGGTCGGCGAGGCCGCCGACGTCGACCAGGCGGTCGCCGTGATCACCGCCACCCGCCCCGAGGTGGTCCTCCTCGACGTCCATCTGCCGGGCGGCGGCGGCGTCGAGGTGCTGCGCCGCTGCACGGGCCTGATGTCCGCCCGCGAGAACCCGGTCCGGTTCCTGGCCCTGTCCGTCTCGGACGCCGCCGAGGACGTCATCGGCGTCATCCGGGGTGGCGCCCGCGGGTACGTCACCAAGACCATCACGGGCGCCGACCTGGTCGACTCGGTCTTCCGGGTGCAGGACGGCGACGCCGTGTTCTCGCCCCGGCTGGCCGGCTTCGTCCTGGACGCGTTCGCCTCCACGGACGCCCCGCCGGTCGACGAGGACCTGGACCGGCTCACCCAGCGGGAGCGGGAGGTGCTGCGGCTGATCGCCCGGGGGTACGCGTACAAGGAGATCGCCAAGCAGCTCTTCATCTCGGTGAAGACGGTCGAGTCGCACGTCTCGGCGGTGCTCAGGAAGCTCCAGCTCTCCAACCGCCACGAACTGACCCGCTGGGCGACGGCCCGCCGGCTGGTGTGACCCCCGGGGCGGCCGGGCCGGAGTATTTGTGAGGTAAACGGTACATAGGAGCGGCAACCAGTCCGGCGACGGTGCCCTCCTACTCCCCGTGATGAGCCTGACAGGTACTCCCTTCCTCGTGACCGCGGTCGTGCTGTCCGTGATCGCCGTCCTGCTGCCCCTGGCGCTGTGGAGCCGTGTGCGCGGCCCCGTCCTCGTCCGGGCCGCGACGCGGTTGGGCATGGTGGCCTTCGCGCAGCTCACGGCGATCGTCGTGGTCTTCGTCGCGGTGAACAACGTCAACGGGCTGTACGACAGCTGGGACGACCTGCTGGGCACCAGCGACCACGTCGACTCCGCCATCGACCTCGGCCCGGACGGCATGGGCGGCAAGCGCGTCGCCGACCTGCCCAGGGTCACCCAGACCTTCACCCCGGTCGACGACCCCGCCATGGGCCCCGGCGTCCGCCGGACGGTCCTCCAGGGCGGCATCTCCGGGGTCAAGGCCGAGGTGTACGTCTGGCTCCCGCCGCAGTACGACGACCCGGCCTACAAGGACAAGAAGTTCCCGGTGGTGGAACTGCTCTCGGGCTTCCCCGGTTCGCCGAAGTCCTGGTTCGTCGGCATGCGCGCCAACCAGCAGCTCGAACCCCTGATGCGCGACGGGACGGTCGAGCCCTTCATCCTGGTGGCGCCCCGCAGCCACCTCCTCGGCCACACCGACACCGGCTGCGCCAACGTGCCGGGCAAGGTCAACGCCGACACCTGGCTCAGCGTGGACGTGCGCAAGATGGTCACAGACAACTTCCGCGTCTCCGGCGCGGCAAACGACTGGGCCCTCGTCGGCTTCTCGGCGGGCGCCCACTGCGCCATGAAGCTCGCCATCGCCCACCCCGACCGCTACCGGTTCGGCGTCAGCATGTCCGGCTACAACGACCCGGCCGCCGAGCCGTCCTCGCTCACCGGCAAGGACCCCGCGCTGCGCCACGCCCACAACCCGCTGAACATGCTCCGGGCCGCCCCGGTGCCGCCCCGGATCACCCTGCTCGTCACCGGTGACGGCGGCGACGGCTACCAGCAGGGCGTCGCCCTCCAGGAGGCGGCCAAGGCGCCGACGCGCGTCGACGTCCAGCAGGTGTACGGCGGTCACCGGGTAAGCACCTGGGTGCGGG
Organism: Streptomyces sp. NPDC039423; assembly: GCF_055598725.1. Classification (NCBI taxonomy): domain Bacteria; kingdom Bacillati; phylum Actinomycetota; class Actinomycetes; order Kitasatosporales; family Streptomycetaceae; genus Streptomyces; species Streptomyces sp. NPDC039423. The sequence continues at coordinate 248,330 of NZ_JBVKAH010000002.1, forward strand.
AGGTGCCGTCGGTGTTCCGGTGGCTGACGCGGCAGTTCCGCGCGGAGGCGGCGGGTGCGTCCGGCGACGCGGGTTCCGGTGCGGGCGCGGACGCGGGTGCGCCCGGGGACGCGGGTCCCGGTACGGGCGCGGGCGGCGAGGTTCCGGAGACGGGTCCGGGTGCGGGCGTTCCGGAGACGGGTCCGGGTGCGGGCGCCGGCGTCCCGGGGGCGGGCACGGGCGCCGGGGCCGGAACGGGGACCGGCCGCGGGACGCTCCCGGCCGGCGCCCGCCCGTAGCCGGCGCGCTCGGGCCGGGCCGTACGGTCCGGGCGGCACCCGGGCCGGGTGCGCGCGGGTCAGGCCACGCGGGTCGCGCCCGCCCAGGGCATCTCGTCGATCGGCGCGATCCGTACCGGGGCGCCGGGCCGGGGGGCGTGGATCATCCTGCCGTCGCCGATGTACAGCCCCACGTGGCTCACGCCCGAGTAGAAGAACACCAGGTCGCCCGGGGCCAGCTCGGAGCGGGACACCCGCCGGCCGGCGTCGATCTGGCTGTACGTCGTCCGGGGCAGCGACACCCCGGCCGAGCGCCAGGCGGCCTGGGTGAGCCCCGAGCAGTCGAAGGCCGACGGGCCGGTGGCCCCCCACACGTACGGCTTGCCCAGGGACCCGTACGCGAACGCGACCGCCCGGGCCGCGCGCGGGTTCGCGGCCCGGACCGAACCGGGCGCGGGAGCCGGGCCGTCCGGCGCCGCACCGGAGCGGCCGTCGTACGCGGCGCGCTGCGCCGCCGTGAGACGGGCCAGCAGCCTCTCGGCGGCGGCGATCCGCTCCCGGACGGTCGCCTTGTGGCGGGCCAGCTCGGTCTGCCGGGCCGTCAGGTCGCGGAACCGGCCGGCCGCCTCCGCGCGCAGCCGGGCGAGCTCGGCCACCTGGCCCCGGGCGGCGGTGACGGCCGTGGCCTGACGGTCGCCGACCCGGTCCGCGAGCGCCGCGCCGCGGAGGTAGGCGTCGGGGTCGCTGGAGAGCGCGAGCCGGGCGGCCGGGCCGAGGCCTCCCTCGCGGTACTGGGAGGCGGCGATGGAGCCGAGCGCGTTGCGGGCGGCGTTGAGGCGGGCGGTCCGGCGGGCCGCCTCGTCGCGCAGCGCGTCCAGCGCGGCTCTCGCCCGTACCGTCTCCTCCTTGGCGCCGTTGTACTTCTCGGTGGCCTCCTCGGCCTCCCGGTAGAGCCGGTCGGCCTCGGCCCGCACCTGGGCGGGCGTCCGCGGGGGTTCGGCGTGTCCGGAACCCTCGAAGGCGGTGGCGGTGGCCGCCCCGGCGAGTGCCAGGGTGACGGCGGCGCGGCCGCTCAGCGGGTGCTGCCTGGGTTTCCGGTGCGCTGCCACGGGGGCGGTCACTTCCCTTCGGCCGGGTGGGGCCCGGGGGAGGGGTGGGGGCCCGGGGGAGGACGCTAAACCTGGGGGTCACGGGCGGGCGGCGGCATGACCGCAACTGGCCGCAGGTGTGGGTTTCCGGATCGGTTCCGACAGGCCCCGTACGCACGGAATCGCGCATTCCGTACCCGCCGTGACCGAGGCGACGAAGGCGGCGACCCCGACCGGCCTCCGGTGATATGGCCCCGGCTAGGCTCCGCCCCATGGACGTACTCATCAATGTCTTCGTCGCGCTGCACGTCATCGGTATCGCCGCCCTTCTGGGCGGCTTCCTGACCCAGATGAAGGCGATGGGCGCGGGCACGGCGCGCTTCGGCCCGGCGATGCTGCACGGCGCGCTGACCATGCTGGTCACGGGAGTGGTCCTGGTCGGCCTCAACCAGGCCGACGACCAGACCGTGAACAACGTCAAGATCGGCGTGAAGCTGGCGATCCTGGTCGTCGTCCTCGGGCTGGTCTACGTGAAGCGGGACGAGGAGCGGGTCGACAAGGCGCTCTTCGGCGCGGTCGGGGGCCTGACGGCGGCCAACGTCTTCATCGCCACGCTCTGGACCTGACCGGCCTCACCCGGCGTCAGGCCGGGCGCACACCGCTGTGGACGGGCAGGCAGTGGATGGTCTCCTCGCGGACGTTCGCCCCGGGCCGCGGGGCGTGGATCATCATCCCGTCGCCCTTGTAGACGCCGACGTGGCTGAGGTCGTCGTGGAAGAACACCAGGTCGCCGGGGCGCAGGTCCTCCGTGGCGACCCGCGTGCCGGCCCAGGCCTGGCCCGGAGCGGTACGGGGCAGGTCGACGCCCGCCGCCCGCCACGCCGCCCGCGCGAGCCCGGCGCAGTCGTACGAGCTCGGGCCGGTCGCCCCCCACACGTACGGCTTGCCGATCTGGGCCTCCGCGAAGGCCAGCACCTCGCGGGCCTTGGCCGTGTACCCGAGGTCGTGCGCCACGTGCCGCCCGGGCGCCGGGTACGCCGTCTCCGCGCACGCCGTCTCCCGCGCGGGCACCGTCTCCGCGACGTGCGTCGCTTCGGTGGGGTACGCCGGGGCGTCGGCCGCCGCCCGCCGCAGCAGCTCCCGGGCGTCGCCGAGCTTGCGCTGCACGGCCTGCTTGGCGGCCCGGAGGGAGGCCTGCGAGGGGCCGGCCGTCCCGGCCTTCGGCGTCGGGTCCGCCCACGCCCCCTCCACGGCCCCGGTCCCGGCCTCCCGAGCCGGTGACTGCGCCACGGGCGCGGGTGACTGCGCCACGGGCGCGACGGGCGCCACGGGCACCGCGTGCCCCTGGGCGGGGATCCGGTCCAGCAGCCGCGTCCGGTCCACGGGCTCGGCGGAGACCTCCGTCAGGACCGGTGCCGCGGCCGGCGCGGGACCGCCCGCCCGGCCGGCGGGGGCGTCGCGCGGCCCGTCCGGCGCTTCCGTGCGCCGGGCGCCGCGGTCGGGCGTCCCGACCGCCTCGCGCCGCTGCCGCTCCGCGGTCTCCGCCGGGCTGCCGTACCGCTGCGTCGTCCCCGTGCCCGCCTGACGGTAGAGGTCGTCGACCTTTCTCCGGACCTCCTCGACGGAGGGCCTGTGGTCCTGGTCGCCCGCCGTGACCGGCGCGGCGGTCGCGCTCTGTGACGACAGGAGCGTGACCGAGGCCAGGGCGGCGGCCGTCGTGACCCCGACGGCGGGGGAGTGGGCATGCAGGGTCTGCAAGGTGCGCGTGCGCGGCTTGCGATGCGACGCCAAGGCCGGCATCTCCTTCCATGGGCCGCCTACCGGGTGCGGACTGCAGGTTCGGGCGGAACGGAAGGTGCCCTGGGGGGTCCCGGTTCCGAACTGCCGCGAGGGCAGCACGAATTCGGCGTGGACGGTCCGTCCGGCGTGGTTCGCCGAAGGGAGAACGGACCGCTTGGGCGAGCACGCTAGCCAACGTGTGGCGGTGCTGTGAAGGATGATGTTCGATATGCCCGATACGTATTCGTGACCTTGGCGTGATGTCGTCGACTCGGTACGGACGGTGACGAACCGGACCTGTTTTCGGTTCGTCCACGACTGTCGGTGGGGCCGCCTAGACTCGATAGGCGATGAGCAGCCTCTTTGACGACAGCTTCCTGGCGGACCTCCGGAACCACTCCGAGGAGCCCCCGCCGCCGCCCGAGGACTCCGAGGGCCCCGGGGACGCCCCGGCCGCGGAGGAGGTCCCGCACGACCTCTTCGGGGACCGGTTCGACGTGCCCCCGCCCCGGGACACGTACTACCGCGACGGCGCCCACCGCCCGGTCGTCGACGCCGCCGCGCTGCTCGAGGGGCTGAACGAGCAGCAGCGCGCCGCCGTCGTGCACACCGGCTCCCCGCTGCTCATCGTCGCCGGGGCCGGCTCGGGCAAGACCCGGGTGCTGACCCACCGCATCGCGCACCTCCTGGCCACGCGGCACGTGCACCCCGGCCAGATACTGGCGATCACCTTCACCAACAAGGCCGCCGGTGAGATGAAGGAGCGCGTCGAGCAGCTCGTCGGCCCGCGCGCCAACGCCATGTGGGTCATGACCTTCCACAGCGCGTGCGTCCGCATCCTGCGCCGCGAGTCGAAGAGGCTCGGCTTCACCTCGTCCTTCTCGATCTACGACGCCGCCGACTCCAAGCGGCTGATGGCGCTGGTCTGCCGGGACCTGGACCTCGACCCCAAGAAGTTCCCGCCCAAGTCGTTCAGCGCCAAGATCTCCAACCTGAAGAACGAGCTGATCGACGAGGAGACCTTCGCCGACCAGGCCGCCGACGGTTTCGAGAAGACCCTCGCCGAGGCGTACCGGATGTACCAGGCGCGGCTGCGCGAGGCCAACGCCCTGGACTTCGACGACATCATCATGACGACGGTCCACCTGCTCCAGGCCTTCCCGGACGTCGCCGAGCACTACCGCCGCCGCTTCCGGCACGTCCTGGTCGACGAGTACCAGGACACCAACCACGCGCAGTACACCCTCGTCCGCGAACTGGTGGGCACCGGGTACGAGGACCTGGCCCCGGCCGAGCTGTGCGTCGTCGGCGACGCCGACCAGTCGATCTACGCCTTCCGCGGCGCGACCATCCGCAACATCCTCCAGTTCGAGGAGGACTACCCGGACGCGACCACCATCCTGCTGGAGCAGAACTACCGCTCCACGCAGACCATCCTGTCCGCCGCCAACGCGGTGATCGAGCGCAACGAGAGCCGCCGCCCCAAGAACCTGTGGACCAACGCCGGCGAGGGTGCCCGCATCACCGGGTACGTCGCGGACACCGAGCACGACGAGGCGCAGTTCGTCGCCGACGAGATCGACCGGCTCACGGACGCGGGCGACGCCAAGGCCGGCGACGTCGCCGTCTTCTACCGGACGAACGCCCAGTCCCGTGTCTTCGAGGAGATCTTCATCCGCGTCGGCCTGCCGTACAAGGTCGTCGGCGGCGTCCGCTTCTACGAGCGCAAGGAGGTCCGCGACGTCCTCGCGTACCTGCGCGTCCTCGCCAACCCCGAGGACAACGTCCCGCTGCGCCGCATCCTCAACGTCCCCAAGCGCGGCATCGGCGAGCGCGCCGAGGCGATGATCGACGCCCTGGCGCTGCGGGAGAGGATCACCTTCCCGCAGGCGCTGCGCCGCGTCGACGAGGCGTACGGCATGGCGGCCCGTTCGGCCAACGCCGTGAAGCGGTTCAACACCCTGATGGAGGAGCTCCGCACGATCGTCGACTCGGGCGCCGGCCCGGCGGTGGTCCTGGAGGCCGTGCTGGAGCGGACCGGATACCTCGCCGAGCTCCAGGCGTCGACCGACCCGCAGGACGAGACCCGGATCGAGAACCTCCAGGAGCTGGCGGCCGTCGCCCTGGAGTTCGAGCAGGACCGCGGGGAGGGCGAGGGCACCGGAACGCTGGCCGAGTTCCTGGAGCAGGTCGCGCTCGTCGCCGACTCCGACCAGATCCCCGACGAGGACGAGGAGGGCTCCGGCGTCATCACGCTGATGACCCTGCACACCGCCAAGGGCCTGGAGTTCCCGGTGGTGTTCCTCACCGGCATGGAGGACGGCGTCTTCCCGCACATGCGGGCGCTCGGGCAGACCAAGGAGCTGGAGGAGGAGCGCCGCCTGGCGTACGTGGGCATCACCCGCGCCCGTGAGCGGCTCTACCTGACCCGGTCCACGATGCGCAGCGCGTGGGGTCAGCCCTCGTACAACCCGCCCTCCCGGTTCCTGGAGGAGATCCCGGGGCAGCACCTGGAGTGGAAGCGTACGGGCGCGACGGCCAAGCCCGCCGGGCCGACGTCCGGGATCGCGTCGTCGCTGTCCTCGTCGCTCTCGGCGCGCTCGCGCGGCGGCGGCCCCTCGGGTTTCGCCACCCGGCGGACGACGGACAAGCCGGTGATCTCGCTGGCGGTCGGGGACCGGGTGACGCACGACCAGTTCGGGCTCGGGACGGTGCTGGCGGTGACCGGAGCGGGCGGTGACGCGCAGGCGACGATCGACTTCGGCGACGAGAAGCCCAAGCGGCTGCTGCTGCGGTACGCGCCGGTCGAGAAGCTGTAGGGCGGTCCCGGGGGCTCCGGCCCCCGGGGTCACGAGGGCCGCGAGGCCGGGTCGAGGCCGCGAGGCCGGCCCGGGGCTACGGGGCGGGGCTACGAGGTCGGGTCGAGGCCGTGGCCGCGCAGCCACGGCAGCGGGTCGATCGCGGCGCCGCCACCGGGCCGTACCTCGAAGTGCAGGTGCGGTCCGGTCGAGTTGCCGGAGTTCCCGGAGTACGCGATGACCTCGCCGGCCTTCACCTCGCCGGACCGGATCTTGGTGCTGCTGAGGTGGCAGTACCAGGTCTCGGTGCCGTCCTTGGCGGTGACGATCGCCATGTTGCCGTAGGCGCTGTTCCACTGGGTGCGCACGGTGCCGTCGGTCGCGGCCATCACCGGCGTCCCGTACTGGACGGGGAAGTCGATACCGGTGTGCAGGGACATCCAGTTGACGCCCGCCTGCCCGTAGCGCGCGCTGAGCTGGTGCAGCGCGACGGGGAGGGCGAACTTGGGGCGCATCGCCTCGCGGCGGGCCGCCTCCTCCTCGCGCTTCTTGCGCTCCGCCTCCTGGCGGGCCTTCAGGTCGATGCGCTCCTGGGTGCGGCTGGCGCGGTCACCGAAGTCGCGGGCGTCGGCGCTGAGCGCGGCAAGCTGGGTGTCGAGCTGGCTGTTGGCGACGACCGGCTGGACCGAGGCCGGGTCGGCGGCGGTCACCGCCTTCTCGTCGCTCTTGGTCTCGCCCGTCGCGCTGCCGGTGAGGCCGCTGACGGAGGCGGCGGCGATACCGGCGACGCCCATCACACAGGCGGACGGCACGGCGACGGTGAGGAGCGCGGAACGCTTGGCGGGGGTGCGGCGACGACCCCGGCTGCCGCCACCGCCATTGCCGCCGCCGCTGCCCGCGCGGCGGCTGGGCCGGGGGGCGACGGGCATCATCGCGGTCTGGGTGGGGCTGTCGTGCACGGCGGCGGGATCGGCCGGGACGCCATGTCCGGCGTCGTCGAGCCCGGTCTCCGGCTCGTAGGCCGCCTCCGGCTCGTACGGAGCTTCGTTCTCGTACGACGCCTCGTTCTCGTACGGGGCTTCGTGCGCCGGTTCGGCGGGGGCCGCGGATTCCGTCAGGGACTCGGAAAGCGGTTCCGGCGTGGGCAGTTGGTCGGCGGCCGCGTAGTCGTACTGCTCGGGGACCGTGAACGTCTCGGTCGGCGCGGCGGCGTAATTCCAGGCGGTGGCGTCGTAGGCGCCGGTCTCCTGGGGGGCGGCGGCCGCGGTGGCGCCGGGGGCGGCGTTCCACTGGCCGGTGGCGTCGTACCCGCTGGTGTCGTTCCAGGCGCCGGCGTCCCACTGCCCGGTGTGCTCGGAGTACTCGACGTACCCGGTGGTGTCCGTGGTGGCCCACTGCTGGGTGGCGGTGGCGGCGGCCCAGTGGGAGGAGCCGTACTGCCCGCTGTGGTCGGCCGTGTACCCCGCCTGGTAGGTGCCACTGCTCTGGTAGGTGTTCTCGTACGCGCCGGGAAGGGCGCCGAAGAGGGGGTCCGTGGCGAAGCTGCCGGTTTCGACGCTGCCGGCCTCGAAGCTGCCCGTGGAATACGTGGCGTCTCCGACGTACCCGGCGTGGGGGTGCTGGTCGTTCACCAACTTCTCTCTCGCCTCGGCAGCAGGACCAGGTCTGGGGCAGCCCCGGAAAACGGGGGACCCAGAGGGAAAGCAGTGGGCGCGACTGTACCCGGCGGTACGCGCAACCGACAATCTTCCGCCGGGTTTAGGCCCTGGGGAAACGGGCATTCGGCCGCCTTTCGGCGGAGTGTGGGCAGAGCTTTGGCCCTACGTTCGAGAAGTGTTCGAAGTTTGCGGGAGCTGTTTCAGGCCACGGACGCGGAATCGGATGTTCCGGCGGTGGCCGGTCCGTCCGCCTCCAGCGCCTGACGGACCCCGGCCGCGACGGCGGGGTGCACGGGCAGGGCCAGATGGCCGATGCCGGTGACCCGTACGTTCCGCGTGATCAGGTCCGGATGGTCGAGGCGTGCCGTCTCCACCGGGACCATCCACTGGTCCAGGTCGCTCCAGAAGCTGACGAAGCGCGTGCGGCACCGCGGCGCCGGCTCGCCCAACTCCCGCAGGACGGACGAACCCGGACGCATCTGGCGCACCAGCGGGTGCACGGCGGCGAGCGGTGCGGCGGTCGTGCCCGCGTGCGGTGTCCCGAGGGTGACCAGCACGCGCACGCGCCGGTCGCCGCCGAGCCGCTGGACGTAGTAGCGGGCGATCAGTCCGCCGAGGCTGTGCCCGACGATGTCGACCTCGGGGTGCCCGGAGCGGTCGCAGATCTCCTCGACATGGCGGCCGAGGAGCTCGGCGGCGGCGCGGATGTCGCAGGTGAGCAGCGAATGGTTGAGGGACTCCACCTGGGTCCGGCCGTGCCGGGCGAGGGACCGGCGCAGCAGGACGAAGACGGAGCGGTTGTCCACGAACCCGTGGAGCAGCACGACCGGTGGGTGCGGCGGGCGGGGAAGGGACGGGTCCGGGAGCGCCGGACGGGCGGCGGGTCCGGGGGCGGGGCGCCGTTCCGGAGCGATGCCGGTCGGGTACAGGACCAGATGGCCGGCGAGGACGGCCAGCTCCAGCGCGGTCGCCCTGAGCAGTGCGGCGGGCAGCCGTAAGGGGAGGAAGGGCAGCGCTTTCCAGGGTGAGAGGACCTTCACGGCCGACCTCCGAACTGGGGTGCCGTCCCGGAGGAGGGTGGCGATGGGGCCATACCGCCGTGCCGCGCGGCTGGCGGCACGGTGATACGACGACCTCGTGGCGGCTCCCGTAGCGCTCGCCCCGGCGCTACCGTGGCCCCTGGGCCGAGCGGTGCGGGTACGACGCGCAGCGAACATGTCCCACGTGTGATTTCCCCCTCCCTGTCCACCGCGAAACGGTCGGTTGCGGGATGCTGTCGATAACGTTCGTTCACCTCCCCGGCATATAGGTACGGGGGACGCATGTGGAGGCAGTGATGGGTGTGACCGGTCCGATCCGCGTGGTGGTGGCCAAGCCGGGTCTCGACGGCCACGATCGCGGCGCGAAGGTGATCGCGCGTGCGCTGCGTGACGCCGGTATGGAGGTCATCTACACCGGCCTGCACCAGACGCCGGAACAGATCGTCGACACGGCGATCCAGGAGGACGCGGACGCGATCGGTCTGTCGATCCTCTCGGGCGCCCACAACACGTTGTTCGCGAAGGTGATCGAGCTGCTGAAGGAGCGCGACGCCGAGGACATCAAGGTGTTCGGCGGCGGGATCATCCCGGACGCGGACATCCCGCCGCTGAAGGAGAAGGGCGTGGCGGAGATCTTCACGCCCGGCGCGACGACGGCGTCGATCGTGGACTGGGTCAACGCCAACGTCCGGGTCTCCGCCGAGGCGTGACCCGCCGTCCCGCGGGGCGGTCCCCGGCGCGGGCCGCCCTCCGGGTGCGTCCCTCGGCCGCGTCCCGGGCGCGTCCCCCCGGCGCGTCCCTCTCCGGAGCGGGCGCGCCCGCTCACCTGCCCGGCTCCGCCGGAGGGGCCGGGCGCGCCGGGGCCAGTTCGGCCTGCATGGCGGCGCGCAGCCGCAGGGTGGCGACCAGCCGCTGGAACGCTTCCGACCAGTAGCCGCCCGCTCCCGGTGACGCGCCCTCCGGCTCGTCCGGGACGGCCGTCAGGATCTCCAGGCGGTCCGCCTGCCCGGGGTCGAGGCAGCGTTCCGCCAGTCCCATGACCCCGCTGAAGCTCCAGGGGTAGCTGCCCGCGTCGCGGGCGATGTCGAGCGCGTCGATCACCGCCCGGCCGAGCGGCTCGGCCCACGGCAGCGTGCAGACGCCCAGGAGCTGGAACGCCTCGGACAGTCCGTGCGCCGCGATGAAGTCGGCGACCCAGGCGGCGCGTTCCCCGCCGGGCAGGACGGACAGCAGTTTCGCGCGCTCGGCGAGCGAGGACGTGCCCGGCCCGGTGGCCGGGGGCGTCGTGGGCGGCCCGAGCAGGGCGCGGGCCCAGGCGGGGTCCCGCTGGCGGACCGCCGCCCGGCACCACGCGGCGTGCAGCTCGTCCCGCCAGTCGTCGCCGACCGGCAGGGCCACGATCTCCGCGGGCGTACGCCCTCCCAGCCGGGACGGCCACACCCTCAGGGGGGCCGACTCGACGAGCTGGCCCAGCCACCAGGACCGCTCGCCCCGGCCGGCCGGCGGGTCGGCCAGGACGCCGTCGCGCTGCATGGCGGCGTCGCACTCGTGCGGCGCCTCGACCGCGATCGTCGCCTCCGAGCCCGTACGGTCCAGGTGCACGCACGTGGACGCCCGGGCGGCCATGCGGTGGGCGAACGCCGAACCGGGCAGGGCGGAGAGCAACTCGGCGGCGGTGGCGCGGACGTTGCGGCTGCGGTCGGCGAGGGCCGCCTCCAGGAACGGCTCGTCGGCGTCGGACAGTCCGGCCCGCAGCGAGTCGAGGAACATCAGCCGGTCCTCGGCCCGCTCGGTGGGCCAGGTGGAGCCCAGCAGGCCGGCCGCGGCCGCCGGGTCGTGCGCCCGTACGGCGCCGAGCAGGGCGACCCGCTCGGCGAACAGGCCCTCCTCCCACAGGCGCCGCACGGCGGCCTCGTCGGCGGGGTCGGGCAGCGCGGCCCCGCCCGGGGCGCCGCGCAGCGCGAACCGCCAGTCGGGGTTGAGCCCCGCCAGCCACAGACCGCGCGGCCCGGCGAGGGCCAGCGCGGCGGGGCGCAGGTCGGTACGGGCCCGTGCCGCGTCCAGCAGCGCCGGGAGGAGGGACGCGGGCGCCCGGTAGCCGTGCCGGTTCGCCGCGGCCAGCCACTGCGGCAGCAGTTCGGTGAGGTCGGGCGCCGCGCCCCGGCGGCCGCCGCCGGTGGACGCCCCGGACCGCTCGGCGAGCAACCGGGCGAGCCGGCGCCGGGCCGCTCCGGGCAGCGCCGGCCGGTCGTCGTGCGGCGCCGGTTCGGGCAGGGTGGCGGCGGGCCCGGGAAGCAGGCCGGCCCGGCGCCGTACGGTGTGCACCGCGGCCGCGTCCAGCAGCGCGAGGGGCGCGTCCCCGCCGGGCGGCCGTCCCGCGACGCCGGTGGCCGGGGCGCGGCGGTCGGTGCCGAGCAGCGCCGAGGTGACGAGGTCTTCCCAGGTCGTGGTGGTCATGGTGATCCTCCTGCGTCAGGTCAGCGCGACCGTCTCGGGCGTGTCCGCGGACCAGGCGGCCAGTGGGGTGAAGCCGCGGTGCCCGCACTCGCCGAACACCGTGACCGGCCGGCCGCCGGAGACGGCGACCAGCCGCCACAGGCCGGGCCGGCCGAGCGCGGCCGGGGTGACCGGCAGGGCGGTCGTGCCGTCCGCGTCGGCCACCTGCCAGGCGCCGTCCCGGGACGGCACGGGTATGACGCCGGTCAGCGTCACCGGCCAGGAGTCCAGCCACGGATCGTCCCGCAGGGCAGCCCCGTACGCCGCCAGCGCGTCGCCCGTCGAGCCGCCCGGGGGCGGCGCCGCGCCCGGCACGGGGAGGGAGAAGCGCTCGCCGAGCTCGGCCCGAAGCTGTCCCGCGCCCGCGTACGCCCGGACCTCGGCGTCCATCACCGTGCCCACCGGCAGGGCGAGCGCGGGAGCGCGCCCCGCCGCGCCGAAGGAGAGCAGCAGGGCCGCCCGCCCGCTGTCCCTCCCGTGCAGCCAGACGCGGCGCGTGGTCAGTTTGCCGTCCGAGGTGTCGTACTGGGCGAGGACCGACCAGTGGTCGCGCACGGCCGGCCCGCCGGCGGGCGCGGTCAGCCCGACCCTGGTGCGCACCGTCGCGGCCAGCGGCTCCGGCAGCCGCCCCAGGTCCAGCCAGGCCCGGTCCAGCAGGTGCGTCAGGGAACACTCCTCCAGCAGCCGCACCGGCCAGCCGGCCCCGGAGCCGGGTATCGCGCCCAGCTCCCTGACCCGGCCGGCCAGGCCGGGCGCCTGGGCGTCGACCATCCGGGCCGCGGTCTCCTCCCACAGCCCGTACCCCGACCGGTCCGCGGCGGCCAGTCCACCGCGCAGCAGGTCGGCCAGGCGCTGCTCCAGCTCCTCGGCGCCCGCGGTGATCCGGGCGGCCCGCTGCTCGGCCCGCCGCCTCGCCGCCCCGGGGTCGGCGCTCCCGCCCGGCGCGCCGCCGCCCGCCTCGCCCTCCCGCTGCCCCTCGCCGCGGGCGCGGCGCCCCGCCAGCCACTGCTCCGCCCAGTCCGGCACCTCGGAGCCGCGCAGCGGTTCCCCGTCCGCGGCCCAGAGCAGCAGCAGTCCCAGCGCGTGCTTGCACGGGAACTTCCGGCTCGGGCAACTGCACGTGTACGCCGGGCCCGTGGTGTCCACGACCGTCCGGTAGGGCTTGCTCCCGCTGCCCCTGCACAGCCCCCAGACCGCCCCCGCGCCGTCACTCCCGCCGTCCGACCACGGCCCGGCCGTGCCGAGCGCGGCGCCCGCCTCGCGTGAGGCATCGTCAGGAGCCAGGGCCAGCACCTGTTCCGCCGTCGGGCGCACCCCCTGCTGATTCATGACGACGACCGTAGGCGGCCCCACTGACAATCGGCCCTGACCAGCGATTTCGCTGGGAGGCAAAGCAGTTGACTTTGCTTTCCCTTTACTGTTTTCTGCCGAAGAAGCACATCACTCACCCGGGGGGTCAGCATGAACCGCACCAGCCGCTCCATCGCGTCGGCATTCGTCGCCGCCGGTCTCGTCCTCGGCCTCGGAGCCTGCTCCGAGATCGCCGACGAGGCCGCCAAGCAGGTCGACAAGGAGGTCAACGAGCAGTACGAGGTGACGTACGAGATCACCGGCAAGGGCATCGACTCGATCGACTACCACGTCGACGGCGGGGACGCGACGAAGCCCAAGGTGGAGTCGGTCAGCAAGCCCACGCTGCCCTGGAAGAAGACCGTGAAGCTGCGCGGTCTGCTGCCGCCCGGCGTCCTCCCCGTCGCCGTCGACCCCGCGGGCGTCGAGATGACCTGCAAGATCGTCTACAAGGGCAAGGTGATCCAGGAGCAGACCGCGAAGGGCATGGCCGCCGCCACGGGCTGCATCGCCGTGTCGCCCGTCGCCGGCTGACGCCCCGCCACCCCCCCCGTACCTCGCCCCGAACGGGCCGCCGGTCGCACGGACGACCGATTGTCAGTGGCATGGTGCACGGTGGATCCCACAGCCGGTCGCACACGATCTGGAGGGGGATCCATCACCGTGTCCGCAACCACCGAAGAGGCCACCGGAGCATCCCGCGGCGAGGCCCTGCGCCCGCACGCCGAGGACGCGTTCGCGCACGAACTGAAGGCCCTGGCCGCGGCCGACGACCGGCCCCGCCCGGCCCGCTGGCGGCTGTCGCCGTGGGCCGTGGCCACCTATCTGCTCGGCGGCACGCTGCCCGACGGCACCGTGATCACCCCGAAGTACGTGGGACCGCGCCGGATCGTCGAGGTCGCCGTCAGCACCCTCGCCACCGACCGCGCCCTGCTCCTGCTCGGCGTCCCCGGGACGGCCAAGACCTGGGTGTCCGAACACCTCGCCGCCGCCGTCAGCGGCGACTCGACCCTCCTGGTGCAGGGCACGGCCGGCACCCCCGAGGAAGCCATCCGGTACGGGTGGAACTACGCGCGGCTGCTCGCCCACGGCCCCAGCCGGGACGCCCTCGTGCCCAGCCCCGTCATGCGCGCCATGTCCGACGGCATGACCGCCCGGGTCGAGGAGCTCACACGCATCCCCGCCGACGTGCAGGACACCCTGATCACGATCCTGTCCGAGAAGACCCTGCCCGTCCCCGAACTCGGCGAAGAGGTCCAGGCGGTCCGCGGGTTCAACCTCATCGCCACCGCCAACGACCGCGACCGCGGCGTCAACGACCTGTCCAGCGCACTGCGCCGCCGCTTCAACACCGTCGTCCTCCCGCTGCCCGCGACCCCCGACGCCGAGGTCGACATCGTCTCCCGGCGCGTCGACCAGATGGGCCGCTCCCTCGACCTGCCGACCGGCCCCGAGGGACTCGACGAGATCCGCCGGGTCGTCACCGTGTTCCGCGAACTGCGCGACGGGGTGACCACCGACGGCCGCACCAAGCTCAAGTCGCCCTCCGGGACCCTGTCCACGGCGGAGGCCATCTCCGTCGTCACCAATGGGCTCGCCCTCGCCACCCACTTCGGCGACGGCGTCCTCCGCCCCGGTGACGTGGCCGCCGGCATCCTCGGCGCGGTGGTCCGCGACCCCGCGGCCGACCGGGTCGTCTGGCAGGAGTATCTGGAGACCGTCGTCCGCGAGCGGGACGGCTGGAAGGACTTCTACCGGGCCTGCCGCGAGGTGTCGGCATGACGGGCACCGCCGGGCCGTTGCTGCTGGGCGTCCGCCACCACGGCCCCGGATCGGCCCGCTCGGTGCTGGCCGCGCTCGACGCCGCCAAACCCCCGGCCGTGCTGATCGAGGGCCCGCCCGAGGGGGACGCCCTGCTGCCGCTCGCCGCCGACGAGGGGATGACACCGCCGGTCGCGCTGCTCGCGCACGCCGTGGACGACCCCGCCCGCGCGTCGTTCTGGCCGATGGCCGCGTTCTCCCCCGAATGGGTCGCCCTCCGCTGGGCGCTCGACCACGGCGCCGCCGTCCACTTCGTCGACCTGCCCGCCACCCACACGCTCGCCATGGCCAAGGACCCCACCTGGGAGGACGGCGAGGGCGAGGGGACGGACTCCGGCGACGCCGACGAGGAGGGGTACGGACTGCGTGTCGACCCGATCGCCGAACTCGCCCGGACCGCCGGGTACGACGACCCCGAGCGCTGGTGGGAGGACGTGATCGAGCACCGGGGAACCGGGGCCGCGCCCAACGGACCGCCCGGCGCCGGGGACCACGACCCGATCGCCGTCTTCGCCCAGCTCGCCGACGCCATGACGGCGCTGCGCGAGGCGTACGGACACGGCGGACGCGCCCGCGACCTCGTCCGCGAGGCGTACATGCGCCTCCGGCTCCGGGCGGCCCGCAAGACCCACGGCGACGGCGTGGCCGTCGTCTGCGGGGCCTGGCACGTCCCGGCGCTCGCCGCCCGCACCACCGTCGCCGCCGACCGGGCCCTGCTGAAGGGGCTCCCCAAGACCAGGACGGAGATCACCTGGGTCCCCTGGACCCACCGCAGGCTCGCCCGGCACAGCGGTTACGGCGCCGGCATCGACTCGCCCGGCTGGTACGGGCACCTGTTCGACGCCCCCGACAGGCCGGTCGAGCGCTGGATGACCAAGGTCGCCGGACTCCTCCGGGACGAGGACCGGCCCGTTTCCTCCGCCCATGTCATCGAGGCCGTACGGCTCGCCGGGACGCTCGCCGCGATGCGCGGACGTCCCCTCCCCGGACTCACCGAGACGGTCGACGCCGTCCGGGCGGTGATGTGCGACGGGTCCGACGTCCCGCTCGACCTCATCAGGGACCGGCTGGTCATCGGCGACGCGCTCGGGGAGGTACCCGAGCACGCCCCCGCCGTGCCGCTGCAACGCGACCTCACCCGGCTCCAGCGCACCCTGCGCCTCAAGCCCGAGGCCCTGGAGCGCGAGCTCGACCTGGACCTGCGCAAGGAGACGGACGCCGCGCGCAGCCGGCTGCTGCACCGCCTGCGGCTCCTCGGCGTCGGCTGGGGCGAACCGGCCGTGGGACGCGCCGGGACGGGCACGTTCCGGGAGAGCTGGCGGCTGCGCTGGGAACCGGAGCTGCACGTGCGGGTCGCCGAGGCCGGGGTGTGGGGCACCACCGTCCTCGCGGCGGCCACCGCCCGGGCCGAGGCGGACGCCGCCTCCGCGACCGCGCTGGCCGGCGTCACCGCCCTCGCCGAGCGGTGCCTGCTGGCCGGCCTGTCCGACGCGCTGCCCACCGTGATGGCTGCCCTCGCGGACCGGGCCGCGCTCGACGCGGACGTCGGCCACCTCGCCCAGGCGCTGCCCGCGCTGGCCCGCGCCCTCCGGTACGGCGACGTGCGGTCCACCGACACGGCCGCGCTCGGCGGGGTCGCCACCGGACTCGCCCTGCGGATCTGCGTCGGCCTGCCGCCCGCGTGCGCGGGACTCGACGCGGACGGCGCCGCCGGGATGCGCGGCCATCTGGACGCCGTCCACGCCGCGGTCCGGCTCCTCCCGGAGACCGGGGAGGACGTCACCGGCCGCTGGACGGGCGTCCTCCGCACGCTCGCCGCCCGGGACGGCGTGCCCGGCGTCATCCGGGGGCGGGCGGCCCGGCTGCTCCTGGACGACGGCCGGCTCGCCGAGGACGAGGCGGCCCGGCTGATGGGCCTCGCGCTCTCGCCCGGTACGCCCCCCGCCGACGCCGCCGCCTGGATCGAGGGCTTCGTCGGCGGCGCGGCCGACCCCGGCGGCGGCATGCTGCTGGTCCACGACGAGCGGCTGCTCGGGCTCGTCGACGCCTGGCTCACGCGGGTTCCCGCCGAGGCGTTCACCGACGTACTGCCGCTGCTGCGGCGCACCTTCTCCGCGTACGAACAGAGCGTCCGCCGCACGCTGGGCGAACTGGTGCGCCGCGGCCCGGCGGACGGCGGACCGGCCCGCGCGGACGCCGGTCCGCCCGGCTTCGCACCCGAGCCGGACGGGGCCCGGGCGGACGCGGTGCTGCCGCTGCTGCGGCTGCTGCTGGGCGGGGACACCGACGGCGGCGGGAACGACGACCTCGTGGGGGCGGGACGATGAGCGGAACCGACGACGAACGGCTGCGGCGCTGGCGCCTGGTGCTGGGCGGGGGCGCGGCCGACGGCACCGGCCGGGCGCTCACCGGCACCGACGCCGCCATGGACGGCACGCTGTCCGCGCTGTACGGGGAGGAGGACGGCGGCCGCGGGCGCGGCGGCCGGGACCGGTCAGGGGGCCTCGGCGCCTCGGCACCGTCCGTCGCCCGCTGGCTCGGCGACATCCGCGCCTACTTCCCCAGCTCGGTCGTCCAGGTGATGCAGCGGGACGCGATCGACCGGCTGGGCCTGTCGACGCTGCTGCTGGAGCCCGAGATGCTGGAGGCCGTCGAGGCCGACGTCCACCTCGTCGGCACCCTCCTCTCGCTCGACAAGGCGATGCCCGAGACGACCAGGGAGACCGCGCGGGCCGTCGTCCGCAAGGTCGTCGACGACCTGGAGAAGCGGCTCGCCACCCGTACCCGGGCCACGCTCACCGGCGCGCTCGACCGCAGCGCGCGCGTCAGCAGACCACGCCACCGGGACATCGACTGGAACCGCACCATCCGGGCGAACCTCCACAACTACCTCCCGGAACACCGCACGATCGTGCCCGAGCGGCTCATCGGGTACGGGCGGGCGGCGCGGTCCGTGAAGAAGGACGTGGTGCTCTGCGTCGACCAGTCCGGATCGATGGCGGCGTCCGTGGTGTACGCCTCCGTGTTCGGCGCGGTGCTGGCCTCGATGCGCTCCCTCGCGACCCGGCTGGTCGTCTTCGACACGGCCGTCGTCGACCTCACCGACCAGCTCGACGACCCGGTCGACGTCCTGTTCGGCACCCGGCTCGGCGGCGGCACGGACATCAACCGGGCGCTGGCGTACTGCCAGTCGCGGATCACCCGGCCGGCCGACACCGTGGTCGTCCTCATCAGCGACCTCTACGAGGGCGGTATCCGGGACGGGATGCTGAAGCGGGTGGCGGCCATGAAGGCGTCGGGCGTGCAGTTCGTGGCGCTGCTCGCGCTCTCCGACGAGGGCGCTCCGGCGTACGACCGGGAGCACGCGGCCGCGCTCGCGGCGCTCGGCGCACCGGCGTTCGCCTGCACGCCGGACCTCTTTCCGGAGGTGATGGCGGCCGCGATCGAGAAACGGCCGCTGCCCATACCGGACATGGTGACCCATCAGTAACACAGGACTTGCGTCACCCCGGGAGGCTCGTGCGAGCATCGGCGCGACATACGCGGAACACTCGGTTCCGCGCTGGGGAGGGTTCGGGACACCGTGGTGGCCGCAGCAGCCGTCGTGCCTGCCGCCCCGCGCCTCGCGCGCGGAGCGGTGACGCGGCGCGCCCTGACGGTGGTGCTGTTCCTCGGCGGTCTGCTGGCCCTCGGCTTTTTCCTGGGGGACGCCGCGCACGCGGCGGACCGGCTTCCGGCGGTTCCCGCCGGTCCCGCCGAGCGGCCGGCCGTGGCCGAACGGCTCCCCGGCACGCCCGGCACCGCCCCCGCCACCACGGCCACCGCCCGTGCCACGGCCACGGTCCATGAGGTCACGGAGGCCGTCGAGCCGGTGGTCCGGTCCCTGACCGGCCCCGTGCGGGACGCCGTCCGCGAGGTCGCCGGGGCGTTGCCCGAGGCGCCGGTCACGCTGCCCCCGGGCCCTGCCCTGCCCCCGGGCACCGCCCTGCCCCCGGTCGCCCCGGCGCCCGTGCCGCAGCCGGGCCCCGCCTCACCGCCGGCCGGTACCGTCCGGCCCGCCGACGCGGTGCGGGACGGGGCCGCCCAACCGGAGCCCGCCCGCCCCGGGGCCGCCGCCCGGCACACGGCCGCCCACCACGAGGCCCCGGCCCCGCCCGGTGCGGGGGCGACGGCCCGCCCGGGCGCCACGGGCGCCGTCGCCACCACCCGTACCGGCGGGCACGGCTCCCCGGACGCGGTCCTCACCGCACCGTCACCCCTCACACCCGGCCCGTGCCCCGGCGCCGTCCGGCAGTCGGCGACCGGCGACAGCGGCACACCCCGGCCGGGCGACCAGCACGCCGTGGCGTCCCGCGCGGACGCGCACACCGCCCTTGGCCGCGGCACCGTGCTGCCCGCGACCGCCGCGCCCACCCGGGAGCGGCCCCGCACGATCCTCGAATTCCCCGGCTAGAGCAGGCCTTCCCCCGCCTCAGGACCTGCCGCGCGGGGGCGGGACAGGTCTGCCCGCCGTCTCCACCCGAGCACCGACTCGGGAACCGAATCCGAAGGATCGACGCACCCATGCACAAGAACATCCGCCGTTCCATAGCCGTCGCCGCCACCGCCACCGGGATGTGGGCCATCGGCACCACCGCCGCCGGCGCGGCCGAAGTGACCCTCCCGGCGCCGCTCTCCACCCCGGACCGGGCGGCCGCCACGGCGGACGATGCCGCCACCGCCACTGCGGACGAAGCCGCCGCCACCGCCACCACCGACGCCCGGTACGCCGCCGCCACCGCGACCGACCGCGCCCACGAGACGGCGACCGCGACCACCGGCGCCCACGACACCGCCACCCGGGCCCACGACACCGCCACCGGCAGGGCCACCACGGCGACCACCGACGCCCACGACACCGCCACCGAGGAGATCGACTACCTGTTCGGCCCGCTCGACGCCTTCGCGCACGAGTTCGGCAGCGACCCCGCCGCCACCGCCGGCCCCGTCGCGGACGCCGCCGCGCAGGACGCGCTGCCGCCGGTCGCGTACCGCGCCGTCCACTCCGCCGTGCCGGTCGTGGACCGGGCGGCCGGGGACGCGGGCGTGCTCGCCGAGGACGTGGTCGTCGACGCGTACCCCTTCGCCGGGGGCGCCGTCGCCGGGGTCCGGCCGCTCGCGGACGGCGTGACCGCCCAGGTGCACCCGTTCGCCGACGGCGTCACCGACTCCGTGCGGCCGCTCGTCCGGGCCGTCACCGACCAGGTCCAGCCGGTCGCCGGGGGCGTGGGCGGCAGCGCGGCCGGCCTGGCCGACGGCGTGACCGGCGAGGTGGCGCCGTTCGCGTACGGCGTGGCCGGCGGCGTCCAGCCGCTCGCGACCGGCCTGGCGCGGGGCGTCACCTCCGACGCCCGGCCGCTCGCCGGCAACGCCGTCTCCGGCGTGTCGGGGACGGTCGGCACGGTCACCCCGGACTACCTCCCGTACGGCGTCTGACGGCGTCCGGCGGCGTCCGGCCGGGTGCTCGGCGGGGTACCCGGCCGGACGTCTGATCCGGTACGAAATCCGCAGCGACGGGCGGTCTCACAGCCAGGGGGGCCGCCCGGAGGAGGTCCGTGCTTGTGACAGGTATCACCGCTCAGGTGTGATCTGCGATTTAGGTGCCCCGGTCCCACGGGGATAATCTGCGAGACGGACATGCCGCGTCCACGGACACCGTGTACGCCTCCCTAGTGACAGCGCAGTCACGTTGCCCTCCGCGGCACGCCCACGCAGACAACGGAACCGCGATCACCAGAAAAGGGACGGACGCGCGTGGACCTGTTCGAGTACCAGGCGAGGGACCTCTTCGCCAAGCACGGTGTACCGGTGCTGGCCGGTGAAGTCATCGACACGCCTGAGGCGGCGCGCGAGGCGACCGAGCGACTGGGCGGCCGTTCGGTCGTCAAGGCGCAGGTGAAGGTCGGCGGCCGCGGCAAGGCCGGCGGCGTCAAGCTGGCCGCCACGCCGGACGAGGCCGTCGCCCGCGCGACGGACATCCTCGGTATGGACATCAAGGGCCACACGGTCCACAAGGTGATGATCGCCGAGACGGCGCCCGAGATCGCCGAGGAGTACTACGTCTCGTACCTCCTCGACCGCACCAACCGCACCTTCCTCGCCATGGCCTCCGTCGAGGGCGGCATGGACATCGAGGAAGTCGCGGCCACCAAGCCCGAGGCCCTGGCGAAGATCCCGGTCGACGCCAACGAGGGCGTCACCGAGGCCAAGGCCCGCGAGATCGTCGAGGCCGCCAAGTTCCCGGCCGAGGTCAAGGACCAGATCGCCGAGATCCTGGTGACCCTGTGGAAGACCTTCGTCGCCGAGGACGCCCTCCTCGTCGAGGTCAACCCGCTGGCCAAGGTCGCCGACGGCCGCGTGATCGCGCTGGACGGCAAGGTGTCGCTGGACGCCAACGCCGACTTCCGCCAGCCGGAGCACGAGGCCCTCGAGGACAAGGCCGCAGCCGACCCGCTCGAGGCTGCCGCCAAGGCCAAGAACCTCAACTACGTCAAGCTCGACGGCGAGGTCGGCATCATCGGCAACGGCGCCGGCCTGGTCATGTCGACCCTGGACGTCGTCGCGTACGCCGGTGAGGCCCACGGTGGCGTCAAGCCGGCCAACTTCCTCGACATCGGTGGCGGCGCGTCCGCCCAGGTGATGGCGAACGGCCTGGAGATCATCCTCGGCGACCCGGACGTCAAGTCCGTCTTCGTCAACGTCTTCGGTGGCATCACCGCCTGCGACGAGGTCGCCAACGGCATCGTCCAGGCGCTTCAGCTCCTCGCCGACAAGGGCGAGGACGTCACCAAGCCGCTGGTCGTGCGCCTCGACGGCAACAACGCGGAGCTGGGTCGCAAGATCCTGTCGGACGCCAACCACCCGCTCGTACAGCGTGTGGACACCATGGACGGCGCGGCCGACAAGGCCGCCGAGCTCGCGGCTGCGAAGTAAGGGACGAGGTCGGAAACACCATGGCTATCTTCCTGACCAAGGAAAGCAAGGTCATCGTCCAGGGCATGACCGGTGCCACGGGCATGAAGCACACCAAGCTCATGCTGGGTGACGGCACCAACATCGTCGGTGGCGTCAACCCGCGCAAGGCGGGCACCTCCGTCGACTTCGACGGCACCTCCGTCCCGGTCTTCGGCTCGGTCGCCGAGGCGATGAAGGAGACCGGCGCGGACGTCTCCGTCCTCTTCGTGCCGCCGGCCTTCGCCAAGGCCGCCGTCGTCGAGGCCATCGACGCCGAGATCCCGCTGGCCGTCGTCATCACCGAGGGCATCGCGGTCCACGACTCCGCCGCGTTCTACGCGTACGCCGTGGAGAAGGGCAACAAGACCCGGATCATCGGCCCGAACTGCCCCGGCCTGATCACGCCGGGCCAGTCCAACGCCGGCATCATCCCGGGCGACATCACCAAGCCCGGCAAGATCGGTCTGGTGTCGAAGTCCGGCACGCTGACCTACCAGATGATGTACGAGCTGCGGGACATCGGCTTCTCGTCGGCCGTCGGCATCGGTGGCGACCCGGTCATCGGCACCACCCACATCGACTGCCTCAAGGCCTTCGAGGCCGACCCCGAGACCGAGCTGATCGTGATGATCGGTGAGATCGGTGGCGACGCGGAGGAGCGGGCGGCCGACTTCATCAAGGCCAGCGTCACCAAGCCGGTCGTCGGCTACGTCGCGGGCTTCACCGCCCCCGAGGGCAAGACGATGGGCCACGCCGGTGCGATCGTGTCCGGTTCGTCCGGCACCGCGCAGGCGAAGAAGGAGGCCCTCGAGGCCGCGGGCGTCAAGGTCGGCAAGACGCCGACCGAGACGGCCAAGCTGGCGCGCGCCATCCTGGCCGGCTGAGCCGGCGCGGAACACTGCCGCACCACGATGGGCCCGCCCCCGGACGAACGTCCGGGGGCGGGCCCATCGCCGTTGCCGCGGTCACCGCGGTCACCGCGGTCACCGC
Organism: Streptomyces sp. NPDC039423; assembly: GCF_055598725.1. Lineage (NCBI taxonomy): Bacteria > Bacillati > Actinomycetota > Actinomycetes > Kitasatosporales > Streptomycetaceae > Streptomyces > Streptomyces sp. NPDC039423. The sequence goes on from NZ_JBVKAH010000002.1 coordinate 270,600, forward strand.
CTTCGCCGCCGGGGTCAGTGCGGGGCGGGCACCAGACGGGCGGGGCCGGTGACCGGCCGGGCGCGGAGGAGGTCCAGCAGCGCCCGGTCCTGCGGGGTGAGCCGCTGCGGTCCGCTGAGGACCGGGACGCCCGTGACCGCCTCGCCCGGTGCCAGCGGCGGCCGGTAACCCGTCGGCGCGGTGGCCAGGGTGAACGCGGTCGCCCCGACGATGATCGCCGTCAGCCCGATGGCCGCCCTGGTCCACGTCCTCGCCCGGCGCTCGCTGCCCGTGCGGACGGTCCGGGGCGCGGCCAGCACCATGGCGGGGCCCTTGTCGAGCAGTGCCGCCAGCCGCCGCTGGAGGGCCTCGGGGTCGGCGAGCTCCGGGATGCGCTCGGCGAGCGTCGCGCGGGCGTGCAGGACGCGGTTCCCGGCGGCGGGCGTGCTCGCCTCCGTCTCGGCCGCCGTCTCCGGCAGGTCCAGGCCGAGCCCGTCGTACAGCAGCACGGTGCGGCGGTACGCGGGCGGCAGGTCGAGCAGCGCGTCCCGCAGCGCCTGCGCCGACCGGTCGGTGGGCGGGGCGTCGGGATGCCGGTGGGAGCGGCGCAGCCGGTGCCAGGGCGACAGCGCGTAGTCGTGTGTCGCCGCCCTCACCCACCCGGCCGGGTCGCGGTCGACGGCCACCTCCGGCCAGCGCTCCCAGGCCAGGTGGAACGCGTACTCGACCGACTCGCGGGACAGCCGTCTCCGCCCGGTGAGCACATAGGCCTGCTGTACGAGGGTGGCGGCGGCGTAGGTGTACAGCGCGTCGAACGCGTCCGCGGGCGACGGCCCGCCCTCCGTCCCGGTCTTCGCGCCCGCCTCGGTCGCGGTCCCGGCCTTCGCACCGGCTCCCTTGCCCGCCTCGGTCCCGGCCTTCGCACCGGCTCCCTTGCCCGCCTCGGTCCCGGCCTTCGCTCCCGCTCCCTTGCCCGCCTCGGTCCCGGCCTTCGCCCCGGCTTCCGCCGCGTTCGCGGCGGCGGGCCGCGACGACGCCGGTTCGCCGGACCGCGCGCCCTTCTTCCCCGGGGCCGGCTTCTCCGACGGCGGCTGCGCCTCCGGTGATGCCTGCGGGTCCCGCGGGCCGTCCTCCCGGGCGGTGGCCAGAAGCCTGGCGTACACCTCCCGTTTCCGCCCGCGCGGAGTGGTGCGGCCCGTCTCCCACGAGCGCACCGTGGCGCGCGTGACCCCGATCAGTTGGGCGAGCTGCTCCTCCGTCATGGACAGCGCCTCGCGCAGCCGGCGCCGCTCCTTGGGGGAGGGCAGCGCGGTCGAGGAACGGGTGGCAGCGGGCGTGGTCGCAGTCTGGGTCATGGCCGGCCCCCGGCAGGGCTGCACTCCGCGAAAAAGTACATAACCGTATATTGCGCGCCACACCGTCCATTCCGGCGTTACGTGGATCAAGCGCGTGTCGTTGGCAGCATGGCGCCGTGACCGAAGCCACCGACCATCCGCCGGCCCTCGTGCAGGGCGGCCGGACCGCCGCGCTGGCCGGAGCCTTCGTACGGGGCGGCCTCGCCGCCGGGCTCGGGCTCGGCTCCCTCACCGTCCTCGTGCTGGTGATGTGGATCAGTTCCCCGTACCCGGACAGTGGGCCGGAGGGCGCCCTGCACGTCGCGGCCGGCGTCTGGCTGCTCGCCCACGGCGCCGAGCTGGTGCGCCCGGCCGCCCAGTCCGGGGCGGCCGCGCCCGTCGGTGTGGTGCCGCTGCTGCTGGTGGTGCTGCCGGTGTGGCTGGTGTACCGGACCGCGCGGGACGCCGTGGAGCAGTCGGCCGGCCCCGGAGAGATGGGTGCCCCGCAGTCCTCGGCGGGCGGCGCGGTGGCCGCGGCCACGGGCGGCTACCTGCTGGTCGCGGCCGCCGCGGTGGGCTATGCGGCCGGTGGTCCGCTGCCCGCCGACCCCCTCGGCGCTGCCCTCCACCTCCCGCCGCTGGTCGCGCTCGCCGCGGCCGCCGGGGTGTGGACGGCGCACGGGCGGCCGACGGGGCCGCTGCCCGGGTGGGTGCCGGAGCCGGTCCGGATCCGGCTCGCCCGCTCCCGGACGGCCGTCGCCGTGCGGGCGGGGGGCGCCGGGCTGGGCGTGCTGGCGGGCGGGGGAGCGGTGCTGGTGGCGGTGTCGCTGGTGTGGCACGCGGGCGCGGCGCGCGACGCGCTGCTGGGCCTGTCCGGCGGCTGGTCGGGGCGGCTGGCGCTCCTGCTGCTGGCCGTCGCCCTCGCGCCGAACGCAGCGGTGTGGGGTGCGGCGTACGGGCTGGGTCCCGGGTTCGCGGTCGGTACGGGAGCGGCGGCGACCCCGCTGGGGGTGACCGGCGCGGCCGGGCTGCCCCCCTTCCCGCTGCTGGCCGCGGTACCGGCGGACGGGCGCGGGACCTGGCCGAACTGGACGGCCGCGGTGGTGCCCGTGGCGGCGGGCGCGGTGGTCGGGTGGTACTGCGGGTGGCGGGCCCGGGAGGCGGGCGCGCGCGGGACGGGCGCGCGGGACGTGGACGTGCCGCCCGGCGGCGTACGGCCCGGTGGCGGGTGGGAGCCGGGGCTGAAGGACACGGCGTGGGCGGTGCTGGTGGCGGCCGTGCTGGCCGGCGCGGCGATGGCGGTGCTGGCGGCGGCCGCGGGCGGGCCGCTGGGGACGGGGCGCCTGGCGGCGTTCGGCCCGGTGTGGTGGCAGGCCGGCGGGGCGGCGATGGCGTGGACCGCGGGGCTGGGCCTTCCGGTGGCCCTGGTGCTGCGGGTGTGGCGGCGGCGGGGCGAGCGCGCGGCGGCGGCTCCGCCCCCGGTGCCCGCGCCGGAGCGTCCGCCGGTGGCGAAGGTGGCGAAGGTGGCGAAGGTGGCGAAGGCCGCGGAGACGGCGTCGGAGGCCGCATCGGAGATGGCGTCGGAGGCGGCGGCGGTACGGGCGCCGGAGCGGCCGGCGCCGGAGGACGACCCCGGGGACCCGGCCTTCGAGCCCTACGACGTCCTGCCCGCGACATGGGAGGACCCTGCCGCCCGCGAGGCCCGCTGGTCGGCGCTCAAGGAGGCCTCGGGCGGCCTCATGGCCCCGTTCCCGCCCGCCCCGACGGCCGCCCCGCCCGTACCGGCGGCCGGAAAGGCCCCGGACCACCCCGCGCCGGACCACCCCGCGCCGGACACCGGCACCGGACCGGCCGACGCCCCGGACACCCGCACCGGACCCGATGCCCCCACCGGACCCGACGCCCCCGCCGATCAGGACGCCCCCGCCGCCCCCGAGCCCCCGGACATCGCCCCGGACGCCGCGGACGGCGGCGCCGAGGGTGGCGTACCGCCCCGGTAGTCCTCCCGGTAGTCCTACTCCTGCACGCCGAAGACGTCCCGCAGGGGCTCCGGGAGCAACTGGTTGCAGGAGAGCTGACCGGTCTTGGTCAGGGCGTCGTCGACGCACGCGTAGTAGTCGCGGTAGACGATCTGGATCGTGAACGTCGCCGCCACGATCACCAGCGCCAGCGCCGCCGTCACCAGACCGCTCACCGCGGCGGTCGTCTGCGAGCGGCCCGAGCCGGGCGGCGGGCCCGCCGGGGCGGGCGGCACGGACGGGGCGGGCGGCACGGACGGGGCGCCCGCCGCGGCTCCGGCCGGGGACCGCGGAGCGGCGGCCGGGCGGCGGCCCTTGGCGCGCAGGGAGCTGGTGCCCCAGTACAGGGCCAGGGCGCCCAGCAGCAGGCCGATCTCCGGGAAGTCGAAGATCGCGAACAGGAACGCCCACATGCCCGACAGCAGCGCGTAGCGCGCGCGGCGCTGCGCCGGATCGGTCGGGTCCCAGCGCGGGGCCGGGGCCTCGGGGCCGCCCTGGCCCTGGCCGCCGCCCTGCTGCTCGCCGTTCGGCCGGTTGCCGAAGCCCCCGGAGGATCGCCCCGGCTGCCGGGGGCTCCACTGGCTGCCCCAGGCCGGGCGGTCACGGTCCTGCTCCTCGGACGAGCCCTCCGGGGCGTCGTCGCCGTGCGAAGGCCGGCGCGGCTGCCAGGGCTGGTCCGGCCGGCCCTCCGGCGGCGGCGCGAACGGGTTGTCCTCGTCCCTGGGCTCCGTGGACTGGCGTTCCCGCGGCAGGAGATGGATGGCCGTGCGGCGGCGTCGGTCCGGCATGTGGTGAACGTCTTCCCCTCAGACCCCGGGCCGGCGCGACAGCGCGGGCGGGAGTCTCGTGTCGTCGTGTCCGTCCGGTCGGGGGACGGCCCTGCCCCAGACGCTACCCCCCGGCCCCGCCCCCGTCCCGTGGGGGCGGCCCGGTGTGCCGGTATCGTTGCTGACAGTCGGCTCTCTCGTAGAGTTCCCCGTATCGAGGGGCCCGATTCATTCGTAGGACCACACAAAGCAACGCGAAAAGGGTTTCCCCGTGGCTGCCGCCCGCCTCGTCGTCCTGGTCTCCGGATCGGGGACGAACCTGCAAGCTCTGCTCGACGCCATCGGTGACGATCCCGATGGCTTCGGGGCCCGGATCGTCGCCGTCGGCGCCGACCGCGACGGCATCGCCGGCCTGGAGCGGGCCGAGCGGGCCGGGCTGCCCACCTTCGTGTGCCGGGTCAAGGACCACGCCACGCGCGACGCGTGGGACCACGCGCTGACCGTGGCGACCGCCGCGTACGAGCCGGACCTGGTCGTCTCGGCCGGGTTCATGAAGATCCTCGGCCGGGAGTTCCTGGCCCGGTTCGGCGGCCGGATCGTCAATACGCACCCGGCCCTGCTGCCCAGTTTTCCCGGTGCCCACGGTGTGCGGGACGCCCTCGCGCACGGGGTGAAGGTCACCGGCTGCACCGTCCACTTCGTCGACGACGGCGTCGACACCGGCCCGATCATCGCCCAGGGCGTGGTCGGGGTCCGGGACGAGGACGACGAAGACGCTCTCCATGAGCGCATCAAGGAAGTCGAGCGCTCGCTGCTCGTCGAGGTCGTGGGGCGTCTGGCCCGGCACGGCTACCGCATTGAGGGACGAAAGGTTCATGTCGGTGAATAAGCCCATCCGTCGCGCGTTGATCAGTGTCTACGACAAGACGGGGCTGGAGGAGCTCGCCCGCGGGCTGCACGAGAACGGCGTCGAGCTGGTCTCCACCGGCTCCACCGCCGGGAGGATCGCCGCGGCCGGCGTCCCGGTCACCAAGGTCGAGGAGCTGACCGGCTTCCCCGAGTGCCTGGACGGCCGCGTCAAGACGCTGCACCCGCGCGTGCACGCCGGGATCCTCGCCGACCTGCGTCTGGACGCCCACCGCGAGCAGCTCGCCGAGCTGGGCGTGGAGCCGTTCGAGCTGGTCGTGGTGAACCTGTACCCGTTCCGCGAGACGGTCGCCTCCGGGGCCACGCCGGACGAGTGCGTCGAGCAGATCGACATCGGCGGCCCCTCCATGGTCCGCGCCGCCGCCAAGAACCACCCCTCCGTCGCGGTCGTCACCTCCCCGGCGCGGTACGGCGACGTCCTCGACGCCGTCAAGGCGGGGGGCTTCGACCTGACCGCCCGCAAGCGCCTGGCCGCCGAGGCGTTCCAGCACACCGCGGCGTACGACGTCGCCGTCGCGTCCTGGTTCGCGTCCTCCTACGCCCCGGCCGACGAGAGCCGCTTCCCGGACTTCCTGGGCGCGACCTACGCCCGCCGGAACGTGCTGCGCTACGGCGAGAACCCGCACCAGGACGCCGCGCTGTACGTCACCGAGGAGGGCGGCGGCCTCGCCGAGGCCGAGCAGCTCCACGGCAAGGAGATGTCGTACAACAACTACACGGACACCGACGCCGCGCGCCGGGCCGCGTACGACCACTCCGAGCCGTGCGTGGCGATCATCAAGCACGCCAACCCGTGCGGCATCGCCATCGGCGCCGATGTCGCCGAGGCGCACCGCAAGGCGCACGCCTGCGACCCGCTGTCGGCCTTCGGCGGTGTCATCGCCGTCAACCGCCCGGTCTCCGTGGCGATGGCCGAGCAGGTGGCCGACATCTTCACCGAGGTCATCGTCGCCCCCGACTACGAGGACGGCGCGGTCGAGGTCCTGGCCCGCAAGAAGAACATCCGCGTGCTGCGCGCCCCCGGCGCCCCCGCCGCCCCGGTCGAGGTCAAGCCCGTCGACGGCGGTGCGCTGCTCCAGGTCACCGACCGTCTCCAGGCGGAGGGCGACGACCCGGCCGACTGGACCCTCGCCACCGGCGAGGCGCTGTCGGCGGAGGAGCTGGCCGAGCTGGCCTTCGCGTGGCGCGCCTGCCGCGCCGTCAAGTCCAACGCGATCCTGCTCGCCAAGGACGGCGCCTCGGTCGGCGTCGGCATGGGCCAGGTCAACCGGGTCGACTCGGCCAAGCTCGCCGTCGAGCGCGCCGGCGAGGAGCGCGCCCGTGGCGCGTACGCCGCGTCCGACGCGTTCTTCCCGTTCCCCGACGGGCTGGAGATCCTCACCGCCGCGGGCGTCAAGGCCGTGGTCCAGCCGGGCGGTTCGGTCCGTGACGAACTGGTCGTCGAGGCCGCGAAGAAGGCGGGCGTGACGATGTACTTCACCGGCACGCGCCACTTCTTCCACTGAGCCGTACCCCCTCGTACCCCGTTCGTACGCCGTCGTACGACGCCGAAGGCCGGGGCCCCCGCTGTCGAGCGGTGGGCCCCGGCCTTCGGGCGTGCTGCGTGTGTGTCAGCAGTGGCGCGTAGCGGTACGCGGATCGGTACGCGTGTCAGTAACGCGGGCGGTTGAACCAGGCGCTGGCGCTGCTGGTCACCATCGAGGCGAGGATGATGCCGCCGATGGCGAGACCGATGATGCCGCCGACCGCCGAAGAGGCCTCGCCGCCCGCGAAGTTGGCGAGGCTCAGCAGCAGGTACAGCGCCGAGTAGACGATCGTCGTCACCCGGATGCCGTTGCCGCCCTTGGAGAACTTGACTCCGAGGAAGATGGCCAGGCCCGCGAAGGCGAGCAGGATGACCACGACGATGAAGCCGAGACCGGCCAGTCCGTCGGTCGCGTCACCCGCGCCCACCGAGTCCGACACGTCCTGCGCCGCCGCGATGACGAAGGCGAAGACGATGCCGAAGATGATCTGGAGACCGGCGACGATGAAGAGCAGCACGCGGGCCGTCTGCATCAGGCCCGGCATCGTCATCGGCGCGCCGCCCGGGTAGCCGGCACCGTAGGCCGGCGGGGGCGGGGCGGCCGGGTAGCCGTAGCCGGGCTGCTGGGGCTGACCCTGCTGCGGGTAGCCGTAGCCCGGCTGCTGGGGCTGGCCCTGGGGCTGGCCGTAGGGATTGTTCGGGTCGCCGAAGCTCATGGCGGGTTTCCTCCGTTGGTGTGCGGGGACGGCGCGGCCCGCGCGGAGGAACTTCACATACTTTTGAGCGGTTTTGCCCCCCGGCACTGCCCGCGGCACTGCGCGGATCATCGTCGTCGTATAGTCGACTTCTTGTCCAGTCGGAATAACAGAGCGTTGTGCAAGTGCAACCTCACCCGCCGTCCGGCCGGCCACCGCGTACGGCCGGGCGCCGCGCGAATTGGAACCGGGGCGGGGTCATCCGCGAGGATGGGCACATGACCGCCCAGATTCTCGACGGCAAGGCCACCGCAGCCGCGATCAAGTCCGACCTGACCGCCCGCGTGGCGGACCTCAAGGCCCAGGGCATCACCCCCGGCCTCGGCACCGTCCTGGTCGGCGACGACCCGGGCAGCCAGAAGTACGTCGCGGGCAAGCACCGTGACTGCGCGCAGGTGGGCATCGCCTCCATCCAGCGCGAACTGCCCGCCACCGCCACGCAGGAGGAGATCGAGGCGGTCGTCCGGGAGCTGAACGACGACCCGTCCTGCACCGGCTACATCGTGCAGTTGCCGCTCCCCAAGGGCATCGACGAGAACCGCATCCTGGAGCTGATGGACCCGGCCAAGGACGCGGACGGGCTGCACCCGATGAACCTGGGCCGCCTCGTGCTGAACGAGCCCGCGCCGCTGCCCTGCACCCCCAACGGCATCATCACGCTGCTGCGCGCGCACGGCGTCGAGATCAACGGCGCGGAGGTCGTGGTCGTCGGCCGCGGTACGACCATCGGGCGCCCGATGCCGCTGCTGCTCACCCGCAAGTCCGAGAACGCGACGGTCACGCAGTGCCACACCGGTACGCGGGACCTCGCCGCGCACCTGCGGCGCGCCGACATCATCGTGGCCGCGGCGGGCGTGCCGCACCTGATCAAGCCGGAGCACGTCAAGCCCGGCGCCGCCGTCCTGGACGTGGGCGTCAGCCGTGACGAGAGCGGCAGGATCATGGGTGACGTGCACCCGGGCGTCAACGAGGTCGCCGGCTGGCGCGCCCCCAACCCCGGCGGCGTCGGCCCCATGACGCGTGCCCAGCTGCTGGTCAACGTCGTCGAGGCGGCCGAGCGCGCCGCCGCCACCGCGAGCTGAGCCGGACCGGAGAGGGCGACCCCATGGGCGTACGGGCGAACGACGACTCCGCCACCCCGACCCGGCCGTCCGCGGCCGGGCGCGGATCCGGTCCCGGCACCGGCCGGGAGGCGGCGGGCCCCCCCGCCGCGCCCGCGCCCGCCGGGGGCCCCGCCTCCGGCGCGGACGCCCCCGACCGGGAGGCGCCCGCGACCGCGCCCGCCGCGGACGCGGGCCGCACCCCGGACTCCGGCCCCGCGCCGGACGGGCAGACGCCCGCTCCGGACGCGGGCCCCACGGACTCCGCACCGGACGCCGGCACCGCCCCCGAGGGGGCGCGGCGGGCCGGGGGGTCGCGGAGGCCGCCGACCGTGACGCGGGACACCGCGCGGCCGGAGGGCGGCGGCCGGGCCGCGCCGGGGGACGCGCCGGCGCCCGCCCGGCAGTGGCCGCTGCTCACCGTGCTGGGGCTGGCCGCGCTCGGCCTGCTGGTCGTCGGGTTCGACCCGTTCCCCCAGGCGTCCCGCATCGGGGCGATGCTCATCGGCGTCGCGCTGCTCACCGGCGCCGTCATGCGGCGCGTCCTGCCCTCGGTGGGCATGCTCGCCGTCCGCTCCCGCTTCACCGACATGGCCGCGTACGGCGTGCTCGGGCTCAGCATCGTGCTGCTGTCCCTGATGACCCAGCCGCGCCCCTGGCTGGAGGTCCCCTTCCTGGAGGACGCCGTCCGGTTCGCGGTCCGCTAGGGCGTGTCCACAGGGCGGGTGCCGACACACGCCCTTGGGCGTGTCCGGCGGCGCGCCGCGCCGCGTGTCGGGGGCCGGGTGCGTCCTCGCGAGTACCTTGACGGCGAGAGATGCCTCGCCGCGCGAGAGGGACGTACCGCCCCATGCCCAAGACCAAGGTTGCCCGGCCCGTCGTCGAGCTCGACGGTGACGAGATGGCCCGCATCGTCTGGCGGTTCATCAAGGACCGGCTGATCCTGCCCTACCTCGACGTCGACCTGGTGTACTTCGACCTGGGCATCCAGAACCGCGACGCCACCCGCGACCGGGTGACCGTGGACGCCGCCGAGGCGGTCGCCGAGCACGGCGCCGGCGTCAAGTGCGCCACGATCGCCCCGGACGAGGCGCGCGTCGAGGAGTTCGGCCTCAAGGCGATGTACCGGGCGCCCGACGCCACCGTCCAGGACGTCCTCGGGGGCGTGCTGTTCCGCGAGCCGGTCATCATGGACGGCGTGCCGCGGCCCGTCCCGTCCTGGACGCGGCCGATCGTCGTCGGCCGGCACACCTTCGGCGACCAGTACCGCGCCACCGAACTCAAGGTCCCCGGCCCCGGCACGCTCACCATGACCTTCACGCCGGAGGACGGCTCCGACCCGGTCGAGCTGGAGGTGTGCGCGTTCCCGGGCGCGGGCATCGCGCTGTCGATGTACAACCTCGACGAGTCGGTCCGGGACTTCGCCCGGGCCTCCTTCCGCTACGGCCTGACCCGCGGCCTCCCGGTCGTCCTGACCACCAAGAACACGGTCCTGAAGAAGTACGACGGGCGGTTCAAGGACGTCTTCCAGGAGGTCTACGACGCCGAGTTCCGGGCCGGTTTCGACGAGGCGGGGCTGACCTACGAGCACCGGCTCATCGACGACGTGGTCGCCTCCGCCCCGAAGCAGGCGGGCGGCTTCGTCTGGGCGTGCAAGAACTACGACGGCGACGTCCAGGCGGACGCCGTGACCCAGGGCTTCGGGTCCCCCGGCCTGATGACGTCGGTGCTGATGACGCCCGACGGACGGACCCTCCTGGCGGCGCCCGCGCACGGCACGGTCACCCGCCACTACCGCCGCCACCAGCAGGGCCGGTCCACCTCGACGAACCCGGTCGCCTCGGTGTTCGCGTGGACCCGGGGCCTCGCCCACCGCGGCGCCCTGGACGGCACGCCGGAGGTGGTGCGGTTCGCGCGGGCGCTGGAGGAGGTCTGCGTGGAGACCGTGGAGGGCGGCCAGATGACCCGGGACCTGGCCGGGCTGATCTCTCCCGAGCATCCGTGGCTGACCACGGAACAGTTCCTGGACGTCCTCGACACCGGGTTCCAGAAGCGGATGCTGTCGATGTGAGTCGTACGACACCCGTGGCCGGGCGAGCCGCGGCGCCCGTCCTCTCCCCCGAGCAGGACGGGCGCCGTGACCTGCACAAGAGCGTCATGCACCCGCCAAGCAGGATCAAGACATGTCCGGGGCCTGTGGCACGGAGGTGACCATTCCGGCATGGTGTGATCGACCCGCAACGGATGCGAAACTGGGGCGGCACTCGGGACAGGGGCGCGTAAGGGGGCACGCTCAGGTTCCGGATGCGCCCGTGCGCCCCCGCTCCAGGAACTGTCATCCTGGCTCCGCGCATCCCTCTCGGTGGACTCCCGGGTGAACACCCGGCGAGCACCGGGAGGCGTCAGGGGGCACGCAGCGCGGGGAGCACATCAGGCACGTACGGGGGACAAGGGGGAAGCAATGCCTCGTTGGAAGGCGCTACCGGAAGAACTCGATCCGCAGGTCAAGGAGTTCGCGAGTCAGCTGCGCCGGCTGGTGGACCGCAGTGGTCTGAGCATCGCCGCGGTATCGGACCGCACCGGGTACAGCAAGACATCGTGGGAGCGCTATCTCAACGGGCGGCTCCTCGCCCCCAAGGGAGCGATCGTCGCACTGGCCGAGGTCACCGGGACGAACCCGGTGCACCTCACGACCATGTGGGAGCTCGCGGAGCGCGCCTGGAGCCGCGCCGAGATGCGCCACGACATGACGATGGAGGCCATACGGATCTCCCAGGCGCGCGCCGCGCTCGGCGAGTTCGGCGGCACCGCCGGACCCGGGGCCGACGGCTCCTCGCGGGTCAAGGCGGCCCCGGGCACGGGCCGCGGGGCGCGCGGCACCGGCCGCGGCGTGGACCGCGGCGCGGACCCGGGTCCCGACCGGGACACCGACCGGGGCGCGGCCTCCGCGCCCGGCTCCTCCGCGCCCTCCTCCGCACCGGGCTCCTCCGCGCCGGGCGCCGACGACCGGGGCTCCGCCGTCACCGTGACGGGCCCCGGCCGGAGCGCCGGCCGCCCGTCCGTCATACCGCCCGACGGCGGCCCCAACGGGCCGGCCCGCCGCGGTCCGGCGCCCCGGCCGGCGGCGCACGCGCCGGGTTCCGCGCCCGCGCCGGGGCCGGCCAAGGCCTCCGGCGGCAGGCGCAAGGCGACCATGTTCGCCATCGGGCTCGTCGGAGCGCTGCTGGTGATAGCCGCGGCCGTCCTGCTGAGCGACCTCGGCTCGGGCGGCGACGCCCCCGCCAAGGACGTCGCCCGGTCACCGGCGGCCACCCCCAGCACCAGCGCGCCCAAGGCACTGCCCGCCGGAGTGAAGTGCAGCGGCGACGACTGCACGGGCCAGGATCCCGAGGCCATGGGCTGCGGCGGCGAGTACGCCGTGACGTCGTCCTCGGCGACCGTCGGCGCCTCGAAGATCGAGGTCCGGTACAGCAAGACGTGCGGAGCGGCCTGGGCCCGCATCACCCGGGCGGTGGCCGGTGACAAGGTCACGATCAGCGCGGGCGGCGAGGCGCAGAACGGCTCGGTGAAGATCGACAAGGACGCGTACACGCCGATGGTGGCGGTGGCCACCGGCACCGAGCCGAAGGCCTGCGCCACGCTGGCCGACGGCACGGAGGGCTGCACGACCGGGCAGTGAGCCGCGACACAAGGGGGCGGGGGTTGCGGGGGGCCCGGGTCGGATAGCCTGACCGCTGGATATCTCTTCATGTCGAGAGATCGATCAGAGAGAGACGTCCAGCACCAGGGGCAGGGACCCCCACCGCCAGCTGTCTTACGGAGATCGCCATGACCCGCACTCCCGTGAATGTCACCGTGACCGGCGCGGCCGGCCAGATCGGTTACGCGCTGCTCTTCCGCATCGCCTCCGGCCACCTGCTCGGCGCGGACGTGCCGGTCAAGCTGCGCCTCCTGGAGATCCCGCAGGGCCTCAAGGCCGCCGAGGGCACCGCCATGGAGCTCGACGACTGCGCCTTCCCGCTGCTGCGCGGCATCGAGATCACCGACGACCCGAACGTCGCGTTCGACGGTGCGAACGTGGCCCTGCTGGTGGGCGCCCGTCCGCGCACCAAGGGCATGGAGCGCGGTGACCTGCTGGAGGCCAACGGCGGCATCTTCAAGCCGCAGGGCAAGGCCATCAACGACAACGCCGCGGACGACATCAAGGTCCTCGTCGTGGGCAACCCGGCCAACACCAACGCGCTCATCGCGCAGGCCGCCGCCCCGGACGTACCGGCCGAGCGCTTCACCGCGATGACCCGCCTGGACCACAACCGCGCGATCTCGCAGCTCGCGAAGAAGACCGGCGCCCCGGTCACCGACATCAAGCGCCTGACGATCTGGGGCAACCACTCGGCCACCCAGTACCCCGACATCTTCCACGCGGAGATCGCCGGCAAGAACGCCGCCGAGGTCGTGGCCGACCAGCAGTGGCTGGCCGACGACTTCATCCCGACCGTCGCCAAGCGCGGTGCCGCGATCATCGAGGCCCGTGGCGCCTCCTCGGCCGCCTCCGCCGCGAACGCCGCGATCGACCACGTCCACACCTGGGTCAACGGCACCGCCGAGGGCGACTGGACCTCCATGGGCATCCCGTCGGACGGCTCCTACGGCGTCCCCGAGGGCCTCATCTCGTCCTTCCCGGTCACCTGCAAGAACGGCACGTACGAGATCGTCCAGGGCCTGGACATCAACGAGTTCTCCCGCGCCCGCATCGACGCCTCCGTGCAGGAGCTGGTCGAGGAGCGCGACGCGGTCCGCGGTCTCGGCCTCATCTGAGCCACCGCCCGGCGGACGGACCCCCCGCTCCATGGACGGGGTCCGGTCCGTACGGTCACGTCCTCACCGCCCCCGGTGGCCCTCGCGCTGCCGGGGGCGCGGTGTCTCCGCGGCCGCGCCGGCGCCGAGGTAGGGGCGGCGCAGCCGGAGGAACGGCAGCTCGATGGCGTGGTACGTCAGGAACGACACCGCGACCGTCAGCGGGAGCGCCACCAGCAGCGTCACCAGGAAGGCCGCCCACACCGGGGGCAGGCCGCCCGGGAACCACCCGGACCCGCCGACCAGGTACTCGCCGGTCACCGTCAGCACCATGAAGTGCGTGAGGTAGACGGAGAAGCTCACCTCCCCGAGCCTGGCCGCTGCCCGCGACGGCCACCCGTCGGCCGCGCTCCGGTGGCCGGCCACGTACGCCGCCACCACCAGGGCCCACACCGCCCCCTCCACCCCGCTCCAGGCCAGCTTCAGCGGGCTGTCCGAGACGAACCCGTGCACCTGGTTGAACGACCAGAGCAGGCCCAGCGCCAGCGCCAGCGCGACCGGCGGCAGCCACCTCGCCCGCAGCCGCTCCCGGTGGTGGACGTACACCCAGGCGGCCAGCATCCCCAGCAGGAACTGGTCGATCCGCCCGGCCAGCCCCAGGTAGAGCGAGGCGGTGTGCGGCCCGGGCGCCGGACTGCTCAGCCACACCAGCGCCCGCAGCAGGAACACCGCGGCCAGCAGCCGCAGCAGCGCGCCGGGGCCGCGCTCGGCGAGGAGCCGGCCCAGCAGCGGGAAGACCAGGTAGAACTGCATCTCCACGCACAGCGTCCAGAAGACGCCCCCGTACGGCTGGGCCGGTGTCGCGAAGGTCAGGATCCGCAGCAGGTCCTGGAACGTGGGCAGGGTGACCTGGGTGGCGAGGCCCAGGACGGCGACGACCAGGTAGAGCGGGTAGATGCGCAGCAGCCGGTTGGCGAGGAACCGGCCGTAGCGGACCGGCTTGCCGTACGTGCCGACGGTGAAGATGAAGCCGGACAGGACCATGAACAGCGCCACGCCGGTGTGGCCCTCGAAGACGAGCGTGGCGGCGGGGTTGGAGGAGTACAGCCAGTCCGTCGCCGGGACGAAGCGCCGGCCCTCGATGCGCGCGCTCAGCAACTGGCACCCGTGGTAGAGGACGACGAGCACGGCGGCGACGGCCCGCAGGTGGTCGACGGGGGCGAGGTAGACGCGGTCGTCGCTGCTGCGCATGGTCGCACCCTAGGGCGGCCCGGCGGTCCCGGTGGGGAGCGACGCCCGTACCGGTCATCCATTCGGATCATTGCGAAAGCGCTATGAGATGTAGTACTTCTTATGCATGAGCGAGCAGGTGCACAACAGGCTGGCGGTGATCCGGGCGGAGCGGAAGGTGTCGCGTCAGGCACTCGCCGACGCCCTCGGCGTCCACTATCAGACCATCGGCTATATCGAGCGGGGGCAGTACAACCCCAGCCTCGACCTGGCGTTGAAGGCGGCGCGTCACTTCGGGCTGCCCGTGGAGGCGCTGTTCTCCCTGGAGCCGTTCCCGCCGCTCACCGAAGAGGTCTACGGGGTACACGGGAGGAAGAAATGACCACGACCGCGACGCGCTACGACCGGCGGTTGTACGCGATCATGAACCGGCCGGAGGGGCGGGCGCTCAGCCGTACGGCCGGCCGCCGGCGCGCCTGGGTGGCGGCGCACATCGCGCTCACCGCCGCCGAGGTCGCGCTCTGGCTCGGCAGCGTCCACGGGGACTCGCGGTGGGCGCCGTTCGCCCTCCTCGGGGTGATCCCCCCGTGGTGCGTCGCCATGGGCGTCATCAACGGCAGCACCCGCGGGCTGCTGGAGCTGCGCGGCAGGATGCTGGACGAACGGCAGCTCGTGGAGCGCGACCGGGTGCGGGCCGTCGCCCACCGGATCACTCTCGGGCTGCTGTGCGCGGGGGCGGCCGGGACGGGGGGCGCCGCCTGGCTCGGCGGAGTCCGCTTCGACGGGACCGCGCTGTTCCCGGTGCTGTTCGCCCTGCTGGTCACGCACTGGATGCTGCCGGCGTGGGTGGCCTGCCTGCGGGTCCAGGACGACGCTCCCGACGAGATCGACGAGGTGCCGCACCTCGCCGCCGCTCACTGAGAGTAATCATCTCGCTCGTCCGGCACGGAGTGAGCAAGCCCACTTTCGCGCATGCTTTCCCCTCTTGGGGGCAGGGACCCGGGTCGCCGACCACCGTCGGTGACGAATCAACCGGGAACGGAAGGCAAACGCGACGTGTCGGACCAACAGACCATCCACGTGGGCGGAGAGTGGCGAGCGGCCGCCACCGGCGCCACGCGCGAGATCCTCGACCCCGCCGACGCCACGACCCTCGCCGTCGTGGCGGAAGGCGGGACCGAGGACACGGACGCCGCGATCGCCGCCGCCCGCGCCGCGTTCGACCGGGGCCCGTGGCCCCGCACCCCCGTCGCCGAGCGGGCCGCGCTGCTGCGCCGCGTCGCCGACCTCCTCCAGCGCGACCGCGAGGAGATCGGCCTCCTGGAGAGCCGGGACGCCGGAAAGACCCTGGAGGAAGGGCGCGTCGACGTCGACTGCGTCACCGACGCCTTCCGCTACTTCGCCGACCTCGTCATCAACGAGGGCGGCGGCCGGGTCGTCGACGCCGGGTCACCCGACATCCACAGCGTCGTCGTCCACGAGCCCGTCGGCGTCTGCGCGCTGATCACGCCCTGGAACTACCCCCTGCTCCAGGCCAGTTGGAAGATCGCCCCGGCGCTCGCGGCGGGCAACACATTTGTGATCAAGCCGAGCGAGATCACCCCGCTCACCACCGTCGCCCTCATCCGGCTCCTCGCCGAGGCGGGCCTCCCCGAGGGTGTCGCCAACCTGGTCACCGGCCCCGGCGATCCGGTCGGCGCCCGCATGTCCGAACACCCCGACGTCGACCTGGTGTCGTTCACCGGTGGACTCGTCAGCGGCACGAAGGTGATGCGCGCCGCCGCCGACAGCGTCAAGAAGGTCGCCCTGGAGCTGGGCGGCAAGAACCCCAACGTCGTCTTCGCTGACGCCTGCGCCACCGACGAGGGCTTCGACACCGCCGTCGACCAGGCGCTCAACGCGGCCTTCATCCACAGCGGCCAGGTCTGCTCGGCCGGCTCCCGCCTCATCGTGGAGGAGTCCCTGCGCGAGCGGTTCGTCACCGAACTCGCCCGCCGGGCCGAGCGGATCCGCCTCGGGCGCGGCACCGAGAAGGGCGTCGAGTGCGGCCCCCTGGTCTCCGCGCAGCAACTGGCCCGCACCGAGGAGTACGTCGCCTCCGCGCTCGCCGAGGGCGCCGTCCTGCGCGCCGGCGGCGAACGCCCCACCGGCCCGGCGTACGGCGACGGGTACTTCTACCGCCCCACCGTCCTGGACCGCTGCCACCGCGGGATGCGGGTCGTGCGCGAAGAGGTCTTCGGCCCGGTCCTCACCGTCGAGACCTTCCGCACCGAGGACGAGGCCGTCGCCCTCGCCAACGACACCGAGTACGGACTGGCCGGCGGCGTCTGGTCCGCCGACCCCGGCCGCGCCCGGCGCGTCGCCGGACGGCTCCGCCACGGCACCGTCTGGATCAACGACTTCCACCCCTACCTGCCGCAGGCGGAGTGGGGCGGGTTCGGCAAGAGCGGCATCGGCCGCGAGCTGGGCCCGGCCGGTCTCGCCGAGTACCGCGAGACCAAGCACGTCTACCAGAACCTCGCCCCGCGCCCCGTGCGCTGGTTCGCGGGCTGACGAGGACGAGGGAAACACCACCATGAGCGACACCACCACGAGCGGCACCACCATGAGCGACAGCGACACCACCACGTACGACTACGTCATCGTCGGCGGCGGCACCGCCGGCAGCGTCATCGCCCACCGCCTCACCGCGGACCCCGGCGTCACCGTCGCCGTCATCGAGGGCGGGCCGTCCGACGTCGACCGCCCCGACGTCCTGACCCTTCGCCGCTGGATGGGCCTGCTCGGCGGCGACCTCGACTACGACTACCCCACCACCGAACAGCCACGCGGCAACTCCCACATCCGGCACAGCCGCGCCCGTGTCCTCGGCGGCTGCTCCTCGCACAACACGCTCATCTCCTTCAAGCCGCTGCCCTCCGACTGGGACGAGTGGGAGGAGGCCGGGGCCCACGGCTGGAACGCCGCCGCCATGGACCCGTACTTCGACAAGCTCCTCAACAACATCGTCCCGGTGGACGAGAAGGACCGGAACGCCATCGCCCGCGACTTCGTCGACGCCGCACAGGCCGCGCTGGGCGTCCCGCGCGTCGAGGGCTTCAACACCAAGCCGTTCCACGAGGGCGCCGGGTTCTTCGACCTCGCCTACCACCCGGAGGACAACAAGCGTTCCTCCGCGTCGGTCGCGTACCTCCACCCGATCATGGGCAAACGTCCCAATCTGCATCTGATGCTGGAGACCTGGGCGTACAAGCTGGAGCTCGACGGCACCACGGCCCGCGGCGTCCACGTCCGGACCAAGGACGGCACCGAGCGGCTCGTCACCGCCCGCCGCGAAGTCCTCGTCTGCGCGGGCGCGGTCGACACCCCCCGGCTGCTGCTGCACTCCGGCATCGGCCCGGCCAAGGACCTCGAAGCGCTGGGCATCCCGGTCGTCCACGACCTGCCGGGCGTCGGCGAGAACCTGCTCGACCACCCGGAGTCGGTCATCGTCTGGGAGACCGACGGGCCCATCCCCGACAACTCCGCCATGGACAGCGACGCGGGCCTGTTCGTCCGGCGCGACCCGGAGTCCAGGGGCCCGGACCTGATGTTCCACTTCTACCAGATCCCGTTCACCGACAACCCCGAGCGGCTGGGCTACGAACGCCCCGCGCACGGCGTGTCGATGACGCCGAACATCCCCAAGCCGCGCAGCCGCGGCCGGCTCTACCTCACCAGCGCCGACCCCGAGGCCAAGCCCGCCCTCGACTTCCGGTACTTCACCGACGAGGACGACTACGACGGCCGCACCCTCGTCGACGGCATCCGCATCGCCCGCGAGATCGCCAGGACCGAACCGCTCGCCGGCTGGCTCAAGCGCGAGGTCTGCCCCGGCCCCGACGTCACCGGGGACGAGGAGCTCAGCGAGTACGCCCGCAAGGTCGCGCACACCGTCTACCACCCCGCCGGCACCTGCCGCATGGGCGCCGTCGACGACGAGCGGGCCGTGGTCGGCCCCGACCTGAGGATCCGCGGACTCGACGGCATCAGGATCGCCGACGCGTCCGTCTTCCCGACCATGCCGGCCGTCAACCCGATGATCGGGGTGCTGATGGTCGGCGAAAAGGCCGCCGAACTACTGGGAGGTGGTGCCTGATGAGCGCCCCCGTGAGTACCCCCGCACCGACCCCCGCCGACACGTCCCCCGGCACGTCCGCGCCCACCCCCGTCTTCTCCGTCGACGGCCTGTGGAAGGTCTTCGGCCCCAAGGCCGGCCGCGTGCCCGGCTCCGATCTCGCCGAGCTCCCCGCCGCCGAACTGCGCGAGCGCACCGGCTGCACCGCCGCCGTCCGTGACGTCTCCTTCGACGTCCGCAAGGGCGAGGTCTTCGTCGTGATGGGCCTGTCCGGCTCCGGCAAGTCCACCCTCGTACGCTGTCTGACCCGGCTCATCGAGCCGACCTCCGGCACCGTCGCCATCGACGGCGAGGACATCCTGGCGATGGACACCTCGCGCCTGCGCGAACTGCGCCGCCACCGCGCCGCCATGGTCTTCCAGCACTTCGGCCTGCTGCCCCACCGCTCGGTCCTCGACAACGTCGCCTACGGCCTGGAGATCCAGGGCATGGGCCGGGCCGAACGGCGCGCCAGGGCCGCCGAGGTCGTCACCAAGGTCGGCCTCGCGGGCATGGAGGAGCGCAGGCCCGGCCAGCTCTCCGGCGGCCAGCAGCAGCGCGTCGGCCTCGCCCGCGCCCTCGCCGTCGACCCCGAAGTCCTGCTCTTCGACGAGCCGTTCAGCGCGCTCGACCCGCTGATCCGGCGCGACATGCAGGAGGAGGTCATCCGGCTCCACCGCGAGGAGGGCCGCACGATGATCTTCATCACCCATGACCTCAACGAGGCGCTGCGCCTCGGCGACCGGATCGCGCTGATGCGCGACGGCCGGATCGTGCAGCTCGGCACGCCCGAGGAGATCGTCGGCTCGCCCGCCGACGACTACGTCCGCGACTTCGTCCGGGACGTCCCGCGCGAGCAGGTGCTGACCGTACGCACCGCCATGCGGCCGCCGTGCGCCGGGGAAGCCGACTCCGGCCCCGCCGTCGCGCCCGGCGCGACCGTGTCCGAGGCCATCGAGGCGGTCGCCCGCAGTGGCGGCCCGGTGCGGGTCGTCGACTCCGGCCGCTGCGTGGGCGTCGTGGACCACGCGGGGCTGCTCTCGGTCGTCGCGGGCGTCCCCGCCGGGAAGGCGGCGGCATGACCGCGGCCGTCACCGCCCCCGCCCGCCCCCGGATACCGGCCGCCGCACGCCGCTACTGGCCGCTGGCCGCCGTCCTCCTCCTCGTACCGCTCGGCTTCCTCCTCGCCGGGCGCGGCACCTGGCCGGCCGCGCTCCAGGTCGACCTGTCCGGGCCGCTCGGCGACGCCAGCGACTGGATCGTCGACAACCGCGACAGCCACCCGCTGTTCCTCTACTTCCTCGGGCACGTCAGCAACGCCGTCGTCCTGTCCGTGCGCGGCGTCTACCTCGTGCTCCTCGCCGCCGGCTGGGCCGGCGTCACCGCCGCCGCCGGCCTGATCGCCTGGCGGGTCGCCGGAGCGCGCCTCGGGATCCTCGCCGTCGCCGCGTTCGCCGTGTGCGGGCTGCTCGGCATGTGGGTCCCGACCATGCAGACGCTGGCCCTCATGGTCGTCGCGGTCGCCGTGTCCGTCGCCCTCGGCGCCCTCCTCGGACTCGCCGCCGGACTGTCGGAGCGCACCCACCGGGCCCTGCGGCCCGTCCTCGACACCATGCAGGTGCTGCCCGCGTTCGCGTACCTGCTGCCGGTCGTCCTGGTCTTCGGCATCGGCGTCCCCGCGGCCGTCCTCGCCACCGTCGTCTACGCCGCCCCGCCCATGGCCCGCCTCACCGCGCTCGGCCTGCGCGCCGCCGACCCCGGCGTCCTGGAGGCGTCGGCCTCGCTCGGTGCCACCGGCCGGCAGCGGCTGCTGACCGCCCGGCTGCCGCTGGCCCGCAAGGAACTGCTCCTCGGCGTCAACCAGTCGATCATGATGGCGCTGTCGATGGCCGTCATCGCGTCCGTCATCGGCGCCGGTGGCCTCGGCGACCGCGTCTACCAGGCGCTCGCCTCCGTCGACGTGGGCGCCGCCCTCGCCGCCGGCATCCCCATCGTGCTGCTGGCCGTCGTGCTCGACCGTACGGCCACGGGCGCGCGCTCGCGGTCCGGTTCGGCACGCGGGCGGATCACCGCCGTCGTCGCGGTGGCCGCCGCGGCCCTCGCCGGCCGCCTGGCCGGCGGGCCCACCTGGCCCGAGGCGTGGCACGTCGGCATCGCCGAGCCCGTCAACCGGGGCGTCGACTGGATGACCGCCCACCTCTACTCGGGCGTCCCCGTCGTCGGCGGCACCGCCGACTGGGCGGCCCACTTCACCGGCTGGGTCCTCGACCCCGTACGGGACGGCCTCCAGGCCCTGCCCTGGTGGGCGCTGCTGCTGCTGGTCGGCGCGCTGGCGCTGCTCGTCGGCACCTGGCGCACCGCGGTGACGGCCGTCGCCGCGATGGCCGCCATCGGTGTCCTGGGCGTGTGGGACGCGTCGCTGGACACCCTCTCGCAGGTGCTGGCCGCCGTGGCCGTCACGCTGCTGCTGGGCTTCGCCGTCGCGGTGGCGGCGGCACGCGGCACGCGGGTGGAGCGCGTGTTGCGGCCGGTCCTGGACGTCTTCCAGACCATGCCGCAGTTCGTGTACCTGATCCCGGTGGTCGCCCTCTTCGGCGTGGGCCGCGCCCCGGCGGTCGCCGCCGCCGTGGTGTACGCCCTGCCCGCCGTCGTCCGCATCACCACGCAGGGCCTGCGGGGCGTCGACCCGGTCGCGCTGGAGTCCGCCCGCTCGCTCGGCGCGACGCCGTGGCAGCAACTGCGCCAGGTCCAGCTCCCGCTGGCCCGGCCGGCACTGCTGCTGGCGGTCAACCAGGCGGTCGTCCTGGTCCTCGCCGTCGTCATCATCGGCGGCCTGGTCGGCGGCGGCGCGCTCGGTTACGACGTCGTCTTCGGCCTCGCGCAGGGCGACCTGGCGACCGGCCTGGTCGCGGGCGCCGCCATCGTCTGCCTGGGCCTGATGCTCGACCGGGTGACCCAGCCGACCGGAAAGGAGGCCTGACGTGCGTACGCGTACGACGGTCGCCGCAGCCGGGGCGCTCGCCCTGCTGACCATCCCCCTGGCCGGCTGCGGCGCGGCCGACATGACCAAGCAGGCGTCCCCCTACGCCGCCGCCCAGGGCACCAGGACGGTCACGCTGTCCGTGCAGTCCTGGGTGGGCGCGCAGGCCAACGTCGCCGTGGCGAAGTACCTGCTCGAACACGAACTGGGCTACCGCGTCGACACCGTCCAGGTCGACGAGGTCCCCGCGTGGGACGCCCTCAGCCAGGGCCGGGTGGACGCCCTCCTGGAGGACTGGGGCCACCCCGAGCAGGAACAGCGGTACGTCAAGGACAAGAAAACCATCGCGCCCGGTGGTGACCTGGGCGTCACCGGCCACATCGGCTGGTTCGTCCCCACGTACTTCGCGAAGGCGCACCCGGACGTCACCGACTGGAAGAACCTGAACAAGTACGCCGACCGGCTCCGCACGGCGGAGAGCGGCGGCAAGGGCCAGCTCATGGACGGCTCCCCGTCGTACGTCACCAACGACAAGGCGCTGGTGAAGAACCTCGGCCTGGACTACAAGGTCGTCTTCGCCGGTTCCGAGGCGGCTCAGATCACCCAGATCAAGCAGTTCGCCAAGGAGAAGAAGCCGTTCCTGACGTACTGGTACAAGCCTCAGTGGCTGTTCGAGAAGGTGCCGATGACGGAGGTCAAGCTGCCCGCGTACAAGGAGGGCTGTGACGCCGACCCCGAGAAGGTCGCCTGCGCCTATCCGCACACGCCCTTGCAGAAGTTCCTCAACGCGGACTTCGCGGAGAAGGGCGGGAAGGCGGCCGCCTTCCTGAAGAACTTCCGCTGGACGACCGAGGCGCAGAACGACGTGGCGCTGATGATCGCCGAGCAGAAGCTCTCACCGGAGGCGGCGGCCGAGAAGTGGGTCAAGGCCAACGAAGCCACCTGGCGTCCGTGGCTGCCCTGATCCCCGGCGGGCCCGCCCCCCGGGGCCGGTGACGGGTCCCCCCGGGGCGGGGACCCGTCACCGGCCCTCGGCTACCGCAGGAGCCACTGCTTGGTCAGGTCCATGACCTCCTCGCGGCTGCGGCCCGCGTGGTCGGCGGCGACGACGTACGCGCCGATGCGCACCGAGAAGGTGACCATGCAGCGGACCTCGACATCGGCGGGGTCGGGGCAGAAGGACGCGAAGAGCGAGCGCAGATAGTCCATGCGCCGGTTGTCGACCCGCCGCAGCCGCTCCGCGACGGCCTCGTCGCGGCGGGCCCAGTCGCGGACGGCGAGATCGAGCACCGGGCCGCGGGGAACCTCGTCGCCGGACGCGGCGACGAAGGTGAACAGCCGCTCCAGCCTCTCCCGGCCGTCCCCGCCGCCTTCGTCCACGTGGGTGATCACGGCTTCGGTGACCTCCCGCTCCCAGGTGTCCAGCATCTCGGTGAGCAGCGCCTCCCGGTTGGCGAAGTACCCGTAGAAGCCGCCCTTGCTGACGCCGAGCGCCTGCGCGAGCGGCTCGATCCGCACGGCGTCCGGGCCACCGGCGGCGAGGGCGCGCAGCCCCTCCTCGATCCACTTGCCGCGCGGCGTACGAGCCACGGCCATGGTGTGTCACCTCTCACGTCCCACCCCATCTATACGGTGCCGTACAGATGGGGCTATCGTCGATCTGTACGCCATCGTATAGACCGGATGGATCGGGGTACCCCCATGAGACTTCCCCAAGCCGCGCACACGTCCCGCCCCTGGCGGATCCACGAGATCGCCGGCGACTTCCAGGTCGAGGACGTGTGGGAGCTGCCGACACCGGGCGGCCCGGACGATCTCGACCGGCTGGTGCGCCAGTTCACCGAGGGGAAGGGGGGCGGCGACGGCGACCGCACGGGGAGCCCGGTCTCCTCCCCGGTGCCCCGCGCGCTCTTCGCGCTCCGCCGGAAGCTGGGCGCCCTGCTCGGCTGGGACGATCCCGCCTCCGGGGTCGGCGGCCGCGTGCCGAGCCTCCGGGACCGGCTGCCGGCGGACCTCCGCGACGGCCCCCGGGGCCCGGACTTCCGGACGGTGTCGTTCACCTCGATCTACCAGACCCACGACGAGTGGGCGGCCGAGATGGCCAACCGGACCGTGCACACGGTGATGCACATCGGCTGGGTCGCGGACGGCAAGGGCGGCCACCACGGCCGCATGGCGGTGCTGGTGAAGCCCAACGGCCGGGCGGGAGCCGCCTACATGGCGGCCATCAAGCCGTTCCGGTACCTCGGCGTGTACCCGGCGATGCTCCGCATGATCGGACGCGAGTGGAAGGAACGCACGGATGCCGCCTGAAACGGGAGCGGGGAGAGCGGCCCGCCGGGCACCGGCCGCGTTCCGCGCAGGGGCCTGGGCGTGGATCCTCACCGGCGCGGGTCACCTCACCCTGGAGCTGGTGATGGCGCTGCGCCCGGAGGACCCCGGGCGGGCCCGCGCCGTGGCGGCGATGCGGGCGTACGAGATCGGGCTCGGCGGTGTCTCGCGCAGCCTGCGCGACATCGACCTGGGCATGTCGATGGTCATGGGTACGGCCCTGGTCTTCGGCGGGCTGATCTGCCTGCTCGTGGCCCGCGCCGCCCCCGCCCTGATCACCGGGTCGCGCGCGCTGAGCGGTCCGGCCCTGGCCGCCTCGCTGGTGGTGCTCGGCCTGTCGGTGGCGCTGCTGCCCCTCCCTCCCGTCGTCCTGTTCACCGTGGCGTGCGTCGGGTTCGGCGTGGCGGTCGCCACGGCCCGGCCGGCGGCGTCCGGCGCCCGCGCGGGATAGCCGGCGGGGACCGCCCAAGGGAGACGGCGGGGGACGGCCCACGGGGGATGGCGGGCCGGGGCGGCCGGGTCAGTCCGGTTCGTCGAACATGGCGAGCAGCGTCTCCTCGTCCGGTTCCGGGGCGGGCGGGCCGGAGCGGGGGACCTGCTCGGCCCAGACCGTCTTGCCCTGGGGCATGAACCGGGCGCCCCAGCTCTTGGTGAACTGGGCCACCAGGAACAGACCGCGCCCGCCCTCCTCGGTGGTCGCCGCGCGGCGGATGCGCGGTGAGGTGTTGCTGCGGTCGGAGACCTCGCAGATCAGCGAGCCGTTCCGGAGCAGCCGCAGGGACACGGGGCCGTGGCCCCCGTACCGCACGGCGTTGGTGACCAGCTCGCTGACCACCAGTCCGGTGCTGAAGTCCAGCTCCGTCAGGCCCCATTCGGTGAGCTGCCGGTGCGTCAGCTCGCGGGCCCTGGCGACCATCGCGGGGTCGGAGGGCAGCTCCCAGGACGCCACCCGCTCGTCGGGCAGCGCGCGCACCCGGGCCAGCAGCAGCGCCACGTCGTCATGGGGCCCGTCGGGCAGCAGCGTGTCCGTGATCCGGTCGCAGACGCGCTCCAGCGACGGCTCCGGCCCCGCGAGCGCGTCGAGGAACCGGCCGGTGCGGGCGTCGGTGTCCGTGTCGCCGAAGGCGCGGCCCTCCTTCAGCAGGCCGTCGGTGTACAGGGCCAGCAGGGTGCCCTCCGGCAGCTCGACGTCGGCGGACTCGTACGGCTGGAGCCCGCCGAGACCGAGCGGCGGGCCGGCCGGCAGGTCGAGCAGGCGCGGCTCGCCGTCCGGCGGCACCAGCGCGGGGGGCGGGTGGCCGGCCCGGGCGGCGGCGCAGCGGCAGGACACCGGGTCGTAGACGGCGTACAGGCAGGTCGCCGCCGTGGCCGGGTCCTCGGTGTCGGTGGGACCCCGGCTGACCAGGTCGTCCAGATGGGTCAGCACCTCCTCGGGCGGCAGGTCCAGAGCGGCCAGGGTGTGCACCGCCGTGCGCAGCCGCCCCATGGTGGCTGCCGCCTGGAGCCCGTGCCCGGCCACGTCCCCGACCACCAGTGCCACCCGCAGCCCGGACAGCGGGATCGCGTCGAACCAGTCGCCGCCCACACCGGCCCGGGCGTCCGCCGGCAGGTAGCGGCAGGCGAGGTCGGCGGCGGTCAGCCGGGGCACCTCGCGCGGCAGCAGGCTGCGCTGGAGGGTGAGCGAGGCCTCGTGCTCGCGGCTGTAGCGGCGGGCGTTGTCCAGGCTGATCGCGGTACGGGCCGCCAGCTCGCCCGCCAGCGTCAGGTCGTCCTGCTCGTACGGTCTCGTCCTGCCCCGCCGGTAGAACCCCGCCACGCCCAGTACGACCCCCCGGGCGCACAGCGGGGCGCCCAGACAGGAGTGCACGCCCTCGCCGAGGAGGGCTGCCGGGTGCCCGGCGTCGTCCGGCCGCCCGCCCGCCGCGTCCGGCCCCCCGCCCGCCGTCCCGGCCGGACCGGTGACCGTCACCGTGTCCGCGGCCGGCCGCCCGGTGTCGAGGCAGCGCGCCTGCGGGGTGCCGGCCGGATGGCGCACCGGCTCGTCCACCCCGGCCGTCCGGGCCTCGCCGGAGCCCTCGCCCGTCCAGGCCACGACCCGCCGCAGCGCGCTGCCGGGGCCGGGCCGCCCGTGCGGGGGCTCCCCGCCCGCCAGGGCGTCCTCCAGCAGGTCGACCACCACGAGGTCGGCCAGGCGCGGTACGGCGATCTCCGCCAGCTCCTGGGCGGTGCGCCGCATGTCCAGGGTGGTGCCGAGGCGCACGCCCGCCTCGTTCAGCAGCGACAGCCGGCCCCGCGCCTCGGCGGCCAGGCGTCCCACGCCCGGCTCGCCGACCAGCAGCGGCCACTCGCCGGCCCCGTCCTCCCGCGCCCCGCCGGGGTCCAGCAGCGGCACGTCCCGGCCGTCCGGGGCGGTGGCGGTCGGGGTCGCGGCCCCGGTGACGTCCGTGGCCGCGCCGCCCCCGGCACCCCGGGAGCCGGTGCCGGTGCCGGTATCGGTGCCGGTGGCGGTGGCGGTGGCGGTGGCTGGGCCGGTGGCGGTCCTGGAGCCGGTGGCGGGGCCGGTGCCGCCCCGGACGCCGAAGCCCACCTCGACGGCCGCGCCCTCCGCGTCGCCGTGCCGCAGCTCCCGGCGGCGCAGCGTGGCCACCCGGCCGCCCGCCAGCGGCACCTCGGTGAACGCCCCGCCGCCGGGGGAGGCCGGTGCGGAGATGAGCTCGATGGCGCTCTCCAGCAGCGCCAGCCGCTCCTCGGGGGTCAGCCGGGGCGCCCCCGCGCCCAGGCGGCCGAGCTCGCCGGAGCCGGGGTGGAGCCGGGCGTGCGCGCCGCGCTCCCGGGCCTGGAGGAAGGCGCTCAGCAGATTGCGCTCACGGGTCGTGCTCAGTTCCAGCAGGCGCTCCGATATGCGCTCGGTGGCCTCCTGGAGGACCAGCGCCATGCCCGGTTCGGCCAGGTCACGGGGTACGGAGAGGTTGACCGCGCCCTGCACGGTGCCGCCCACCGGGTCACGCACGGGCGCGGCCATGCAGGTCAGCTCCTTCAGGTTGTGCAGGAAGTGCTCGTGACCCACCACCACGAAGGGCGAGCGGGTGCTGAGCACCATGCTGACGCTGCTGGTGCCCATGAACCGCTCGTCGACGTTGGCGCCCGGGACCAGGGAGGCGGCGTCCATGAGCGCCAGCCCCGCCGGGTCGCCCCGCCGGTCCACGACGATGGCCCGGGCGTCGGCCAGCGTCACCGTGACGGGCAGGCCGGGGAACCGTGCGCACAGGGCGTCCAGCACCGGCGCGGCCGCCCGGACGAGCCGGGACTCCGGGTCGAGGTCGGCCTCGACCGGCAGCGCCGCCCCCTCGGTGTCGATCCCGAGCGACCGCGAGCGCTGCCAGGAGGCGAGAATCTCCGGACGCACTCCGCCGCCGGGCGGCCGCTGCTCACCGCGATCTTCCACAGAACCAGGATAATCGGGCAAATCGCCCATGTGCTCCCGGGGCGTCAGCCGGCGGCGAGCGTCTCCGGGTCGATGACCTTGGTGTTCTGGGCGGCGGCGACCCGCCACACCCCGTCGTCCTTGGCCAGCACGTACAGCGGCGAGCCCGGCACCGCGTCGGGATGGGAGTCCACCAGGGACGCCGGGTCGGCCTGCCCCCGGAACACCTCGTCCAGCCGCTCGCCGTCCCGGGTGACCGGGCGCTGGCGCACCTTGACGGCGGCGACGTCGGGGCGGACGAACAGGATGTGCTCGACCTCGTAGGTGGCCGTCAGGTCCTGCCCGGCGGTGCGGGGCAGGACCGCGCGCGTGAAGGCGTCGATCTCGCCGAGGCCGGTCAGCCGCTTGCCGTGCGCGGTGGTCCAGATCGCGTCCTGGCGGAAGCCGCTCAGGAAGGCGTCGGGCAGGGCCTTCTGCTGCGCGTCCTGCACGCCCGCGACGAACGCGACGATGGCCTCCACGTCGTCCTGCGGGACGGCGACGCCGCTGGTTCGAGGGCTCATGATGTTCCTCCGGGAGTGGTGGTCCGTTGCGCGTCCCAGCCTCCGACCTCAACCGCGCTTGATGTCAACACCGTTGGGCGGCCCCGTCGAGTGGCGCGCCCCACCGTTCCGTCGGCGCCCGGCGGGTGACGAGCCGACAGGGGTTCCCTCGCGCCGGCCGCGGTCCGTGTGCTTGGATCCCACGATGGATCAGGTACGCCCCCGGCAACCGGCGGACATCGACGCCTGTGTGCGCGCCCTGGCACACGTGCACGCGCACGACGGGTACCCGGCCGACTGGCCGGCCGATCCGGGCGGCTGGCTCACGCCGGACCGCCGGACCGGGGCGTGGGTCGCCGTCCTGGACGGACGCGCCGTCGGGCACGTCGCGCTGTCGGAACCCGGTGAGGGGGACCTCGCCGCCGCGCTCCGGGGCGCCGGGCCCACGGCCGTGGTCGGGCGGCTGTTCGTCGACCCCGCCGCCCGGGGGCGCGGCCTCGGGGCCCGGCTGGTGGAGCGGGCCGTGCGCGAGGCGCGGGAGCGGGGCGCGCACCCGGTGCTGGACGTCCTGCCCGGCGACCGGGCGGCGATCGCCCTGTACGAACGCCTCGGGTGGCGGCGGATCGGCACCGGCGAGCAGGAGTGGGGGCCGGGCCGGAAGGTGACGGTGCACTGCTACGCGGCCCCCGCCGCCGGGCCGCTCCCCGGGCCGCTCCCCGGGCCGCTCCCCGGGCCGCTCGCCGGGTCGCCGAACGCGATGGCGCCCGGACGCGGACACGACCAGGGGCCGACGGCATGACGGCCATGGGTGCACACGACGTGGACGAGGCGGTCGCGGTCGTCGTCCGGGCGCTGGGCGGCGTGACGGACCGGGACTGGTCGGGGCGGGCGGCCGGTCTGGAGTGGAGCTGCCACGACACGGCCCTGCACATCGCCGACGACTTCACCGGCTACGCCACCCAGTTGACCGGCCGCGCCACCGACTCCTACGCGCCCTTCCGGCTCAGGGCCGAGCCCGGCACCACCCCGGCCGGTCTGATCCGCGTCATCGGGGCGACCGGCGGGCTGCTGTCCGCCGCCGTCCGCACCACGCCCGCCGGCGTACGGGCCTGGCACCCGTCCGGAATGGCCGGGGCGGACGGTTTCGCTGCGATGGGCGTCGTCGAGGCGCTGCTGCACACCCACGACATCCTCGGCGCCCTCGACGGGACCGACAGCGCCGACGGCACCGGCTGGCGCCCGCCCGGCCGGCTGTGCGCCCGCGTCCTGGACCGGCTCTTCCCGCACGTCCCCGGATCCGGCGACCCGTGGCGGACCCTGCTGTGGGCCACCGGCCGCGCCGGCCCGGACCGCCGGACCCGCCCGGCGGCCTGGCGCTGGTACAACGAGCCGGTCCGGTCCGGGCGCCTCGTGCTGTGCGAGGTGTCCCCGAACATCGGGGCCGACCTGCACGCCGGCGGCGACGGCGGGTTCACCTGGGCGGACGGGGGTCCGCCGGAGGGCACCCGGTTCGCCGGCGGGATGGTGGCCCGGGCCCGCGAGGCGGGGACGTACCGCCCCGGCTGGGGCCCGTACGCCATCGTCCGCGCCTCCGACCGCCGGGCGATCGGCGCCATCGGCTTCCACGCCGCCCCGGACACCGACGGCCGGGCCGAACTCGGCTACGACCTGGTGGAGGGCGCCCGCGGCCACGGCTACGCCACCGAGGCGCTGCGCGCCCTCACCCGCTGGGCGTTCGGCCGGCCGGAGCCGGCGGTGCTGGTCGCCACCGTCGACCACGACAACGCGCCCTCGCACGGCGTGGTGACCCGCGCCGGCTTCACCCGGGCCGCCGACACCGGGGGGAGCGTGGTCTACGAACTGCGCCGGAGCTGACCGGCGATGTCCCGCACCGCGGCCATCGCGCGGTGCAGCAGCCACGGCCCGAAGGTGATCCGGGTGGCGCCCAGGCGCCCCAGCTCGGCCACCGCCGGGCCGCCGGGGAACGGCGCCACGTTGAGCGGCCCCTCGATCCGGGCGCGCAGCAGCGGCAGGTGCGCGGGCGGCACGCCGATCGGGTAGACGCAGTCGGCGCCCGCCGCGGTGTACAGCCGCGCCCGGGCGATCGCGTCCTCCGGGTCGTCCAGGCCCCGCACGAAGGTGTCCACCCGGGCGTTGACGAACAGCCGGCCGCCCGCCTCCGCCCGTACCTCCGCGAGCAGTTCGGCCTGCTCCCGGGGGTCCACGAGCACGCCGGCGCGGGAGTCCTCCAGGTTCACGCCGACCGCGCCGGCGTCCAGGACGCGGGCGACGAGCTCCCCGGGCGCCAGGCCGTAACCGGCCTCCACGTCCGCCGACACCGGGACCGACACCGACCGGGCGATCCGGGCGACGGCCGCGAACATCTCGCCGGCGGGCGTCGCCCCGTCCGCGTACCCCAGCGACGCCGCCACCCCCGCGGAGGGCGTGGCCAGGGCCGGGAAGCCGGCCTCCTCGAAGGCCCGCGCGCTCGCCGCGTCCCACGGCCCCGGCAGCACCAGCGGGTCGCCGGGGGCGCGGTCGTGGTGCAGGGCGCGGAACGCCGCGGCGGCGTCGGTCACTTGCCGGTCCCGGCGAACTGCCCCGGTGTGTAGTGGCCCGGCACCAGCCGGCTGGTGACGGCGAACCGGTTCCAGGCGTTGATGACGGTGATCGCGGCGATGAGCTGGGCCAGTTCCCTCTCGTCGAACTGCTTCGCCGCCTTCTCGTACACCTCGTCGGGGACGAAACCGTCCGTCAGGACCGTGACCGCCTCCGTCAGTTCGATCGCCGCCAGTTCCCTCGCGGTGTAGTAGTGGCGCGACTCCTCCCAGGCGCTGAGCTGGATGATCCGCTCCACCGACTCACCGGCCGCCAGCGCGTCCTTGGTGTGCATGTCGAGGCAGTAGGCGCAGTGGTTGAGCTGCGAGGCCCGGATCTTCACCAGTTCGAGGAGCACCGGGTCGAGGCCCTGCCGCGCCGCGGCGTCCAGCCGGACCATGGCCTTGAACACCTCGGGCGCGTGGTCGGTCCAGGCGAGGCGGGGGGTGTGCTCGCTCGCGTACTCGGTGGTCTTCGTCTCTGTCGTCATGGCTACGACCGTACGGGGCGTGTGGCGCACCGGTATGGTCCACTTCCATGACGGATTCCTGGGCCACTTTCGGTGCCGACCTGCACCTGGAGCTACGGGGCCGCGGACTGCGCTCCGGTCTGATGGAGGCCCTGCGGGAGGCCGTCCGCAGCGGGCGGCTCGCGCCCGGGAGCCGGCTGCCGTCCTCCCGGTCGCTCGCCGCCGACCTGGGCGTGGCCCGCAACACGGTCGCCGACGCCTACGCCGAACTCGTCGCCGAGGGCTGGCTCACCGCCCGGCAGGGCTCCGGCACCCGGGTCGCCGACCGTGCCGCCCCCCGTCCCGGCCGGGCCGCGCCGGCCCGCACCCCCACCCGGGGCGGCGCGCCGTCCGCCCCGCCCCCGCCCCGCCGCCCGTCCACCCGCCGCCCGGCCGCGCACACCCTGCACCCGGGCACCCCGGACCTGGGGTCCTTCCCCCGGGGCGAGTGGCTCAAGGCGGCCCGCCGCGCGCTGGCGTCCGCCCCGAACGAGGCGCTCGGCTACGGCGGGGCGCACGGCCGGATCGAACTGCGCACCGCCCTCGCCGACTACCTGGCACGGGCCCGGGGCGTCCACGCCGACCCGGACCGCATCGTCGTCTGCTCCGGCTTCGTCCACGGGCTGCGGCTGATGGCCCGGGTGCTGCGCGCGCGGAAGGTGCGGGAGGTCGCCGTCGAGTCGTACGGGCTCGACATCCACCGGAACCTGCTCGCCGCGGCCGGACTGGCCACCCCCGCGCTGCCGTACGACGAACACGGCACCCGCACCGGCGAGCTGGACCGCCAGGGCGCCCTGCTGATCACGGCCGCCCACCAGTTCCCGCTCGGCGGCGCGCTGCCACCTGACCGGCGCGCCGCCGCCGTGGACTGGGCCCGCCGCACGGGCGGGCTGATCCTGGAGGACGACTACGACGGCGAGTTCCGCTACGACCGCCAGCCGGTCGGCGCCCTCCAGGGCCTGGACCCCGAGCGGGTGGTCCACCTCGGTACGGCGAGCAAGTCCCTGACGCCCGGGCTGCGGCTGGGCTGGATGGTGCTCCCGGAGGCGCTGGTGGGGGACGTGCTGGCGGCGAAGGGGCACGCCGACTGGGTGTCCAGCGCCCTGGACCAGCTCACGCTGGCGGAGTTCATCCGCTCGGGCGCCTACGACCGGCACGTGCGCGGCATGCGGCTGCGCTACCGCCGGCGGCGCGACCAGCTCGTGGCCGCGCTCGCCGAGCGGGCGCCGGACATCCGGGTGAGCGGCATCGCGGCCGGGCTGCACGCCGTGCTGGAACTCCCGCACGGCACCGAGCGGTCCGTCGTCCAGGCGGCCGCCTGGCAGGGCCTGGCCGTCCAGGGCCTGGACCGCTTCCGCCACCCGGACGTGCCGCCCGGCCGCGACGCGCTGGTGGTGGGCTACGCCACCCCGACGGACAGCGCCTGGTCCGGCGCCCTGGACGCGCTGTGCCGGGCGCTGCCCTGACCCGCCGCGCCGCCGGGCCTACCGGCTCCCCCCGCCGGGCCTACCGGCCGCCCCGCCGGGCCCGGCCGCCGCCCCGCCGGGGGCCGCCGTCACCGCAGGACCTGGCGCAACTGCTCCAGCGCGAAGTCCAGGTCCTCCTTGCCGATCACCAGCGGCGGGGCGATCCGGATCGTCGAGCCGTGGGTGTCCTTCACCAGGACCCCGCGGTCCATCAGCTTCTCCGAGATCTCCCGGCCCGTGCCCAGGGCCGGCACGACGTCCACGCCCGCCCACAGGCCGCGCCCGCGCACCGCCTCCACGGCGCCGCCGCCCACCATGAGCCCCAGCTCGTGGTGGAGGTGGTCGCCCAGCTCGGCCGCCCGCTGCTGGTACTCGCCGGTGCGCAGCATCGCCAGCACCTCCAGGGCCACCGCGCAGGCCAGCGGGTTCCCGCCGAACGTCGACCCGTGCTCGCCCGGCCGGTGCACCCCCAGGACCGCCGCGCTCGACACGACCGCCGACACCGGCACCACGCCGCCGCCCAGGGCCTTGCCCAGCACGTACATGTCCGGGACCACGCCCTCGTGTTCGCACGCGAACGTCCGGCCCGTGCGGCCGAGGCCCGACTGGATCTCGTCCGCGATGAACAGCACGTTCCGCTGCCGGGTCAGCTCCCGGACCGCCGGCAGGTACCCGGCCGGCGGCACCAGCACGCCCGCCTCGCCCTGGATGGGCTCCAGCAGCACGGCCACGGTGTTGTCCGTCATCGCCAGGTCCAGCGCCGCCAGGTCCCCGTACGGCACGATCTCGAACCCCGGCGTGTAGGGCCCGTAGTCCGCCCGCGCCTCGGGGTCGGTGGAGAAGCTGACGATCGTGGTCGTCCGGCCGTGGAAGTTGTCCGCCGCGACGATGATCTTCGCCATGCCGTCCGGCACGCCCTTGGCCCGGTACCCCCACTTGCGGGCGGTCTTCACGGCGGTCTCCACCGCCTCCGCCCCGGTGTTCATCGGCAGCACCATCTCCATGCCGCAGAACTCGGCGAGCTGCTCGCAGAAGTCGGCGAACCGGTCGTGGTGGAACGCCCTCGACGTCAGCGTCACCCGCTCCAGTTGCGCCTTGGCGGCCTCGATCAGCCGGCGGTTGCCGTGGCCGAAGTTGAGCGCCGAGTAGCCCGCCAGCATGTCGAGGTAGCGGCGCCCCTCGACATCGGTCATCCAGGCCCCCTCCGCCGTGGAGACGACGACGGGCAACGGGTGGTAGTTGTGCGCGCTGTGCGCCTCCGCGGAAGCGATCGCCTCTTGTGTTCTCGACACGGGGTCTCCGTTCGTCCTGCGGCGTGGGGCGGTGGTGGCGCCCCCTTCTATCGTCGCTCGCCATACGGACGGGGAAACCTCGCGGCGAGACACCCCTTAAGGTGACCGGTACGCACGGCGACTGGCGTACGGGGAAGCGACCCCGGGGGAGCCGTGCGCGGCAGACCACACGAGGGTGCCGCCCGCCTGGGCACCCCACGACCTCGTCCGTGCTGCCGGCCCCCTGGAGGACGCCATGACCAGCCTTCCCCTTCCCGCGCACCATCCCGCCCTCGCCGCGGGCGACCCCGAGATCGCCGCGCTCGTCGGCGCGGAGGAGCGGCTCCAGTCCGAGACGCTGCGGCTGATCCCCAGCGAGAACTACGTCTCGCAGGCCGTCCTGGAGGCCTCCGGGACCGTCCTCCAGAACAAGTACAGCGAGGGCTACCCGGGCCGGCGCTACTACGAGGGCCAGCAGAACATCGACCAGGTCGAGCTGCTCGCCGTCGGCCGCGCCAAGGCCCTGTTCGGCGTCGACCACGCCAACGTCCAGCCCTACTCCGGCTCCCCGGCCAACCTCGCCGTCCACCTCGCCTTCGCCGAGCCCGGCGACACCGTGATGGGCATGGCCCTGCCGATGGGCGGTCACCTCACCCACGGCTGGGGCGTCTCGGTGACCGGCTCCTGGTTCCGCGGCGTCCAGTACGGCGTGCGCCGGGACACCGGGCTGATCGACTTCGACGAGGTGCGGGAGCTGGCCCTCAAGGAGCGGCCCAGGATCATCTTCTGCGGCGGCACCGCGCTGCCCCGCACCATCGACTTCGCCGCCTTCGCGGAGATCGCCCGCGAGGCGGGCGCCGTCCTGGTCGCCGACATCGCCCACATCGCCGGCCTGATCGCGGGCGGCGCCCACCCCTCGCCGGTGCCGCACGCCGACGTCATCTCCACCACCACCCACAAGACGCTGCGCGGCCCGCGCGGCGCGATGCTCATGTGCCGCGAGGAGCACGCCAGGGCCATCGACAAGGCGGTCTTCCCCGGCCTCCAGGGCGGCCCCCACAACCAGACCACCGCCGCCATCGCGGTCGCCCTCCGCGAGGCGTCCCAGCCGTCCTTCCGCAACTACGCGCAGCAGGTCGTCGCCAACGCCAAGGCCCTCGCCGTCGAGCTCATCGCCCGTGGCTTCGACCTGGTCTCCGGCGGTACGGACAACCACCTGGTCCTGATGGACCTCACGTCCAGGGACGTGCCCGGCAAGGTCGCCGCGAAGGCCCTGGACCGGGCCGGCATCGTCGTGAACTACAACACCGTCCCCTACGACACCCGCAAGCCCTTCGACCCCTCCGGCATCCGCATTGGCACCCCGTCCCTCACCTCCCGCGGGCTCGGCACCGGGGACATGGCGGCGGTCGCCGGCTGGATCGACCGGGGCGTCACGGCCGCCCGTACCGGCGACGAGGCCGCCCTGGCTGCGGTCCGGGCCGAGGTCGCCGAGCTGATGGCTGCCCACCCGGCCCCCGGCATCCCCGTCTGACGGCCCGGCCGGGGCCCGGCCGCACCGGGCCCCGACGGGCGCCCCGCCGCCCGTCCCGTCCCGGCCCGTCGGCGCCGGGGCGGGCCGCCGGGGGACCTGTGTCGCTCGTCTCATCCGGCGGCGTTCCCGACCTGTCGGCGGCAACTGAGAGAATGAGGGACATGGCCTCTGATCGTCCTCGCGTGCTCTCCGGGATCCAGCCCACCGCCGGCTCCTTCCACCTCGGCAATTACCTCGGTGCGGTCCGCCAGTGGGTGGCGCTCCAGGAGACCCACGACGCCTTCTACATGGTCGTCGACCTGCACGCGATCACCGTCCCGCAGGACCCGGCGGAGCTGCGGGCCAACACCCGGCTCGCCGCCGCCCAGCTCCTCGCCGCGGGCCTCGACCCGGAGCGCTGCACGCTCTTCGTCCAGAGCCACGTCCCCGAGCACGCCCAGCTCGGCTGGGTCATGAACTGCCTGACCGGCTTCGGCGAGGCCTCCCGCATGACCCAGTTCAAGGACAAGTCCGCCAAGCAGGGCGCCGACCGGGCCACGGTCGGCCTGTTCACCTACCCGATCCTCCAGGTCGCGGACATCCTGCTGTACCAGGCCGAGCAGGTGCCGGTGGGCGAGGACCAGCGCCAGCACATCGAGCTGACCCGCGACCTCGCCGAGCGTTTCAACGCCCGTTTCGGTGAGACGTTCACCGTCCCCGCTCCGTACATCCTGAAGGAGACGGCGAAGATCTACGACCTCCAGGACCCGGCGGTCAAGATGAGCAAGTCGGCCTCCACCCCGAAGGGCCTGATCAACCTCCTGGACGAGCCGAAGGCGACCGCGAAGAAGGTGAAGAGCGCGGTGACCGACACCGACACCGTGATCCGCTTCGACCCTGTCGACAAGCCGGGCGTCAGCAACCTGCTGACGATCATGTCCACCCTCACCGGCACCCCCGTCCCCGACCTGGAGCGGAGCTACGAGGGCAAGCTGTACGGCGCGCTGAAGACCGACCTGGCGGAGATCATGGTCGACTTCGTCACCCCGTTCCGGACCCGCACCCAGGAATATCTGGACGACCCCGAGACGCTGGACTCGATCCTGGCCAAGGGCGCGGAGAAGGCCCGCGCGGTCGCCGGCGAGACGCTCGCCCAGACGTACGAGAAGGTGGGCTTCCTGCCGGCCAAGCACTGAGCCCCGCCCCCGCGGGGTCCGGCGCACCGGTGCCGGAACCAACGACTCTGGCCACGCGACGGGTCCAGCCGCCACACTGGCGGCGGAAGACGACGACGACCGATTCGACACATGAGGAGAACGACGTGGGGACCGTAACGCTCGGCGTTTCGATCGCGGTCCCGGAGCCCTACGGCAGCCTGCTCCAGGAGCGGCGCGCGGGCTTCGGGGATCCCGCCGCGCACGGCATCCCCACGCACGTCACCCTGCTCCCGCCGACCCAGGTCGAGGCGGCCCGGCTGCCCGCGGTCCGGGCGCACCTCGCCGAGGTCGCGGCGGCCTCCCGGGCCTTCCCGATGCGGCTGTCGGGCACGGGCACCTTCCGGCCGCTGTCGCCGGTCGTCTTCGTCCAGGTGGTGGAGGGCGCGGCGGCCTGCTCCTGGCTCCAGCAGCGGGTCCGGGACACCTCCGGCCCGCTGGAGCGGGAGCTCCAGTTCCCGTACCACCCGCACGTCACCGTGGCGCACGGCATCTCCGAGCAGGCGATGGACCGGGCGTACGAGGAGCTGGCGGACTTCGAGGCGGCGTGGACCGTCGGCTCCTTCGCGCTGTACGAGCAGGGCGCGGACGGGGTGTGGCGCAAGCTGTCCGAGTACGACTTCGGCACCGGCCGCCCCGGGCCGTCGGTACCCGCCCAGGGCTCACCGGTCGACGAGCCGGCCACCACCCGGGGCTGACGCACCCGGCGCCGGTCCGGCCCGTCCGGAGCACGTCCGGACCCGGCCAGGCCCCGGTGCGGACCGGCCCCGGCCGCCCGGCAGTCGTCACATCGGCAGGCGCCGGAAGAGCGGGCGCGGCAGGTGCCGCACGGCCGCCATCACCGGCCGCAGCGCGCCCGGCACCCACACCGTCTCCGAGCGGCGCCGCAGCCCCAGCTCGATGGCGTGCGCCACCGCCTCCGGGGTCGTCGCCAGCGGCGCCTCCGGCATCCCGGCCGTCATCCCCGTCCGGACGAAGCCGGGCCGGACGATCATCACGTGCACGCCCGTGCCGTGCAGCGCGTCACCCAGGCCCTGGGCGAAGGCGTCGAGCCCGGCCTTGCTGGAGCCGTAGATGAAATTGGCCCGCCGGGCCCGCTCCCCGGCCACCGACGACAGCACCACCAGCGAGCCGTGGCCCTGGGCCTGGAGGGCGCCGGCGCAGACCAGCCCCGCGCTGACGGCGCCGGTGTAGTTGGTCTGGGCGACGCGGACGGCGTCCAGCGGGGCGGCCTCGTCATGGGCCTGGTCCCCCAGGACGCCGAACGCGAGCAGCACCATGTCGATGTCGCCCTCGGCGAACACCTTGCCCAGGACCTCCTCGTGCGCGCCCGGGTCCAGGGCGTCGAACGGGACCGTGCGGACGGCGACACCGGTGCGGAGCTCCCGGAGGGAATCCGCCGCGGCGTCCAGGGCGGGGGAGGGCCGGCCGGCCAGCCAGACCGTGCGGGTCCGGCGCGCGATCAGACGGCGGGCGGTGGCCAGGGCGATCCCGGACGTACCGCCGAGGACGAGCAGGGACTGGGGGGCGCCGAAGGCGTCCTTCATGACGGGCGTACTCCTTCACAGGGACAGGCGGCGGGCGAGGTCGGAGGTGAACACCGAGTCCGGGTCGAGCTCGGCGCGCAGGGCGAGGAAGTCCGGCAGCCGGGGGTACATGGCCCGCAGCGCGTCGGGACGCAGCCGGGAGTCCTTGGCGAGGTAGACGCGTCCGCCCGCGCCCGCCACCTCCTCGTCCAGCTCGTCCAGGAACGAGCCGAGGCCGCTGAGCCGGGCCGGGATGTCAAGGGCCAGCGTCCAGCCCGGCACGGGGAAGGAGAGCCAGCCGGGATCGCCCTCGCCGAACCGCTTCAGCACCGCCAGGAACGACGGGCAGCCCCGGCGCGCGATCCGGCGCACGATCCGGCGCAGGGTGTCCTCCCGCCCGTACCCGACGACGAACTGGTACTGCACGAAGCCGCCGCGCCCGTACACCCGGTTCCAGTGCGGGACGCCGTCCAGGGGGTGGAAGAAGGAGGACAGGCGCTGGAGTTCGCCGGTGCGGTGGCGGGGCGCCTTGCGGTACCAGAGCTCGTTGAACAGGCCCACCGCCGGGCGGCCGAGGAGCCGGTCGGGGACGAAGGCGGGCGCCGCCGGGAGCCGGCCGGGCCGGAAGGCCAGGGGGTCGCGCCGGGCGCGCCGGGGCAGGGCGTCATAGGGGGCGTGGTCGCCGCGGGTGAGGACGGCGCGGCCGGTGGCGGCGCCCCGGGCGAGCAGGTCGATCCAGGCGACGGAGTAGCGGTAGCCGTGGTCGTTGGCGGTGAGGCGGGCCATCAGGTCGTCGAGGTCGGTGGCCCGTTCGGTGTCGACCGACATCAGGGAGGTCTCCACGGGCAGCAGCCGGACCGTCGCGGAGAGGATCACCCCGGTCAGGCCCATGCCGCCGGTGGTCGCGTCGAACAGGTCGGTGCCGGGGAGGACGGTGCGGACCGTGCCGTCGGCGGTGAGGAGGTCGAAGGCCCGTACGTGGCGGGCGAACGAGCCGGAGACATGGTGGTTCTTGCCGTGGATGTCGGCACCGATCGCCCCGCCGACGGTGACGTACCGGGTGCCGGGGGTGACCGGCACGAACCAGCCGAGCGGCAGCAGCACCTGCATCAGGCGGTGCAGGCTGACCCCGGCGTCGCACACCACCAGCCCGGCGTCCGCGTCGATGGAGCGGATACGGGCCAGGCCGGTCATGTCGAGCACGGCGCCGCCGGCGTTCTGCGCGGCGTCGCCGTAGGCGCGGCCGAGGCCGCGGGCGATGCCCCCGCGGGTACCGCAGGCGCGGACGGCGGCGGCGGCCTCCTCGTAGCTGCGGGGGCGCAGGACGCGGGCGACGGTGGGAGCGGTGCGGCCCCAGCCGGTCACCGGCTCGGCGGACTCGATGAACGGGCCGGCGGGGGCGGGCGCGGGCGCGGGGGTCGCGGACGGCATGGACGGCATGGAGGCGACCGTATCGCCGCACTTGGGTCATTTGAGGGGTTTGTCGGTTGCGTCGTCCAACTCGCCGAAATGGGTGATTAAACGAGTGTCATCAAAGATTGCCGCGTTCTCCGGTGCGCGGCACGCCAGAGTCGCCCGTGGTGCACCCGTCCAGGGACGACGAAAGGGGTGGCGGAGGATGCGATTCGCGGGCGCCCGGTGGGAGGGCGCCGATCACCGGCTGTTGGACGCGCTGCACGGCTGCGGCCACCGCCGGCCGGTCGTGGCGGCGGCCGCGCGGACCCTGTCGTACGCGGGGGAGCACGGTGCGCTCTGGCTCGTGACCGGGCTGGCCGGCGCGGCGGCCGACCGCGCGCGGCGCGGCCCCTGGCTGCGGGCCACGGCCCTGACGGCCACGGCCCACCTGACGAGCATGGCCCTCAAGCGGCTGGTGCGCCGTCCCCGGCCGCGCCCGGCCGCCGCCCGGGGCGGTGCCGCCCGGGCGGTGGTGGGGCGGCATTCGTTCCCGAGCTCCCACGCCACGTCGGCCGTCGCCGCGGCGGCCGTCTTCGGCGTGCTGCGCCCGGGCGCCCGGCGGGTGGGGGCGCCGGTGGCGGCGGCCATGTGCCTGTCCCGCCTGGTGGTGGGCGTGCACTATCCGACCGACGTGGCGGCCGGCGCCCTGCTGGGGGCGGTGACCGCGCGGCTCGGCGGGCGCTGGGTGCTGCGCGGGGCGGGGGTGCCCCGGGCGGGGGCGGGGCGCCCGGAGCCGGATCGCGCGGGCGCCCGCCGCCTCGGGACCGGTCATGAGGCGGATCGTTTCTGCATCCGCCCCCCGGGGCGCCGCCGTGGGTGAGCCGACCGTCGCGGCACGGCCCGCCGCCCGCCCGGTGCCCCCGGCCGCCGCGCTGCCGCTGGGCCTCGTACGGGCCGCCCGCCCCCGCCAGTGGGTCAAGAACCTCCTCGTGGTCGCCGCCCCCGCCGCCGCCGGCCAGCTGGTGTCCCGGCACACCGCCCTGCACCTGGGCCTCGTCTTCGTGCTGTTCACCGCCGCTGCCGCCGCCGTCTACCTCGTCAACGACGCCCGGGACGCCGAGGCCGACCGCGCCCACCCGGTCAAGTGCCGCCGCCCCGTGGCCGCCGGGGACGTCCCCGTGCCCGTGGCGTACGGCACCGGCGCCGTGCTGGCGCTCGGGGCGCTCACCGGCGCCGCCACCCTGTGCAACGCTCTGACGGCCGCGCTGCTGGCCGCGTACCTCGCCATGCAGCTCGCCTACTGCCTGCGCCTCAAGCACGTCCTGGTGGTCGACCTCGCCGTCGTCACCACCGGGTTCGTGATGCGCGCCATGATCGGCGGGGTCGCCCTCGGCATCCCGCTCTCGCGCTGGTTCCTCATCACCACCGGCTTCGGCGCCCTCTTCATGGTCGCCGCCAAGCGCTACTCCGAAGCCGTGCAGATGGCCGGGCGGGGTGGGGAGACCCGCCTCCTGCTCACCGAGTACACCACCGGCTACCTGCGGTTCGTCTGGCAGCTCGCCGCCGGCGTCGCCGTGCTCGGCTACTGCCTCTGGGCCCTGGAACACAGCGGCACCTGGCGCCAGCTCTCCACCATCGCCTTCATTCTCGCCGTCCTCCGCTACGCCGTCTTCGCCGACCGGGGCACCGCCGGAGCACCCGAGGACGTCGTGCTGCGCGACCGCCCCCTCGCCGTCATCGGCCTGGTGTGGCTGGCGATGTACGGGATGGCGGTCGCGGCCCCGTGAGGCGAGAGGCCACCGGGTTCCTGCTCGCCGGCGGGGTGGCGTACGCCGCCGACCTGGCGCTGTTCCTGCTCCTCCGGCCGCACCTCGACCCGCTGCCCGCCAAAGGCCTCGCCTTCCTCGCCGGCTGCACGGTCGCCTACCTGGGCAACGCCCTCGGCACCTACCGCCGCCGCGCGCTCCACCTCCGCCGGTACGCGGCGTTCTTCGCCGTCAACCTCGCGGGCGCCGCCGTGCAGCTTGCCTGCCTCGGCGCCTCGCACTACGGGCTCGGACTCACCTCCCCGCTCGCCGACACCGTCTCCGGCCTCGGCGTCGGCATGGTCCTCGCCACCTGCGTGCGCTTCTGGGGGACCCGCACACTGGTCTTCGGGGCGAAGGGGTAGGGGCACGCCATGGACTGGCTGACCAAGCTCCCCGTCATCGGCCCCTGGGCCGCCCGGCTGACGCGCACCCACGCCTGGCGCTCGTACGAGACGCTCGACCGCGCCCACTGGACCCGCCTGGCCGCCGCCATCACCTTCACCAGCTTCCTCGCGCTGTTCCCGCTGATCACCGTCGCCGCCGCCGTCGGCGCCGCGCTGCTCGGCGACCAGCAGCTCCGTGACCTGGAGGAGAAGATCGCCGAGCAGGTCCCCGGGATCTCCGACCAGCTCGACCTCGACGCGCTCGTCGCCAACGCCGGCACCGTCGGGCTGGTCGCGGGCGCCCTGCTGCTGTTCACCGGCATCGGCTGGGTGGGCTCCATGCGCGACTGCCTGCGCGCCGTGTGGGGGACCGACGACTGCGACGAGGGCAACCCCGTGGTGCGCAAGGGCAAGGACGCCGTGATCCTGGCCGGCCTCGGCGCGACCGGCCTGGCGTCCTTCGCGGCGTCCGGCCTCGGCTCCACCGCCGTCGGCTGGACCGCCGAACGGCTCGGGATCTCCGGCAGCGGCGCCGGCGGGGTGCTCCTCCAGGCCGCCGCCGTGGCGGCCGCCGTCGTCGCCGACTTCCTGATCCTGCTGTACGTCCTGACGCTGCTGCCCGGCGTCCAGCCGCCGCGCCGCCGCCTGGTGGTCGCCGGGCTGATCGGCGCCGTCGGCTTCGAGGCGCTCAAGCTGCTGCTCGGCGGCTACATGAAGGGCGTGGCGGCGAAGTCGATGTACGGGGCGTTCGGGGTGCCGGTGGCGCTCCTGCTGTGGATCAACTTCACCGCCAAGCTGCTGCTGTACTGCGCCGCCTGGACCGCTACTCGCTCCCGGACCCGGACTGACGACGACGCCGTACCAGATCGGGCAGCGGCCAGCGTCGGTTGACCACGAACCAGCCGCCCGCCAGCAGCACCAGCACCCCGCCGGCCACCGCCAGCGCCGTCCCCGCGCCGTTCGAGCCGCCGGCCGCCGCGACGGTCGCCCGCCCGGAACCGTCACCGGCCGCCTGGTCGCCGCCGCCCGGCCCGGTCTGCGCCATGCCGCCGCCGTCCGTACCCTCCCCGGTCCCCGCCGACGTCGGCGGCACCAGCTCGCCCACCGGCTTCACCTTCCCGGCCGCCGTGAAGCCCCAGTCCAGCAGCCGGGCCGCCTCCTTGTAGACCGCGTGGCTCTCCTTCGCCGACGGGTTCATCACGGTGACCAGCAGCACCTTGCCGCCCCGCTCGGCGACCCCGGTGAAGGTGGCGCCCGCGTGCGTCGTGCTGCCGTTCTTCACCCCGGCGATGCCCTGGTAGGCGGGGATGCCGAAGTCACCGGTCAGGAGCCGGTTGGTGTTCTGGATCTCGAACGTGGAGCGCTTCTTGTTACCGGGCTTGACCTCCCCCGGGAACTGCGCGCGGGGCGTCGAGCAGTACTCCCGGAAGTCCTTGTTCTGCATGCCGCTGCGGGCGATGAGCGTGAGGTCGTACGCGGACGACACCTGGCCCGCGGCGTCGTACCCGTCCGGCGAGACCACATGCGTGTCGAGCGCCTGGAGCTCGGCGGCCCGGTCGTTCATGTCCTTCACCGTCTTGTCGACGCCGCCGTTCATGGCCGACAGCACGTGCACGGCGTCGTTGCCGGAGCGGAGGAAGACCCCCAGCCACAGGTCGTGGACCGTATAGGACTGCTTCTCCTTGACCCCGACGAGGCTGGACCCCGCGCCGACCTTCGCCAGGTCCTGCGGGGTGACCAC
Organism: Streptomyces sp. NPDC039423; assembly: GCF_055598725.1. Classification (NCBI taxonomy): domain Bacteria; kingdom Bacillati; phylum Actinomycetota; class Actinomycetes; order Kitasatosporales; family Streptomycetaceae; genus Streptomyces; species Streptomyces sp. NPDC039423. Next base: position 313,888 of record NZ_JBVKAH010000002.1, read on the forward strand.
GTGCGTTTTGGTGCGGGGGAGCTTGGGCAGCACCGTGTCCGCGAACAGCATCTTCAGGGTGGAGGCCGGGGGCAGCCGCCAGTGGGCGTTGTGCGAGGCCAGCACGTCACCGCTCTCCGCGTCCGCCACGATCCAGGAGCGGCCCGTCACCTCCTTGGGCAGCACGGGCACCCCCGGGGCCAGGTTCACCTGGGTGCCGGGCCTGCCGAGCTTCGTCCCGCCGACCGTCGACATCGCGGCGGGCGGCTTGGGCTGCTTGTCGCCCTCGTCGGCCGGCGGGGCGGCCAGGGCCGGAGCGGCGGCGAGGACGGGCAGCAGCGCGGCGGCGGCGACCACCGCGACGGTCTTCTTCAAAGCGGACACGGTCGAGAACGTACAGGGAGCGTCCGCGGAAGCCGGCACCACACCCCGCAGGAGGCCCCCGACCGGCGGCGGCGATACTGGCTCCATGAAGCTCAGCCGCTCCGCCTCCTGGTTCCTGCTCGCCTTCGGGGTGTGGAGCTGGTTCATCTGGATCACTTTCGTCAAGAATCTCTGGAACGACGGGAGCGGTCTCGCCTTCGACGACGCGGGCGACCCGACGGCCTACTTCTGGGTTCATTTGCTGCTCGCCCTCACGTCCTTTGTTCTGGGGACGGTCGTGGGCGTCATCGGGTTGCGTGGCGTCCGCGCCTCGCGCCGTGATCCGCGCGCCGAATAGGAGGTGGGGGGCCCGTGTTGCTCGTCCTGCTGGTGCTCGTCGGGGTCCTCGGCCTGCTGGCGGTGGTGCACTGGTACGTCTGGCGGCGCCTGGTGCGCGATGTGACCCTGCCGGGGAGCAGGGCGCGGCGACTGGGCACGATCGCCCTGGTCGTCCTGCCGCTGCTGTCGGTGGCCGCGCTGACGGCGGGCCGCGCGGGCGCGCCGTTCCCGCTCCAGCAGGCGGTGTCCTGGCCGGGCTTCCTGTGGCTGGCGCTGCTGCTGTACGTGGTGCTCGCGCTGGCGGTGGGTGAGGCCGTACGCCCCCTGCTGCACCGGGCCCTGGACCGCCGGGCGCCCGCCGCCCCGGACACGCCCGTCCCCGTCCCCGCCGCCACGGCCCCCGCACCGCCCGCGTCCGGTCCGGTGCCGCCCGCCGGCGACGCCCCCGCACCGCCCCCGGCCGCGCCCACGGCCCCGGCCGTCACCCGGCGGCTGCTCGTCTCGCGCGTGGTCGGCGGGGCCGCCGCCGCGGCGGCCGCCGGGACCGTCGGGTACGGGACGTACGGCGTCCTGCGGGGGCCGCGCGTCAAGCGGGTGACCGTGCCGCTGGCCAAGCTGCCCCGGGCGGCGCACGGGTACCGGATCGCGGTGGTGAGCGACGTCCACCTCGGGCCCGTCCTGGGCCGCGCCCACACCCAGCGCGTGGTCGACGCCGTCAACGCCACCCAGCCGGACCTGATCGCCGTCGTGGGCGACCTGGTCGACGGGGACGTCGAGGACCTCGGCCCGGCCGCCGAGCCGCTCGCCCGCCTCCGGGCCCGGGACGGCTCGTTCTTCGTGACCGGCAACCACGAGTACTTCTCCGGCGCCCAGCAGTGGGTGGACCACGTCCGCGAACTCGGGCTGCGCCCGCTGCGCAACGAGCGGGTCGAGAAGGCCGGGTTCGACCTCGCCGGGGTCAACGACGTCGCCGGGGAGAACTACGGCGACGGACCGGACTTCACCGCCGCCCTCGGCGACCGCGACCGGTCGCGCGCCGCCGTCCTGCTCGCCCACCAGCCCGTCGTCATCCACGACGCGGTGGAGCACGGGGTGGACCTCCAGCTCTCCGGCCACACCCACGGCGGCCAGCTCTGGCCCGGCAACTACCTCGCCGAGCTCGCCAACCCCACCGTCGCCGGGCTGGAACGGTACGGCGACACCCAGCTCTACGTGTCCCGGGGCGCGGGCGCCTGGGGTCCGCCCGTCCGGGTCGGCGCGCCGTCTGACATCACGGTCGTGGAACTGGCGTCGAAGCGGGCGTAGCCGCCGCGGAGGTCGTGTCCGTAAAGTCTCGCCTGGCCCGCGGTGTCCTGCACGCGCGCTCGCGGCGTTGTCGTCGGTCGCCGATGCTCCGCATCGACTCTCTCCTCCGCCTTGCGATCGCACGCACCGGACACCGCGGCCCCCGCCCTCCGGGCGGACCCCGATACTTTCCGGACACTCCCTAGGGCGAGACCTTGATCGCGCCCACCGGGCACGCCCGGGCCGCCTCGCGGGCCAGGGGGCTGCCGGCGCCGTCCTCCCTGCCCGGCAGCAGTTCGCCGAAGCCGTCGTCGTCCTGGGTGAACACGCCGGGCGCGGTCAGGGCACACTGCCCGGCACCGATGCAGAGGGCCCTGTCGATCAGAATGTCCATGCGTCCTGTCCTCACCATGTGACGGGGAGTTCGATCATCCCCTGGATCGTGTCCCCCGGCTTGAAGGGGATCTCCCCGGCCGGGGCCGCCAGCCGCAGTCCCGGCAGCCGGGCGAACAGCGTCCCCAGCGCGATCTCCATCTCGGCCCGTGCCAGGTTCTGCCCCAGGCACTGGTGGATGCCGAAGCCGAACGCCACGTGGTGGCGGGCCGACCGGTGCCAGTCCAGGGTGTCGGGGTCGTCGTACGCGGAGGTGTCCCGGTTGATGACGGACGTCGAGAAGACGACGCCCTCGTCCGCACGGATGGTCACCCCCGCCACCTCGATGTCCTCCGTCGCCACCCGCAGCATCCCGTCCGCGATCGACAGGAACCGCAGCAGCTCCTCCACGGCGGCCGGCATCAGCGCCGGGTCCGCCCTCAGCTCGGCCAGCTGTTCCGGGTGCCGGAGCAGCGTGAACGTACCGAGCGAGATCATGTTGGCCGTGGTCTCGTGACCGGCGACGAGCAGGATCGTGGCCAGCTCCACCAGCAGTTGCTTGTCGAGGTGGCCGTGGGCGAGCTGCTGGGCGACGAGGTCGTCGAGGACACCGTTCCCGGGTTTGTCGCGTTTCCGCTCAACCAGGTCGCCGAGGTAGCCCTCCAGTTGGTCGCGGGCGTCCTCGGTGTCCGCCCCGGTGGGGCCGCGCAGCAGCCGGCGCGATTGCGACTCGAAGAACTCGTGGTCGGCGTAGGGCACCCCCAGCAGGTCGCAGATCACGATGGAGGGCACCGGCAGGGCGAAGGCCGACACCAGCTCGGCCGGCGGTCCCTGCGCCACCATGGCGTCGACCAGGTCGTCCACGGTCCGCTGGATGCGCGGACGTAGGGCGGCCGTGCGCTTGAGCGTGAAGCTGGGGATCAGCATCCGCCGCTGGAGGTTGTGCTCCGGGTCGTCCACCCCCAGCAGGGCCGCCCGGCGGCGGCTGCGCACGGCCGCGAAGCGTTCCGTGGGGATGGGGAAGGACTCGTGCGTCGAGTCGGTGGACAGCCGCTGGTCGGACAGCAGTGCCCGGGCGGCGGCGTGCCCGGTGACGACCCAGACCGAGCGGCCGTCGTAGAGCGTGATCCGGGACAGCGGCCGCGCCTCGCGCAGCGGTGCGTAGGCGGTGGGCGGGTGGTAGGGACACGTGCGGTCCTGGGGGAACGCCACGGCTTCCGTCATGGGGGCCTCGCAAGCGAAGAGTCGGATGGCCGATCCCCACTACATGCCTCAGGCATCCATCCGGTCTACACCTAGTTCGGCCAAACCACCGGTACGGGCGACGGACAGCCCGAAGGGCCCGTTCCCCGGGGGGAACGGGCCCTTCGGCGGCGTGCCGGGAGGCTCAGAAGCGGCGCGTGATCAGCGCGCGCTTCACTTCCTGGATCGCCTTGGTGACCTCGATACCGCGCGGGCAGGCGTCCGTGCAGTTGAACGTGGTGCGGCAGCGCCACACCCCGTCCTTGTCGTTGAGGATCTCCAGCCGCTGCTCGCCGGCCTCGTCGCGCGAGTCGAAGATGAAGCGGTGGGCGTTGACGATCGCGGCCGGACCGAAGTACTGGCCGTCGTTCCAGAACACCGGGCAGGACGACGTGCACGCGGCGCACAGGATGCACTTGGTGGTGTCGTCGAACCGCTCGCGGTCCTCCGCGGACTGGAGCCGCTCACGCGTCGGCTCGTTGCCCTTGGTGACGAGGAAGGGCATCACGTCGCGGTACGCCTGGAAGAACGGCTCCATGTCCACGACCAGGTCCTTGAGGACCGTCAGGCCCTTTATGGCCTCGACCGTGATGGGCTTCTCCGGGTTGATGTCCTTGATCAGCGTCTTGCAGGCGAGCCTGTTCTTGCCGTTGATCCGCATCGCGTCGGAGCCGCAGATGCCGTGCGCGCAGGACCGCCGGAAGGTCAGCGAGCCGTCGACGTCCCACTTGATCTTGTGGAGACCGTCGAGCACACGCTCCTTCGGGTCGATCTCGATCTGGAAGTCCTGCCACTGCGCCTCGTCCGAGACCTCCGGGTTGAACCGGCGGATCCGGAAGGTGACCGTGATGTACGGGGAGGCGGCGGAGTCCGCCTCGACCTTGTCCAGTACAGGGGTAGCCATCAGTACTTACGCTCCATCGGCTGGTAGCGGGTCTGGACGACGGGCTTGTAGTCGAGACGCACGGTCTCGGAGCCGTCGGCGCCGACCTCGCGGTACGCCATGGTGTGGCGCATGAAGTTGACGTCGTCGCGGTTCGGGTAGTCCTCGCGGTAGTGACCGCCGCGGGACTCCTTGCGGGCGAGCGCCGAGACGGCCATGACCTCGGCCAGGTCGAGCAGGTTGCCCAGCTCGATGGCCTCCAGCAGGTCCGTGTTGAACCGCTTGCCCTTGTCCTGGATGGACACGTTCTTGTACCGCTCGCGCAGCTCGGCGATCTTCTCGACCGCCGTCTTGATCGTCTGCTCGGTGCGGAACACCATCACGTTGGCGTCCATCGTCTCCTGGAGCTCCTTGCGCAGCACCGAGACCCGCTCGCTGCCGGTGGAGTTGCGCAGGCGCTCGACCTGCTCCTTGACGAAGGAGGCCGGGTCCTCCGGCAGGTCGACGTAGTCGGCCTTGGCGGAGTACTCGGCGGCGGCGATGCCCGCGCGCTTGCCGAAGACGTTGATGTCGAGCAGCGAGTTGGTGCCCAGGCGGTTGGCGCCGTGCACCGACACGCACGCGACCTCGCCGGCCGCGTACAGACCCGGCACGACGGTGGTGTTGTCCGACAGGACCTCACCCTCGACGTTGGTCGGGATGCCGCCCATGGCGTAGTGCGCGGTGGGCTGGATCGGGATCGGGTCCGTGTAGGGCTCGATGCCGAGGTACGTCCGCGCGAACTCGGTGATGTCCGGGAGCTTGGCGTCGAGCTGCTCCGGCGGCAGGTGGGTCAGGTCCAGGTAGACGTGGTCGCCCTCGGGGCCGCAGCCGCGGCCCTCGCGGATCTCCGTGTAGATGGAGCGCGACACGACGTCACGCGACGCCAGGTCCTTCATGACGGGCGCGTACTTCTCCATGAAGCGCTCGCCGTCCTTGTTGCGGAGGATGCCGCCCTCACCGCGGGCGCCCTCCGTCAGCAGGATGCCCATGCGCCAGATGCCCGTCGGGTGGAACTGGAAGAACTCCATGTCCTCCAGCGGCAGACCGCGCCGGTAGCAGGCGGCCTGGCCGTCACCGGTCAGGGTGTGCGCGTTGGAGGTCACCTTGAAGAACTTGCCGGTGCCGCCGGACGCGTAGATCACGGCCTTGGCCTGGAAGACGTGGATCTCGCCGGTGGCCAGCTCGTAGGCGACCACACCGGCGGACTTCTTGACGCCGTCGACCTCGGTGATGAGCTGGTCCAGGACGTAGAACTCGTTGAAGAACTCCACGCCCTCCTTGACGCAGTTCTGGTACAGCGTCTGGAGGATCATGTGACCGGTGCGGTCCGCGGCGTAGCAGGACCGGCGGACCGGGGCCTCGCCGTGGTTGCGGGAGTGGCCGCCGAAGCGGCGCTGGTCGATGGTGCCGTCCGGGGTCCGGTTGAACGGCAGGCCCATCTTCTCCAGGTCGAGGACGGCGTCGATGGCCTCCTTCGCCAGGATCTCGGCGGCGTCCTGGTCGACCAGGTAGTCACCGCCCTTGACCGTGTCGAAGGTGTGCCACTCCCAGTTGTCCTCCTCCACGTTCGCCAGCGCGGCGGCCATGCCGCCCTGCGCGGCGCCCGTGTGGGAGCGGGTGGGGTAGAGCTTCGTCAGCACGGCGGTACGGCTGCGCTTCGTCGCCTCGATGGCGGCGCGCATGCCCGCGCCGCCGGCGCCGACGATGACGGTGTCGTACTTGTGGATCTTCATGCGGATTTCCTCAGCCCCGTGCCTAGCGGATGTTCGGGTCGAAGGTGAAGATCACCAGCGTGCCCAGAAGGATGGTGAACACCGTGGCGGTGTACAGCAGGCCCTTGAGCCACAGGCGCGTGTTCGGGCGCTCGGCGTAGTCGTTGATCACGGTACGCAGGCCGTTGGCGCCGTGCAGCATCGCCAGCCACAGCATCAGCAGGTCCCAGACCTGCCAGAACGGGGACGCCCACCGGCCCGCCACGAAGGCGAAGCCGATCTTGGAGACGCCGCCGTCCAGCACGAGCTGGATGAGCAGGTGGCCGATGACGAGGACGACCAGCACGATGCCGGACAGGCGCATGAAGAGCCACGCGGCCATCTCGAAGTTGCCGCGGGTCGACTTCGGGGTCTTCCCCGTCCGCTTGCGGGGCGGCTCGATGTACGGAGCCGGGTTGTCGACGTCGTACAGGCTCGCGCCCTCGACCGGGCCGACGGCGGACTTGGTGAGGTCAGTGGACATCTCGGACATCAGCTCCCGAACACTTCGCGTACGGCGTGGCCGAGGACGGGGTAGAGAGCGCCCACCATCAGGACGAACCAGATGGCCATCACGGACCAGAGCATCTGCTTCTGGTAGCGCGGGCCCTTGGACCAGAAGTCCACGGCGATCACACGAAGGCCGTTGAGCGCGTGGAAGAGGATGGCGGCCACGAGGCCGTACTCCAGCAGCGCGACGATCGGCGTCTTGTAGGTGGCGACGACCTCGTCGTAGGCCTCGGGAGAGACGCGGACGAGAGCGGTGTCCAGCACGTGTACGAACAGGAAGAAGAAGATGAGGACGCCGGTGACTCGATGAGCCACCCACGACCACATGCCTTCCCGGCCGCGGTACAGCGTTCCAGCCGGCACGGAAAAACCCTCCGGGAGCGGGGATCAGGGTCGGCCGGCTTCGATGTCGGTCTGACCCGGCCGGGTACGGTCCACCGGCCCCGGTCATCGTAGCGACGACTTGTCGGATCCCTCGCGCGGGGTCCTCAGGTGTGATCAAACAGGCACGGACGGGCTACCCGGGGGGTCGGCCCGTCCGATCAGACGGGACAAACGGGCACGAGCCAGACGGCGCAGCTCGTCGGCGGCGATCGCGCGCTCCTTCTCCGGGGGGTGGCTCATCCGGGTGTGGATGGCCGACAGCGCATGGTTGAGCTGCTCCTCGGGCCGGTGGCCGTCCAGGCAGATCACGAACGCGTGGTGGAAGCGGCTCTCGTACTCCGTGTGCGCGGCCTCCCACGCGGTGAGCGCGGCCGAGGGGGTGCCGGGCGGCAGGCCCGCCGACGTCTCGTCGGCCAGCGCCTCGTCCAGATCGGCGCCGGCCAGGTCGTACCCCGCCTCGTCGGCGGCGGCGAGCAGGGCGTCCAGCGTCGGGTAGGGGCGGTGGGCGGCGATCGTCCGCGCCCAGTGGCGGCTGCCGCAGCAGGCCAGCAGCGCTGCCTCGGCGGCACCGGCGGGCGCCGCGTTGAACAGCGCCAGGCTCTCCGGGGCGTGGCCCCCGTGCCCCTGGGCAGGTATGGCCCGGGCGTGTCGCGGACGGGCCCCGGCCGTGCCGGCGGGAGCCGCGCCGGGCATCCCGGCCCTCGCCGGGAGGGCGGGCGGTCGCTTCGGGGCACCTGCGGTGGGATCGCCGGCCATCGTGGGCTCCTCGACAAGGGCAGCGGGAGATGTGCGGATGGTGTGAGGGAAGGGGCACAACATTACCCAGGGTGAGCGTGTGCCGTACGGGAGATGCGAGAAGTTCACTCGGAAGGGAGAGTTTCCGTACAGCCATGGACACCCATGGACGGAGGTAAGCGCGTGAACCGGCACTGCACAGGGGGACTCGTCGCGGCCGTGGCCCTCGCCCTCACGGTCGCGGGCTGCGGAGGGGACGCCGGCGGCGACCCGGGCACGGCGGCGCCCGGCACCGCCACCACCCCCGCGACCACGGCACCGACCCCCGAGGCATCGACCACGCCGTCGCCCACGCCATCACCCACACGGACGTATCCGGTCTCCACGTGGCCCCGCACCATCCCCTCCGTACGCGACCACGAACCCGCCCGCGGACCCGGCTGGCGCCCCGGCCGGGGCAGCGCGGTCGTCGTCGCCAAGGGCAGCGGCGCCCTCGCGGACGAGGCCGGGCTCCTCGCCGGCGAGCTGGGGACCGCCTACCGCGGCGAGGCGCCGGCCCGCCCGGGCGACATCGAGCTGGCCCTGAACACCGGGCAGGCCGGCGGCCCCGAGTCGTACACCCTCACCACCCGCGGCGGACGGGTCCGGATATCCGGCCCCGACGAGGCCGGCGTCTTCTACGGCACCCGCACCGTCAAACAGGCCCTCCGCTCCGGCGGGATTGTGCCGGAGGGCGTCGTCCGCGACCGGCCCGGCAAGCCGCAGCGCGGCCTGAACCTCGACATCGCCCGCAAGCACTTCAGCGCGGCCTGGATCGAGGACCGGCTGCGCGACATGGCCGACCTCAAGCTCAACCAGCTCGGCCTGCACTTCTCCGACGACCAGGCCTTCCGCATCCAGTCCGCCTCGCACCCCGAGGTCGTCTCCCGCGAGCACCTGACCAAGGCCGAGGTCCGCCGCATCCTGGCCCTCGCCGCCCGGCTGCACATCACCGTCGTCCCCGAGATCGACTCGCCCGGGCACCTCGGCGCCGTCCTGCGGGCGCACCCCGAGCTGCGGCTGCTCAACGTCCAGGGCACGCCCCGGCAGGGCGCCATCGACATCTCGCGGCCCGCGGCGGCACGGATCGTCGACGACCTGCTGCGCGAGTACGCCGCGCTGTTCCCCGGCCGGTGGTTCCACGTCGGCGCCGACGAGTACCAGGCGCTGACCGTGCGCGACCCGGCCGCCTCCTACCCGCAGCTCGCCCGGGCGGCCCGCGAGCGGTACGGGCCGGGCGCCGGCGTCGAGGACCTGGCGACCGGCTGGCTGAACGACCGCGCGGCCGTGGTGGGCGCGGCGGGCAAGAGGGCCAAGGCCTGGAACGACGGCTTCTTCGCCGGGGGCGTGGTGGACGCCGGCAAGGACATCGAAGTCGAGTACTGGACCGGCAAGGAGATCGGCGCGCGCGAACCCGTGCAGTACCTGCGCGAGGGCCGCCGGGTGGTGAACCTCAACGACGAGTACCTCTATTACGTGCTCGGCGAGCCGAACCAGTTCACGTACCCCACCGGCCGCCGCATCTACCAGGAGTGGACGCCGCTGGTGCTGCGCGGCTCCTCGGCGGTGCCCGCCCGGTACGCGGACCAGATCCTCGGCGGCCGGTTCGCCGTCTGGTGCGACCTGGCCGGCGCGCAGACCCCCGCCCAGGTGGCCGCCGGCATCCGGATGCCCCTGCGGGCGACGGCCCAGAAGCTCTGGGACCCGGCCAAGCCCCGGCTGACCTGGGACGACTTCCGCGCACTGGCGAACCGGCTGGGCGGCGGCTGAGGTACGGTGCGCGGGCGGCCGAGGCCGGCCGCGCACCTGACGCCCCGGGGGAGGGGCGTCCGTCGTCCGGGGGGGGCAATCGGTCCATGTCGTGCGTGCACTGCGGAACCCATGCGGTTCCGACCGAGGAAGGCCGCTGCGGCGACTGCGCCGCGACGGCGCCCGGCGCGGCGCCCCGGCCGGCGCCGGCGGCCGGTTCCGTACCGCCGGTGAGCCCCGCGCCGGTGCCGGCCGGCGGCGGCGGTCCCCTCCTCCGGTCGCCCGTGGGGCTCGGGCACGCCGTCGTCACCCTGCTGTGCGCCGTGATCGCCGCGGACCTGTTCGCGGTGTTCGCCGACCTCCGTCTGTACGGGTTCATGAGCGACGTGGCGGCGGGCGGGTGGGACGGCGCGGAGGCCCGGGCCGAGCGGGCCGACCTGCTGATGACCACGGCCGGACGGGCCCAGGTGCTGACGCTGGTCGCCACCGCCGTCGTCTTCGTCGTGTGGCTCCACCGGGTACGGGTGAACGCCGCCGTGCTCGCCCCCGGCATCCCGACCAGCGGCGCGGGCTGGGCGATCGGAGGCTGGTTCGTCCCGGTGGTCAACCTCTGGATGCCGCGCCGGATCGTCCGCGAGAGCTGGCGGGCGAGCGGGCGCGCCCCGTACGGCGTCCATGCGGATGAGGAGCCGGCCACCGTGGTGAACGTGTGGTGGGCGCTGTGGCTCCTGACGGTCTTCGTCGGGCGGGCGGCCGCGATGGCGTACGACAAGGCGGACTCGCCCGAGCGGCTCGTGGCCGCCGCGCGGCTGATGGTGGCCGCCGACTCCCTGAGCGTCGCGGCGGCCGTGTGCGCCGTCCTCGTCGTCCGCCGGCTGACGGCGATGCAGCACACCAAGGCGCTGGGCGCGCCCGTGCCCGTCGTCGCCCAACCGATGGGTTCCCGCCACACGGAGTGACGAATTCCGGCCAGGCGGCGCAGTAAGGGGAGTACCGCGTCCGCGACGGGAGACGTCCATGAGTCAGAGCGCGCAGGAACTGATCGCCCGGGCAGGCGAACGGGGGCTGGCCGCCGCCGCGCTCGCCTGCCTCGACCGCTGCCTCCCCCTGCTCGGCCCCGCGCCCGACGACCTGCTGCGCCCGCTGTGGGGCAGCGTGGCCGAGGGCGGGGCGGGCTGGACCGGCCGGCTGGAGGAGGTCCGCGCCGCGGTGGCCGCCGACGCAGGCGGGGACGCCGCCGCACCCGTACGCGCCATGCTGGCCGCCGCCCCGGCCGCCTGGGAGGCGGCGGCGCTGCGCGTCTGGGCCGGCTCCTGCTCGGGCGCCGCGCTGGAGCTGCACCGGCGGCTCGGCGGCGGACCGCTGCTGGACGCCGAGGAACGGCGGCAGGTCCAGGTCCTGGAGCTCCTCGCGGACGCCCCGGCGGACGGCCGGCCCGTCGGCCTCCGCCCGGTGCTCGACGCCGCGGCCGAGGGCCGGCGGGTGCTGCGGGCCGTGGTCTCACGGCGCGAACGCGGCGCCTGACCGGGCGGACGCGGCGCGGCCGGCCGGATCCCGTTGTCACACCCGGCTGGTATCCATGGGCGCCATGAACACCGAACGGGCCGTACCGGCCGACCAGTCCGTACGCGCCGACCAGTCCGTACGCGCCGAGCGGCCCCCGCACGCCGAGCGGCCCGATCCGGCCGACCTCGCCCTCCTCCGCGCGGCCTTCGGCGCGGGCGACGGCGGCGCGCCGGCCCTGGGATGGGCGGCCGTGCACGCCTTCGAGGCGGAGCACGGGGTCGTCCTGCCCGAGCCGTACCGCACGTGCGTCGCCGAGGTGGCCGACGGCTCGCCCGCCGGGCCGCCGGACTACGGGATGACCGCGCTCGCCGAACTGCCCGCCTGCTGGGGCGACGACCGGCCCGAGCGTGACCTCTCCCGGCCCTTCCCGCTGACCGAGGCCTGGTCCTGGGAGGACGACGAACGGCCCGAGGAGGAGATCGAGCCGCTCGTCGACCGGGTCTTCGACCACGGCTCACTCGTCCTCGGGACGGACGGGTGCGGCATGTACTGGCACCTCGTCGTCACCGGACCCGGACGCGGGAGTGTCTGGCACATCAGCGGCGAGGGCGCGGTCCCCTTCGCCGCGCGGCCCGCCGCACAGCCCTCCACGGCGGAACCCGCCACGGCGGAGCCCCGTCACGCCCCCGGACCGGCCGGCGGGGGGTTCGCCGCGTGGGTGGCCCACTGGGCCGCGGGCAGACCGTGGTTCGACGGGGAATGACACCCGGAACGCGACAGCAGGGCAACCCTGTGGGGGAGTTGTGAGTCTCCTGAACGGTCACGCAGTGATCGGACCTACGAGGAGACCATCATCACCGCCATACGCAAGACCCTCACCGCCACCGCAGTCGTCGGCGCCGTCCTGGCGGGCTCGGCCGCCTGCGGCACGGTGGAGCAGCTCTCCGCCGGGAAGAAGCTGGACCAGGCCTTCGAGAAGCTGGGCAAGGAGAAGTCGCTCTCCTTCGAGCTGGACCTGGACGTCGACGCCAAGACCCTCAAGCAGCTGGACGCCGAGTCCGACCCGGAGCCCGGCGAGGAGATTCCCGACGAGGCCGCCGAGCTGATCAGCGGCGCGAAGATCAGCGTCACGGTGGAGTCGAAGAAGCCGATCGACGAGTCCGAGGAGAAGGACCTCGTCGGTATGGCCATGAAGGTCAGCAACCCCGACGGCGACCTCGTCGAGTACCGGGTCGTCGGCGACTACACCTACATCCGGTCCGACGTCGAAGCCCTCAGCAAGGCGATGGCCTTCCCGATGCCGCCCGCCGACGAGCTGCCTCCGGAGGCCGCGGGCCTCAAGAAGGCGATGGAGGGCGAGTGGGTCAGGTTCAACACCGAGGAGATGGAGAAGGCCGGCCAGGAGATGGGCCAGGCGCCCGGCACCAAGCCGTCGCCCGAGCCTTCCCTGGACGCCAAGACCCAGAAGAAGCTCTTGGAGGCCGTGCGCGAGGTCATCGCCCGAGAGGTCGACTTCAAGACCGCCGGCGGCGAGGACGGCACCGAGCACATCACCGCCACGGCCCCGTTCCGGACGCTGATCACGGAGCTGCTCGGCGAGATCCGTCCGCTCGCGAAGGACCTGCCGCCCGGCATGGAGCTGCCGTCGGACAGCGACCTGAAGGACGCCCCCGACACCAAGGTCTCGGCCGACTTCACGCTCAAGAACGGTGAGCTGACCGAGGTGTACGTCGACCTCGCCAAGCTGGCCGAGAACGCCAAGGTCAAGAAGTTCGGCCTGGTGCTGAAGATGGGCGGGGGCACCAAGCCCACGGCCCCGGCCGGAGCCACCGAGCTGGACCTGGAGGAGCTCCTCGGCGGCTTCGCCGGCGCCATGATGCAGGACGAGGAATTCGCCGAGAGCGACCTCTCCGAAGAGGGCCTCGAAGAGGGTCTCCCCGAGGACGCCGCCTAGGGAGGTGTTCCGACCGCGCTCGACGGGGGACTCGTCGCCACAGGTGGTGCAGAGCCCCGGAGCGGCGGGAGGTCGGCGGCGATGGCGCAGGGGCGGCGAGTGGATCCCGTGCAGATCCTCGTCCGGGTGGGCGACACCGACCCGGACGCCGGCGGCAACGAGGAGGCCTACCAGGAGTGGGTGTTCCTGGCCCGCGAGGCCGGGTGGGACGTGACGGAGAGCCCGGGCTTCCGGGAGCCGGCGGCGGGCGGTACGGAGTGCGGGCTGGTCGAGATCGAGGGGCTCGTCTACCGCGTCCACTACGGCCCGCGGGCCCGCCTGGACGTGGCGGACGGCGAGACGGTCCTCGCGTACGCCGCCTGGGCCGAGCCCGTCCGGTGACCACGGCGCCCGGAGCACCGGGCGGTGGGCACCCCCGGGCGGGACACCGGAATCGACCGGCGGGCCCGGCGGCCGCCGTGCGAAACTGCGGGCGCGGGGCCCGCGCGGAGGGGCTCGGCGGAACTGCTGTCGTGCGGCGAGGAGCACCATGAGCACCGAAGGACCGGCCGGCGCCGGCACCGCCCCCGTCACCGCCGAGGACGTGCGGAGCGCGGTGCGCCTGGCGGTGGACACTTTCCGCCCGGCGGAGAGCGCGTCCGACTGGGACGCCCCTGCCGGGTCCCTGGAGTGGACCTGCTGGGAGACCGCCGAGCACCTGGCCGACGACCTGTTCGCGTACGCCGCCCAGCTCGGCCCCGAGCGGCCACCGCTCGACGGCGACGTGCCCTTCCTCTGGGAGCCGCGCCGTCCGGGCGGGCCGGCCAACGTGACCTACGCGGACCGGAAGGCCGGGGTGGCCGGGCTGCTCCAGGTGCTGGAGGCGTGCGGGGCGATGCTGGCCGCGATGGCGCGGGTCACCCCGCCGGAGGCCCGGGCCCACCACGTGTACGGCGTGTCCGACGCCGAGGGCTTCGCCGCCATGGGCGTCGTCGAGACCCTGGTGCACGGGTACGACATCGCCCAGGGGCTCGGTCTGCCCTGGGAGCCCGCGCCCGGCCTCTGCCGCCGCGCGCTGGCGCGGCTCTTCCCCGACGCGCCGGCGGACACCCCCGCCTGGCCCACCCTGCTGTGGGCGACCGGCCGCGGTGACCTCCCGGGCCGGGAGCGGCCGGCCTCCTGGCGCTGGCACGCGGCGGTGGCGGGAGACTGACGGGGTGTGACACTTTCGCGTCGGCGGACGCAGAGCAGTACAGGGGAAGTGTGACGGGCGGCGCGAAGAGGGCAGTGTGGGGGCGTACGACACGGAACTCGGCGCTGCCGTCGAGCGCGCCCAGCAGGGGGACGAGGCCGCGTTCGCGCGGGCGTACCGGCTGGTCCACCCGGGGCTGCTCGGCTATGTGCGCGGGCTGGTCGGCGACGACGCGGAGGACGTGACCGCCGAGGCCTGGCTGGAGATCGCCAGGGACCTCGGGCGCTTCCGGGGCGACGGCGCCGGCTTCCGCGGCTGGACGGCGACCATCGCCCGCCACCGGGCGCTCGACCACCTGCGCAAACAGAAGCGGAGCCCCCGTACCGCTTTAATCGAACAGGACGTACTGGATCTGCCGGACGGTCAGGACACCGCCGCGGCGGCGCTGGAGAGCCTGTCGACGGAGCAGGCGCTCGCGATGATCCGCGGGCTGCCGCGCGAGCAGGCCGAAGCGGTGCTCCTGCGTGTCGTCGTGGGTCTGGACGGCCGGGCGACGGCGCGCGTGCTGGGCAAGCGGCCCGGAGCGGTGCGCACCGCCGCGTACCGAGGACTGAGAAAACTCGCCGGGCGACTGGCGCAGGGCGGAGCTAGGGGATGAGCAAGGACAGGAGGCCGCGGGGCGGTGACGCCCCGGACGGTGACGCGATGGACGCCGCCGGCGCGGTGTCGGCCGCGCTGCTGGCGGCGGTCGTACGGGACGGCGAGGTCGACCCGGCCCGCGAGGAGCGGGCGGTCGCGGCGTTCCGGGCGGCCAGGGACGAGGGCGCGCACGCGGCGCGCCGGACCCGGCGCCGCGACGACTGGCGGCCGGCCGGGATGCGGCACCGGCGGCGTACGGTGCGGACCGCCGCGATGGGGCTCGCGGCGACGGTACTGCTGGGCGGTGTCGCGATGGCGGCGCAGACCGGGGCGATCCCCTCGCCGTTCGGCGGTGGGGAGGGCGGGGCGGTGCCGGGGCCGCGGCCGTCGGTCGTGTCCCCGACCGGTGGCACGTCCCCGTCGCCGCTCACGGAGCGGCCCGGCGCCCGGCCCGGCCCGGCGTCCCGGCCGGCCGGTTCGCCGGCGGCCGGCACGGGCCCCGCCGGCGCCTCGGGGCAGGACGACGAGGCCAGGGAAAAGGGCAAGGGCAAGGGCGCCGGCCGGCACGGTGACGGGGACGAGGACGGGCGGAAGGGCATCGGGAGGACCGGCGGGCCGTCCGGACCGGATCACTCCCCGTCGAAGGGCGGTCACCGGCCGGACGGGACCGGCCCCACCGAGGGCCGGAAACCGGGTGCGCACCCGGGACAGGGCGGCGGTGAGACGGGCCACACGACCGGCCGGAAGCCCGGCGAGGGCGCGGGCGGAAAGCCCGGCCAGGGTGCCGACCGGAAGCCGGTCAAGGCTGCCGGAGGGAAGACCGGCGGGAAGAAGACCGCCGGGAAGCCGGGCCACGGCTCCGGCGCGAAGGGTTCCGGCGCGAAGGGCACCGGCGGAAACGGCTCCGGCGCGAAGCACTCCGGCGGGACCGGCGGCGTGAGCGGCGGGAAGAGCGGCGACGGGGCCGCCGGCGGCTCCGGTGGGCAGGGCGGCCGGCAGGGGGCCGGCGGCCCGGACGGGAAGCCGTGACCCGCACGTACGTCCGGAGCGGAGGACGACCGGGGCCGCCACCCCCCACAGGAGAGGCCCCGGTCGCCGTCCACGGGTCCGTGGTACGGCCCCGTACTCCTAACAGCGCCGCGGGTGCGTTTTCTGTCACACCGCTCTCGGTCAGTGTGATGTTGCAAGCTGTACAAGACGTGGACGGGATGCCGGACGACCACGTAGCGTGCTGCTGCGCGCCGGGCGTGACAACGGCGGTGACCAGCCGCGATGACGAACAGGTAGTGGGAGTGCTGGGGGACGACGCGGAGCTGACCACCGCGGTGCTCGCGGCGCAGGACGGGGACGAGGACGCCTTCCGTGCTGTGTACCGCGCCGTGCACCCGCGGCTGCTCGGCTACATACGCACGCTGGTCGGCGACGCCGACGCGGAGGACGTCGCGTCCGAGTCGTGGCTCCAGATATCCCGCGACCTCGACCGGTTCAGCGGGGACGCCGACCGCTTCCGCGGCTGGGCGGCCCGTATCGCCCGCAACCGCGCCCTCGACCACCTGCGCATGCGGGGCAGGCGCCCCGCGGTCGGCGGGGACGAGACGGAGCTCACCGAGAAGCCTGCCGAGTCCGACACGGCGGACGAGGCCATGGAGGCCCTCTCGACCGGCCGCACCATGGACCTCATCAGGCAGCTCCCCCAGGACCAGGCCGAGGCCGTGATCCTGCGCGTGGTCGTCGGGCTGGACGCGAAGAGCGCCGCCAAGACGCTGGGCAAGCGGCCCGGCGCCGTGCGCACCGCCGCCCACCGGGGACTGAAGCGGCTGGCCGAGCTGCTGGACGCCGACGCCGCCCACGGGGACGAACCGGCCGGAATCCCTGCCACCGCGCTCAGCGCCGTACCGCCACAGCCGGTGCGCCGCCCGGGTTCCGCCGTGCGTGCCGGTGTGACGCAATGGCGCTCGCGGACGCAGAAGGACATGTGATGGCCGACGAGCGGGACGCATGGCTCGACCAGGACGCGGCGGAGAACCTGCTGCGGGGTGAAGCGGCCGGCCCCGTCGACGATCACGCGCGGGAGCGGGCCCGGAAGGTGGCGCGGGCGCTGGACGCCCTGCGCGCCGCCGGCGACCCCGCCCCCGGCGGACTGCCCGGCGAGGAGGCCGCGCTGGCGGCCTTCCGGGCCGCGCGCGCGGAGCGGGCGTCCGGGACGCGCGCCGCGATGCCGGCGGCCTCCGCCCCGCGCGGGACGGGACCCGGCACGGCGCGCGACCGGTCCGGTCCCGGCGGGCGCACCCGCTGGGCGCGGCCCGTGCGGTGGGGCCTGGCCGCGTCGGTCGCCGGACTGGCGGTCGGCGGCGTGGCCGTGGGCGCCGGCACCGGTGTGCTGCCGGTCCTGGGCGGTGACGCCGGGCCGTTGCCGGCTTCGTCGGTGTCCGCCGCAGCCACTCCGGACGTGCCCGAGCCGGGCGCGTCGACCGGGGAGCCCGGCGCCGCCGCGTCCGGTACGCCCGGCGACACCGGGAGCGTGCCGCCGTCCGCGTCGGCGACGCCCGGGCCGGGTACGGAGCGCGTGCCGGGCCGGCCGGACCCGGGAACGGACGGCGGGGGCGGTGACGACGAGCCGGGCGACCGGCCCGGCGGTGACGCGGGCGACTCCGCGGGCGCGGACACCGGCGCGTCCGGTTCCTCCGGCTCCTCCGGCCCGTCCGGTTCCTCCGGCTGGAGCGCGGGCTGGCTGGCGCGGACCGCCGAGGACTGCCGGGACTACCGGGACGGCAGTCTCGACCGGGACCGGCGGGAGCGGCTGGCCACCGAGGCCAAGGGCACGGCCCACATCAGGACCCTGTGCGACAAGGTGCTGGCCGTCGTCCAGCAGAACGGCCCCGGTGGCCCGGGCGGCTCCGCCGGCGCCGGCAGCGGTGGTTCCGGCGACGACTCCGGCAGCGGCGGGGGCACCGGCACCGGCGGAGACGGCGGCTCCGGCGAGGGCGACGGCGACGACGACGGCCGTGACGGCGGCGACTCCGGGGCGGCCCGCCCCCCGGTCTCCTGGCGGCCGCCGCCCTCCGCCCTCTCCGTGCGCCCCACCGGCCTGGTCTTCTGACCCGCACGGCCCCGTCCGGAGCGGTCGAAGGCTCGCTCAGAGGGCTCTGACCAGCGGTTTCAAAAAAACTTCCGCGAGGGTGTGACGTTTTTCCGCCCGGCGGCGCAGTAATGAGTGAGCCGACTGGTCATCGGCAGCGCGAAGAGCCGGGGTTCCCCCCGTACCTACGGCTCAGCGCACATGGCGCGGGCGGGACACGTTCCCCCGGTCCCGCCCGCGCCCTCTCTTCCCTCCCGCCTGATCACCAGTGGACGACGACCTTGTCGCCGACCTTCACCTGGTCGAAGAGCGCCGACAGCTTCTGCTTGTCCCGGACGTTGACGCAGCCGTGCGAGCCACCGTTGTAGCCACGGGCCGCGAAGTCGGACGAGTAGTGCACGGCCTGGCCGCCGCTGAAGAACATCGCGTACGGCATGGGCGTGTGGTAGAGCGTCGACACGTGGTCACGGCTCTTGGAGTCGACCTTGAAGGTGCCCTCGCGGGTCGGCGTGTTCTCCGAGCCGAAGCGCACGTCCATCGCCGAGACGACCTTGCCGTCGATCATCCAGGCAAGGGTCCGGCTCTCCTTGCTGACGCACAGCACCCGGCCCGTCATGCACCGCGCGTCCGGCTTGTCCAGCTCGTTGGTGGTCGGCGGCCGCAGCTCGTCGGCGGTCGGCTTGCGCGAGGCGGACGTCAGCTCCGCCCAGGTGGTCCCGTCGACCTTGCCGGTCGCGGACAGCCCCCGCTTCTCCTGGAACGCCGACACCGCCTTGGCGGTCATCGAGCCGTAGAAGGCGGTGGGGCTGCGGTGGAAGTGGCCGAGCTGCCGCAGCCGCGCCTGGAGCTCACGCACCTGCTCGTTCTCCGTGCCCTCCGCCATCACCACCCGCGCGGCGGGCGACGAGGACGGCGCGGCGCCCGTCGGCTCGGCGCCACCGGCGGCCGACGCGCCGGACGACGGCGACGCCTCCGCCGAGGGCGCGGCGGACGAGGACGCCGACCCCCCGGCCGCCCCCACGGCCTGGGCGGTGCAGCCGGTGGCGGCGAGCGCGACGGCGGCCGCGGCGAGTACTGCTCTGCGTATGACGGACGTACGGTGCATGTGAGCCCCCCGAGTTGATGACCTGTACCTAATGGATGCCTGGCGGGGGTGCTTGGTTGCGCCCGGCGGCGCATGCTGTGAGCAAGGTCCCAGCCTGCGGCCCTCCACCGGCCGCACGCCCGCCGCTACAGTCCGTCGCGAGGGTCGGTACCAGCGAGTAGATCTCATCGGAAGGCACAGCACATGGCGCGCGAGACGGAGTCGGGACTGCCCATCGAGCCGGTGTACGGGCCGGACGCTCTGAGCGGGTGGGAGCCCGGGGAGAAACTGGGCGACCCGGGCTCGTACCCCTTCACGCGCGGTGTCTACCCGACGATGTACACCGGCCGTCCCTGGACGATGCGGCAGTACGCCGGTTTCGGTACGGCAGTGGAGTCCAACGCCCGCTACAAGCAGCTCATCGCCAACGGCACCATGGGCCTGTCGGTCGCCTTCGACCTGCCGACCCAGATGGGCCACGACAGCGACGCGGCGATCGCGCACGGCGAGGTCGGCAAGGTGGGCGTGGCGATCGACTCGATCGACGACATGCGGGTGCTGTTCGGCGGGATCCCGCTGGACAAGGTCTCCACGTCGATGACCATCAACGCCCCCGCCGCCCTCCTGCTGCTGCTCTACCAACTCGTCGGTGAGGAGCAGGGCGTCCCGGCCGACAAGCTGACCGGCACGATCCAGAACGACGTGCTCAAGGAGTACATCGCCCGCGGCACGTACATCTTCCCGCCGAAGCCGTCGCTGCGGCTGATCGCGGACATCTTCAAGTACTGCAAGGCCGAGATCCCCAAGTGGAACACGATCTCGATCTCCGGCTACCACATGGCGGAGGCCGGTGCCTCGCCCGCGCAGGAGATCGCCTTCACCCTCGCCGACGGCATCGAGTACGTCCGCACCGCCGTCGCCGCCGGCATGGACGTCGACGACTTCGCGCCGCGCCTGTCGTTCTTCTTCGTCGCCCGCACCACCATCCTGGAGGAGGTGGCGAAGTTCCGGGCCGCCCGCCGCATCTGGGCGCGGGTGATGCGGGACGAGTTCGGCGCGAAGAACCCCAAGTCGATGATGCTGCGCTTCCACACCCAGACGGCCGGTGTGCAGCTCACCGCCCAGCAGCCCGAGGTCAACCTGGTGCGCGTCGCCGTGCAGGGCCTGGCGGCCGTCCTCGGCGGCACCCAGTCGCTGCACACCAACTCCTTCGACGAGGCCATCGCGCTGCCCACCGACAAGAGCGCCCGCCTGGCGCTGCGCACGCAGCAGGTCCTCGCGTACGAGACCGACGTCACCGCCACCGTCGACCCGTTCGCCGGGTCGTACGTCATCGAGCGGATGACGGACGAGGTGGAGGCCGCGGCGCTGGAACTGATGACGAAGGTCGAGGACCTCGGCGGCGCGGTGAACGCCATCGAGCACGGCTTCCAGAAGAACGAGATCGAGCGCTCCGCCTACCGCATCGCCCAGGAGACCGACTCCGGCGAGCGGGTCGTCGTCGGCGTCAACCGCTACACGCTCGACGAGGAGGAGCCCTACGAGCCGCTCCGCGTCGACCCGGCCATCGAGGCCCAGCAGGCCGAGCGCCTCGCCAAGCTGCGCGCCGAGCGCGACCAGGCGGCGGTCGACGCGGCGCTCGCCGAGCTGAAGAAGGCCGCGGAGGGCACGGACAACGTCCTGTACCCGATGAAGGACGCCCTCCGGGCGCGGGCCACGGTCGGCGAGGTCTGCAACGCGCTGCGCGAGGTGTGGGGGACGTACGTCCCGACCGACGCGTTCTGACCCGGTCACCCGCCGTACCAGCGGTTTCCGCGATACGGAACCCAGGGGCGGAGTGTCGTACCCGTGTGCGACACTCCGCCCCATGCTGGGTGTCACCGATCTGCCGACCTACCTCGCCGGCCTCCTCCTGATCATTCTGCTGCCGGGGCCGAACTCGCTGTACGTGCTGTCCGTCGCCGCCCGGCGCGGGGTACGGACCGGCTACGCCGCCGCGTCCGGCGTGTGGTGCGGCGACACGGTGCTGATGACGCTCTCGGCGGCCGGCGTCGCCTCCCTGCTCCAGGCGAACGCGCTGCTGTTCGGCATCGTGAAGTTCGCGGGCGCCGGCTACCTGACGTGGCTGGCGGTCGGCATGCTCCGGGCGGCCCGGGCGATGTGGCGGACCCGCCGGGAGCGGGTGGCGGAGGAACCGGGCGAGGCCGCCCCGGCACCGGCGGCGGAGCGGCCGTTCCGGCGGGCCTTCGTGATCAGCCTGCTCAATCCCAAGGCGATCCTCTTCTTCATCGCGTTCTTCGTGCAGTTCGTCGACCCCGCCTACCAGTACCCGGCGCTGTCCTTCGTGGTGCTCGGCACGCTCGCGCAGGCGGCGAGCGTCCTCTACCTCACCCTGCTGATCTTCACCGGCACCCACCTGGCCGCCGCGTTCCGGCGCCGCAAGCGGCTGTCGGCCACGGTGACCTCGGCGGCGGGCGCGCTGTTCCTCGGCTTCGCGGTGAAGCTCTCGCTCAGCAGCGCGGCCTGACCGCCGGCCGGGCCCGACCGGCCCGGCCACGGGGCGGGCTTGACCCTGACACCGTGTGAGGCCGTGTCGTAGGAGGCGTCATGTTCACCATCGGAGACTTCGCCAGGCACGGCCGGGTGTCGGTCCGGATGCTGCGCCACTACGACGCCGTCGGACTGCTGCGCCCCGCCCGTGTCGACCCGTACAGCGGCTACCGCTACTACGAGGCCGCCCAGCTCGCCCGGCTGAACCGGGTCATCGCGCTCAAGGACCTCGGCTTCACGCTCGACCAGGTGCGGTCCGTCCTCGACGAGGAGGTCGGGGCCGAGGAACTGCGCGGGATGCTGCGGCTGCGGCAGGCCGAGCTGGAGTCGGCCGTGAGCGAGGCGGCCGCGCGGCTGGCGCGGGTCGGCGCGAGGCTCCGAGCCATCGAGAGCGAGGGACACATGTCCGCACAGGACGTCGTCGTCAAGAGCGTTCCGGGTGCCCGGATCGCCGAGCTGACCGGTACCGCCGCGGGCTTCGGCCCCGGGGAGATCGGCCCCGTCGTGGCGCCGCTGTACGAGGAGCTGTGCGCCCGGCTGGAGGCCGCCGGGGTCAGCGGCTTCGGACCGGGCGTCGCGTACTACGAGGACGCTCCGGCGGGCGGCGGGGCGGTCCTCGTCCACGCGGGGATGACGCTCCCGGCCGGCGTCGGCCCCGGGGACGTTCCCGGGGTGGAGATCGTCGACCTGCCGGGCCTCGACGAGGCGGCCACGGTCGTCCACCGGGGCCCGATGGACGCCGTACTGCCCACCGTCCAGACGCTGGCCACCTGGATCGACGCCAACGGGTACCGCTCGACGGGTCACCCCCGCGAGCTGTACCTCGAGTGCCCGGACGACACCGCGCGGTGGGTCACCGAGATCCAGGAGCCGGTCACCCGGGCCTGACCCCCCGGGCCTGACCCCCCGGGCCCGGGGGCTCCGATCACGAACGCGAACACCTGACCGAAGCCGATCGAGAAAGATCGACACAAGTCCAAAAACGCGTGAGCTTACCCACTTGACCTGGCCTTCAAGCCCGCTGTCCAGGGTTTCTTTCCCCTATCGGGCTGAAGTTTTGTAGATCACACGTTAGTTGAGGGCGAAACGCGCCTACCCTTTCATGGGTGAACAAGGTGATGTCCCGCGACCCCGAAACAGACGTTCCCGGCGATACGCCCCTCCTCGGCGCGCTGCCAGAGAGCCTGCGCGCCGAGCTGATCGCGTTCCGCCGGGATGTGCACATGCACCCCGAACTGGGCTTTCAGGAGTTCCGCACCACCGCGGCGATCAAGACGCGCCTCGAAGCGGCCGGACTCAGCCCACGGGTCCTCCCCGGGGGGACGGGGCTGATGTGCGACATCGGTACGTGGGACGGCGTCCGCCCCATGCTGGCGCTCCGCGCCGACATCGACGCGCTGCCCATCCCCGACACCAAGACGGACGTCCCCTACCGCTCCACCGTGCCGGACCGGGCCCACGCCTGCGGCCACGACGTCCACACCACCGTCGTCCTCGGGGCCGGCCTGGTGCTGGCCGGCCTGGCCCGGGAGGGCCTGCTGCCCCGCCCCGTGCGCCTGATCTTCCAGCCCGCCGAGGAGGTCATGCCCGGCGGCGCGATCACCGCCATCGACGCCGGGGTACTGGACGGCGTGGGCCGGATCATCGCCGTGCACTGCGACCCGCGCGTCGACGTGGGCCGCATCGGGCTGCGCACCGGGCCGATCACCTCCGCGTGCGACCGTCTGGAGGTCACTCTCGACGGGCCCGGCGGCCACACCGCCCGCCCGCACCTGACCACCGACATGGTCACCGCGGCCGCCCGGGTCGCCGTCGACGCGCCCGCGCTGCTCTCCCGCCGGATCGACACCCGGGCCGGGCTGGTCCTGACCTGGGGCCGCATCGAGGCGGGACACGCGCCCAACGTCATCCCCCAGCGCGCCGAACTGGGCGGCACGGTCCGGTGCCTGGACCTGGACGCCTGGCGCCAGGCCCCGGACCAGGTGTACGCGGCGATCGACGAGGTCGCCACGCTGCACGGCGCCAAGTGCCAGATCGAGTACGTGCGCGGGGTTCCGCCGGTCGTCAACGACGCGTCCGTCGCCCAGCTCCTCCACGACGCCATGGCGGCGCGGCGCGGGGCGTACGCGATCGAGGACACCGAGCAGAGCCTCGGCGGCGAGGACTTCTCCTGGTACATGGAGCACGTCCCCGGCGCGATGGCCCGCCTGGGTGTCCGCCGGCCGGGTGATACGGCCCGGCTCGACCTCCACCGGGGCAACTTCGACGTCGACGAGCGGGCCATCGAGGTAGGCGTCGAACTCTTCACCGCCGCCGCCCTGCTCGACGGCGCCACCTGAGCCCGCCGGACACCGGCCCACCGGCGCGACGGAGCGGCCCGCCCCGCCCGTCGACCGGCGGGCCGGCCCGTTCATTTCCGGTCACCACCCGGGAGGGCACCACTACGCCCGGTGGCGGTACCGTCAAGGTCATCCGCTGTTCGCGTCGATCTGATAACAGCTACCGAACGGGCCTTTACCTGACATCTACGCGCGTTACGATCGCCGCGAAACCAGCGCCGGAAGAGGCGCTTAGGTCAGGTTGAAGGAGCCTCCCTTGCGCCGGATCACCAGGATCGCAACTGTGGGTGTCGCGTCCGCGGCACTCGCGCTCAGTGTCACCGCCTGTGGCGGAAAGTCGTCGTCGGACGCCGGCGACAACCAGGAGCCGAAGGCGGCACTCGCCTACGACATCGGCGGCCGTGGCGACCAGTCGTTCAACGACGCCGCGTTCGCCGGCCTGGAGAAGGCCGAGAAGGACCTCGGCATCAAGGGCACCGAGGCCGAGCCCACCGAGGGTGAGGGCGACCCGGACAAGGTCCAGCGCCTGACCGAGCTGGCCCGCTCCGGCAACAACCCCGTCATCGGCGTCGGTTTCGCGTACGCGCCGGCCATCGCCGAGGTCGCGCCGAAGTTCCCGAAGACCACCTTCGGCCTCATCGACGACACCTCGAAGACCGGCAAGAACATCGCCAACCTGGTCTTCAACGAGGAGCAGGGCTCCTACCTGGCCGGCGTCGCCGCCGCCAAGGTGACCAAGTCCAACACCGTCGGCTTCATCGGCGGCGTCGAGACGCCCCTGATCAAGAAGTTCGAGGCGGGCTTCGTCCAGGGCGTCAAGGACACCAACAAGAACGTCAACGTCAAGGTCCAGTACCTGACGCAGCCGCCGGACTTCGGTGGCTTCTCGAAGCCGGACCTCGGCAAGGCCGCCGCGCAGGGCCAGATCGACGCGGGCGCCGACGTGATCTACGCCGCCGCCGGTCTCGCCGGCTCGGGCTCCATCGAGGCCGCCGCCAAGGCCAAGAAGTGGGCCATCGGCGTCGACTCCGACCAGTACAACCAGAAGGGCCTGGCGGCCTACAAGGAGTACATCCTCACCTCGGTGACCAAGGACGTCTCCGACTCCGTCTACAACCTGATCAAGTCGGTCAAGGACGGCAAGCCGCAGTCCGGTGAGGTCCGTTACGGCCTCGCCAAGGACGGCGTGGGCCTGGCCACCTCGAACCCGGCCTACACCAAGATGACCGACGTCACCGCCGCGGTGGAGAAGGCCAAGGCCGACATCGTCGCCGGCAAGGTCACGGTCAAGACCGCCCCGTAACCGCGCGGCCGGGATCAGGGTCCGCGGGTCCGGAGAGTGCGGCGAAAGCCGCCTCTCCGGACCCCGGCCGTGTTCCCCCCGGTTTTTCCCCTTCGTTGTCGCTACGCGCGTAGAGCCCCGCGCGGCGCGGTAACTTCGGCACCTGCCCACCAGCCCCCCGCTCCTCAAAGCTCCTTTCCCGCCAAGGAGAGTGCGTCATCAACGCGTCCAGCCCGTCAACGCCGCCGGCTGCCACTGCCGCCGCCGCCGTAGAACTGCGCGGCATCACCAAGCGCTTCCCCGGCGTCGTGGCCAACCACGACATCGACATCACCATCCGCAAGGGGACGGTCCACGCCCTCATCGGCGAGAACGGGGCCGGCAAGTCGACCCTGATGAAGATCCTCTACGGCATGCAGAAGCCGGACGAGGGCACCATCACCGTCGACGGCAAGCAGGTCTCCTTCTCCAGCCCCGCCGACGCCATCGCCATCGGCATCGGCATGGTCCACCAGCACTTCATGCTGGCCGACAACCTCACGGTGCTGGAGAACGTCGTCCTCGGCAGCGAGAAGCTGTACGGCATCGGGGCCAAGGCCCGTAAGAAGATCATGGAGATCTCGGACGCGTACGGGCTGAACATCCGCCCCGACGTCCTCGTCGAGCAGCTCGGTGTCGCCGACCGGCAGCGCGTGGAGATCCTCAAGGTCCTCTACCGGGGCGCCCGCACCCTCATCCTGGACGAGCCGACCGCCGTGCTCGTCCCGCAGGAGGTCGACGCGCTCTTCGCCAACCTGCGTGAGCTCAAGGCCGAGGGCCTGACCGTCATCTTCATCTCGCACAAGCTGGGCGAGGTGCTGTCCGTCGCCGACGACATCACCGTCATCCGGCGCGGCACCACCGTCGGCACCGCCGACCCGCGCACCGCCACCACCAAGCAGCTCGCCGAGCTGATGGTCGGTGCCGAGCTGCCGTCGCCCGAGACCCGCGAGTCGACGGTCACCGACGTGCCGATGCTGCGGGTCGAGGACCTCCGTCTGTCCGAGACCGACCCCGACGGCATCGTCCGCGAGGTCCTGGCGGGCATCGGCTTCACCATCCACAAGGGTGAGGTCATGGGCATCGCGGGCGTCGAGGGCAACGGCCAGACCGAGCTCATCGAGGCCCTGATCGGCCTCCGCGCGCTCGACGGCGGCGTCATCACCCTCGACGGCGCCGACATCTCCCACGCGCCGACCCGCAAGCGGCGCGAGGGCGGCATCGGGTACATCCCCGAGGACCGCCACCGCCACGGCCTGCTGCTGGAGTCCCCGCTCTGGGAGAACCGCATCCTCGGCCACGTCACCGAGCCGCCCAACAGCAAGCGCGGCCTGCTGGATCTGAAGGCCGCCCGCAAGGACACCGAGCGGATCGTGCGCGAGTACGACGTGCGCACCCCGGGCATCGAGGTCACCGCGGCCTCCCTGTCCGGCGGCAACCAGCAGAAGCTGATCGTCGGCCGCGAGATGAGCCACGACCCCAAGCTGCTGATCGCCGCCCACCCCACCCGTGGTGTGGACGTCGGCGCGCAGGCGCAGATCTGGGACCAGATCCGCGCGGCGCGGCGCGAGGGCCTGGCGGTGCTGCTGATCTCCGCCGACCTGGACGAGCTGATCGGGCTCTCCGACACCCTGCGGGTGATGTACCGCGGCCGGCTGGTCGCGGACGCGGACCCCGCCACCATCACCCCCGAGGAGCTGGGCTCGGCCATGACGGGCGCCGCGACCGGCCACCTCGAGCACGACGAGAACGCGAACGGTGAGGGCCGATGAAGAAGTTCGACAAGGACCGGCTGATCCTGGGCCTCGCCGGCCCGGCGCTCGCGCTGGTCGTGGCCTTCCTGCTCACCTCCGTGGTGCTGCTGGTCTCGGACCGCGACCCGTTCGAGCCGTACCGGATCATGTTCCAGAGCCTGGAGTTCACCGACATCCAGGTCCTGATCCTCAACCAGACCGGCACGTACTACCTCGCCGCGCTGGCGGTCGCCATCGGCTTCCGCATGAACCTGTTCAACATCGGTGTGGACGGCCAGTACCGCCTCGCGGTCATGCTCGCCGCGGTCGTCGGTGCCGCCGTCGAGCTGCCCGGCCCGCTGCACATCCTGCTGATCGTCGTGGTCGCGATGCTCGTCGGCGCCCTGTGGGCCGGCATCGCGGGTGTCCTGAAGACCACCCGCGGCGTCAGCGAGGTCGTCTCCACGATCATGCTGAACGCCATCGCCACCAGCCTGATCGCCTGGATGATCCTGCCCGCCAACCTGGGCGAGCAGCCGGCCGGCTCCAACGACCTCACCACCGGCGCCATCGCCGAGTCCGGCTGGATGCCCGGCCTGGACGTGGACGGCGGCACCGTCTACGGCTTCACCTTCGTCGCCTTCGCGCTCGGTGTCGTCTACTGGTTCGTCCTCAACCGCACCCGCTTCGGCTTCGACCTGCGCGCCACCGGCGCCAGCGGCTCCGCCGCCCAGGCGAGCGGTGTGGACGCCAAGAAGATGGTCCTCACCGCGATGCTGATCTCGGGCGCCGTCGCCGGTCTCGCCGGCATGCCGATGCTGCTCGGCCAGACCCACACGTACAGCCTGAGCTTCCCCGTGGGCGTCGGCTTCACGGGCATCACCATCGCCCTGCTCGGCCGCAACAGCCCGGTGGGCATCTTCTTCGCCGCGCTGCTGATCGCCTTCCTGGACAAGGCGTCCGCGTCCCTGGACCAGTACGGCTTCGAGAAGGAGATCGCCACGATCATGCAGGGCCTGATCGTGATCTCCGTCGTCGTGGCGTACGAACTCGTCCGGCAGTACGGGCTGCGCCGTCAGCAGCAGAAGGTCGGCGAAGAGCTTGCCGCCCAGGCCCGCAAGAACAAGGAGGAAGTGGCGGCATGAGCGAGTCCACGAGCACTGTCACGGCCGCGGCCGCGGCACCCAAGAAGGGCGGCGGACGCCGCCGGCTGTCCCTGCCCGTCGTGCTGCTGATGATCGCCGGCGGCCTGGCCCTGTTCTCGCTGGTCCGCGTGATCAGCGGCGCCAACGACCTCACCTCCGTGGGCCAGGTCTCCGGCGCCCTCCAGCTCGCCGTGCCCATCGGCCTGGCCGGTCTCGGCGGTCTGTGGTCGGAGCGGGCCGGCGTGGTCAACATCGGCCTCGAGGGCATGATGATCGTCGGCACCTGGTTCGGCGCCTGGGCGGGCTACCAGTGGGGGCCGTGGAGCGGCGTCCTGCTGGGCATCGCCGGCGGCGCGCTCGGCGGTCTGCTGCACGCGGTCATGACGGTCACCTTCAACGTCAACCACATCGTCTCCGGTGTCGCCATCACCATCCTGGCCACCGGCGTCACCCGCTACCTGTCGAACTTCACGTTCGCCGAGGCCCCCGGCGGCTCCTCCAAGCAGTCCCCGCGCATCGACCGGGTCACGGACATCACGATCCCCGGGCTGTCGGACGGACTGGCGGACCTCCAGGCCAAGCACTGGTTCTTCGTCTCCGACCTGGCCGGCGTCCTGGGCGGCCTGGTCACCAACCTGTCGCTGCTGACCGTCGTCGCGCTGCTGCTGATCCCCGCCACCTGGTGGATCCTGTGGCGCACCGGCTTCGGCCTGCGGCTGCGCTCCTGCGGTGAGAACCCGGTGGCCGCCGAGTCCCTGGGCGTCAACGTCTACAAGTACAAGTACATCGCCGTGATCGTCTCCGGTGCCCTCGCGGGCCTGGGCGGCGCCTTCCTCGCCATCGTCTCCACCGGTATCTACCAGGAGGGCCAGACCGGCGGCCGCGGCTACATCGGTCTCGCCGCGATGATCTTCGGCAACTGGATGCCGGGCGGCATGGCCCTCGGCGCCGGGCTCTTCGGCTTCACCGACAGCCTCAAGCTGCGCGGCGGTGCGGAGAACGTCCACGCGATGCTGCTGCTGCTGGCGATCCTGCTCGTGGCGATGACGATCTGGCAGCTCTACAAGAAGAAGTACGTGAGCGCGACCGTCGCCACGGTCGTCGCGGCGGGCCTCTTCGTCTGGTACGCCTTCACCGAGGCGCTGCCCAGCCAGTTCGTGGACGCCGCGCCGTACGTCACCACGCTGCTGGTGCTGGCCCTGTCCGCGCAGCGGCTCAGGATGCCCAAGGCGGACGGCATGCCGTACAAGAAGGGCCAGGGCAAGTGACGGACGCCGCCGCCTGGGAGGCCCTGCGTGACGCCGCCCGGAAGGCCATGTCCCACGCGTACGCGCCGTACTCCGGCTACCCGGTGGGCGCGGCGGCCCTCGTCGACGACGGCCGCACCGTCACCGGGTGCAACGTGGAGAACGCCTCGTACGGCATCGGCCTGTGCGCCGAGTGCGGGCTGGTCTCCCAGCTCCAGGCGACGGGCGGCGGCCGGCTGACGCACTTCGTGTGCGTGGACGGCGACGGCCGCGTGCTGGTGCCGTGCGGCCGCTGCCGGCAGCTGCTGTACGAGTTCGGCGGCGACGAGCTGCTGGTGGACACGCCCGAGGGCGTGCTGCCGCTCTCCGGGATGCTGCCGCAGGCGTTCGGGCCGCAACACCTCCGCTGAGGACGGGACGACCCTTCCGCGCTGTCCGCGGAGGGGTCGTCCTTCCTCCCCACCTCTTCTCTATGCGCGTAGAGTCCGCGTGTAGGACAGTCCCATCCCGCTGGAAGGAACCCTTCAGACCATGGACGCGATTTCCGTCATCCGCACCAAGCGGGACAAGGGCGAGCTGACCCCCGAGCAGATCGACTGGGTCATCGACGCCTACACGCGCGGCGAGGTCGCCGACGAGCAGATGTCGGCACTGGCGATGGCGATCCTGCTGAACGGCATGAACCGTACGGAGATCGCCCGCTGGACCGCCGCGATGATCGCGAGCGGCGAGCGGATGGACTTCTCGTCCCTCTCCCGCCCCACCGCCGACAAGCACTCCACCGGCGGCGTCGGCGACAAGATCACCCTGCCGCTCGCCCCGCTGGTCGCCGCGTGCGGCGCCGCCGTACCGCAGCTCTCCGGCCGCGGCCTCGGCCACACCGGTGGCACGCTCGACAAGCTGGAGTCCATCCCCGGCTGGCGGGCCCTGCTCTCCAACGAGGAGATGCTGGACGTCCTCGACTCCACGGGCGCGGTGATCTGCGCGGCCGGTGACGGTCTCGCCCCCGCCGACAAGAAGCTCTACGCGCTGCGCGACGTCACCGGCACGGTCGAGGCGATCCCGCTGATCGCCAGCTCCATCATGTCCAAGAAGATCGCCGAGGGCACCGGCTCGCTGGTGCTGGACGTCAAGGTCGGCTCCGGCGCCTTCATGAAGAACCTCGCCGACGCCCGTGAGCTGGCCTCCACCATGGTGGGCCTCGGCACCGACCACGGCGTGAAGACGGTCGCCCTCCTCACCGACATGTCGACCCCGCTGGGCCTCACCGCGGGCAACGCCCTGGAGGTCCGCGAGTCCGTCGAGGTCCTCGCCGGCGGCGGCCCCGCCGACGTCGTGGAGCTCACCGTCGCGCTCGCCCGCGAGATGCTCGACGCGGCCGGCATCAAGGACGCCGACCCGGCGAAGGCCCTCGCGGACGGCTCCGCGATGGACGTCTGGCGCCGCATGATCGCCGCCCAGGGCGGTGACCCGGACGCCACCCTCCCGGTCGCGCGCGAGCAGCACGTCGTCACCGCCCCCGCCTCGGGCGTCCTCACCCGCCTGGACGCGTACGGCGTCGGCGTCGCCGCCTGGCGCCTCGGCGCCGGCCGGGCCCGCAAGGAGGACCCGGTGCAGGCCGGCGCGGGCGTCGAACTGCACGCCAAGCCGGGCGACACGGTCACGGCCGGCCAGCCGCTGCTCACCCTCCACACCGACACCCCGGAGAAGTTCGACTACGCCCTGAAGTCCCTGGACGGCGCCTACGACATCGCCGCCGAGGGCTCCGCGTACGAGCCGACCCCGGTCGTCATCGAGCGCATCGCCTGACCCGCGCACACCCGGACGCGGACGGGGCCCGGTGGACCTCCACCGGGCCCCGTCCGGCACGTGGGCCGGCGATGAGTTCCGGCGGTGGCGGTGGTCTGCTTCCCCGTGGACACATCGGATCCGAAAGTCTTCCGCGTCACCGGCCGGATCGGGCCCGCCGACGTCCCCCGTCTGTGCGGGGAACTGGCGGCGCTGCTCGCGGAGGGGGAGGCGGAGGGGGAGGAGCCGGGCGGCCGGGACGTCGTCTGCGACGCCGGCGGGATCGTCCGGCCCGACCTCACCACCCTGGACGCCCTCGCCCGGCTGTCCCTTACCGCCCGGCGGCTCGGCCACCGGATGACCGTCAGCGGGGCCCGGCCCGATCTGCGGGCGCTGTGCCGGCTGGCCGGCCTGGACGCCCTGCTCCTCACGCCTCCAGCCGGTCCGGAAGACCGAACAGGGGGAACCAGCGCCCGGTGTCCAGGAAGAAGTCCATCCCCCCGACCTTCCCGTCCGAGACCTCCAGGACGATGAGCGCCCACGGGGTGTACCCCGCGCCGTCCTCCGCCGGGTGGTAGTGGGCGAAGGCCGGGGAGCCGTTCGCCACGGTGGGCACCAGCCGGGACCCGCGGCAGACGTCACCGACGCCGAGCATCCAGCCCACGATGTCCTCGTGCCCGCGCAGCCACAGGTCGTACGGCGGCATGGACATCGTCGCGTCCTCGTGGAGCAGCGCCGTCAGCGCCTCCATGTCGTACCCCTCGAAGGCGGCGACGTAGCGGTCCAGCAGCCGCCGCTGCTCCTCGTCGAGCGGGTCGGCGGTGTCCGTGTCGGCCGGGGCGTGTTCGGCGAGCGTCGCCCGCGCGCGCTGCAAGGCGCTGTTGACCGAGGCGACCGTCGTCCCGAGCAGTTCGGCGACCTCGCTCGCCCGCCACGCCAGCACCTCGCGCAGGATCAGCACCGCCCGCTGCTTGGGCGGCAGATGCTGGAGCGCGGCGACGAACGCCAGCCGGATCGTCTCCCGCGCGACCGCCGTCTCCGCCGGATCGGTGACGGACGGCAGGACCCGCCCGTCCGGCACCGGCTCCAGCCAGGTGATCTCCGGGCGGGCGTCGAGCCGTGCCCGGGCCACCGGTGTCGGCGCGGACAGGTCCATCGGCCGCGCCCGCCGGTTGCCCGCGCTCAGCGCGTCCAGGCACACGTTGGTGGCGATCCGGTACAGCCAGGACCGCACCGAGGACCGGCCCTCGAACTTAGCGAGGCTCCGCCACGCCCGGACCATGGTGTCCTGGACGGCGTCCTCCGCCTCGAAGGCCGATCCCAGCATGCGGTAGCAGTAGCCGGTCAGCTCCGTCCGGTACCGCTCCAGGTCCGCCTGGTCGTCCGCCACATCCGTCATCGCGTCCACCCCGCTCACGCTTCCCTCGACACACGACGGAAGCTACCGGAGGGGACTGACAACGGGGCTCACGTACCGGGCTTGCGCCCGTACACGAACACGTCGTCGCCGTTCCTCAGCATGCTCCAGTACGCCTTCGCGTCGGCCTCGCGCATGTTGACGCAGCCGCGCGAGCCGGGCGGGTTGTACATGGACTTGCCGACCGAGTGGAAGGCCTGCCCGCCGTCGAAGAACTGCGCGTAGGGCATCCGCACCTTGTAGAGCGTCGACCAGTGGTCGATGTTGCGGTGGTAGATCTTCCGCGCGCCCGTACGGGTCTCGTCGCCGTCCCGGCCGGTCCGCACCGGCACCGGCCCGTACGCCAGCCCGGCGCCGTCCTGGATCCAGGAAAGCTGCCTGGTCAGGTCCACGCACGCGATGCGCCCCTTGTTCGTCGGGCACTTCCCCGCCGCGTTGGGGTTCTTCCCCGCCGCCCGCTGCTGGAGGATCGTGTTCATCGTGCGCCAGGTGACCTCACCCGCGTACCCGACGGACGGGGTGATCCCGTGCCAGCGCTGGAACGTCTGCGTCGCCTTGCAGTCGGCCGGCGACTGCTTCCCGTCCACCGGCCTGCCCATGAACTTCTCGACCTGCTTCTGGTACGGCCCGGTCGCCGTCGTACAGGACGCCGCCTGCGCCGGCGCGGCACCGAGCGCGACGGTCAGCGGCACGACCAGTCCCGTGAGGCCGAGCGCGACCCCGGCACGTCTGCGAATCCCACCCACGTACACCACTCCCCCTGGAGCCCCTTGTGGTTGTTATGCCCTTAGGACGCTCGGGGAAGCGGAGCGGTTGTACCGCTCGCGGGATTTCCGGTCCTCCACTCGCGCGGCATGCGTTCCGTACAGGGTGAGGGAGACGACCCCGAGGACGGCCACCAGCCCCAGCAGGACCGTGCCCGCCCAGCCCCCGGCGTGGAACGCGACCGCGCCCAGGGTGCCGCCCGCGCTGCTGCCCAGGTAGTACGCCGACTGGTACAGCGCCGACGCCTGGGCCCGCCCCGTCCGCGCGGTACGGCTCACCGACGACGAGGCGACCGCGTGGCCCGCGAAGAACCCGGCCGTGATCAGCACCAGGCCGGCCAGCACCGAGACCAGGGCGTCCGACAGGGACAGCAGCAGCCCCGCCGCCGTCGTGGTCACCGCCAGGTACAGTGCCCCGCGCCGCCCCATCCGGCCCACGAGCCGGCCGGCCGCGGCCGACGACACCGTGCCGACCAGGTAGACCAGGAAGACCGAGCCGATCACGCCCTGCGGGAGCGAGAACGGCGCCTCGACGAGCCGGTACCCGATGACCGTGTACACGGCGCCGAACACCGTCATGAACAGCGCGCCGATCGCGTACAGCCGCATCAGCAGCGGGTCCGACAGATGCCGGCGCACCGTCCTCACCAGCGCGCGCGGGGCCGGCGAGCCGGGGGAGAAGTGCCGTGCCTCAGGGAGCAGCAGCCGGAACAGCACGGCGCACACCACGGCCAGCAGCCCCACCGCGGCGAGCGCGGCCCGCCAGCCCCAGACCTGGGCGACCCAGCCGGTGACGATCCGGCCGCTCATGCCGCCGATGCTGTTGCCCGCCACGAACAGGCCGATCGCGCCGACCAGCGCCTTGGGCCGCACTTCCTCCGCCAGGTACGCCATCGCCGACGCGGGCACCCCCGCGAGCGCGGCGCCCTGCACGGCGCGCAGCGCCACCAGCCACTCCAGGCTCGGCGCCAGCGGCACGAGCAGACCCAGGACGACGGCGACCGCGAGCGAGGCGGTCATCAGGGTGCGGCGGCCGAACCGCTCGGACAGGGCGCTCAGCGGCAGGACGCACAGGGCCAGCGCGCCGGTCGCGGCGGACACCGACCAGGAGGCGGCCGACGCGCTCACGCCGAAGCCGGCGGAGACGGCCGGGAGCAGGGCCTGCGTCGAGTAGAGGAGGGCGAAGGTGGCGACTCCGGCGGCGAAGAGCGCGAAGCTCATCCGGCGGTGGCCGGGCCGGCCGGGGGAAAGGCGGAGGTCGGCGACCGCGTCGGTGGCGGCCGCCTTGGTACTGGCGGAAGGCATGTCTCGACCGTAGGCACCCCGGTTTGATGCGTCCAATGCACGGAACGGCTTTAATCGTTCCCATGGCGCATAACCGCAGTTCACCGGAGTGGCTGTCACCGAACAGTAACGAAGAAGACATGGGCCTGCTGCTCGCGCCACGGCTCGCGTACTTCGCCGCGGTCGCCCGCCACGAGCACGTGACGCGCGCCGCCCAGGAGATCGGCGTCCCGCAGTCGACGCTGTCGCGGGCCATGGTGCGCCTGGAACAGGACCTCGGGGTCGCGCTGTTCGCCCGCAAGGGCCGCACCGTCTCGCTCACCCCGGCCGGGCGCACCTTCCTGGCCTCCGCCGAGCGGGCGCTGGCGGAGGTGGAGCGCTCGGCCGACGCGGTACGGGCGGACGCCGACCCCTCCGCGGGGCGGGTCGCCTTCGGGTTCCTGCACACCCTGGGCTCGGAGACCGTCCCCGGGCTGATCCGGGCCTTCCGGGTGGACCACCCCCGGGTCCGGTTCACGCTCGTCCAGAACTACGGGGAGGCCATGATCGAGCGCCTCCGCGCCGGCGACCTGGACCTGTGCCTGACGTCCCCGGTGCCGGACGCCCCCGACCTCGTGGCCCGCCGCCTGGACGAGCAGCGGCTGCGGCTCGTCGTCCCGGACGACCACCGGCTGGCGGGGCGCAGGCGGGTCCGCCTGGCGGAGGCGGCCGAGGAAACGTTCGTCACCCTGGAGCCCGGGTACGGGCTGCGCCGCATCACCGACGCCCTGTGCGCCGAGGCGGGCTTCACGCCCCGGATCGCCTTCGAGGGCGAGGAGGCCGAGACGCTGCGCGGCCTGGTCGCGGCGGGCCTGGGCGTCGCGCTGCTCCCGCCCCCGGCCGTCCCGCGCCCCGGCGTCGTCGAGCTCACGGTCACGGCACCCCGGGCCGCCCGCGAGATCGGTGTCGCCTGGCTGGACGGGCACCCGGACACCCCGCCGGTGGCCGCCTTCAAACGGTTCCTGCTGTCCCGCCGGGGCCGCCTCCTCAGCGAACCGGAGTAGACCGCCCCGCCGCCCCCGTACCGCCGGGCCCGCCGCGCCTACCGCCCGCGGGCTCCGCCGAAGCCGGAGGCCAGCGGCATCCGCAGGCCCAGCGGCGGCGGGGCGGCCAGGGCGTCGGCGACCGGGCGGGAGAAGGGGTGGCCGAACAGGGCGCCCAGGACGAAGTCCGCGGCCAGGGCGGTCACTTCCGCGTGGTGCTCCCGCAGCCCGTGCCCGTCCGAGTGGACCTCGAACCGGCAGGTGTCGCGGTTGGCCTTCTTGGCCCGCTCGGCCAGCCGGAAGGACAGCTCCGGGTCCGTACGCGCGTCGTTCGTGCCGTGCGCGATCAGCACGTGACGCCCGGCGAGCTGTTTCACCGGTTCGGGTGTCGCCGCCACGTCGTCCTCGGGCAGCCAAGGGGCGAGCGCCAGCACCGCGTTGACTGCCGTGTGGCCCGCCGCGCGCAGCGCCGCCCGGCCGCCCATCCCCCGCCCGGCCAGACAGACCGGGACGTCCCCGTAGCGGCGCACCGCCTCGGAGGCCGCCCACCGCGCGTCCTCCGCGAGCCGGGCGTCCGCCCCGTTCCAGCCCCGCCCCCGGTAGCGGACCACGTGCGCCACCAGGCCCTCCGCCCGGCCCGCGGCGGCCAGGCGGCGCGCCAGCGGGACGGCCGCCGCGTGGGCGAGCGCCGACGGGCCGCGCCCCGAGACCGGTTCCCCGTCCGGCAGGAGCAGCACCACGCCGCCCACCGCCGTGCCGGATGTTCCCACGGGCCTGCCCAGCCTGGGCGCCCGCGCCCCTCCCGTACCTACGAGTGCGTGGTGTGCCATGGCAGAACAGTCTCAGAAGCCGAGATGTACGCGCCCCGTACACGCGGTCACCGTTACGTATCGACGCGCCTTCTACGCGCGTAGGGGCTAGAGTTCGAAAATGACGAGCCAGACACCGCACATCCCGACCGCGGACCAGATCCGCCGCGCCCCCAAGGTGCTGCTCCACGACCACCTCGACGGCGGTCTGCGCCCCGGCACCGTCCTCGACCTGGCCGACGCGACCGGCTACACGGCGCTCCCCGAGCACGAGCCGGACAAGCTCGGTCTCTGGTTCCGGGAGGCCGCCGACTCCGGTTCGCTGGAGCGCTACCTGGAGACCTTCGCCCACACCTGCGCCGTCATGCAGACCCGCGAGGCCCTCGTCCGCGTCGCCGCCGAGTGCGCCGAGGACCTCGCCGAGGACGGTGTGGTGTACGCGGAGGTGCGGTACGCCCCCGAGCAGCACCTCGACAAGGGGCTCACCCTCGAAGAGGTCGTCGAGGCCGTCAACGAGGGCTTCCGCCTCGGTGAGCGGCGCGCCCGCGAGAGCGGCCGCCGCATCCGCGTCGGCGCCCTGCTGACCGCCATGCGGCACGCCGCCCGTGCCCTGGAGATCGCCGAACTGGCCAACCGTTACCGCGACAAGGGCGTCGCCGGCTTCGACATCGCGGGTGCCGAGGCCGGTTACCCGCCCACCCGCCACCTCGACGCCTTCGAGTACCTCAAGCGCGAGAACAACCACTTCACCATCCACGCGGGCGAGGCCTTCGGCCTGCCGTCCATCTGGCAGGCGCTCCAGTGGTGCGGCGCCGACCGGCTGGGCCACGGCGTGCGGATCATCGACGACATCCAGGTCGCCGAGGACGGCACCGTCACCCTCGGCCGGCTCGCCGCGTACGTACGCGACAAGCGCATCCCGCTGGAACTGTGCCCGACCTCCAACCTCCAGACCGGCGCCGCCCCGTCGTACGCCGAGCACCCCATCGGGCTGCTGCGCACCCTGCACTTCCGGGCCACGGTCAACACCGACAACCGGTTGATGTCGGGCACCAGCATGAGCCGCGAATTCGAGCTGCTGACCGGTACGTTCGGCTACACGCTCGACGACATGCAGTGGTTCACCGTCAATGCGATGAAATCAGCATTCATTCCTTTCGATGAACGACTGGCGATGATCAATGACGTCATCAAGCCGGGGTACGCCGAGTTGAAGTCCGAATGGCTGTTCCGGCAGACCGCTGCGACCAGCGATGTCTCGCCGAAAACCCCCTGAACACGCCCTTGTCCGGACGGCCGGGAATCCCATGACCCGGCCGCTCGGGGTGTTTGCGGGCGTCACGGGACGATGACTAAGTTGCAGAGCCGCTCATCTTTCCCCGAGTTCCCGCAAGGACGACATTCGATGAAGCAGTCCGCCGCCAAGACCCTCGGTGTCGCCGCTCTCGGCGCCGCGTTCGCCGCCACCGCCGCCGGCACCGCCTCCGCGGCCACCACGACGCCCACCAGCGCCGCGCTGGGCGCCGCCACCGCCACCGCGGTGCCGGTCCTCCAGTCCGCCGTCGAGCAGGCTCCGAACAACGCCACCGAACTGCTCGGCACCGGCCAGGAGCTGGCGGGCGCCGCCACCAAGAACGCCTCCGTCCAGGGCCTGCCCATCGACCCGGCCGCCGCCACCGGCCTCCTCGGCGGCCTGCCCATCGGCGGCTCCCTCCCGGTCGCCGGTCTCGGCGCCTGAGCCACCGGCAGCCGCGTACGCGCCTGGGGCGCCCGCCTTCACACAAGGCGGGCGCCCCAGGCGCGTACGCGTGACGATCACCAGGCCGGCTTGGCGGCCTTTTCCGACGGCAGCAGCATCCACAGCGCCAGGTACAGCAGGAACTGCGGTCCGGGCAGCAGGCACGACGCCACGAAGAGCACGCGCATCGTCGTCGCGGAGGTGCCGAAGCGCCGTGCCAGCGCTGCGCACACTCCGCCGATCACGCGTCCGTCACGGGGGCGGGCAAGTGCGGCCATGGTGGGCTCCTTCGCGGGAGGAAGTCGAATCTCATCGATGACTCCATCCTCGCCCCGAAGGCCCGGACAAAACGTCGGACTACGGGGCGACACCGACCCTGGGAATCCTCGGGGTCGCACCCTGAGAGACGTCCTCCCGCAGCAGCCCCATCCCGCGCCGGCCCCGGCCCCGGCCGCCACCGCCGGCCGCCCGCGGGCCCCCGTCCCGGCCCGGCCCCCGGTCCCGGCGCCGCAGCCGCCCCCGCCACGCGGGCACCACCGCGAGGTGCGCCAGCGCCACGCCCGTGGTGTTCAGCAGCAGGGCGTCCACGTCCACGACCCGGCCCGGCACCGCCGTCTGAAGCAGCTCGATGCCCAGCGACACCAGCGCGCCCGCCACGACCGTCCGGGCCAGCGACGCCCACGGGGAGACCGCCAGCCGGCCGCCCGCCATGGGCAGCAGCACACCCAGCGGGGCCAGCAGCAGCAGGCCCGCGCCGATCCGTCTCGCGGCCTCGGCCGGACCGAGCGCCAGATCGGCCTTGATCCCGGCCAGGGGTTCCAGATTGGCCGCCGTCACCCACATCACGTCCCGCGGCCGGAGCGTCAGCCACGCCACGAGCACCAGATGGGCGATGAGGAGGATGAGCCCCGCCGCGCGGAAGCGGATGACGGCACTGCCGTCCGTACCAAGACGCTGCACGCCCCCCAAGACGCGCCGACCGGCACGATCGGTTCCGCCCCCGGGACGGTCGACAACACCGCCTTCTTCGCCCGGGCCGCCCACCCGCCCGGGCCGGTGCCACCGGGCCTGTGCCACCGGGCCCGGGCAGCGGGCTCAGGAGGCCGGCCGGGTCGGGACCGCCGAGTCGGGGCGTTCCCTGAGCTGGGCCGTGCACGCGTAGCGCCGCACCGGGTAGGAACCCGGCCCGCCGAGCAGCGCCGAGCCGCCCTCCGCGGTCGCGCCGTTCTCCGCGTACGTGCACACGATCTGCGACAGTGCCGCCGCGGGCAGGTCCTCCGGCTGACGGCTCAGCCGCAGCGACCCCTCCGGATCGCCCTCCCGGCCCGCCGACACCGTCAGCGGACCCTCCACCGAGGTGGTGAACCCGGCCTCGCGCTCGCCCGCCGACGGCTCGGCCAGGAGCTGGTTCAGCAGCGCCCGGGCCACCGCGACCCGGCCGCCGCCCGGGTTCTTGTCGCCGGACTCCGGGACCGTACGGTCCACCGCCTCCAGGCCCGACGCGCACACCAGGTACACCCGGACCGGCACCGGCTGCTGCAACTGCGCCTGCGGAGCGACGTCCCCGCCCGACACGCTGCACGGCAGCCGCGACGGCGCGGCGCCCGCGTCGACCGGCACCGACGTCGTACGGATCCCGCAGCCGGCGAGCACGGCGGCCAGCACCGCGACCCCCGCCAGCGCCACCGGACCCCGCCGCTCACGCACCCCCATCACCGCCACCCTCCCGCTCCTCGCCGTCCGGCGCGCCGGTGGCGGAGGCGTCGCGCGGCAGCCGCAGCACGAACACCGCCCCGTCGCCGTCCGGCGAGTTGGCCGCCGTGATGTCCCCGCCGTGGATCAGGGCGTTCTCCATCGCGATCGACAGGCCCAGACCCGACCCCTCCGAACGCGGCCGCGACGCGCTCGCCTTGTAGAACCGGTCGAAGACGTGCGGCAGCACCTCCCCGGGGATGCCCGGCCCGTGGTCGCGCACCTCGATGAAGAGGTCGTCGTCCACCGTCCGCACCGACACCCGCACCGGCGACCCGCCGTGCTTGAGCGCGTTGCCGATCAGGTTGGCGAGGATCACGTCCAGCCGGCGCGGGTCCAGCCGCGCCATCGTCCCGCGCTCGGCGTCCAGCTCGACCGCGTCCAGCCAGGCCCGCGCGTCGATGCACGCGGTGACCTGGTCGACCACGTCCACGTCGTCCAGCACGAGCCGTGCCGTGCCCGCGTCGAAGCGGGTCACCTCCATCAGGTTCTCCACCAGCGTGTTCAGCCGCCGGGTCTCACTGACCACCAGGGCGACGGCCGGCGCGATCATCGGATCGAGGCCGTCCTCCTCTTCCTCCAGCACCTCCGTCACGGCGGTCAGCGCGGTCAGCGGCGTCCGCAGCTCGTGGGACATGTCCGCCACGAACCGGCGGCTGGACTCCTCCCGCGCGCTCATGTCCGCGACCTTCTTCTGGAGGCTCTCCGCCGCGCTGTTGAAGGTCCGGGACAGGTCGGCCAGCTCGTCCGTGCCCGACACCCGCAGCCGGGTGTCCAGCTCGCCCTCACCCAGCCGCCGCGCCGCCTCGCCGAGCCGGTGCACCGGCTTCAGTACGGTCGTCGCCGCCGCCTGCGCCAGCAGCGCCGAGACGATCAGCGCCAGCGCGGACGCGATCCCGAGCGACCACGCCAGTGAGTTCAGGTCCTGGCGCTCGGGTTCCAGCGACTTGAACATGTACCCGGTCGGCCCGCCGCCCACGATCCGCGTACCGCCGACCAGGTAGGGGGTGCCGTCCCGCGTCGTCCGCTGCCAGAACAGGTGGTACGGGAACCGGTTGCCGTCCGCCACCTCCTGGCGCTCGTTCACCGCGAGCCGCAGCGTCTCGGGCACGTCGTCCATCGTGAACCGGTCCGGGTCCGACACCCCCACGATCGGCTTGCCCTTGGCCCGCTCGCCCAGCAGCACCACGCCGTAGCCGACACCGCCCGACGACATCTCCTCGGCCGTGCGCCGCAGCTCCTCCTGCGTCGGCCGCAGCGGCAGCGTGGCGGCCCGCCGCTGCATCTCCTGGCGGAAGTCGTTCAGCGCCGAGTCCTGCGTCCGCTGGAGCACCGCCTCCCGGTTGAGCCAGTACGCGATGCCCGACGCGGAGGCGGCGGCCGTCAGCGCGACGAGGGCGAAGACCACGACGAGGCGCAGCCGCAGACTCGTCCGCCTCACGCAGGCACGTCCAGCCGGTAGCCCACACCCCGGACCGTGCGGATCAGGGTCGGCGAGGACGGCACGTCCTCCACCTTCGCCCGCAGCCGCTGGACGCACGCGTCCACCAGGCGCGAGTCGCCCAGGTAGTCGTGCTCCCACACCAGCCGCAGCAACTGCTGCCGGGACAGCGCCTGACCGGGGCGGCGGGACAGCTCCAGCAGCAGCCGCAGCTCCGTCGGCGTGAGCTGGAGGTCCTCGCCGTTCTTCGTCACGGTCATCGCCGACCGGTCGATCACCAGCGATCCGAAGGTCGCCGAGTCCGTCGACTCACGCTCGCCGCGCCGCAGCACCGCCCGGATCCGCGCGTCCAGCACCCGCCCCTGCACCGGCTTGACGACGTAGTCGTCCGCACCGGACTCCAGGCCCACGACCACGTCGATGTCGTCGCTGCGCGCGGTCAGCAGGATGATCGGCAACTGGTCGGTACGCCGGATCCGGCGGCACACCTCGAAACCGTCGATGCCGGGCAGCATCACGTCCAGCACGATCAGGTCCGGCCGCTGCTCGCGCAGCAGTTTCAGGCCGTCCTCGCCCGTCGCCGCGGTGGCCACTTTGTGGCCCTGGCGGGAGAGCGAGAGTTCGAGGGCCGTGCGGATGGAATCGTCGTCCTCGATCAGCAACAGGAAAGGCACGCCGTCATTCTGTCCCATGGGGGCCGGACAGTTCGACCGCCCGGGCCTGTGACAGGTCTGTGACAGTCGGCGGACACCGCTATGAAGTGGCCCCGGCAGAGTCATTGGCACACGGACCGAAACGGACTCCAACCGACGGGGGGCGCGAGATGAACGCACTGCACAGCACCACCTCCAGCGCAGTTGTCACGCGTCTCCACGACGTCACGCGGAGCACGGAGAAGTCCGGTGCCGTGAACGGGCGGGGGTGCGTTCGCAGCGCCGGGCGTCAGCACAAGGCGCCGTACATGGTCGCCGTGACTGACGGGGGAACGGCGTACGGGGAGGCAACGGGGGAGCGGACGAACCTCACGGAGGCTGCGAATGCCGAAGCGGCGTTCACCGCCTACGTGACGGAGCGCCGCGCCTCCCTGTACGCCACCGCCTACCACCTCACCGGTGACCGGTTCGAGGCGGAGGACCTGCTCCAGAGCGCGCTGTTCTCGACGTACCGCGCCTGGGAGCGCATCAGCGACAAGGCGGCGGTCGGCGGCTACCTGCGCCGCACCATGACGAACCTGCACATCAGCGCCTGGCGGCGGCGGAAGATCGACGAGTACCCGACCGAGGAACTCCCGGAGTCCGCCGGCGACACCGACGCGATGCGCGGCACGGAACTGCGCGCGGTGCTGTGGCAGGCGCTCGCCCGGCTGCCCGAACTCCAGCGCACCATGCTGGTGCTGCGCTACTACGAGGGCCGTACGGATCCGGAGATCGCGGAGATCCTGGACATCAGTGTCGGCACGGTGAAGTCGAGCATCTGGCGGTCGCTCCGCCGGCTGCGCGAGGACGAGGTCCTCAGCTTCGGCCGTGACGAGGAGGAGTCCTTCGGCCAGCTCGTGGCCTGAAGGCAGGGGGGCCGGTCGCGGTTTCGGGGGAGACGGCGGACGGCGACCGGAGAACGGGGGACACGGGGGAACCGGGGGGGACAACGGGGTAACGGGGAAATGAGAAGGCGCGTGGCCGGACAGGACGGGGGGTCCTGTCCGGCCACGCGCTGTTCCCGTGTCCGGGCCGGTGCGTGAGGGGCGGGCGGTACCGCTACGCCGGTTCGGGCGCCCTGGCGGGGGTCGCCGGCCCGCGGTGACGGCCCGCCGCGGCGGCGGCGAGACGGCCCAGCGCCTCGGCCTTGTCGCAGGGGTGGGCGCCCAGCGCGGCCTGGCGGGTGACGATCGAGCGTTCGGCCCGCATCAGGCGCCAGCCCCGGCGCAGCAGGAACGGCACGGACTTGCGGCCCTCGCGCAGGTCCCGCAGCAGCCGGCGGCGGAACGTGGTGGACGGCCGGCCGCGCAGGCACAGGGCGTCCGCCAGCACACCGAGCCCGTGGCAGCGCGCCACGATGTCCGCCGCGAAGATGCCCTCGGCCACGAACAGCGGGGTCCGCTCGATGTCGAGCACCTCCCGGCCGGCGCGCGAGCTGCTGGCGATGTCGTACACCGGGACGGCGGTGCGCCCGGTGGCGCACAGTTCGGTGATGGCGGCGACCGCCGCGTCCGCGTCCCAGGACAGCGGGGAGTCCCAGTCGACGTCCGTGCTTCCGGGGACGAGCGGGAGCGTCGGGTCGTCGGCCTCCTTGTAGAAGTCGTCGAGGCGCAGCACCGGCAGGCCGGTGCGGGCCGCGAGGGAGGACTTGCCGGAGCCGGAGGGGCCCGCGAGCAGCACGACGCGGGTCGGGATCGGTTGGGAACTCACGGGACACCAGTCTGAACCATTGACCCGGTAGGGGGACCCCGCCAGGGACCCGTTGGTATCCAGCATCACATCTCAAATACGGTGCGTACCCGACACGTTACGCAGGTGGCAGGAGCTTCCATGACACGTCATACCTTGCTGAAGGCCGGGGTCGCCGTCTCGGCGCTGGGCGCCGCCCTCGGTGTCACCGGTGGCGCGGCGCACGCGGTGGTGCAGCCGCCGCAGGTGCCGCAGCTACCGAAGACGGACCCGCAGGCGGCCCTCCAGGGGACGAT
Source organism: Streptomyces sp. NPDC039423 (assembly GCF_055598725.1). Taxonomy (NCBI): domain Bacteria; kingdom Bacillati; phylum Actinomycetota; class Actinomycetes; order Kitasatosporales; family Streptomycetaceae; genus Streptomyces; species Streptomyces sp. NPDC039423. The sequence continues at coordinate 358,023 of NZ_JBVKAH010000002.1, forward strand.
GGGCGCCGTTCCGCACGTGACGGGGGTCGCCAAGAACCTGAAGGTCAACCCGCTGGCGCAGACGGGCGTGGACCCGCTGAACAACGGTGTGGGCACGCAGGTCGGCGACTTCAAGCCGGTGGACACCACCTCGGCGACCGGCTCCCTGACGAGCCTGCCCGGGCTGCCGGTCGCGGGCCCCCTGCTCGGCGGGGTCATCCCGGGCTGACGCTCCCGCGGCCACGAGAACGGCTCCGCTTCCCCCGGACGGAGGGGAGGCGGAGCCGTTCGGTCACACGGGGATCAGTACGACGATCCCGAGGCGCCCAGGGAGCCCGTGGGGTGCCAGACCGTCTTGGTCTCCAGGAACGCGGTCAGGCGGTGCGTGCCCGGGTCGGCCGTGAAGTCCTCGCCGTCCGCGCCCCCGGGGCGCAGCACGCGCTTGAGGTTGTCCGCGGCGGCGATCTCCAGCTCGCGGGCCAGCTCGGCTCCGGCGCCCGTCAGGTCGATGGCGTTGACGTCCTGGTGCGCGGCGAGCGGGGCGGCGATCTCGGCCGCCCGGCCGGACAGGACGTTGACGACGCCGCCCGGCAGGTCGGAGGTGGCCAGCACCTCGCCCAGGGACAGCGCCGGCAGCGGGGCCTTCTCGGAGGCGATGACGACCGCCGTGTTGCCGGTGGCGATCACCGGGGCGACGACGGACACCAGGCCCAGGAAGGACGACTCCCGCGGGGCGACGACCGCGACGACGCCGGTCGGCTCCGGGGTCGACAGGTTGAAGTACGGGCCCGCCACCGGGTTCGCCCCGCCCACGATCTGGCCGATCTTGTCCGTCCAGCCCGCGTACCAGACCCAGCGGTCCACGGCCGCCTCGACGACCTCGGCCGCCTTGGACTTGGACAGCCCCTCGGCGTGCGCCACCTCGTGCACGAACTGGCTCTTGCGGCCCTCCAGCATCTCGGCGACGCGGTACAGGACCTGTCCGCGGTTGTACGCCGTGGCGCCCGACCAGCCGCCGAACGCCTTGCGCGCCGCCACGACCGCGTCCCGCGCGTCCTTGCGGGAGGAGAGCGGCGCGTTGGCCAGCCACTTGCCCTTGTGGTCCTGCACTTCGTACACCCGGCCGCTCTCGCTGCGGGGGAACTTGCCCCCGACGTACAGCTTGTAGGTCTTGAGCACGCTCAGTCGGGAAGACTCAGACATCGAGGTACGCCTCCAGGCCGTGGCGGCCGCCCTCGCGGCCGAAGCCCGACTCCTTGTAGCCGCCGAAGGGCGAGGTCGGGTCGAACTTGTTGAACGTGTTGGCCCACACCACACCCGCGCGGAGCTTGTTCGCCACCGCCAGGATGCGGGAGCCCTTCTCCGTCCAGATACCGGCGGACAGACCGTACTGGCTGTTGTTGGCCTTGGCGACGGCCTCGTCGGGGGTACGGAAGGTCAGCACCGACAGGACCGGGCCGAAGATCTCGTCGCGGGCGATGGTGTGCGCCTGGGTGACGTTGGTGAACAGCGTCGGGGCGAACCAGAAGCCGGACGACGGCAGCTCGCAGGCGGGGGACCAGCGCTCGGCGCCCTCGGCCTCGCCGGTCTCGGCGAGCGCCTTGATCCGGGCCAGCTGCTCGGCGGAGTTGATCGCGCCGATGTCGGTGTTCTTGTCCAGCGGGTCGCCGAGGCGCAGCGTCGACAGCCGGCGCTTGAGGGCGTCCAGCAGCTCGTCCTGGATCGACTCCTGGACCAGCAGCCGGGAGCCCGCGCAGCAGACCTGGCCCTGGTTGAAGAAGATGCCGGTGACGATGCCCTCGACGGCCTGGTCGATGGGCGCGTCGTCGAAGACGATGTTGGCGCCCTTGCCGCCCAGCTCCAGGGTGACCTTCTTCTGCGTGCCCGCCACCTGGCGGGCGATGGCCTTGCCGACCGCGGTGGAGCCGGTGAAGGCCACCTTGTTCACGTCCGGGTGCTCGACGAGCGCGGCGCCGGCGTCCCCGTAGCCCGGGAGGATGTTCACGACACCCTTGGGCAGGCCCGCCTGGCGGCAGATGTCCGCGAAGAACAGGGCGGACAGCGGGGTGGTCTCGGCGGGCTTGAGGACCACCGTGTTGCCGGTGGCGAGGGCCGGGGCGATCTTCCACGCGAGCATCAGCAGCGGGAAGTTCCACGGGATGACCTGGCCGGCCACGCCCAGCGGGCGCGGGTTCGCGCCGTAGCCGGCGTGGTCGAGCTTGTCGGCCCAGCCCGCGTAGTAGAAGAAGTGCGCGGCGACCAGCGGGAGGTCCGCGTCGCGGGTCTCCTTGATCGGCTTGCCGTTGTCCAGGGTCTCCAGGACGGCCAGCTCGCGGCTGCGCTCCTGGATGATCCGGGCGATGCGGAAGAGGTACTTGGCGCGCTCGGCGCCCGGCAGCGCCGACCACTTCTCGAACGCCTTGCGGGCGGCCTTCACGGCCCGGTCCACGTCCTCGGCACCCGCCTGGGCGACCTCGGAGAGCACCTCCTCGGAGGCGGGGGAGATGGTCTTGAAGACCTTGCCGTCCGCGGCCTCGGTGAACTCGCCGTCGATGAACAGGCCGTAGGACGGCGCGATGTCGACGACCGAGCGGGACTCGGGGGCGGGTGCGTACTCGAACTTGGTCATGGTGATCAGTCCACCGTCACGTAGTCGGGACCGGAGTAACGTCCGGTGGCCAGCTTCTGACGCTGCATGAGCAGGTCGTTGAGCAGGCTCGACGCGCCGAACCGGAACCAGTGGTTGTCCAGCCAGTCCTCGCCTGCGGTCTCGTTGACCAGGACCAGGAACTTGATGGCGTCCTTGGTGGTCCGGATGCCGCCCGCGGGCTTCACCCCGACCTGTACCCCGGTCTGGGCGCGGAAGTCGCGCACCGCCTCCAGCATCAGGAGGGTGTTCGCGGGGGTGGCGTTGACGCCGACCTTGCCGGTCGAGGTCTTGATGAAGTCCGCGCCCGCGATCATGCCGAGCCAGGAGGCGCGGCGGATGTTGTCGTACGTGGAGAGCTCGCCGGTCTCGAAGATGACCTTCAGGCGGGCGTCGCCCGAGGCCTCCCTGACGGCCACGATCTCCTCGTACACCTTCAGGTAGTCGCCCGCGAGGAAGGCCCCGCGGTCGATCACCATGTCGATCTCGTCCGCCCCGGCGGCGACGGCGTCGCGGGTGTCCGCGAGCTTGACGTCGAGGGCGGCGCGGCCGGCCGGGAAGGCGGTCGCCACGGAGGCGACCTTCACGTCCGACCCCGCGAGGGCGGCCTTGGCGGTGGCCACCATGTCGGGGTAGACGCACACCGCCGCGGTACGCGGGGTGGTGCGGTCGGTCGGGTCGGGGTTGACGGCCTTGGCGGCGAGCGCCCGGACCTTGCCCGGGGTGTCCGCGCCTTCGAGCGTCGTCAGGTCGATCATCGAGATGGCCAGGTCGATGGCGTACGCCTTGGCCGTCGTCTTGATCGAACGGGTACCGAGAGACGCGGCGCGCGCTTCGAGGCCGACGGCGTCGACGCCGGGCAGCCCGTGGAGGAAGCGGCGCAGCGTGCTGTCGGACGCGGTCACGTCGGCGAATGCAGATGCGGTGGGCATGGTCACCACTGGAGCATATCTACGCGCGTAGCGTCCTGTACAGCCCCGCGCCGGAGGTCTGTGCGAAAGCCCAGGTGGTCACGGGTGGGTGAGCCCTGTCACGTGCCTGTGACATGGAGCGAACGGCTCCCGCACACAAGATCCATAACTTTGTTCGTGCAGCCCGCCAGTCCTCACCGGCCCCGCCGAACGAGCAGGCGGCATGCGGCTCTTCCTCCTCATTCACCCCCTTCACCGCGTCACGGAGTCGTCATGCGTTTCGCCCTTCGCACCGCCATCACCACCGCCGTCCTGGCCGGTGCCGCGCTCGGCTCCGTGGCCACGGCCACCGCCGCCCCCGCCCCCGCCGAGGACACCCGGCCGGCCACGGCCGGCGCCCCGCAGCCCGTCGCCGCGAAGCCCGCCGCCCCGCAGCCCGTCGCCGCGAAGCCCGCCGCCCCGCAGCCCGGCGCCAAGCCCGCCGCTCCGCAGCCGGTGGAGCCGGCGGGCGCCGGGACCGGGGCGGACGCCGCCGGGTCCGGCGCTCCGGCGGCCGGGACGGACCCGGCCGGGAGCACCGGGCGCGAGCAGGTCGGCACCGTCGCGCTCGTCGAGGGCATGTCCGCGCGGGTCTACCGCGAGGACGGCGCGCTGAAGGCCGACGTCCTGAAGGACGGCCGGACGCTGTTCACCCTGAAGGCGGGCGAGAAGCGGACCTACAACCGCGTCGAGGTCCTCCTGAAGGCGGACGGCCGGGTGATCCCCCGCCAGGTCGACGAGGACATGGGGGAGCTGATCCGCACGGGCACCCTCCACAACGGCTCGTACCTCAAGGTCTACCGGGTCGGCCCGGGCCACCACCGCGCCGACACCTTCGTCGACGGCACCTCGGTCGGGGTCCTGGACGCCGACGGCCGCTCGGTGGCCGGCCAGAACGACACCCAGTACCTCGTCCTCGACGCCGACGGCTCGACGTACGACTGGCTCGGGCACGAGAACGTCGTCACGGCCGCCCGGCCCGGTGTCTACGAACTGCCCGGCGGACAGCTCATCAAGATCACCAAGGCGGCCGGGCGGTACGCGGTCTCCGCGTGCGACAAGGGCGGCTGCCCCAAGGGCGTCGTGTTCACCGACGGGACCGGCCGGGCCGTCCTGCACGCGGGCTCGGCGGTCGTCGTCCTCGACCGCGACGGCACCTTCTCCCACTACCTCGTCGGCGCCTCCGCCCAGGGCAAGGCCGTGTACGTCGGTGCCGACGTCCCCGGCACGACGACCACCACCGGCGGCACCGGCACCGGCACGGACGAGGCCGGGGACGGGAAGACGGGCGCCGGCGCCACGCCCGCCGCCGCCACCACCGCGCCCGGCACCACCTCCCAGACGTCCGTCGTGCCCCTGGGCGGTGTCGCGGCGGGCGCCGAGACGGCCGGCGACGACGGCAACGCCGTCCTCGTCGCCTCCGGAGCGGGAGCCGCCGCGCTCTTCGCCGCCGGCCTGGGCTTCGTCGCCCTGCGCCGCCGGGCCGCCGGGCGGGGCTGACCCGCGGCCCCCGCGCCGCACGCACCCCATCGACCCGAGCCATCCGCCGACGACCTCGTACGACCTGTCACCGACCCGAGCAGGCCACTGTCCATCCCCGAGGCGGGCCGCCGCGCACACCCCACGCGGCGGCCCGCCGCACCCGTTCCCAGGAGCCCCCCGTGAGACACCGGCTCGCCGCCGTCCTCCTCGGCCTGACCGTCCCGGCCGCGCTCGCCGGCTGCGGCGCCGGGGCGGACGGCCCCGCGGCCACCCCGTCCGCCCCCTCCGCGCCGCCCGCCCACGTCCGGCCCGCGACCGCGCCCCCGGGGGCCGCAGCCGCCCCGATGCCCCGGTCCGAGCCGGTCCGGGTCGAGGTCCCCGCCGCGGGCGTCGACACCGGGCCCGTACTGCGCCTGGGCCTCGCCGCCGACGGCACCGTCGAGGTGCCCTCCGTCGCCCAGGCGGACAGGATCGGCTGGTACGACAAGGGCGTCACGCCCGGCGAGACCGGTCCGGCCGTGCTGATCGGCCACTTCGACACCGCCGAGGGCCCGGCCGTGCTCAAGGACGTCGCCAGGATCCGCACCGGCGACACGATCACCGTCCGGCGAGCCGACGGCACCACCGCCGTGTTCCGTGTGACGGAACTGGAGCAGGTGGACAAGGAGGCCTTCCCGACGCGGAAGGTCTACGGCGACACCGACCGCCCCGAACTGCGGCTGATCACCTGCGGCGGGGAGCTCGTGGACGGCCACCGGCCGGACAACATCATCGTGTACGCCGATCTGGTCGTGTGACGCCCCGGGCCGTGAGGCAGAATCGGCCGCATGACGACCCCCCAGCCGACCGAGTACGCCGACCGGTCCTTCCGCTCGACCATGGGGATCCTGGGCGGTCTGCTGCTGCTCGGCTTCGCCGCCTGGATCGGCGGTGACGCGCTGGCGACCGGCGAGGGCCGGGTGCGCTGGATCGCGGCCGCCGGGCTGCTGCTGGCCGTGCCGCTGATCGTCGCCTTCACCTTCCGGCCCGTGGTGTACGCCAACGACGACCGCCTGCGCGTCCGCAACCCGTTCCGGACGATCAGCGTGCCCTGGGCGGCGGTCGCGGACGTCCGCGCGGGCTATTCCAGCGAGGTCGTCACCCGGGACGGCACCGTCTACCAGCTATGGGCGGTGCCCGTCTCGCTGCGCGAGCGCAAGCGGGCCGCCAGGCGCCAGGACCGCCCCGGCACCGGGCTCGGGGGCGGCCTGCTCAGTGGCGGGCTACGGGCCGGTTCCGGCGCCGGCGACGCACCCCGCGCCGACCGGGACGGCACCGCCGGGGCGAGCGGGACGGCCCGGGCCGACGCGACCATCGCCGATCTGCGCGACCTGGCCGAGCGGTCCGCGTCGCGACCGACCGCCCAGGGCGATCCGCACGTCCGCTGGGCCTACGAGATCATCGCGCCCGCGCTCGCCGGACTGCTCCTCCTCGTGGTCGCCCTGGCCGCCTGAGCCTCACGGCGGGAGTCACGGCGGGCCTCACGGCGGGCCCGGCCACACCAGCAGCATGTAGGCGCCCAGCCACGCCGACGACAGCACCGCGGCCCCCAGTACCAGGCACGCCACGATCGCCCGGGCCCGGCCCACCGCCACGGCGAGCGGCAACAGCAGCGGGAAGCCCGGCAGCAGGAAACGGGCACGCGGGAAGTAGACCCCGCCGCTGCCCAGCACCACCACCAGCAGCGCTCCGCAGAACACCAGGAGCGGCAGCGGCTGCCGGTCCGCCACGCACAGCGCGTACAGCGCCACCGAGGCCACCAGCACCGCCGACACGGCCACCAGGAAAAGCTGGGGCGTGCGGTCGTACGCCAGCAGCTCGCGCATCTCGCGCAGCGTGCCCGCGCCGCCGTCCCAGGTGTTGCGCCACAGCCGCTGCACGGCGAAGTACCCGTCCCAGCGGCCCAGCCGGACGCCCACCCACGCCACGTACCCCAGCCAGCCCAGCGGGGCGGTCAGCGCGGCGAGGAACGGGGGCCACGCGCGCGTGCGGGCCGCCACCGCCAGCCCGGTCACCGTCACGGCGGCGGCGAGCGCGATCCCGGTCGGGCGGGTCAGTCCGGCCAGCACCGTGAGGGCGGCCGCCGCGTACCAGCGGCCGGTCAGCACCGCGTACAGCGCCCAGGCGGCGAGCGCCGTGAACAGCGACTCGGTGTACCCCATCCAGGCGACGACCCCGACCGGCGAGGCGCCCCACAGGACGGCGAGCACGGTACCGGCGCGGCGTCCGCCGAGCCGCTCGCCGACCGCGAACACGCCCCACGCGGCGGCCAGCGAGCACACCACCGCCAGGACCAGCGCCACCGAGGCGCGCGAGCCGGGCGTGACCCCGGCGACCGCCTTGACCACCCCGGGGTAGAGCGGGAAGAACGCCAGGTTGTTGGCGTCGTAGGCGGTGCCCAGGTGGTCCTGGTACCCGTGGTCGGCGATGCCCAGGTACCAGCGGGAGTCCCACGAGGTGGCGAGCGCCGGCCACACCCCGTGCCCCTTCAGGTGCGCCCACCGGGCCAGGACCAGCAGCCCGAGGAGCCGGACCGTCAGGTACCCGAGCAGCGCGGGCGCCGCGTACCGCAGTGAGCGGGCGGTCCGCGCCCGGACGCCGCCCCCCTCCGGCGGGGAGGGGGGCCGGCGCGACGCGGGGACGGTCGGGCGCGGGGTGATCACCGACGACGGCACGATGGCGCTCCAGGGGCTCGGCTTCGGTACCGGGGGTCACCCTGCTCGGTGACCCCCGGCCCCACCGGGCCCCTGCGTCAAGTGCCGTACGGGTTCCACCCGAACGGGTGCCGCCCAGGGGTGACGGGGGCGGTCAGATACCGGCCGCCGCCGCCAGGTCCCGCTTGATCGCGGCCAGGAGCTCGTCGCCCTTCGCCCGCGCTCCCGGCAGCTCGCCGGCCCCGGCGACCGGGACGACGACCTCCAGGTAGCACTTCAGCTTGGGCTCGGTGCCGCTGGGGCGGACGATGACGCGCGCCTGGAAGGCGCCGTCCAGGTGGTACCGGAGGCCGTCGGTGGGGGGCAGCCGGTCGGTGCCCTTCGTCAGGTCCTCGGCGGACGTCACCGTCAGCCCGGCGAGCGCCGCCGGCGGCTGCTCGCGCAGCCGGCGCATGGCGTTCGCGATGACGCTCAGGTCCTCCACGCGGACCGAGAGCTGGTCCGTGGCGTGCAGCCCGTGCTCCACGGCCAGGTCGTCCAGCAGGTCGGTGAGGGTGCGGCCCTCCTCCTTGAGCACCGAGGCCAGCTCGGCGACCAGCAGCGCCGCCGTGATGCCGTCCTTGTCCCGCACGCCCCCGGGGTCGACGCAGTAGCCCAGCGCCTCCTCGTAGCCGTAGGCCAGGCCCTCGACGCGGGCGATCCACTTGAAGCCGGTCAGGGTCTCCTCGTACGGCAGGCCGGCCGCCCCGGCGATGCGGCCGAGGAGGCTGGAGGACACGATCGACTCGGCGAAGGTGCCGGTCACGCCCTTGCGGACCAGGTGGGCGGCGAGCAGCGCGCCGACCTCGTCGCCGCGCAGCATCCGCCAGTCGCCCTCGTGCGGGACGGCGACGGCGCAGCGGTCGGCGTCCGGGTCGTTGGCGATGACGATGTCCGGCCGGACCTCCCGCGCCCGGGCGAACGCGAGGTCCATCGCGCCCGGCTCCTCGGGGTTGGGGAAGGCGACGGTCGGGAAGGCCGGGTCCGGCTCCGCCTGCTCCGCCACCAGCGCCGGCGCCGGGAAACCGGCCCGCTCCCAGGCCGCCAGGACGACGTCCTTGCCGACGCCGTGCATGGCCGTGTAGACGACGTTCGCGGTCCGGGGGGAGCCGGGGGACAGGACGGCGTCCGTACGCTCCAGGTAGGCCTGGAGGACCTCGTCCCCGAGCGTTTCCCAGCCGCCCTCGGCACGCGGGACGTCGTCGAGGCTCGCGATCGCCGCGATCTCGGCGGCGATGCCGGTGTCGGCGGGCGGCACGATCTGCGAACCGTCGCCCAGGTACACCTTGTAGCCGTTGTCCCGCGGCGGGTTGTGGCTCGCGGTCACCTCGACGCCGGCGACGGCACCCAGGTGCCTTATGGCGTACGCCAGGACGGGCGTCGGCAGCGGACGCGGCAGGACGGCGGCGCGGAGGCCGGCGCCGACCATGACGGCGGCGGTGTCCCGGGCGAAGTCGGCCGACTTGTAGCGGGCGTCGAAGCCGATCACGACCAGGCCGTCGGTGTGCCCCTCGGCCTTGAGGTACGCGGCCAGCCCGGCGGCGGCCCGGATGACGACGGAACGGTTCATCCGCATCGGCCCGGCGCCCAGCTCGCCGCGCAGCCCGGCCGTGCCGAACTGGAGCGTGCCGCCGAACCGGGCGGCGAGCTCGTCGAGGTCCCCGCCCTCGATGAGCGCGGCGAGCTCGTCGCGCGTCTCGGGATCCGGATCCTCGGCGAGCCACGCCTTCGCCTGCGCGATGAGGTTCTGCTGCACGGTGTCTGCCTCTCTGGATGTCTGGTCTGCGGTACGTGCCGTACCCCGGCGGGGGGCCTCCGTCCCGGTTCCCGGCCCTTTGCCGACCGGTGCCGCGTCGGGGTGCCCCGTACGGGCCTGGTCGCGGGCCCGCGCCGGTGGCGGGGGCCCCGCCACCCTCACGCCGGTGGCGGAGGCCCCGCCACCCTCACGCCGGTGGGTGCGCTGTGCGGGGCGCGGGCACGCCTCGCCCGGCGGGCGACCGGGAGGCCCGGGCCCGCCGGCGGGCCGGCGTTCGCGGGAGCGGGGCTCCCGGGGCGGGTCAGATGCGGGACAGGACCCGGGTCAGGAGCTCACCCATGCGCGCGGCGGAGTCGCGGCCCGCCTGGAGGACCTCCTCGTGGTTCAGCGGCTCGCCCGAGAGCCCCGCCGCCAGGTTGGTGACCAGGGAGATGCCGAGGACCTCCGCGCCCGCCTCACGGGCCGCGATGGCCTCCAGGACGGTCGACATGCCGACCAGGTCGCCGCCGAGGACGCGGACCATGTTGATCTCGGCCGGGGTCTCGTAGTGCGGGCCGGGGAACTGCACGTACACGCCCTCTTCGAGGGTCTCGTCGACCTCCTTGCACAGCGCGCGCAGGCGCGGCGAGTAGAGGTCGGTGAGGTCCACGAAGTTGGCGCCGACGATGGGCGAGGCGGCCGTCAGGTTGAGGTGGTCGCTGATGAGGACCGGCTGGCCGGGGCGCATGCCCTCGCGGAGGCCGCCGCAGCCGTTGGTCAGCACGACGGTCTTGCAGCCGGCGGCGACGGCGGTGCGCACACCGTGGGCGACGGCGGCGACGCCACGGCCCTCGTAGTAGTGCGTACGGCCCAGGAAGACCAGCGCGCGCTTGTCGCCGATGCTGTACGAGCGGATCTTGCCGCCGTGGCCCTCGACGGCCGGGGGCGGGAAGCCGGGCAGCTCCGTGACCGGGAACTCGGCGTCCGGGGCGCCGAGCGCGTCGACGGCCGGCGCCCAGCCGGAGCCCATCACCAGGGCGACGTCGTGGGTCTCGGCACCGGTCAGCTCGCGCAGGCGCGCGGCGGCGTCGGCGGCGGCGGCGTAGGGGTCGCCCTGGAGGTGGTCCGGGGTGGCAGTTGCGTTCACAGAGTCTCTCGCCTCGCGAAGTAACAGTCGCCCCGGACCTCGCGAGGACCGGGGGTCCGGGGGCCGGCCCCGGAAGAAAGCAGTACGCACAAGAGCGTAGCCCGAAGTTGCCTACGCGCGTAGATGACGATGCCCACGGACCTCGGATCGTTGTCTTGTCGTTTCCGACAAGACGGCTCAGCAGGGCCGCTTGCGCAGCTCCATCACGTAGTCGTGGGGCGCGCCGGCCGATTCGGCCGCGTCGGCGATCTCGCCCAGGTAGCGGGCGGACGGCAGGCCGCCCTCGTACCCGTTGAGCACGTACACCCAGGCGGGTTCCTCGCCGTCCAGGGTGTGGACCCGCACCCGCATGCGCCGGTAGATGTCGAGGCCGACACCCTCCCAGCGGTCCATGGAGTCCTCGTCCATCGGGGCGATGTCGTACAGGGCGACGAACACCTGGGAACGCGGCGCCTCCACGATGGTGGCCAGCGCGCCCTCCCAGCCCATCTGCTCGCCGCCGAACGTCAGCCGCCAGCCGTTGAGCCAGCCCGTACCGCGCAGCGGGGAATGCGGGGCGCGGCGGGTCATCAGCCGCGCGTCGAGGTTGCCGGCGTACGCGGCGTAGAGCGACATGGGATCGAGGGTACGGGAGGGCCGGGGGTGAGCGCTGTTTCCCGATGGAGGGCCCCGGCGGGAAGCCGCCCGGACCGTGCGGGACAATGGGGGGCGTACTTGCATCCCTGCCGTGACGAGAGCGCGAGGCGTGACCCCAGTGACCCGGATCGTGATCATCGGTGGCGGACCCGGCGGATACGAGGCGGCCCTGGTGGGCGCCCAGCTCGGCGCGGAGGTGACCGTCGTCGACACCGACGGCCTCGGCGGAGCGTCCGTCCTGACCGACTGCGTGCCGTCCAAGACCCTGATCGCCACGGCCGAGGTGATGACCACCTTCGACTCCTCGCACGAGGAGCTCGGCATCATCGTCGCGGACGACACCCCGCACATCGAGCAGGCCGCCCGGATCGTGGGCGTCGACCTCGGCAAGGTCAACCGACGGGTGAAGCGGCTCGCGCTCGCCCAGTCGCACGACATCACCGCGTCGGTGACCCGCGCGGGCGCGCGGGTGCTGCGCGGCCGGGGCCGGCTCGACGGCCGCCAGGCCGTGGACGGCTCCCGCCAGGTGGTCGTGACCGCCGCCGACGGCAGCGAGGAGACGCTCACCGCCGACGCCGTGCTGATCGCCACCGGCGGTCACCCGCGCGAGATCCCCGACGCCCTCCCGGACGGCGAGCGCATCCTCAACTGGACGCAGGTCTACGACCTGGACGAGCTCCCCGAGGAGCTCATCGTGGTCGGTTCGGGTGTCACCGGTGCCGAGTTCGCCGGCGCCTACCAGGCGCTGGGCTCCCGGGTCACGCTGGTCTCGTCGCGCGACCGGGTGCTGCCCGGCGAGGACCCGGACGCGGCGGCCGTGCTGGAGGACGTCTTCCGGCGCCGGGGGATGAACGTGATGGCGCGCTCGCGGGCGCAGTCCGCCAAGCGGGTGGGCGACCGGGTCGAGGTGACGCTCGCCGACGGACGGGTCATCTCCGGCACGCACTGCCTGATGGCCGTCGGCGCCATCCCGAACACCGCCGGGATGGGGCTGGAGGAGGCCGGCGTACGGCTCAAGGACTCCGGCCACATCTGGACCGACAAGGTCTCCCGCACCTCGGCGCCGGGCGTGTACGCGGCCGGTGACGTCACGGGCGTCTTCGCCCTGGCGTCGGTCGCCGCCATGCAGGGCCGCATCGCGATGTACCACTTCCTCGGGGACGCGGTCACGCCGCTGAACCTGAAGACCGTGTCGTCGAACGTCTTCACCGACCCGGAGATCGCCACGGTCGGTTACACCCAGGCGGACGTCGACGCGGGCAAGATCGACGCGCGCAGCGTGAAGCTGCCGCTGCTGCGCAACCCGCGCGCCAAGATGCAGGGCATCCGGGACGGCTTCGTCAAGATCTTCTGTCGTCCGGGCACCGGCATCGTGGTGGGCGGCTGTGTCGTCGCACCGCGCGCCAGCGAGCTCATCCACCCCATCTCGATCGCGGTCGACAACAACCTGACGGTCGAACAGATCGCAAACGCCTTCACGGTGTACCCGTCCCTGTCGGGCTCGATCGCCGAGGTGGCACGACAGTTGCACACCCGGAAGACGACCGCCGAGGCGTAGCCCGTCGCCGGGGGAGGACAACACCCGGCAACCCCCGGCAAGTCGGGACATCGATCAATCAAGGAACGTTCCCGGACGGGCCCGCCTATACCACTTGGCGGGCCCGTCTGTTCGCAACTTCGCGTAATAGGCGCATACCGCTGCAAAGAAACGGTCGCTGGCGTTACTGTCAGTTTCGTGTTCGCTGCAGAACGTCGTCAGTTGATCCTTGAAATGGTGCGTGCCAACGGGGCGGTATCGCTCCGGGAGCTCGCCCGCGTCGTCCAGACCTCCGAAGTGACCGTACGGCGTGACGTGCGGGCACTGGAGGCAGAAGGACTCCTCGACCGCCGGCACGGCGGTGCGGTGCTGCCGGGCGGTTTTACGCGAGAATCCGGCTTCCCGCAGAAATCCCATCTCGCGACCGCCGAGAAGACGGCCATCGCCGACGTGGCCGCCGGACTCGTCGACGAGGGCGAGGCCATCGTGGTCGGGGCGGGCACGACCACCCAGGAGCTGGCCCGCCGGCTGGCCCGCGTGCCCGGGCTGACCGTCGTCACCAACTCGCTGCTCGTCGCCCAGGCGCTCGCCCACGCCAACCGGGTGGAGGTCGTCATGACCGGCGGCACCCTGCGCGGCTCCAACTACGCGCTGGTGGGCAGCGGGGCCGAGCAGTCCCTCCAGGGGCTGCGCGTCTCACGGGCGTTCCTGTCCGGGAGCGGCCTCACCGCCGAGCGGGGCCTGTCCACGTCGAACATGCTCTCCGCGAGCGTCGACCGGGCGCTGGTGCAGGCGGCGGCGGAGGTCGTCGTGCTGGCCGACCACACCAAGCTCGGTACGGACACCATGTTCCAGACGGTGCCGACGGACCTGATCACCCGGCTGGTCACCGACGAGCCGCCGGTCCACGACGACCGGGCGGGCACCGAGCTCCAGGCGCTCGCGGACCAGGGCGTCCAGATCACCGTGGCCGGCCCGGCACCCGGCGCTTCCGGGACGGAGGGCGCCGCGCCGCCCGGCCGTCAGGGCCGCAGGGACGTTCCGCTGCCGGGCCAGCGGGGCGGGCGCCACCCGGGCGGACCGCAGTTGCGCAGCGCCTCCCTGGCGGACGGCCAGCCCCCGGAGCGCGGGGCGCGGGTGGCGGACCTGCGCCGCCGCTGACGCCCCGGCCCGGTACCGGGCCGCCCCGCCGGCGCGCGCCGTACGGCACGGCCGGGCGCCGCGGCCCACGGCGCCACCCGGCGCCACGGAACCCCCGGCGCCACGGGGCACTGGAGCCGCGCGGGCCACCGGCGCCACGGAACCCCCCCGGCGCCACGGCTCCACCGGAGCCGCGCGGGTCACCGGGGCGGGGCGCACGGGGTCACGCCCTGAGGCCTCGCAGTGTCAGCGTCAGGAGCCGGTCGGCCAGCTCGGGGTCGTCCGGGGACTGCTCGGCGGCCAGGGCGATCGCGTTGGTGAGCTGCATCAGGTCGCCGATCGACACGTCCGCCCGTACCGCTCCGGCCTCCTGGGCGCGCACCAGCAGCCGCTCGCCCGCCGTGCGCAGGGGCGTGCTGCACTGGGAGAGCGCCGAAGTCGCGTCGTGCGAGGCCGACATGAGCGCGCGGGCGAGGCCCCGGTACTCACCCGCGTGCGTGACGATGGCGCGCAGCCACTCCACGAGCGCCGCGCACGGCCGCTCGGAGCCGGCCAGGTCGTGCGACCGCTCCAGCAGGGCCTGGAGCGCCTCCTGGAAGACGGCGTTCATCAGCGCGTGCCGGTTGGGGAAGTGCCGGTACAGGGTGCCGATCCCGACCCCGGCGCGGCGCGCCACGTCCTCCAGCGACGCGTCGGTGCCGTGCTCCGCGAAGGCCGCCCGCGCCTCGCCCAGCAGCCGCTCGTAGTTGCGGCGGGCGTCGGCACGCATGGGGCGCGGCGCGCCCGGCGCCCGGTCCGCCGCCGTCCCGTCCGTCGCCGTGCTCGTCGCCATCGCGCCGTCCTCCCTCGCGGCCCCGCCGCTGTCCCCGGCCCCGTGCCTGCTTCTTCCAGGATGCCATCGTGCACATGGCGAGGGGCCCGCCGGGCATGTGCCGGCGGGCCCCTCGGGTGTGGCGTGTCAGTCCTTGATCTCGCAGATCGCGGCGCCGGACGTCACCGACGCGCCGACCTCCGCCGACAGGCCCTTGACGGTGCCCGAGCGGTGCGCGTTGAGCGGCTGCTCCATCTTCATCGCTTCCAGCACGACGATGAGGTCGCCCTCGTTGACCTGCTGGCCCTCCTCGACCGCGACCTTGACGATCGTGCCCTGCATCGGAGAGGCGAGGGTGTCGCCGGAGGCGGCCGAGCCGGCCTTCTTGGTGGCCCGGCGCTTGGGCTTGGCGCCCGCGGCGAGGCCTGTGCGGGCCAGGCTCATGCCCAGCGAGGACGGCAGCGAGACCTCCAGGCGCTTGCCGCCGACCTCGACGACGACGGTCTCACGGCCGGGCTCCTCGTCCGCGTCGGCCTCGGCCGGGGCGGCGAACGGCTTGATCTCGTTGACGAACTCGGTCTCGATCCAGCGGGTGTGGACGCGGAACGGGTCCGAGGTGAACGCCGGGTCGACGACGACCGCGCGGTGGAAGGGGATGGCCGTGGCCATGCCCTCGACCTGGAACTCCTCCAGCGCCCGGGCGGCCCGCTGGAGGGCCTGCTCACGGGTGGCGCCCGTGATGACGAGCTTGGCGAGCAGGGAGTCCCACGCGGGGCCGATGACGCTGCCGGACTCCACGCCCGCGTCCAGGCGCACACCCGGGCCGCTGGGCGGCGCGAAGGTGGTGACGGTGCCGGGGGCGGGCAGGAAGTTGCGGCCCGGGTCCTCGCCGTTGATGCGGAACTCGAACGAGTGGCCGCGCACCGGCGGGTCGTCGTAGCCGAGCTCCTCGCCGTCGGCGATGCGGAACATCTCCCGTACGAGGTCGATGCCGGTGACCTCCTCGGTCACCGGGTGCTCGACCTGGAGACGGGTGTTGACCTCCAGGAAGGAGATCGTGCCGTCCATGCCGACGAGGAACTCCACGGTGCCGGCGCCGACGTAGCCGGCCTCCTTCAGGATGGCCTTGGACGCCCGGTACAGCTCGGCGTTCTGTGCCTCGGAGAGGAACGGGGCCGGGGCCTCCTCCACCAGCTTCTGGTGGCGGCGCTGGAGCGAGCAGTCACGCGTCGACACGACGACGACGTTGCCGTGCTTGTCGGCCAGGCACTGGGTCTCCACGTGCCGCGGCTTGTCGAGGTAGCGCTCGACGAAGCACTCGCCGCGGCCGAAGGCGGCGACGGCCTCGCGCACGGCGGAGTCGTACAGCTCCGGCACCTCTTCGAGGGTGCGGGCGACCTTCAGGCCGCGGCCGCCACCGCCGAAGGCGGCCTTGATGGCGATCGGCAGGCCGTACTGCTCGGCGAACGCGACGACCTCCTCGGCGCCGGACACCGGGTCGGGCGTGCCCGCGACCAGCGGCGCACCGGCGCGCTGGGCGATGTGACGGGCGGCGACCTTGTCACCCAGATCGCGGATCGCCTGGGGCGGCGGGCCGATCCAGGTCAGACCCGCGTCGATGACGGCCTGGGCGAACTCCGCGTTCTCGGAGAGGAATCCGTAACCAGGATGGATGGCGTCCGCACCGGAGTCGGCGGCGGCCTGGAGCACCTTGGCCATGTCCAGGTAGCTGGCGGCCGGGGTGTCACCGCCCAGGGCGAACGCCTCGTCGGCCGCACGGACGTGCAGGGCGTCCCGGTCCGGATCGGCGTAGACGGCTACGCTTGCGATCCCGGCGTCCCGGCAGGCACGGGCGACACGGACAGCGATTTCGCCACGGTTGGCGATGAGCACCTTGCGCACGATGGCTCCCTCCTTGAAACAAGCTGAGTTTAGGGACTGCCGACACGGCCTTTCGACCCATCCCCAATGGTGAGCTTGCCCACACGGAGCGTGATTCGAGGCGTAGTGGAGTCGTGAAATCCCTTGTCGCACCACGTTACGCAGGGCTTCTTGACGGAACAGTAACCCTGGGGTGTGGTCTAGGTCTCTGTCTTCCCGGCCAGCGCGGTATCCCGTTTCTTTGTGGAGTCCCTACGAATGGCCGAATGATTCTTTGCCGCCCGGTCAGAACCCTTGTCCCTACGTTTACCAGTCAGTAGCCTGCGCGCTGTCGTTCGTACGGACTCGTCGGGGCAGGTAACAGGCAGGGGAGCGCCCATGGTGGCCCGCAGACCGATAGCGCTGGCGGCCGGGATCGTGCTGGTCCTGGAGGCGGTGGGGCTGGTGCTGTTGCACATGGTGCTCGCCGAGGTCATGGGCGGTCAGCGGATGTCGCTGGACGGTCTCGACCCGGACCTGATGGTCACGGCGATCTGGGTGATGGGCGCGGTGTTCGGGGCGTACGTGGCGCTGTGCGGGGTGCTGTTGGTGCTCCTCGGGGTGCGCGACCGCACCCCGGGCCGGGCCGTGCGGATCGTGCTGATCTCCTGTGCGATCACGCACGGGGTGCTGGGCGCGGTGGCCGTGGGGCTGGTCGGCTGGGCCGCGTTCGCCTGCCTGATGGTCGTGCTCGCCCTGGTGGTGGCGTCGCTGGTGCTCTACGCGCCGCAGGACGAGCCGGCCGTGCCGCCGGAGGACGCCGCACCGCCCGCGCGGGAGGGCGGCGTCGCACCGGCGTGAGCGGGGCGGGTCAGCCCCACAGGTCGGTGATGGCGACGCCCAGCTCGGCCAGCAGGCGGCGCAGCAGCGGCAGGGACAGGCCGATGACGTTGCCGGGGTCGCCGTCGATGCCGTCGATGAAGGGCGCCGAGCGGCCGTCGAGGGTGAACGCGCCCGCCACGTGGAGGGGTTCGCCGCTGGCGACGTACGCCGCGATCTCCTCGTCCGTGGGGTCGCCGAACCGGACCAGGGTGGAGGCGGTCGCGGAGGCGTACCGCTTGGCGGTGGTGTCGTAGACGCAGTGGCCGGTCTGGAGGATGCCGGCGCGGCCGCGCATGGCCTTCCAGCGGGCGGTGGCCTCCTCGGCGTCGGCGGGCTTGCCCAGGGCCTGCTTGTCCAGTTCCAGCACCGAGTCGCAGCCGATCACCAGCGCGCCGCTCGCCTCGGGCTTGGCGGCCACGTGGGCGGCCTTGGCCTCGGCGAGGGCGAGTGCCAGTTCGGCCGGGGTGGGGGCGGTGAATTTGTCCTCGTCGACCCCGCTGACGATCACCTCGGGGCTGAGCCCGGCCTGGCGCAGCAGATTGAGGCGGGCGGGGGACTGGGAGGCCAGGACGAGGCGGCGGCGCCGAGCATCGGTCATGGGCGCCATCGTACGGAAAACGCCCCGGCGGCCGGGGTTCCGGCCCGGGGTGCCGGGGTCAGCGCAGGCCCACCGCGAACATCGCCAGCACCATCGCGAGGGCCAGCAGGATCCCCGCGCGGCGCAGCTTCGCCTGCATGTCGCGCATCTCTTCGGGGGGTTCGTTCTCGGGGTCGGACCACAGCATGCTCCGATCCTGCTGCCGGGGACCCGCCCGGCGCCTGAGTACGCGTACTCAAGCGCCGGGGGTGCCCGGGGCGGGCCGGCGCGGGGCGAAAACCCCCGCGCGGGTCGCGGCCAGCGCGGCGGCGGCCGCCCGCTCGCCGTCGGCCGCCGTGAGCGGCTCGTGGCTGACCGCGAAGCGGTAGTAGAGCGGTGCCGAGACGGCGCGGACGACCTCGACGGGGTCGGTGCCGGGCGGGGCCTCGCCGCGGTCGACGGCCCGTGCGACGGCGGCGGCCCATGCGCCGAGGCGGGTCTCGTAGAAGCCGCGCAGGGAGGTGGCGCACTCCTCGTCGCAGGCCGCCGCCGCGATGACGGCCCGGAAGACGGGGCCCATGCGCGGGTCGGTGAGGGTCCCGGTCACCAGACCGGCGTTGGCGCGCAGGTCCTCCTCCAGCGAACCGGTGTCCGAGGCGGGGACGGACCGTTCGGCCATGTCGCGCAGCAGGTCGGCGACCAGCCCGGTGGGGGAGCCCCAGCGCCGGTAGACGGTGGTCTTGCCGACGCCCGCGTCGCCGGCGATCCGGTCCATGTTCAGCGCGTGGAAACCCTCGGTGGCCAGGGCCTCCTCGGTGGCGCGGAGCACGGCGGTACGGACCTTGGCGGTGCGGCCGCCGGGGCGGACGGTGCCGGGTGAGGTGCCGGGCGCGGATTCCAAATGGGACTCCCGTTTCATTTAGCGGTTCGACGGTGCTACGGTCGGGGAGCCAGCTTAACGGAACGCCAGTCCCATGAGGAGTGCCGATGTACTGGACCGCCGCCTGGACCGCCTCCCCCCAGCTTCCCTCCACCGGCTTCACCCCCAACTGGTCGCAGGAGGGCTTCTCCGGCCACACCGTCCGTCAGGTCGTGCGCGTCACGGCCGCCGGCGACCGGCTCCGGATCCGCCTGTCGAACGCGTACGGCACCTCACCGCTGGCCGTCACGGGCGCCACCGTCGCCCTCGCCGGCACCGGCGCGGCCGTCCGGCCGGGCACCACGCGGCGGGTCACCTTCGGCGGGGAGCCGTCCGTGGACATACCCGCGCACGCCCAGGCCGAGAGCGACGCCGTCCCGCTGGCCGTGGGGCGCCTGGACCGGGTGACCGTCACCCTGCACCTGGCCGGCACCACCGGCCCCGCCACCTTCCACGCCCAGGGCTTCACCGACACGTACCGCGCCGAGGGCGACCACCGCGAGGACACCACCGGCGAGCCGTTCACCGGGGCCATCACGCAGTCCTGGTACTACCTGACCGGCGTCGACGTGCGCACCGCGGCGGCGCCCGGGGGCGTCGTCCTGTTCGGAGACTCCCTCACGGACGGCTTCGGCTCCACCCCGAACGCGGACCGCCGCTGGTCCGACGCCCTGGCCGAGCGCGTCGGCCACCCGGTGCTCAACGCCGGGATCGGCGGCAACCTGCTGCTCGCCGACTCCGCCTGGTACGGCGAGCGCTCCGCGGCCCGGTTCCACCGAGACGCCCTCGACCTGCCCGGCGTCCGTACCGTCGTCCTGCTCCAGGGGCTCAACGACATCGGCTTCAGCGAGGCCCGCGACCAGCCGACCTACCTGCCCGCCCCGGTGCGGACGGCCGCCGACCTGATCGGGGGGTACCGCACCCTCGTACGGGCCGCCCACGCCCGGGGCGTGCGGATCGTCGGCGCGACCGTGCCGCCGTTCAAGGGCACCACCCACTGGGGCCCGCGGGCCGCGAAGGTCAGCGCCGAGGTCAACGACTGGATGCGCGAGTCCGGCGAGTTCGACGCGGTCCTCGACGTGCGGCGGCTGCTGGCCGACCCCGCCGACCCGGACCGGCTGAACCCCGCGTACGCGTACGACGACGGCCTCCACCCGGAGGACGCGGGGTACCGCGTCATGGCGGAGGCCGTCGTGGCCCTGCTGTGACCGTCACACGGGCCAGTACGACCGCGTCCAGGACCGGGGGCCCGGCTCCGGGCGGCGGCTCCGGGCGATCCTCGCCGGGTCCGACCAGCCCTCGGGGACGGGCACCGGGCCGCCGGAGGCCGCCGCGGCGGACGCGGCGGCACGCGCCCGCACCACCGCGAGTGCGGCGGCCAGCTCCTCGGGGGTCGGGTTGCCCCGCAGAACCTTGATCATGGGGGCTCCTTAGAGGGGGATGTTGCCGTGCTTCTTCGGGGGCAGGTTTTCCCGCTTCGTCCGGAGCTGACGCAGGCCCTTGATGATCTGCGTACGCGTCTCGGACGGCATGACCACCGCGTCGATGTAGCCGCGCTCGGCCGCCGTGTACGGGTTGAGCAGGGCGTCCTCGTACTCCTGGATCAGCCGCGCGCGGGTCGCCTCGACGTCCTCGGCCGCGGCCTCGGCGATCGTGCGGCGGTGCAGGATGTTCACCGCGCCCTGCGCGCCCATCACCGCGATCTGCGCGGTCGGCCAGGCCAGGTTGAGGTCGGCGCCGAGGTGCTTGGAGCCCATGACGTCGTACGCGCCGCCGAACGCCTTGCGCGTGATCACCGTGATCAGCGGGACGGTCGCCTCGGCGTACGCGTAGATCAGCTTGGCGCCGCGCCGGATGATGCCCTCGTGCTCCTGGCCCACGCCCGGCAGGAAGCCCGGTACGTCCACGAAGGTGAGGACCGGGACGTTGAACGCGTCGCAGGTGCGCACGAACCGGGCGGCCTTCTCGGAGGCGTCGATGTCCAGGCAGCCGGCGAACTGCATCGGCTGGTTGGCCACGATGCCGACCGGGTAGCCCTCCACCCGCCCGAAGCCGGTGACGATGTTCGGCGCGAACATCGCCTGCGTCTCCAGGAACTCGCCCTCGTCCAGGACGTGCTCGATGACGGTGTGCATGTCGTACGGCTGGTTCGCCGAGTCCGGGATGAGGACGTCCAGCTCGCGGTCCTCGTCGCTCAGCGCGAGATCCGCCTCCTCCGGGAAGGCGGGCGCCTCGGACAGGTTGTTCGAGGGCAGGTAGGACAGCAGCGACTTGACGTACTCGATCGCGTCCTTCTCGTCCCCGGCCATGTGGTGCGCCACGCCCGAGGTGGAGTTGTGCGTCCGGGCGCCGCCCAGCTCCTCGAAGCCCACGTCCTCGCCGGTCACCGTCTTGATGACGTCGGGACCGGTGATGAACATGTGCGAGGTCTGGTCGACCATCACCGTGAAGTCGGTGATGGCGGGCGAGTAGACCGCCCCGCCCGCGCACGGGCCCACGACCAGGCTGATCTGCGGGATCACGCCCGAGGCATGGGTGTTGCGGCGGAAGATCTCGCCGTACATGCCGAGGGCCATGACGCCCTCCTGGATGCGGGCGCCACCGGAGTCGTTGATGCCGATCACCGGGCAGCCCGTCTTCAGGGCGAAGTCCATCACCTTGATGATCTTCTGCCCGAACACCTCGCCGAGGGCTCCGCCGAAGACGGTGAAGTCCTGGGAGAACACCGCCACCGGGCGGCCGTCGACCGTGCCGTACCCGGTGACCACACCGTCTCCGTACGGACGGTTCTTCTCCAGACCGAAACTGGTGGAACGGTGCCGGGCGAACTCGTCCAGCTCGACGAAGGAATCCTCGTCCAGCAGCAGGGCGATGCGCTCCCGGGCCGTCAACTTGCCCTTCGCGTGCTGCTTCTCGACGGCGCGCTCGGAGCCCGCGTGCGTCGCCTCGTCGATACGGCGCTGCAGATCCGCGAGCTTGCCCGCGGTCGTATGGATGTCGATCTTCTGGGGCTCTTGGGGCTTGGCCGGCTCGGACATCGGGATGCGGCTCCCTGCCTGGTCACGGGTTCGTTGGCTACTGACCCGTAGCGTATCGGCGGCGATACCGTTCGGCAGTGCGGTGTTTACCACACCTACGCTGGCTTGCATGACGCCCTCACATGGTCCATCGAGTCCGTGGTCGGACCTCGAGCGACCGCCCCTGAACGCCCCCTCCCTCCGCCGCGCCCTGCTCCGGCCCGGCGGACTGTGGACCTCGCTCGACATCGTCCGCGCCACCGGCTCCACCAACTCCGACCTCGCCACCCGCGCCGCCGGCCTGCCCGAGGGCGCGGTCCTGGTGGCCGAGGAGCAGACGGCGGGGCGGGGTCGGCTCGACCGCACCTGGTCCGCCCCCGCGCGCTCCGGCCTGTTCTTCTCCGTCCTCCTCAAGCCCGGCGTCCCGATCGGCCGCCTCGCCTGGCTCCCCCTGCTCACCGGCGTCGCCGCCGCCACCGGCCTGGCCCGCGCCGCCGGTGCGGACATGGCACTGAAATGGCCCAACGACCTGATGGTCACGGTGGCCGGCGACGCGGGCAAGGAGGAACGGAAGGCCGGCGGCATCCTCGCCGAGCGCGCCGGGGACGACGGCGTCGTCGTCGGCATCGGACTGAACGTCACGCTCCGCGAGGACGAGCTGCCCGTCCCCACCGCCGGTTCCCTCCTCCTCGCCGACGCGGTCTCCACCGACCGCGACCCCCTGCTGCGCGCCGTCCTGCGCTCCCTGGAGCACTGGTACGGCCGGTGGACCGCCGCCGACGGCGACCCGGCGGCCTCCGGGCTCCAGGAGGCGTACGCGGCCGGCTGCGCCACCCTCGGCCGCACCGTCCGCGCCGAACTCCCGGGCGGGCGGGCCCTCACCGGCGAGGCGGTCGCCATCGACGGCGACGGCCGCCTGGTGGTGGCGCCGCCCGGCGCGGAACGGGAGGCGGTGGGCGCGGGCGACGTCGTGCACCTGCGCCCGGTGGGCTGAAAGCGGGCGGCGGGCCCCAACGCGCTCGGCCGCCGGGACGTGAGCCAGGGCACACCTGCCGTATCGTGGACGACGATCCAGCTACAGATCGGCAGGACAGTGCGCAGGGAACGGGCAGGAGGCGGCCGGTGACCGTCGACGACGCGAACTCGGACGGGTCCGGGTCCGGGCCGAGCGGGGCGGAGTACCCCACCCCCCACCATGTCGTCGACCACACGGCGGAGCCGACCGACGACCCCCTGGCCATCCGGCTGGAACAGCTCATCCTCGGCGCCGACCGCCGCTACACGCCCTTCCAGGCGGCCCGCACCGCCGGTGTCTCCATGGACCTGGCCTCCCGCTTCTGGCGGGCCATGGGCTTCGCCGACATCGGGCAGGCCAAGGCGCTGACGGAGGCGGACGTGCTGGCGCTGCGGCGGCTGGCCGGTCTGGTCGAGGCGGGCCTGCTGAGCGAGCCGATGGCGGTGCAGGTGGCCCGGTCCACCGGCCAGACCACCGCCCGGCTGGCCGAATGGCAGATCGATTCCTTCCTGGAGGGCCTGACCGAGCCGCCCGAGCCCGGTATGACCCGCACCGAAGTGACGTATCCCCTGGTGGAGCTGTTGCTGCCGGAGCTCCAGGAGTTCCTGGTGTACGTGTGGCGGCGGCAGCTCGCCGCGGCGACCGGGCGGGTGGTGCAGGCCGCCGACGACGAGGAGATGGTGGACCGGCGCCTCGCGGTCGGCTTCGCGGACCTCGTCGGGTTCACCCGGCTCACCCGCCGGCTGGAGGAGGAGGAGCTCGGCGAGCTGGTCGAGGCGTTCGAGACGACCTCGGCCGACCTGGTGGCCGCGCACGGCGGGCGGCTGATCAAGACCCTCGGCGACGAGGTGCTGTACGCCGCCGACGACGCCGGTACGGCCGCCGAGATCGCGCTGCGGCTCATCGAGACCCTCACCCACGACGAGACGATGCCCGCCCTGCGCGTCGGCATCGCCTTCGGCACCGTCACGACCCGCATGGGCGACGTCTTCGGTACGACGGTGAATCTGGCGAGCCGGCTCACCTCGATAGCGCCCAAGGACGCGGTCCTGGTCGACGGGGCGTTCGCCGAGGAGCTGGCGCGCACCGGCGAGGCTCCGGAGTCGGAGGCGCGGGCGGCCGAGGAGGCGGCGCGCGCCGAGAAGGAGGGCGAGGCGCCGGCGGGCTCGTCGAAGTACCGGTTCGCGCTCCAGCCCATGTGGCAGCGGCCGGTGCGCGGGCTCGGGGTGATCGAGCCCTGGCTGCTGACGCGGCGGGAGCCTAAGATCCCCGGATAGCGGTCGCTAACGTTCGTTAACCGGGAGGGTGTGTCACGCATGTCCGAGCAGCGCTTCGGTGAGTTCGTCGCCGTTCGTCACCACGACCACGTCGCCGAGCTGGTGCTCGACCGGCCCAAGGCCATGAACGCCGTCTCCACGGAGATGGCCCGTTCCCTCGGGGCCGCCTGCGAGGCGCTCGCCGCCGACCCGTCGGTACGGGTCACCGTGCTGACCTCCTCCAACGACAAGGCGTTCTGCGTCGGCGCCGACCTCAAGGAGCGCAACTCCTTCACGGACGCCGAGCTGGTGCGCCAGCGCCCGGTGGCGCGCGGCGCCTACACCGGGGTGCTGGAGCTGCCGATGCCGACGGTCGCCGCCGTGCACGGCTTCGCCCTGGGCGGCGGGTTCGAGCTGGCGCTCGCCTGCGACCTGATCGTCGCCGACCCGACCGCGGTCGTCGGGCTGCCCGAGGTGTCGGTGGGCGTGATCCCCGGTGGCGGGGGTACGCAGCTCCTGCCGCGCCGGGTCGGGGCGGCCAGGGCGGCGGAGCTGGTGTTCACGGCCCGGCGCGTGGCGGCGGCCGAGGCGGTGTCCCTGGGGCTGGTGGACCAGCTCGTGGACGACGCACGGGACGGCGCCCTGGAGCTGGCCGCCCGGATCGCCGCGAACTCGCCGGTCGGGCTGCGGGCCGCCAAGCGGGCCATGCGGCTGGGGCAGGGGCTGGACCTGCGGGCGGGCCTGGAGGTCGAGGACGCCGCGTGGCGGTCGGTGGCCTTCTCCGGGGACCGGGCCGAGGGCGTGGCCGCGTTCAACGAGAAGCGGAAGCCGGAGTGGCCCGGGGAGTGAAAAGTTGTGGATGCTCCCTAAGCTTGAGGAATGGGTGAGGATGTCCGGCTACGCGCTGTAGTGGCGCTCGCGCAGGCCATGGCGTCGGCGCACACGCCGCGCGAGACGTGGCGGGCGGCCGCGCTGGGGGCGCGTGACGCGCTCGGCGGGACGTTCGCCGCGCTCTCGATGTGGGAGCGCGATCTCGGCCGGCTCAAGGTGCTGGTGAACGCGGGCGAGCGCGCGCCGGGCGAGGAGGAGTTCCCCGACGCCGAGACCTACCCGGTGCACCAGTTCTCCGAGATCACCGAGTTCCTGCACGAGCGGTGGGCGGGCGGCGGGGAGCCGAATGCCTGGGTCGAGACGGCCGAGGGCCCGGAGGCGGCCGGTGACCCGGCGTACACGGCGCTGCGCGGGCGGGTGGCGGCGCTGCGGCGGCGCGGGCGGGGCTGCTGCGTGGTGGCGCCGATAGTGATGCACGGGCGGGCCTGGGGCGAGCTGTACGTGGCCCGGCGGGCCGGGGCGCCGGTGTTCGACCGGCGGGACGCGGACTTCGCGACCGTCCTCGCCTCGGTCGTCGCGGCCGGGATCGCGCAGACCGAGCGGCTGGAGGAGGTGCGCAAGCTGGCCTTCACGGACCCGCTCACCGGGCTCGCCAACCGCCGGGCGGTCGACATGCGGCTGGACGAGGCGGTCGAGCGCTCACTGGCCGACGGGACGGTGGTCTCGCTGGTGGTGTGCGACCTGAACGGCCTCAAGCGCGTCAACGACACCCATGGGCACGCGGTGGGGGACCGGCTGCTGGAGCGGTTCGGTTCGGTGCTGTCGTACTGCGGGGCGATGCTGCCGGGCGCGCTGGCGGCGCGGCTGGGCGGTGACGAGTTCTGCCTGGTGTCGGTGGGGCCGGAGGCGGACGAGGTGGTGGCCGCGGCGGACGAGCTGTGCGCACGGGCCGGTGATCTGGAGCTGGGCGAGGGCGTGGCGTGCGGGGTGGCGTCGACCGGGGATCCGATCGGGCCGGTGCGGTCCGCGCGCCGGCTGTTCCGGTTGGCCGACGCGGCCCAGTACCGGGCCAAGGCCGCCCGGTCGCCCAAGCCGGTGGTGGCGGGCCGCGACGGTACGGTCATCGCCCTGGCGGACCACCCCCCGGTGGCGGCCCGGGACCGCCGCAGCTTCCGGGACGCCCCCGCGCCGCCGAACCTGCTCCCCGGACCCGCCGACGTCCCCGCTGCGGAGGCTCCCCCCGAATCCCGCGGGGAGCCGCCCGCGCCGGCCGGCCCGGCGGCCTGACGGGGCGTAAGGGGCTCCTGGCGGCCGAGGTAGTGACACGTTGGGATTCAGTCCGTACGCTGCTGAATATGGATATGCACACAGTCGTGGTGGGGACGTCCGGCACCACCGCTCAGGACGTCATCGCCGTGGCCCGCGGCAACGCCCGTGTCGAGCTCTCCCCGGAGGCGCTCGCCGCGCTCGCCAAGGCCCGTGAGATCGTCGACGCCCTCGCCGCCAAGCCCGAGCCCGTCTACGGCGTGTCGACCGGCTTCGGGGCGCTCGCCACCCGGCACATCAGCCCCGAGCTGCGCGCCCAGCTCCAGCGCAACATCGTGCGCTCGCACGCCGCCGGCATGGGCGCGCCCGTCGAGCGCGAGGTCGTGCGGGCCCTGATGTTCCTGCGGCTGAAGACCGTCTGCTCCGGCCACACGGGCGTCCGCCCCCAGGTCGCCCAGGCCATGGCGGACCTGCTCAACGCCGGGATCACCCCGGTCGTGCACGAGTACGGCTCCCTCGGCTGCTCCGGCGACCTCGCGCCGCTCAGCCACTGCGCGCTCGCCCTGATGGGCGAGGGTGACGCCGAGGGCCCCGACGGCCGCGTCCGCCCCGCCGGCGAGCTGCTCGCCGAGCACGGCCTCGAGCCCGTCGAACTGCGCGAGAAGGAGGGCCTCGCCCTCCTCAACGGCACCGACGGCATGCTCGGCATGCTGGTCATGGCCCTCGCGGACCTCGACAAGCTCTACAAGAGCGCCGACATCACCGCCGCCCTGTCGCTGGAGGCCCTCCTCGGCACGCAGAAGGTGCTCGCCCCCGAGCTGCACGCCATCCGCCCGCACCCCGGCCAGGGCGCCGCCGCCGCGAACATGCTCGCCGTGCTCCAGGGCTCCGGCCTCACCGGCCACTTCCAGCAGGACGAGGCCCCGCGCGTCCAGGACGCCTACTCCGTGCGCTGCGCCCCCCAGGTCGCCGGCGCGGGCCGCGACACCATGGCGCACGCCCGGCTCGTCGCCGAGCGCGAGCTCGCCTCGGCCGTGGACAACCCGGTCGTCCTGCCCGACGGCCGCGTCGAGTCCAACGGCAACTTCCACGGCGCGCCGGTCGCCTACGTCCTGGACTTCCTGGCCATCGCCGCCGCCGACCTCGGCTCCATCGCCGAGCGGCGCACCGACCGGCTGCTGGACAAGAACCGCTCGCACGGCCTGCCGCCCTTCCTCGCCGACGACGCGGGCGTCGACTCGGGCCTGATGATCGCCCAGTACACCCAGGCCGCCCTGGTCAGCGAGCTGAAGCGGCTGGCCGTCCCGGCGTCCGCCGACTCCATCCCGTCCTCCGCCATGCAGGAGGACCACGTCTCCATGGGCTGGTCGGCCGCGCGCAAGCTGCGCACCGCCGTCGGCAACCTGGGCCGGATCATCGCCGTCGAGCTGTACGCCGCCACCCGGGCCATCGAGCTGCGCGAGGGGCTCACCCCGGCGCCCGCCTCCCGCGCCGCCATCGAGGCGCTGCGCGCGGCCGGCGTTCAGGGCCCCGGGCCGGATCGTTTCCTCGCCCCCGACCTGGACGCCGCCGACGCGTTCGTCCGCGAGGGCAAGCTCGTCGAGGCCGTCGAGAAGGTCACCGGCCCGCTGGCCTGACCAGGGGCCCGGTCAGGGCATGACACCCACGCGCGGGGCGCACGCCGTCACAGGACGGTGTGCGCCCCGCGTCGTACGGCGAAGGCCACCAGGCCCGTGCCCATCCCCAGGAAGGCCGTGCCCGCGATCAGGTACGGGGTGGTGTCCACGCCGCCGGTGTCGGCGAGCGCGAGGTCCTGGCCCTCGGCGGCCGGTACGACGGACGTTCTCGTTCCGTGCCGCTCCGCCGGTGGTGTTTCGACGGTGGCGTTGGCCGAAGGGACGAACCACAGCGCACAGAGCAGAGTCCCGGCGGCGGTGGCGGTCAGCAGCGGTCGACGTGCGACGGACACAGATTCAGATCCCCTTGCGGAACCGAGAATTGGTGGTTGCGCCGATGCTAATGAACACAGCGGGTCGCAGGAAAGTCGCGGGCCCCGGCGGCTTACGCTCCGTCATATGAGCCCTGCTGAGACATCACGGTATGTGCGCCTTCGGGTGGAACTGCTGCTGGAAGTGACCGACGACGATCAACTCACCGGAGCCGCGCTGGAGCGCGTGGAGGCCGACGAATTCATGCCGGACGAGGAGCGTACACACGCCCGGTCCGCGGTACGAGAAGACGAAGCGGAAGCTCTCGCATACCTCGTGGAGCCGGTGGACCTGATCGACCGGGTGCCGGGCGTCGAGCTCGCCCAGGCGTCGTGGACCAGCGAACAGGTCGACCACGACCCCGACGCGGAGATGTGGGACCTGGACGAGGAGGATGATGAGGACGACCACTTCGACGAGGTACGGCCGTAACGTGTGACCTCCGTCACGCCCCGGGTCCCGGACCGCCGTCGCGCGGGCGGGCCCGGGCGCCCGCCCGGCAGGCGTCCGTATACCTCAGGGGGGATCGGGAACCGGCGGCCCGTCTCACGCGTCGATCAGTGGTGTTCCCCACATCCATGCCTGATGTGGAACCGGACGGGTTGTTATGGGTGTTGTTGAGACAGTTGGCAGGGGTTCGGCGACGATGGAGAAGCGTGTGATGACGGACAGCAAGCGGCGCAAAGGCCTGACGGCCGCGTCCGCACTGCTCGGCGGCGTACTGGTGCTCACCGGCTGCAGCGGCGGTGAGGACAAGGGTGACGCCTCCGACGGCTCGAAGACGTCACAGTCCCAGGTCGACGCGGCGGCGGCCAAGGACGCCTCCCAGGCCCGAATAACGATCACCCCGAAGAACGGCGCGCAGAACGCGGGCATCAACGACGACGCCAAGGTGACCGTCAGCGAGGGCACGCTCACGCAGGTGACCATGACCTCCCCGGACGGCAAGACCATCAAGGGCGAGATGGCCGCCGACGGCAAGAGCTGGACCCCCGGCGAGCAGCTCGAGCGGGCCACCACCTACAAGATCGCCGTCACCGCCAAGGACTCCGAGGGCCGGGAGGCCCATGAGAACTCCTCCTTCACCACCGTGTCGAAGGAGAACAGCTTCATCGGGAACTACACCCCCGAGGGAGGCTCCACGGTCGGCGTCGGCATGCCCGTCTCCATCAACTTCAACAAGCCGATCACGGACAAGAAGGCCGTCCAGTCCGGCATCACCGTGTCCTCCAGCAGCGGCCAGGAGGTCGTCGGCCACTGGTTCAACAGCCAGCGCCTGGACTTCCGCCCCGAGAACTACTGGGCCGAGGGCTCCAAGGTCACGCTGAAGCTCGACCTCGACGGCGTCGAGGGCTCCGACGGCGTCTTCGGCGTCCAGCAGAAGACCGTCACCTTCACCATCGGCCGCAACCAGGTCTCCACCGTCGACGCCGCCGCCAAGACCATGACGGTCACCCAGGACGGCAAGACGGTCAAGACCATCCCGATCTCCGCCGGCGCGCCCGAGAACCCGACCTACAACGGCCAGATGGTCATCTCCGAGAAGTTCAAGGAGACCCGGATGGACGGCTCGACGGTCGGCTTCACCAAGAAGGACGGCAAGGGCGAGTACGACATCAAGGACGTGCCGCACGCCATGCGGCTGTCCACCTCGGGCACCTTCATCCACGGCAACTACTGGGGCTCCGACAGCATCTTCGGCAACGTCAACACCAGCCACGGCTGCGTGGGCCTGAACGACGCCAAGGGCGCGGGCGACCCGAGCCAGCCCGCTGCGTGGTTCTACGACAACTCGATCGTCGGTGACGTGGTCGTCGTCAAGAACTCCAAGGACAAGACCATCGCCCCCGACAACGGCCTCAACGGCTGGAACATGAGCTGGGCGGAGTGGAAGGCCGGCTCGGCCGTCTGACCCCCTCGCACACCGAAGGCGGCGGTCCTCCCCACGGAGGCCCGCCGCCTTCGGCGTACCCGGTCCCCCCGCGCCCCGGCGACCTCGTCACCGCTCCGCCGCCGCGACCGTCCGATGACCTCCGAGGTCATCGACCCCGGGGACGTACACCCGGAGGATGGGGTCATCCGCACCGACGAGGAGGACCCCGTGCCCGCCTACGCCATAGCCAACCTGCGACCCGTCGCCGTGCTCGACGACGAGGTCCTCACCTACATGGAGCGCATCCAGGACACCCTCGACCCCTTCGGCGGCCGCTTCCTGGTGCACGGCGCCCCGGCCAGGGAGGTCCGCGAGGGGGAGTGGAGCTCCGCCCTCGTCATCATCGGCTTCCCCTCCCTGGACCACGCGCGCGACTGGTACGACTCCGAGCCCTACCAGCGGCTCCTCCCCCTCCGCACCCGGCACATGGAGGGCGACGTCCTCCTCATCGACGGCGTCGGCCCCGGCTACGACCCCGCCGCCACGGCCGCGCTCCTCCGCGCGGCCGGGGCCGGGCCGGGCGACACCCCCTAGGGGGCCCTCCGGGCGTCTCAGGCGTCCGGCGCGGGCGCCTTGGCCACGCCGATGGGGCAGCTCACGCCCGTACCGCCGATGCCGCAGTAGCCGCCGGGGTTCTTGTCCAGGTACTGCTGGTGGTAGGGCTCGGCGGGGTAGAAGACGCGGTCGGCGGCGGGGAGGATCTCCGTGGTGATCGTGCCGTACCCCGAGCCGGTGAGGACCTGCTGGTAGGCGGTACGGGAGGACTCGGCCCGGGCCGCCTGGGCGGGGGAGTGGGTGTAGACCGCCGAACGGTACTGGGTGCCCACGTCGTTGCCCTGGCGGAAGCCCTGGGTGGGGTCGTGGGACTCCCAGAAGAGCTTGAGGAGCGCGGCGTAGGACACCACGGACGGGTCGAAGACCACGCGGACGACCTCCGTGTGGCCCGTCATGCCGGAGCAGACCTCCTCGTAGGAGGGGTTGCGGGTGTAGCCGCCCTGGTAGCCGACGAGCGTCGTCCACACGCCCTCGGTCTGCCAGAACTTCCGCTCCGCGCCCCAGAAGCAGCCGAGGGCGAAGTCCGCCACCTCCAGGCCGGCCGGGTAGGGACCCAGGAGCGGGTTGCCGAGCACGGTGTGGCGCGAGGGCACGGTGAACCCGGGCTCCGGACGGCCGCGCAGGGCCTCGTCGGGGGTGGGGAGGACGGGGGTACGGCCGAACAGCATGACTGGGTCTCCTTCTGCGGCGACGCCGGGGCGGCACCCGAACAACGTCCCGGTGCCGGCCCGCATTCCACGGCCACCCCGTTCCGGCCGGTCCACGGGCGGGCCGGAACGGGGCGGCACCGGCGGGTCAGTGGGGGAGCGTCGCCGGGCTGCCGCCGTTCGCCTCGTAGCCCGCGACCGCCAGCGCGCGGTACACCGCGTACTGCGCCGCCGGGTCCTCGCTCAGCGTCCACGGCAGCGCGCCGATGTGACCGTCCACGTGGACGAGCTGGTGCATGGCCTCCGACCAGCGCTCCGCCCCCACCAGGAAGTGGATCAGGAGATGGCGGACGTGGGCGAGCATCGGGTCGTCCGGGCGGGCGGAGTGCACCGCGTACAACGCGCCCTCCATGGCCTTCGACACCACCTCGGTGCCGTAGAAGTCCCGCACCATCGCCACCTCCGGCAGGTGCTCGAAGACCGCGAACAGCGGCAGCGCCGCCAGCAGTGACCCCTGGGGGGCACGGGCCGCGGCCGCCGTCGCGAACCGGTCGGCGTCCTTCCGGGAGCCGTGCCACTTCTCGCACCAGTAGTGCAGGGCCGCCAGGTGCGCGCCCATGTGCCGCGGCGCCCGGTCGATGATCTTCGCCCACACCTGGTCGAACCGCTCGTGGGGGTACCCCAGGCCCCGCGCGACGGCCAGCTCGACGATGTACGGCACCGGGTCGCCGGGCGCGAGCAGCGCGGCCTCCTCGCAGACCGTGCGCGCCTCCTCCAGGATGATCCGGAAGTCGTCGGCGCCCGCGGACGACGACCGCCACGCCTGCTGCACCAGGAACTCGGCGTACACCTGCGC
The DNA here is from genome assembly GCF_055598725.1 of Streptomyces sp. NPDC039423. NCBI lineage: Bacteria > Bacillati > Actinomycetota > Actinomycetes > Kitasatosporales > Streptomycetaceae > Streptomyces > Streptomyces sp. NPDC039423. Next base: position 390,421 of record NZ_JBVKAH010000002.1, read on the forward strand.
CCCGCCCGGGTCCTTCGGCTTCTCGGCACGCCAGGCCCGCAGCCACGCCGCGCCGGTTCCCGGCTGCCGCGCCAGCTCCAGCGCCGCGGCGCCCGCGAACGCCTGCACCCGCTGCCACCGCTCCTCGTCGTCCTTGTCGGTACCGGCCAGAAGCTGGGACGCCGCACGCCAGTCCTGGGTGCGCTGCACCACGTCCAGCACGGCCAGGAGGTCCTCGTCCGGTCCCGGCATGCGTACGTCGAGGTGCTCCTGGCGCACGAAGCCGTACGCACCGGGATCGGCGGCGTCCGGCGCACCGGGCTCCACCAGGCGGATGCCGCCGCCGGCGCGACGGCGCATCAGCCACGGCACGAGCACGACGCCGATGATGCCCACCGTGAACAGGAACCAGAGAATCTCCATACGCACATTGTCCCGGACGCGTCCGGTGCGAACGGCCGCCCGCGACTACGCTCGGACCTCATGAGCGACGAGCACACCCACCAGAACTTCGAGACCCGCGCCATCCATGCGGGCAACACCGCCGACCCGCTGACCGGCGCGGTCGTCCCGCCCATCTACCAGGTGTCCACCTACAAGCAGGACGGTGTGGGCGGCCTGCGCGGCGGCTACGAGTACAGCCGCAGCGCCAACCCGACGCGTACGGCGCTGGAGGAGAACCTCGCGGCGCTGGAGGGCGGCCGGCGCGGCCTGGCCTTCGCCTCCGGCCTCGCGGCCGAGGACTGCCTGCTGCGGACGCTCCTGGCCCCCGGCGACCACGTGGTCATCCCGAACGACGCCTACGGCGGCACGTTCCGGCTGTTCGCGAAGGTCGTCGCCCGGTGGGGCGTGGAGTGGTCGGTCGCCGACACCTCCGACCCGGCGGCGGTACGGGACGCGATCACCGACCGTACGAAGGCGATCTGGGTCGAGACGCCGTCGAACCCGCTGCTCGGCATCACCGACATCGCGGCGCTCGCGGACGTGGCCCGCTCGGCGGGCGTCAAGCTCGTCGTGGACAACACCTTCGCCAGCCCCTACCTCCAGCAGCCGCTGGCGCTCGGCGCGGACGTCGTCGTGCACTCGCTGACCAAGTACATGGGCGGCCACTCCGACGTCGTGGGCGGCGCGCTGGTGACGGCCGACGAGACGCTCGGCGAGGAACTGGCGTACCACCAGAACGCGATGGGCGCGGTCGCCGGCCCGTTCGACTCCTGGATCGTGCTGCGCGGCATCAAGACGCTGGCCGTCCGCATGGACCGGCACAGCGAGAACGCCACCCGGGTCGCCGAGATGCTGACCCGCCACCCCAAGGTCACCAGCGTCCTCTACCCGGGCCTGCCCGAGCACCCCGGCCACGAGGTCGCCGCCAAGCAGATGCGCGCCTTCGGCGGCATGATCTCCTTCCGTGTCCAGGGCGGCGAAGAGGCGGCGGTCGAGGTCTGCAACCGCGCCAGGCTCTTCACGCTGGGCGAGTCGCTGGGCGGCGTCGAGTCGCTGATCGAGCACCCGGGCCGGATGACGCACGCGAGCGTCGCGGGCTCGCTGCTGGAGGTCCCGGGCGACCTGGTGCGCCTGTCGGTCGGCATCGAGAACGCCGACGACCTGCTGGCGGACCTCCGCCAGGCGCTGGGCTAGCCGGCACGGAACGGCACGGATCCGCACGGAACGGCCCGGGAAGGGCCGGTGGCGGCCGGGTCGCCGGGACGGTGGCGGCCGCGTCACCAGCCCTCGAAGGGCGGGGTGACCCGCGACGGGGGTACGTGCCACGGCTCGGCGACCGAGGCCCACACCGCGAACGCCACCGCCGCCGCGGTCAGCAGCACCCACAGGACGCGGCGCAGCACCCGTGCCCGGCGCCGCACGCGGGTGCCGCGGCCGATCGCGCGGGGCAGCAGGTCCGGCGGGACGGGGACGTGGGCCGGGGCGTCGAGCAGCCGCCGGACCTCGTCCTCCTTGCGGTCGTAGCCGCTCACGGGGCACCCCGCGGCGGACCGGGCGCGCCTGCGCCCGGCGCGCCCGGCGCGGAGGCGCCCGCCCCGTGCGGTGTGCCGGATCCGCGCGGTGCGTGCCGCAGGACGGCCACCGAACGGGCGCAGGTCGCCCGGACCCGTTCCTCCGGGAGCCCGAGCAGCGCCGCCGTCTGCTCCTCGGCGACGCCCTCGTACAGGCGCAGCACCACGACGAGCCGCTCCAGCGGGGTGAGCCGCGACAGGAGCCCGCCGTACGGGCGGTGGAAGCGCCAGGCGGCACGGGCGAAACGGGTGGCCAGTTCGCGGCGGGTGAGGTCGTACGGGTCCTCGCCGCGCAGCCGGTCCCAGCGGGCGTAGGTGGCCGCGAGGGCGGCGGTCAGCAGGGCCCCGGCGCGCGGGGCGCGGCCGGGCGGCTCGGCGGTCAGCAGTGTGGCGGCGTGCAGCAGCCGGCCCGCCGCGCCCGCCACGAACGCCTCGAAGTCCCGGTCCCGGGTGTCGGGCACCGGGGCGTCCCGGAGCCGGGCGTCCCGGCCGCGGGCGCGGTGGAGCTGCGCCGTGGCCTGATGACGCCGCTGCTCTCGCACGTCCTCATATCAGGCCAGGCGCCCGGCCCGGGTCAAGAGGCGGGAGGGTTCTCCGTGTCCCGCTCCGGCTCCCGCTCCGCCTCGCGCTCGGCCGGGGGCAGCCCGGCCTGCCGGGCGGAGAGCGCGGAGTTGAAGCGGGTGAGCAGGGTGCAGAACGACGCGCGTTCCGTCTCGGTCCAGCCGTCGGTCACCTGCGCCATCAGCTCGCGCCGGGAGGAGCGGACCTCCTCCAGGCGGGCCTGCCCGCGCGGCGAGAGCTGGAGCACGACGGCACGGCCGTCCTCCGGGTGCGAGGTCCGCTTGACCAGGCCGGTGTCGACCAGCGGCGCGACCTGGCGGGTCACCGTGGACGAGTCGATGCCCATCCCGGCCGCCAGCGCCTTCACGCCCATCGGGCCCTCCTGGTCCAGGCGGTTCAGGAGGAGGTAGGCGGCGCGGTCCATCGAGTTGCGGAGCTGGCCGGTGCCGCCGAGCCGGGTCTGCTCGGCCCGGCGGGCGAAGACGGCCACCTGGTGCTGGAGGGCATCGAGGAGACCGTGGTCACCCGGGGCTTCGGGGGCGGTCCCCCGGGAGACAGGCGCAGGAGTCGTCATGTCCTGAGATGTGGGCATGGCTGCGGGGCTCTCTCGTGCGGTGGTGGTCGGTTGGTGGGGGACAGAGTACGCGGCTCCGTGCGCCTTTATACCGGCGCTGCACGAACGTGATGAGCTGCGAGACTGGGCGTCATGAGCTTCGGTAGGCCACGCCCCTCACACCCGGTCATCCTCGACGACGTCCGCGGGGCGCAGAAGATGCTGTCCGGGGTGGCCAGGACCACCCCGATGGAGGGCAGCCGCCATCTGTCGCGGCTGGTCGGCTCGCCGGTCCACTTCAAGTGCGAGAACCTCCAGCGCACCGGTTCGTTCAAGCTGCGGGGCGCGTACGTGCGGATCTCGGGGCTGCGTCCGGAGGAGCGGGCGGCCGGGGTGGTCGCGGCGTCGGCCGGCAACCACGCGCAGGGCGTCGCGCTGGCGTCGTCCCTGCTGGGTGTGCGGTCCACGGTGTTCATGCCGGTGGGTGCCCCGCTGCCGAAGGTGGCGGCGACGCGGGAGTACGGGGCGGAGGTGCGGCTGCACGGCCACGTGGTCGACGAGACGCTGGCGGCGGCGCAGGAGTACGCGCACGACACGGGCGCCGTGTTCATCCACCCCTTCGACCACCGGGACGTCATCGCGGGGCAGGGCACGGTGGGGCTGGAGGTCCTCGAACAGTGCCCCGAGGTGCGGACCGTGGTCGTCGGGATCGGCGGCGGCGGGCTGGCGGCGGGCATCGCGGTGGCGGTGAAGGCCCTGCGGCCGGACGTCAAGGTGATCGGCGTACAGGCGGAGGCGGCGGCCGCGTACCCGCCCTCGCTGGCGGCGGGTCACCCGCTGGTGATCGACACCGCCCCCACGATGGCGGACGGCATCCATGTCGGGCGGCCCGGGGACGTGCCGTTCGGGATCGTCGAGGAGTTCGTCGACGAGGTGCGCACGGTGTCGGAGGACCAGCTCTCGTCGGCGCTGCTGCTCTGCCTGGAGCGGGCCAAGCTGGTGGTGGAACCGGCCGGGGCGAGTCCGGTGGCGGCCCTGCTGGCCGCGCCCGACACGTTCACCGGGCCGGTGGTGGCGGTGCTGTCGGGCGGGAACGTGGACCCGCTGCTGATGCAGCGGATCCTCCGCCACGGCATGGCGGCGGCGGGCCGGTACCTGAGCCTCCGCCTGCGTCTGACGGACCGCCCGGGCGCCCTGGCGACGCTACTGGGCGTGCTGTCGGTCGCCGACGCCAACGTCCTGGACGTGGGCCATGTCCGCACCGACCCGCGGCTGGGCCTGACGGAGGTCGAGGTGGAGCTGCACCTGGAGACCAAGGGGCCCGAGCACTGCCGGGAGGTGGCCTCGGCCCTGCGGGACGCGGGCTACACCGTGATGCCCTGAGGCTCCCGGAACCGGCACGAGGCTCCCGCATACCGGGGCCGGACCCGTTGTGGGACGCGAGTATCGCGTTAGGGTGTGGCGTCAGTCACACAATTGCCGGGCGGTGGGCGTCCGGCGTCCCTACGCTTTGGGTAGCGACTCACCCCATCAACGGGAGACCCACATGCCAGGCGCAATCCACGCCGAGGGTCTGGTCAAGACCTTCGGCGACGTACGGGCTCTGGACGGAGTGGACCTCGACGTCCCGGAAGGGACCGTCCTGGGGCTGCTCGGCCCCAACGGGGCCGGCAAGACCACCGCGGTGCGCGTACTGACCACGCTGCTCCGGCCCGACAGCGGCAGGGCGGTCGTCGCGGGCATCGACGTCCTCAAGCACCCCAACGAGGTCCGGCGGGCCATCGGCCTCTCCGGGCAGTTCGCCGCCGTGGACGAGTACCTCACCGGCCGCGAGAACCTCCACATGGTCGGCCAGCTCTACCAGATGCGGAGCAAGGCCGCGAAGGCGCGCGCGGGCGAGCTGCTGGAGCGGTTCCACCTCGCCGACGCCGCGGACCGGCCCGCCAAGACGTACTCCGGCGGCATGCGCCGCCGCCTCGACCTCGCCGCCGCGCTGGTGGTGTCGCCACCCGTGATGTTCATGGACGAGCCGACCACCGGGCTCGACCCCCGCAACCGGCAGCAGCTCTGGGACGTCATCCAGGAACTGGTCGCCGGCGGTACGACCCTGCTGCTGACCACCCAGTACCTGGAGGAGGCCGACCACCTGGCCGACGACATCTGCGTCGTCGACCACGGCAAGGTCATCGCCCGCGGCACCTCCGACCAGCTCAAGCTCCGCACCGGCGGCGAGCGCGTCGAGGTCGTCGTGCACCAGCCCGACCAGATCGACCCCGCCCGCGCCGTCCTCACCGGCTTCGGCAAGGGCGAGGTCGCCGTCGAGGCCCACACCCGCAAGCTCACCGTCCCGGTCACCGGCGGCGCCAAGCTGCTCGCCGAGGTCATTCGCGAGCTGGACACCCGGGGCGTCGAGATCGACGACATCGGCCTGCGCCGTCCCACCCTCGACGACGTGTTCATCTCACTGACCGGCCACGTCGCCGAGCGGACGGACGAGGACGGCGACCGCAAGGAGGCCGCGAAGTGAGCGCCGTGTCCGACACCACCCCCCGGCTCGCCGCGCCCAGGCCGCGCGGCGGCATCGCGCAGTCGGTCGCCGACTCCCTCGTCGTCGCCCGCCGCAATCTGATCCGCATGTCCCGGATCCCCGAGATGATCATCTTCGGGCTGATCCAGCCGATCATGTTCGTGGTGCTGTTCAGCTACGTCTTCGGCGGCTCCATGAACATCGGCGGCACCACCGACCCCAGCGTCTACCGCAACTTCCTGATGGCCGGCATCTTCGCGCAGACCGTCACCTTCGCCACCGCCGGAGCCGGCGCGGGCATCGCCGACGACATGCACAAGGGCCTGATCGACCGGTTCCGGTCCCTGCCCATGGCCCGCGGGGCCGTCCTCACCGGGCGGACGCTCGCCGATCTCGTCCAGACCGCGCTCACCGTCGTCGTCCTCGCGATCGTCGCGCTGCTCGTCGGCTGGCGCATCCACGAGGGCGTGCCGAAGGCGCTCGGCGCGTTCGCGCTGCTGCTGTTCCTCGGGTACGCGTTCTCCTGGATCGGCGCGCTGATCGGCCTGTCCGTGCGTACGCCCGAGGCCGCCACGTCCGGCGGGCTGATCTGGCTCTTCCCGGTGACGTTCGTGTCCAACGCGTTCGTGGACTCGTCCCAGATGACGCCCTGGCTCCGGCACGTCGCCGAGTGGAACCCCTTCAGCGCGACGGTGCAGGCCTGCCGGGAGCTGTTCGGCAACCCCGGCGTCTCCACCTCCAGCGCCTGGCCCATGCAGCACCCGGTGTGGGCCTCGGTCATCTGGTCGGTGGTGATCATCGCGCTGTTCCGCACGCTCGCGGTGCGCAAGTACCGCTCGGCCGCCTGAGGCCGGTCAGCGGGAAGGGCCGGGCCGCGCGTGGTGCGCGGCCCGGCCCTTCTCCGTCGGTCCCGCCGGCCGTACCGGTGGGACCGCGTGCCGGTCGTGTCAGCCCGAGTACGGCTTCGCGTCGAGGATCGTCACCGACGCCTTCTTGCCGTTCGGCAGCTCGTACTCCGCGTCCTCGCCGACCTTCTTGCCGTTGACGCCCGAGCCGAGCGGCGACTGCGGGGAGTACGTCTCGATGTCGGAGCTCGCGTACTCGCGCGAGGCGAGCAGGAAGGTCAGGGTGTCGTCCTCGTCGCCGTCGAAGGCGATCGTGACCACCATGCCGGGCGCGACGACCCCGCTCTCCGTGGGAGCCTCGCCCACCTTCGCGTGCTCCAGGAGCTGGGTGAGCTGGCGCACGCGCAGCTCCTGCTTGCCCTGCTCCTCCTTGGCCGCGTGGTACCCGCCGTTCTCGCGCAGGTCGCCCTCCTCGCGCGCCGCCGCGATCTTGGCGGCGATCTCGGTTCGCGCGGGACCAGACAGGTACTCCAGCTCGGCCCTGAGCTGGTTGTACGCCTCCTGGGTGAGCCAGGTGACGTTTTCGCTGGTCTGGGTCACAGGTGCTCCTCGTCGGTACTGGGAATACAAAGCATCGCCCTACCCAGAAGGATTGTGCCTTCCTGGATGGGCGAAACCACGAGCCTAACAATTTCGCGGGGCGAGGGGGAGGACGAATGCCACGGAATCTGTGTCCGCGCTGGTCACGACGGGGACACGGAACGGGCGTGGGGCGCGTCTACCCCTCGGTGCAGCCGAGCAGCTCGGCGCTGGTCGCCCGGGCCGTCGTCCGCACGGTGACGACCTCGTCGATCCGGTCGTCGGCCCGGTCGAAGCGGGCGTCCTTGTGGCCGACCTCGGCACCGTCCCGGGAGAGGGCGCGCAGGGTGCAGGAGCCCTTGGCGTCCCTGTCCTTGCGCACCTCCAGGTGCACCAGGACCCGGTCGTCGTCCGGGACGTCGAACTTGATCAGCTCCGCGCTGATCCTCTGGCCGGCGACGTAGTCGTACCCGAACCAGCCGACCACGGCCAGCAGCACCACGCCGAGCACGGAGCCGACGACCTTGAGCTTGCGGTCGGCACGCTCGTCCGCCGAGCGGCCGTACCGGCCCTCGGGCAGTCCTTCCCGTACCGCGCTCATGATCGTTCCTCTCCTCGGCCGAACGGCGGAATTTTCCGCCTGCCGATTCCGTCACTATAGAAGCCGGCCGATGTGACAAATCATTGAGGATCGAGTCTTGACTGAGCAGCTGCGACTGATGGCCGTTCACGCCCACCCCGACGACGAGTCGAGCAAGGGCGCGGCGACGATGGCCAAGTATGTGTCCGAGGGGGTGGACGTGCTGGTCGTGACCTGCACCGGTGGCGAGCGCGGCTCCATCCTCAACCCGAAGCTCCAGGGTGACGCGTACATCGAGGAGAACATCCACGAGGTACGCCGCAAGGAGATGGACGAGGCCCGCGAGATCCTCGGCGTACGGCAGGAGTGGCTCGGTTTCGTCGACTCCGGCCTGCCCGAGGGCGACCCGCTGCCGCCGCTGCCGCAGGGCTGCTTCGCCCTGGAGGACGTCGACAAGGCCGCCGGCCGACTGGTGCGGTCGATCCGCGCCTTCCGGCCGCAGGTCATCACCACGTACGACGAGAACGGCGGCTACCCGCACCCCGACCACATCATGACCCACAAGATCACGATGGTGGCCTTCGAGGGGGCGACGGACGCCGAGAAGTACCCGGAGTCGGAGTTCGGACCCGTCTGGCAGCCGTCCAAGGTCTACTACAACCAGGGCTTCAACCGGCCGCGCACCGTCGCCCTGCACGAGGCGCTGCTGGCCCGTGGCCTGGAGTCCCCGTACGGCGAGTGGCTGGAGCGCTGGAAGGAGTTCCAGCGCGCCGAGCGGACGCTGACCACGCACGTGCCGTGCGCCGACTTCTTCGAGATCCGCGACAAGGCGCTGATCGCCCACGCCACGCAGATCGACCCGGACGGCGGCTGGTTCCACGTGCCGATGGAGATCCAGAAGGAGGTCTGGCCGACGGAGGACTACGAGCTGGCCAAGTCCGTGGTGGACACCTCCCTCCCCGAGGACGACCTCTTCGCGGGCATCCGCGACAATGCCTGACATGAGCGCACACCAGGCACTGACCCAGCTCGTCCCGCTCGCGGCCCAGGAGCTCGACGAGAACAAGGTGACCCCCGGCGTCCTCGGTTTCCTCGTCTTCGCGGTCATGGCCGCGGGCGTATGGCTGCTGATGAAGTCGATGAACCGCCACATGGGCAAGGTCGACTTCGAGGAAGCCCCCGAGGCCCCGGCCCCCGCCGCGGGCGCCGACCCGGCCCCGGGCCAGGCCGCCCGCTAGGCGCGCCGGCCGCCGCGGGCCGGCCCCGCCAGCCCCGGCTCCCTGACCGCCCCAGGCGCTCGGGGAGCCGCGGCGCGCCCGGCAGGTGCCGTTACCGTGCGGGCGCCGGGGCCCGCCCGCCCCGGCGGCCCGCCGGCGGCCCCGGCGCCCCGGCCCCGGACGCCCGAGGCGCCGGGTACGCGCATCCGGCAGGATGGGTGGTATGGCGAACCGACTGGCCCATGAGACGTCCCCCTACCTCCTCCAGCACGCCGACAACCCGGTCGACTGGTGGCCCTGGTCGGGCGAGGCGTTCGAGGAGGCCCGGCGCCGCGACGTGCCGGTGCTGCTGAGCGTCGGGTACAGCTCCTGCCACTGGTGCCACGTCATGGCCCACGAGTCGTTCGAGGACGCCACCACCGCCGAGTACGTCAACGAGCACTTCGTCCCGGTCAAGGTCGACCGCGAGGAGCGGCCCGACGTCGACGCCGTCTACATGGAGGCCGTCCAGGCGGCCACCGGCCACGGCGGCTGGCCCATGACGGTGTTCCTGACGCCCGACGCCGAGCCGTTCTACTTCGGTACGTACTTCCCGCCCGCGCCCCGCCACGGCATGCCGTCCTTCCCCCAGGTCCTCCAGGGCGTCGCGGTCGCCTGGGCCGACCGGCGCGAGGAGGTCGACGAGGTCGCGGGGAACATCGTGCGGGAGCTCGCGGGACGCTCCCTGGCCCTCGGCGGGTCCGGCGCGCCCGGCGAGCAGGAGCTCGCGCAGGCCCTCCTCGGACTCACCCGCGACTACGACGACCGGCACGGGGGATTCGGCGGCGCGCCGAAGTTCCCGCCGTCCATGGTCATCGAGTTCCTGCTGCGCCACTACGCCCGCACCGGCGCCGAGGGCGCCCTCCAGATGGCCGCCGACACGTGCGAGGCGATGGCCAGGGGCGGCATCTACGACCAGCTCGGCGGCGGCTTCGCCCGCTACTCGGTGGACCGCGAGTGGGTCGTGCCGCACTTCGAGAAGATGCTGTACGACAACGCCCTGCTGTGCCGGGTGTACGCCCACCTGTGGCGGGTCACCGGCAGCGACCTGGCCCGCCGGGTGGCCCTGGAGACCGCCGACTTCATGGTGCGGGAGCTGCGCACCGCCGAGGGCGGTTTCGCCTCCGCGCTCGACGCCGACTCGGACGACGGCACCGGCCGGCATGTGGAGGGCGCCTTCTACGTGTGGACGCCCGGGCAGCTCCGCGCCGTGCTCGGCGAGGAGGACGCCGCGTACGCCGCCCGGCACTACGGGGTCACCCAGGAGGGCAAATTCGAGGAGGGGGCCTCGGTGCTGCGACTGCCGCAGGACGCCGGGGTGGCCGACGCCGAACGGCTGGAGGGGATCCGGCGGCGGCTGCTCGCCGCCCGCGAGGAGCGCCCCCGCCCCGGCCGGGACGACAAGATCGTCGCCGCCTGGAACGGGCTGGCGATCGCCGCGCTCGCCGAGACCGGCGCCTACTTCGACCGCCCCGACCTGGTCGACCGGGCCACGGAGGCCGCCGACCTGCTGGTCCGGCTGCACATGGACCCCGGGGCGCGGCTCACCCGCACGTCCCGGGAGGGGCGGGCCGGGGCCAACGCCGGGGTGCTGGAGGACTACGCGGACGTCGCCGAGGGGTTCCTGGCGCTGGCGTCCGTCACCGGCGAGGGCGTGTGGCTGGAGTTCGCCGGATTCCTCCTGGACCTGGTGCTCGACCGGTTCACCGGCGAGGACGGGGCGCTGTACGACACCGCGCACGACGCCGAACAGCTCATCCGCCGCCCCCAGGACCCCACCGACAACGCCGCCCCCTCCGGGTGGACCGCCGCCGCCGGGGCCCTGCTGTCGTACGCCGCCCACACCGGCTCCGAGGCCCACCGCACCGCGGCCGAGGCGGCCCTGGGCGTGGTCAAGGCCCTCGGGCCGCGCGCGCCCCGCTTCATCGGGTGGGGCCTCGCCGTCGCCGAGGCGCTCCTCGACGGGCCGCGCGAGGTCGCCGTGACCGGCCGCCCGGACGACGCGGCCGCCCGCGCCCTGCACCGGGCGGCCCTGCTGGGCACCGCGCCCGGTGCCGTCGTCGCCTTCGGCGGACCGGACGTCGAGGACGGGGAGTTCCCGCTGCTCAGGGACCGCCCCCTGGTCGACGGGCGGCCCGCCGCGTACGTCTGCCGCCACTTCACCTGCGACGCGCCTACCACGGACCCCGCCGATTTGACCCGCAAGCTCACCAACTGAGCCTGGAAACACAGTTTTTCGCCGGACGGCTCCTGACTGTCACCCTCTGCCTCTATCCTCGTCGGACATAAGGAGTGGAGACGGCGCACACGTTCTGGGGAGGACGCGTGCGGACGTCGTACGAGGGCGTCGACGGCCAGGGGGGTCCTGCCGCGACTCGCCCCTGACATGTCTCTTGGGGAACGACCGTACTGCGGCGGCGCACGACCGGTGGGGTCACCGGAGCGCGCACCTGCGGCCGTCGCGGCGTGGTCGGAGGGGGGAACCTTTCCGTGCTCATTTCCGTGTCCGTCGCCGCCATATCGATGGCGCTCTTCTGGATGGCCGCCTTCACGCTGTGGTGGCAGATGCACGCCTGGCGCACGCCCGAGACGCTCGCGGCCACCCGCTTCGAGCGTCCGGACGGGCTGCAGGGCCTGTCGTTCTCGCTGCTGCTGCCGGCCCGCCACGAACAGCTCGTCCTGGAACACACCATCGACCGGCTGCTGGAGTCCGGCCACCGGGACTTCGAGATCATCGTGATCGTCGGCCACGACGACCCGGAGACCACCGAGGTCGCCGAGCGGGCCGCGGCCCGCGACCCCGGCCGCGTACGCGTCGTCGTCGACACGCACGAGGCGAAGAACAAGCCCAAGGCGCTCAACACCGCGCTGCCGCACTGCCGGGGCGACGTCGTCGGGGTCTTCGACGCCGAGGACCAGGTCCACCCCGAGCTGCTGGCCCACGTGGACCACGCCTTCACCGCCACCGGCGCCGACGTCGTCCAGGGCGGCGTCCAGCTCATCAACTTCCATTCGAGCTGGTACTCCCTGCGCAACTGCCTGGAGTACTTCTTCTGGTTCCGCTCCCGCCTCCACCTGCACGCCGCCAAGGGCTTCATCCCGCTGGGCGGCAACACCGTCTTCGTCCGTACGGACGTCCTGCGCGAAGCCGGCGGCTGGGACCCCGACTGCCTTGCCGAGGACTGCGACCTGGGGGTCCGGCTGTCCAGCACGGGCAAGAAGGTCGTCGTCGCGTACGACGCCGACATGGTCACCCGCGAGGAGACCCCCGGCACCCTGATGAGCCTGCTCAAGCAGCGCACCCGCTGGAACCAGGGCTTCCTCCAGGTCTACCGCAAGAAGGACTGGCGGCAACTGCCCACGCTCGGACAGCGGATGCTCGCCCGGTACACCCTCATGACCCCGTTCATGCAGGCCTTCACCGGCGTCGTCATCCCGCTCAACGTGGCCGTCGCGCTCTTCCTCGACGTCCCCATCGGCGTCGCCGTCATCACCTTCCTCCCCCTGCTGACGGCCATGGTGACCTTCGTCTTCGAGATCGTCGGGCTGCACGACTTCGGCCGGCAGTACGGGCTGCGGGTCGGGTTCGTCCACTACCTGAAGCTCATCGTCGGCGGGCCCTTCTACCAGGTGCTGCTCGCGGGCGCGGCGGTCCGCGCGGTCTGGCGCGAGCAGCGCGGGCGCACCGAGTGGGAGCTCACCAGCCACGTGGGCGCCCACCTCGTCCGCGAGGGGGCCGCCCGATGACCGCCACCCTGCCCGCGGCACCCGCGGTCCCCGAGCCGGCCACCACGGCGGCCCCGCACGACAAGAGACGGCTCGTCACCCGGCCCGTCGTCCGCTTCCGCGGCTCCCGCCCCGACCTGGTCCTGTGCGGTGCGCTGCTCGTGGTGATCCTGCTCGTCCAGGGCTGGAACATCCAGCAGTACCCCACCCTCAGCGACGACGAGGGCACCTACCTCGCCCAGGCCTGGGCCGTGCAGAACGGCCGGGGCCTCGCCCACTACACGTACTGGTACGACCATCCGCCGCTCGGCTGGATGCAGCTCGCCGCCCTCACCTGGATCCCGTCGCTGATCGCGCCCGAGTCGATGACCGTCGCCTCCATGCGGCTTGCGATGCTGCTGATCGGCGCCGCCTCCGCGGTCATGCTGTACGTCCTCGCCCGCCGGCTGTGGCTGCCGCGCTGGGCCGCCGGCCTGGCCATGGCGCTGTTCGGGCTCTCCCCGCTGTCCGTGGTCCTCCAGCGGGAGATCTTCCTCGACAACCTGGCCGTGATGTGGACGCTGCTGGCGTTCTGCCTCGCCGCCTCGCCCAGCAGACACCTGTGGCACCACTTCGGGGCCGGCGTCGCCGCCGCCACCGCTGTCCTGACCAAGGAGACGATGCTCGTCGTCCTGCCGGCGCTGCTGATGACCATGTGGCGCCACAGCCACCGCGACACCCGCAAGTTCGCCGTCACCGGCGCCGTCACCGCCTGCGCCCTGATCGGCCTCTCCTACCCGCTGTTCGCGCTCCTCAAGGGCGAACTGCTGCCGGGCGACGGACACGTCTCCCTGTGGGACGGCATCACCTACCAGATGAGCCGCCCCGGCTCCGGCTTCATCCTGACCGACGGCACCGGCTCCAACGGGGTCCTCGACTCCTGGCTCTACTACGACCGCGTCCTGCCGCTCGGCGGCCTCGCCGGCGCCGCCCTGCTGCTGCTCACCCTCCGGTGGTCGGTCACCGCCCGGGCACTCGCCGGACCCGCGCTGGCCGTCGCCGTCCTCGCACTCGTCGCGATGCGCCCCTCCGGATACCTGCCGGCCATGTACGTCATCCAGGCGCTGCCCTTCCTGGCCCTGGTCCTGGCCGGCGGCGCCGCCAGTGTCGCCCACGCCGTACTGCGCAAGGGCCGCCGCACCCCCGCGCTGCTGCCGGCCCGCCGGGCGGCCGCCGTCCTCCTGGCGGCCGCCGCCGCCGCGGTCGTCCTCCCGCGCTGGTACGACGGCGACCGCACCGCCATGACCGCCGACGCCAACGCCCCCTACCGGGCCGCCGCCGCCTGGCTGGGCCGCGAGGTCCCCGACCCCGCGCACGCGCGCGTGCTGGCCGACGACGCGCTCTGGCTCGACCTGGTCCACGCCGGGTACCGGCCGGGGCTCGGGGCCATCTGGTTCTACAAGGCGGACCTCGACCCGGCGGTGACGAAGACCCTGCCCCGCGGCTGGCGGGACCTGGACTACGTCGTCGCCTCCCCGACCGTACGGCGCGACGCGCGCGACCTGCCCACCGTCAGGGCCGCGCTGGAGCACTCGGCCCCCGTCGCCACCTTCGGCGAGGGCGAGGAACGGATCGAGATCCGGAAGATCACCACAGCGGAGGCCCCGTGACCGTCCAGCCCACCGGCGCCGAGCACGTCGCCCCGGTCACCGGTGACATCCCCGAACCGGGAGCCGTCACCGTCGTCGTCCCCACCTTCAACGAGTCGGCGAACGTCCGCGAGCTGCTGCGCCGCATCGCCGCGTCCGTACCCGGCCGGCTGCCCTGCGAGGTGGTCTTCGTGGACGACTCCACCGACGACACCCCCGCCGTGATCGCCGACGCCGCCCGCGACTGCCCCTTCCCCGTCTCCGTCATCCACCGCGACACCCCCGACGGCGGCCTCGGCGGTGCCGTCGTCGCCGGACTGAAGGCCGCCGGCTCCGACTGGATCGTCGTCATGGACGCCGACCTCCAACACCCGCCCGCCCTCGTCCCCGACCTCGTCGCCACCGGCGAGAAGGAGGACGCCGACCTCGTCGTCGCCAGCCGCTACCTGCCCGGCGGGAGCCGCGCCGGACTCGCCGGCGGGTACCGCGTCGCCGTCTCGCGCGGGGCGACCCTGCTCACCAAGGGGCTCTTCCCGCGCGCTCTGCGCGGCATCAGCGACCCCATGAGCGGGTTCTTCGCCGTCCGGCGCGGCGCGGTGACCGCCCGGACGCTGCGCCCGCTCGGCTACAAGATCCTGCTGGAGCTGGCCGTGCGGTGCCGCCCGGCCCGTGTCGCCGAGGTGCCGTTCGTCTTCGAGGAGCGGTTCGCCGGCGTCTCCAAGTCCACCGCCCGGGAGGGGCTGCGGTTCCTGCGCCACCTCGTCGGACTGCGCACCGCGTCCCCGCTCGCCCGCATGGCCGCCTTCGGACTGATCGGCCTGAGCGGCTTCGTCCCCAACCTGGCCGCCCTGCACGTCCTCACCGGTGCCGGGACGCACTACCTGACCGCCGAGGTCCTCGCCAACCAGCTCGGCGTCGCCTGGAACTTCCTCCTCATCGAGGCGCTGCTGTTCCGCGGCCGCCGCCACCACCGGCACTGGGCCGACCGCCTCGGGCGCTTCGCGCTCCTCGCCAACGCCGACCTCGTGCTGCGCCTGCCCCTGATCGCCCTGTTCGTCGGGCAGCTCCACATGGCCGCCCTGCCCGCCACCGCCCTCGCGCTGCTGACCACCTTCGTTCTGCGGTTCGCCGGCACCGAGGCCCTGGTCTACCTGCCCCGCGGGGCGCGTACGGCCGCCCGTACCGCCCGTACAGGAAGGAAACCCCGGTGAAACGGACCCCGCGCCGGCGCCGCCCGGCGGCCCTGCCGGCCATCGGCGCCCTCACCGCAGGGCTGCTCCTGGCCGCCCAGCCCCCGGCCGCCGCCGGGACCAACCTCATCAGGAATCCCGGCTTCGAGACCCCCGGCACCGGCCACGACGGCATGCCCGACTGCTGGTCCCGGTCCGGGTGGGGCGACAACGACTTCACGTTCACCACCACCGGCGACGCCCACTCCGGCACCGCCGCCATGAAGGTCGAGCTGACCCGCCGGGTCGACGGCGACCGCAAGGCGCTCATCACCGAGTCGGCCGCCTGCGCCCCCACCGTCGCCGCGGAGCGGCAGTACGACCTGTCCCTCTGGTACCGGTCGACCACGCCCGACGCGGCGATCACGCTGTTCCGGCACGACACGGCCGCCGGCTGGCAGTACTGGACCGACCTCAAGACCCTGCCGCTCGCCGCCGCCTACACCCGCGCCGAGGTGCGCACCCCCGCCGTACCGCCCGGCACCGACCGGATCGCCTGGGGCGTGTCCGTCTTCGGCACCGGCAGCGTCACCACCGACGACTACGTGATGGAGGAGGTCGCCGCGCCCGCGCCCGACCCGGTGTGCACCGGCACCGCCGAGGAGTGCGCCAAGGGCCGGTGGGACGTGCTGCCGACCAGGAACCCGGTCCGGTCCATGCACTCCGTCGTGCTGCACAACGGCAAGGTGCTGCTGATCGCCGGCTCCGGCAACGACCCGGAGCTGTTCAAGGCCGGCACGTTCACCTCCGCCGTGTACGACCCGGCGAACGGCTCCTTCCGCACCGTCCCCACGCCCGCCGACATGTTCTGCGCCGGCCACGTCCAGCTCTCCGACGGCCGGGTGCTGGTCATGAGCGGCAACAAGGGCTACCCGTCCGCCGACGGGAGGATCGGCTACCAGGGCCTGAAGGACTCGTACGTCTTCGACCCGGCGACCGAGACGTACACCAGGACCAACGACATGCACGACGGGCACTGGTACCCGTCGGCGACGATCCTCGGCAACGGTGACGTGATCTCCTTCGGCGGTCTGAAGGAGGACTCCACCGGCAATGTGACGGCGGAGAAGTTCTCCGCCGCGCAGCACAAGTGGCTGCCGATGAACGAGGTCAACCAGACCTGGTCCTACTGGGGCCTGTACCCGTCGATGATCCTGATGCAGGACGGGCGGCTGTTCTACTCCGGCAGTCACACCTTCGGCAACGGCACCCCGGGCACGGGCGCCTCGATCTACGACTACGACGCCAACACCGTCACCGACGTACCGGGCCTGCGGAACAAGGACGAGCGGGACGAGTCGGCGAGCGTCCTGCTGCCGCCCGCCCAGGACCAGCGGGTGCTGACCATCGGCGGCGGCAACAACGAGCGCAACCCCGCCGCCAACCGCCTCACCGACATCATCGACCTCAAGCAGCCGAACCCGGGGTACGTGGCGGGCCCGCCGCTCCCGCAGGGCCTGGTCGACCAGGGGCAGGGCAAGCGGCCGCAGACCGGCGACGAGGGCAAGATGTTCGTCTCGGCGGTGCTGCTGCCGGACGGCAAGGTCCTGGAGACCGGCGGCGGCCTGCACGACCGGGCCGACCCGGTGTACGAGGCGTCGTTCTTCGACCCGGTCACCAACACCTACGAGCCGGGTCTGGCCGCCGACCCGGTGCCGCGCACCTACCACTCCTCCGCGTTCCTGCTGCCCGACGGCCGGGTCATGGCGGTCGGCGACAACCCGGGCAACGGCACCTACAACCACGACGTGTCGGTCTACACGCCCCCGTACCTGCTCAAGGGCCCCCGCCCGAGGATCACTTCCGTGATCGACGGGAGGTGGAACTACGGCGACACCCAGCGCGTCACCGTCGACCGGCCGATCGCCAGGGCCGAGCTGATCCGCCCGGCCGCCGTCACCCACTCCTCCGACCCCAACCAGCGGTTCGTGGACCTGCCGCTGTCGGTGGTCGACGACCGGACGGTCGACCTGAACGTCACCGCCAACCCCAACCTGGCCCCGCCCGGCTGGTACATGCTGTTCGCGGTGGACGCCCACGGCATCCCGTCCGTCGCCGCATGGGTGCACCTGGGCGGGCCGGCCGCGATGGCGGCCGAGGCGGAGCGCTCGGCGCACGTGCACGACTTCGCCGGCAGCCTCGCCGCCGCCCCGCGGAAGCCGCTGAAGAAGCGGGACTCCGTCCCGGTCAGCCCGCGGATCGCCGGGTGCGACCGGCACTACGGCGCGGCCGGGGTGTGCGTGCCGACGGTGTTCCCGAAGGAGGTGAAGGCGACGACCGGGGCCCGCTGCGCCTGGCTGGCGGACCACGACTACGGACGGCTGCGGCTCAACGGCGCGGACGATCCGCTGCGGCTCGACCCCGACCGGGACGGCACCGCCTGCGGGCCGGGGGACACGCGCGCCGGGGCCGCGCCCAGGGACCGGAGCCGTCCCTGACGGTGCCTCACGTGCGGTGCGCACGGAGCACGACCGACGGCCGTGGCGCGGGGCGTCACGGCCGTTTTGGTGCCGGGCGGGTCAGGCGTGCCGGTAGGCGACCAGGGAGATGCCCACGTAGTGGGCGATGAACGCCGCGAGGGTGAGGGAGTGGAAGACCTCGTGGAAGCCGAACCAGCGCGGCGACGGGTCCGGGCGCTTGAGCCCGTACACCACGCCGCCCAGGCTGTAGAGGACTCCGCCGACGACCACCAGGACCAGCACGGCGACGCCGCCCGCCCGCATGAAGTCGGGCAGGAAGAACACGGCCGCCCAGCCCATCGCGATGTAGCACGGGGTGTAGAGCCAGCGCGGGGCGCCGACCCAGAACACCCGGAAGGCGATCCCCGCCACCGCGGCGGCCCAGACCGCCCACAGGAGCACCCGCCCGGTGGAGTCGGGGAGCAGGAGCAGGGTCAGCGGGGTATAGGTGCCCGCGATGATGAGGAAGATATTGGCGTGGTCGAGCCGGCGCAGCACCGCCGTGGCGCGCGGACCCCAGTCGCCGCGGTGGTAGAGGGCGCTCACCCCGAAGAGCAGGCAGGCGGTGAAGGCGTAGACGCCGCAGGCGACGCGGGCCCGGGTGGAATCGGCGAGCGCGGTGAGAACGATGCCGGCGACGAGGGCCGGGGGGAACATGCCCGCGTGCAGCCAGCCGCGCAGCCTCGGTTTCACCGGCGGAGGTTCGATCTCGGTCACTTCGGGGGGGCCTGCAGTCATGTCCGGAATGCTACCGACGCGTTCGCGGGTTCCGGCGGTGAGTGGCCATGCTCACGTGAGAGACCCTCTGGACATATGCGCACAAGGCACGGATGATCAGATGAGTGCGGTCGGCACCGGATGAGCGCCAAGAGATCCATGTGAAGCATCCGGGTCGCAGCCCCCACGGGGCAGACAACCCAAAACCCCTCGACAAGGAGCAATCGTGGCGCGCGGTAATGCGGCTCCCACCACCGTCCCCACCAACCACCAGGAGCTGATCTCCTGGGTCGACGAGATCGCAGCCATCACGCAGCCGGACGCCGTGGTCTGGTGCGACGGTTCAGAGGCGGAGTACGAGCGCCTGTGCGAGGAGCTCGTCGCCAAGGGCACGTTCCGCAAGCTCGACCCGGTCAAGCGTCCGAACTCGTACTACGCCGCCTCCGACCCGACCGACGTCGCGCGCGTCGAGGACCGCACCTTCATCTGCTCCGAGAAGGAGGAGGACGCCGGGCCGACCAACCACTGGAAGGCCCCGGCGGAGATGAAGGAGATCTTCGCCGGTGAGAAGGGCATCTTCCGCGGCTCCATGAAGGGCCGCACGATGTACGTCGTGCCCTTCTGCATGGGCCCCGTCGGGTCGCCGCTCTCCGCCATCGGCGTCGAGATCACCGACTCCGCGTACGTCGCCGTCTCCATGCGCACCATGACCCGCATGGGCCAGGCCGTCCTGGACGAGCTGGGCACCGACGGGTTCTTCGTCAAGGCCGTGCACACCCTCGGCGCTCCGCTCGCCGAGGGCGAGCAGGACGTCCCGTGGCCCTGCAACTCCACCAAGTACATCTCGCACTTCCCCGAGACCCGCGAGATCTGGTCCTACGGCTCCGGGTACGGCGGCAACGCCCTTCTCGGCAAGAAGTGCTACGCCCTGCGCATCGCGTCCGTCATGGCCCGCGACGAGGGCTGGCTCGCCGAGCACATGCTGATCCTCAAGCTCACCCCGCCGCAGGGCGAGTCGACGTACGTGGCCGCCGCCTTCCCGTCCGCGTGCGGCAAGACCAACCTCGCGATGCTGGAGCCCACGATCTCCGGCTGGACCGTCGAGACGATCGGCGACGACATCGCCTGGATGCGGTTCGGCGAGGACGGCCGGCTGTACGCGATCAACCCCGAGGCGGGCTTCTTCGGCGTCGCGCCCGGCACCGGTGAGCACACCAACGCCAACGCGATGAAGACGCTGTGGGGCAACTCGGTCTTCACCAACGTCGCCCTCACCGACGACAACGACGTCTGGTGGGAGGGCATGACGGAGGAGACCCCGGCCCACCTCACCGACTGGAAGGGCAACGACTGGACGCCGGAGTCCGGGACCCCGGCCGCCCACCCCAACGCCCGCTTCACCGTGCCCGCCTCGCAGTGCCCGATCATCGCGCCCGAGTGGGAGGACCCCAAGGGCGTGCCGATCTCCGCGATCCTCTTCGGTGGCCGCCGCGCCAGCGCCGTCCCGCTGGTCACCGAGTCCTTCGACTGGCAGCACGGCGTCTTCCTCGGCGCCAACGTCGCCTCCGAGAAGACCGCCGCCGCCGAGGGCAAGGTCGGCGAGCTGCGCCGCGACCCGTTCGCCATGCTGCCGTTCTGCGGCTACAACATGGGCGACTACATGGCTCACTGGATCAAGGTCGGCAAGAACGCGCCGGACCAGTCCAAGCTGCCGAAGATCTACTACGTCAACTGGTTCCGCAAGAACGACGAGGGCGCGTTCGTCTGGCCCGGCTTCGGCGAGAACAGCCGTGTCCTGAAGTGGATCGTGGAGCGCCTGGAGGGCAAGGCCGAGGGCGTCGAGACCCCCATCGGCATCCTGCCGACGCGCGAGGCGCTGGACACCGAGGGCCTGGACCTGCCCGACGAGGACCTGGACTTCCTGCTGAAGGTCGACACGGAGATCTGGCGCGAGGAGGCCGCCCTGGTCCCCGAGCACCTCAACACCTTCGGTGACCACACGCCCAAGGAGCTGTGGGACGAGCACCGCGCGCTGGTCGAGCGCCTGGGCTGACCCCGATGGACGTCGTGGCGGGTCAGCCCGACATCCGCCCTGACCTGTGGGTTCACGAATGACCCGGCACGATGCGATCGGCCCCCGAAGTCCCCTCAGGCTTCGGGGGCCGACCCATGTGGACCCTCGCGGTGGTGGGTGGCACCCGGTCCGCTCCCTCCCCGGGCGCGGACCGGGGCCGTTCAGGGGGCGCCGACCGGGCGGAACCGCGCCAGTGCGGCGGTGTGGGCGTCCATGCGCTCGGCGGCCAGGATCGCGGCGGCCGTGTCGGCCCGGGAGGCGGCGACGACCAGGGCGCGGCCCGCGAGGGCGTGGGCGCGGCGGTGCAGGTCCGCCGGGGCGGAGCCGGTGAGGCCCGCGTGCCGGGCGGGCGGCGCGCCGCGCAGCCGGGCGACCTGCTGGGCGATGCGGTCCGCCGCCACGTCGTCGCCGATCTCGTCGGTGACGGCGAGCAGCGCGGCGAGGTGCCCGGCGAGCTGGATGTCCAGCTCCTCCTCGCGGGAGCGGTGCGGGATGCGGTCCGGGGCGTCGTCGGCCATCCGGTGGACCGACTTGGCGCGGATCGGTTCGTACATGGTGGACGGCCTCCTGCTCTCGGACAGGAGACCATCCTACCTTGGATCCAGTCTAAAGTTGAGCTGGGTCAGTGCTGGCCGTACCCGTCCAGGAAATTCCCGATCCGCGTCACCGCGTCCGCCAGATCGGCGGCGTTGGGCAGCGTGACGATCCGGAAGTGGTCCGGCTCGTGCCAGTTGAAGCCCGTCCCGTGCACCACCATGATCTTCTCGGCCCGCAGCAGGTCCAGCACCATCTGCCGGTCGTCCTTGATCTTGTAGACGTCCGGGTCGAGCCGCGGGAACAGGTACAGGGCGCCCTTCGGCTTCACGCACGTCACGCCGGGGATCTGCACCAGCAGCTCGTACGCCACGTCCCGCTGCTCCAGCAGCCGGCCGCCCGGCTGCACCAGCGCCTCTATCGACTGGCGCCCCTGGAGCGCGGCGGCGATCGCGTGCTGGGCCGGCATGTTGGCGCACAGCCGCATGTTGGCGAGGATCGTCAGCCCCTCGATGTACGACGAGGCGTGCGCCTTCGGACCGCACACCGCCAGCCAGCCGCTGCGGTACCCGGCGACCCGGTAGTTCTTCGACATGCCGTTGAAGGTCAGCACCAGCAGGTCGGGGGCGATCGCGGCGGTCGGGGTGTGCGTGGCGCCGTCGTAGAGGATCTTGTCGTAGATCTCGTCGGAGCAGACCACCAGGTCGTGCCGCCGGGCGATCTCGGTCAGCCCGCGCAGCATCTCGTCGTCGTACACCGCACCCGTCGGATTGTTCGGGTTGATGATGACGATGGCCTTGGTGCGGTCGGTGATCTTCCGCTCGATGTCGGCGAGGTCCGGCATCCAGTCGGCCTGCTCGTCGCAGCGGTAGTGCACCGCCGTACCGCCCGCCAGGGACACCGACGCCGTCCACAGCGGGTAGTCCGGCGCCGGTACGAGGACCTCGTCGCCGTCGTCGAGCAGCGCCTGCATCGCCATCTGGATCAGCTCGGAGACGCCGTTGCCCAGATAGATGTCCTCGACCGAGAGCGGAATGCCCCGGGTCTCGTAGTGGCTCATCACCGCCCGCCGCGCGGACAGCAGCCCCTTCGCGTCGCCGTAGCCGTGCGACTCGCCGAGGTTGCGGAGCATGTCCTCCAGGATCGCGGGCGGGCACTCGAAGCCGAAGGCGGCGGGGTTGCCGGTGTTCAGCTTCAGGATCCGGTGACCCGCAGCCTCCAGCCGCATCGCCTCCTCGAGCACCGGGCCCCGGATTTCGTAACAGACGTTGGCGAGCTTCGTGGACTGGATCACCTGCATGTCGCGAGCTTACGGCGGTGGCGGGTGGGGCGCCTCGTGTTTTGTGCCACTTCGCCCCCGGCGGAGGGCGTCCTTGATCGCCCCCCGCCCGGGCGGGATCATCGCCGGATGGACGTGCGGGGACGTTTCGACGGGTACGGCGTACTGATCACCGGGGCGGCGCGCGGGATCGGCGCGGCCACCGCGCGCCGGTTCGGCGCCGAGGGCGCCCGGGTGCTGGTCGTGGACCTCGACGAGGAACCCGCCCGCGAGGTGGCCGGGACGATCCCCGGGGCGGTGGCGCACGGGTGCGACGTGGCCGACCGCGCGGCCGTCGAGGCGGCGGTGGCGCACGCCGTCGAGGCGTTCGGCCGGCTGGACGTGCTGGTCAACAACGCCTTCGCCCGCACCCCGGACGCGCCCCGCTTCGAGGACGAGGCCGACGAGACCTGGCGGCGGTCCCTGGACGTCACCCTCGTCGGCGCGCTCCGGTGCGCCCGGGCGGCGCTGGGGCCGCTGGCGGCGTCCGGGCGCGGCGCGATCGTGAACATCGGCTCGGTCAACGCCGAGCAGGCCTTCGGCGGCCACGCGTACAGCGCCGCGAAGGCCGCCCTGACCTCGCTCACCCGTACGCTCGCCGCCGACGCCGCGCCGCGGGGCGTCCGCGTCAACCAGGTCAACCCCGGCACGATCCGCACCCGCGCCTGGGAAGGCCGCGAGCGCGAGCTGGCCGCGCTGGCGGACCGGGTCTACCCGTTGGGCCGGGTGGGTGAGCCGGAGGACGTCGCGGCGGCGGTCGCCTTCCTGGCCTCGACCGACGCGGCGTGGATCACGGGGACGACGCTGCGGGTGGACGGGGGGCTGATGGCGGTCAACAGCGCGTTCCTGGACACCCTCGCGGACGACTGACCGCGCCCCGCGCACCGGTGCGGCGCACCGCCCCGGCGGAACGATCGCCCGCGACGGGCTGGGGGCGCGGCTGGAAAGGGTCTCCTGCCGGCGGCGGACCGGGGCTCAGAATGCGCATGACAAACGTCATCCCCGGAGAGGAACCCCCCACATGCGCAAGCCTCTCGTCGGTGCGCTGCTCGCGCTCGCGCTCCTCGGAGCCGGCGCCACCTCCGCCGCCGCAGCCCCGACAGCCCCGGCGCCTACGGCGGTCCCGGCGCCCGTCAAGGCCGCCGCCGTCGACTTCGCCGGCACCGTCGCGCTCAGCAACTGTTCCGGATCCCTGGTCCGCGTGCCGGGCTCGCAGGCCACCGACCCCGCGCTCGTGCTGTCGAACGGGCACTGCCTGGAGAGCGGGATGCCCGGACCCGGCACGGTCGTCGTCGACAAGCCCTCCACCCGGTCGTTCGGCCTGCTCAACTCCGCCGGCACCCGCGTCGCCACCCTGCGCGCCACCAGGATCGCGTACGCGACCATGACCGACACCGACGTCTCGCTGTACGAGCTGAGCAGCACGTACGCCCAGATCCAGGGCCGCTACGGCATCAGGGCGCTGGAGCTGAACGCGACCAGGCCCGCGCAGGGCACGGCCATCAAGGTCGTCTCGGGCTACTGGAAGCGGATCTACAGCTGCTCCATCGACGGCTTCGCGTACCGGCTGAAGGAGGCCGGCTGGACGATGAAGGACTCCGTCCGGTACACCGCCGCCTGCGACACGATCGGCGGCACCTCCGGGTCGCCCGTGATCGACTCCGCCACCGGCAAGGTCGTCGCGGTGAACAACACCGGGAACGAGGACGGGCAGCGCTGCACCATGAACAACCCGTGCGAGGTGGACGAGAACGGCACCGTCACCGTCCGCCCGGGCATCAACTACGCCCAGCAGACGTACGGGATCGTGGCCTGCGTCGGCATCGGCAACAAGATCGACCTCGGCCGGCCGGGGTGCGTCCTGCCGAAGCCGTAGCGGGGCGCCCCGGACCCGCCCGATAGGTTGACGGGTCATGTGGGCAATGAGCGCTGACGGGTACCGCCGGCTGGGCGCGGCCGGGTCGGCCGCGGTGGCCGCGGGCGGCTGGGCCGCCGGAACGCTGCCGACCCGCGACCCGTGGGGGATCTGGGTCCCCCACGGGCCCGGGGTCACGGTGGCGGCCTCCGTCCTGGCCTACCTCGGCCTGACGCTGCTCGTCGCCGCCTGGTGGGGCTACGGCAGGGCCGGGGCGTCCGTACGCCACACCCTGGTGACGCTCGGCTGGTGGACCGCCCCGATGCTCCTCGCCCCGCCCCTGTACAGCGCCGACGTGTACAGCTACGTCGCGCAGGGCGCCATGGTGCTGGAGGGCCACGACGTGTACGGCGCCGGGCCCTCCGTCCTGGATCCGCACGGTCCCGGCGGGGACGCGGCCGCGAGCGTCGGCCGGCACTGGACGGACACGCCGGCTCCGTACGGGCCGGTCTTCCTGGTGCTGGCGCAGGCGGTGACCCGGCTGACGGGCGGCGGGACGATCGTGCCGGCCGTGCTCGGGATGCGGCTGATCGCCGTGGTCGCGCTGGTCCTGATCGTCCGGGCGCTGCGCCGTCTCGGACGGGAGCGCGGGGAGGGCGCCGGGAGCGCGGCGGACGGCGAGCGCGGGGCCCTGTGGCTGGGGGCGCTCAACCCGCTGCTGCTGATGCACGTGGTCGGCGGCATGCACAACGACGGGCTGATGATCGCCCTCATGCTGACGGGCGTGGTCCTGGCCCGGCGCGGACGGTGGATCGCGGGCAGCGCGGTCGTCGGGCTCGCGGTGATGGTCAAGTCCCCGGCCGCCGTGGCGCTGCTGTTCATCGGTGTCATGGCGGGCCGTGCGGCGACCCGCCACCGGATCGTCACGGGCCTGCTGGGGCCGGGGCTGGTCGCCGGGGCGGTGGCCGTGGGGGCGACGCTGGCCGCGGGCACCGGCTTCGGCTGGCTGCGGACGCAGAGCGTCGCCGGGACGATCCACACCGCGCTGTCGGTCACCAGCGACCTCGGGCTCGGTCTCGGCGAGCTGCTGCGCCCGCTGCTGGGCGGCGATCCCGACCCGGTCAAGGCGGCCGTCCAGCGCCTCGGCCTGGCGGTGGCCCTGGCGCTCATCGTCCACCTGGCGTGGCGGGCCGTCCGCGGCCGCGTCGACCCGGTGCACGCGCTGGGTCTGTCCCTCGTCGCCCTGGTGGCGCTGTCGCCGATGGTCCAGCCCTGGTACCTGCTGTGGGGCACCACCGTGGTGGCGGCGAGCGCCTGGGAGGGACGGGCGGGCCGGATCCTGGCGGTGCTGTCCGCCGCGCTGGTGTACGAGACGGCGCCCTCGGGCCGCACGCCGGCGTACGGCTTCGCCCTGGCGGCCGTCGCCTGCCTGGTCACCGCCCTGGCGCTCCGCCGGGAGGCGGCCGCCGCGCCGGGCGGGAGCCGGACGCCGGTGTCCCGCGCGGCGGAGCCGGACCGGGCGGGCGCCCAGGGAGGCACCCCCTAGGACGAGCGCCCACGGAGGCACGCCTAGGGCGTACGCCGGACCGCGCCGCCCGCCGCCGGCACGCCGGGCTCGCCCGGGGCTCCGAAGGCGTCCGTACCGGCGGCCCCGGCGCGCTGCCGGGTCTGGAGGACGCGGATGAGGAGCTGACGGCGGCGCAGTTCCCGGGCGTCGAGCCGGGACATCCCGGTCCGCATCGACACGGCGAACGCCGGAGCGGTGGAACAGACCGAGGCACAGGCCAGGACCAGCCAGAAGACCGCGTTCATGGGGCATGCGCCCTTTCAGGTGATGAGATGACTTTCCGGGTGGTGTTCATCCGCAAGGGTGAGGAATCTTGCACAGTGGATCTTGTCGCTGGAAAAGTGATCACCGGGGAGCGGGACGTGTCCGGTCGAGGATCCGGTGCCGCGGCTTCGTCTTGCGGGGTGGGCGGGTGAGGGTGATGAAACGCACCAGTTGGTGGAAGCACGCCAGGGACGCCACGGTCGGCAGCGCCGCCGCGGCCATGCCCGTGTAGTTCCCGGGGGCCTGGGCCACGCACAGCAGCATCCCCATGAAGGAGAAGAGCAGGACGACCGACCAGGAATGCGCGGCGCGGCGCCGGTGCAGGGCGGCGCGCAGCACGGACAGGGACGCCACCGCCCACGGGCCGTAGACGAGGAGGGGCCACCAGTTGACCGTCCTGGCGGGCGAGTGGGCTTCGGCGATGTGCCGCAGCGGGTCGTAGGCGATGATGCCGCTGAACACGCTGACCATGGACACCAGCCCCACCGACAGCACGGCGAGCAGGAAACTGCCGACGCGGGCCCAGGTGAGGGACGGCGGCCGGGTCCTGCGCCGCCCGTGGTGGCCGGGGGAGCGCACCGGCGGCAGGTCGGCGGTCATGTTCGCGAGGGTCGTCAGGCCGTCGTGGTCGAGGGGGAAGTCCGTCGCGTCCGGCGGGAGCTGTTGCTCCGGTACCGGGCCCCGGTCCGCCTCCATGGCCTCCTGGAGGAGGAAGGCGAGCTCCTCGGCCGGGTCCCACGCCCCGTGCTGCACGTCCGCCGAGGGGTCCAGCCCGAGCGGATCGTGCCCGAGCGGATGCAGCCCGAGCGGATCGTGCCCGAGCGGGTCGTGCGCGGGGACGTAGGCGGGCGGGCGGGGGCCGAGCATGTCCTCGATGCCGTATTCACGCATGTTCGTGGAACCCCGCTCGTCCTTTGCCCGCTCCGGTGGGCAGTCCCGCTCGTCTCCACGCCGCCCGGAACGCCGTCTCCAGGTCGTTGATCGTGGTGGCGAGTTCCTGGAGCACGGGCGCGGACCAGGTGAGGGCGATCACCGCGCCGCGTCCGCGCAGCGTCCCGTTGATGCCCTCGACGGGGGACGACGCCGGGATGAACAGGAAGTCGCCCATGGCGACGGAACTGTTCGCCCATGACGGGACATCGGTATGCCGGGACGAGTGACCATCGGTGAGTGTCGCTGTCATAACCCAGCTAACGGGAGCGTGAAACGTCCCGGGTCTGAGCCATCCGAGTGGCCGGGATTCCCGTACGGGCGACCTCTTGACCGCTCATCGTTTCTGCAAGTGGATCCATAGACGACATAAGCAGACCAACGGAGCGACAACCCCCGGCAAATCGACCACGCGGAAGCAACTGAAAGGATTGTCGGGAAGATTGCGGAGAAAGGGTCCTCCCGGGGCCGGCTGTGGACGCCCCCTAAGCCGTGCGCCGGACGGCGCGGCCCGCCAGGACGTCCGTGCGGCGGCCGTCCTCGATCACGAAACGCCCGTCGACCAGGACGTGCGGGATGCCGTGGGGGAGGGTGCGCGGGGCGTCGAAGGTGGAGCCCGCCGCCACCGTGTCCGGGTCGAAGAGGACCAGGTCGGCGCGGTAGCCCTCGCGGACCAGGCCCCGGTCGGGGAGGCGGAGCCGGGCGGCGGGGCGGGAGGTGAGGTGGGCGACCGCCTCCTCCAGCGACAGGACGCCCAGCTCGCGCGCGTACCGCCCCAGGTAGTGGGGGAAGGTGCCGTAGGCGCGCGGGTGCGGCTTGGTGCCCTGGAGGATGCCGTCCGAGCCGCCGGTGTGGACGCGGTGGCGCATGATGGCCCGTACGTTCTTCTCGTGGCCGACGTGCTGGAGGACCGTCGTGCCGAGCCGGTCGTCGAGCAGCAGGCGCCGCGCGGTGGCCCAGCCGTCCAGCCGGCGGCCGACGTGGGCGGCGAGGTCCGGGGCGCGGACGCCGGAGACCTCGACGGTGCCCCAGTCGACGGGGACGCCGTGGCAGCCGTCCGAGCCGGTCACCTCCAGGTGGTGGCGTATCCGCTCGGCGGTCGCGTCGTCCCGCAGACGGGCCAGGACCGCCTCCGGGCCGCCCTCGCCCGCCCAGCTCGGCAGCAGCGCGACCAGCGTCGTGCAGCCGGGCGTGTACGGGTAGGTGTCGAGCGAGACGTCGGCCCCGGCGTCCAGCGCCTCGTCCAGCAGTGCGAGCAGCTCGGGCGCCCTGCCCTCGTTCACCCCGAAGTTCAGGGTGGCGTGGGCCAAGTGCAGCGCGCAGCCCGCGTCGCGGGTGAGGGCGAGCATCTCTCGGTAGGCGTCCAGGGCGCCCGCGCCGTAACTGCGGTGGTGCGGGCAGTAGTAGCCGTCGTACGCGGCCACCACCCGGCACAGCACGGTCAGTTCGGCGTCCCGGGCGTACATGCCGGGCGTGTAGGTGAGGCCGGACGACATGCCCACCGCGCCCTGCTCCAGGCCCTGGGCCACCAGCCGCTTCATCCGGTCCAGTTCGGCGCCGGTCGGCGGCCGGTCCTCCCAGCCCATGACGTACGCGCGGACCGTGCCCTGCGGGACCAGGTAGGCGGCGTTGACCGCGATGCCCCGGCCGCCGAAATTGCGGTCCAGGCGGTCCAGGTACTCGCCGACGGTCCGCCAGTCGAAGTCGACGGTCGTGTCCCCGGGCGCGCCGCCGTTCCAGCCGGCGACGGCCCGGCGGACCTCGTCCAGGGTGCGGTCGTCGACCGGCGCGTACGACAGGCCGTCCTGGCCCAGCACTTCGAGGGTCACGCCCTGCGCGGCCTTGGCGCTGTGGTCCGGGTCCCGGAGCAGCGCGAGGTCGCTGTGGGCGTGCATGTCGATGAAGCCGGGGGAGAGGACCAGCCCGTGCGCGTCCAGGACGCGCCGGCCGGACGGCGCCGGTTCCCCCTCGCGGCGGATCGCGGTGATCCGGCCGCCGGTGACGCCGACGTCGGCGCGGTACGAGGGGCCACCGGTGCCGTCGACGACGCGGACGTCCCGTACGACGAGGTCCATTGCGGACGCCCCTAGAAGAAGGTGCGGACGAAGTCGACGACCGTGCCGTCCGCCTCGACCACCGGGATGAGCTGCCACTTGTCGAACGAGGTGCACGGGTGCGACAGGCCCATGCCGACCCAGTCGCCCACCTCCAGGCGCGCGCCCGCCGCCGTGTCCAGCCAGGCGTGCTGGTCCGACAGCCGGCTCACCGTGATGCCGTCCGCCGGGCGGAAGGACCCGTCCCGCGCGGAGCGGACGACCTGCGCCTCGGGCAGGTGGAGGTCGTACGCGGCGTCCCGCTTGCCCGCGTTGACGAATGCCTGCTCCGGCGTCGGGCGGGACACCACCTGGGACCACAGCCGGAAGGCGGGCTTCAGGGCGCCCTCCTCCGGAACCCGGTTGAAGGGGGTGAGATCGCGGTACTGGCCGTCGTCGTGGGACACGTACGCCCCCGATCGCAGCAGCTTCAGCACCGGGCGGGACAGCGGCGGCAGCTCCGCGAACACCTCCGCGACCGTGTCGAACCAGGCGCTGCCGCCCGCGCTGACGACGATCTCGTCCGGAGCGGCCGCGAACCTGCCCGCCTTGTCGAACGCGACGGCGATGGCGGTGAGCCGGAGCAGCCAGGCCCGGACGGCGCCGGGCGTCGCGTCGGGCACCTCGCCCTCGTAGCCCGCGACGCCCACCAGCCGCAGCGTGCTCGTGGCGGCGACCGCGTCCGCCACGGCATCGCAGTCCGCCTCCGTCCGCACCCCGGTGCGCGCGCCGTCGCCCGCGCCGAGCTCCACCACGACGTCCACGGGGCGGGCGCAGCCCTCCAGCGCCCGGTCCATCAGCTCGACGCCGCGCACCGAGTCGACGTAACAGATGAAGCGGAAGTCCGGGTCCCGCTCCAGCTCGGCGGCGACCCAGCGCAGCGCCGCGGCGTCGACGAGCTCGTTGGCGAGGAAGATCCGACGGACGCCGAACGTCCGGTAGACCCGCGCCTGGTGCGGCACGGCCGCCGTGATGCCCCAGGCGCCGTGGGCGACCTGCCGGTCGAAGAGCTGCGGTGCCATGGAGGTCTTGCCGTGCGGGGCGAAGGCCAGGCCGTGCCGCTCGGCGTAGGTCTCCAGCAGCGCCAGGTTGTGCTCCAGCGCCTCGGCGGACAGGGCGAGGACGGGGGTGGTGAAGCCGCCGGTGAAGAGGTCGCGGCGCTGGGCCGCCAGCTCGCCGACCGTCAGGCCCTCGGCGTCCACGGGGAGGCCCTTGAAGCGGTGATCGACGCGCTCGTCCCTGAGGTCCTCGGCCCTGAGGTGTGCGGCGGCCATGCGACCCCTCCCCATCTGTTGCATTCCCTGCAACCGTCATTGCGTATATTGCTCGTTGGTGTCTAACATCCGGCGCAACGCCGGGTCAACGGGTCCCGGGAGACCCGGTGAGGAGCCCCCAGCGTGACGGCAACCGACGTCGTCTGTCTCGGCGAGTCCATGGTCACCTTCCTGCCCTCCCGCCCCGGACGCCTCGCCGACGTGCCCTCCTTCACCCGCGCCATCGGGGGCGCGGAGTCCAACGTGGCCTGCGCGCTGGCCTCGGCGGGCCACCGGGTCAGGTGGGTCAGCCGGGTCGGCACCGACGGCTTCGGCGACCACCTGGTCGAGGCCGTCGCCGCCCACGGCGTCGACACCGGCTTCGTACGCCGCGACCCCCACCGCCCGACCGGTGTCTACTTCCGCACCGCCACCGACCGGGCCGGCGACGCCCACGAGGTCGTCTACTACCGGTCCGGCTCCGCCGCCTCGGCGATGTCCCCGCGGACCGTCCCGCCCGAGGACCTCGCCGGCGCCCGCGTCCTGCACCTCACCGGCATCACCGCCGCGCTGTCCCCCGGGTGCCTGGCCCTCACGCGCGACCTCACCACCCGCCGCCCGGGCCGTCCCCTGGTGTCGTTCGACGTCAATCACCGCCCCGGGCTGTGGCGCGGCGCCGACCCCGCCGTCCTGCGGGACCTGGCGCGGGGCGCCGACCTCGTCTTCGTCGGCGAGGACGAGGCGGAGGCGGCGTGGGGCCTCCCCGGCGCCGCCGCGGTCCGGGAAGCGCTGCCGGAACCGGCGGTGCTGGTGGTCAAGCACGGCGCGCGGGGCGCGACGGCGTACACCGGCGACACCGCGACCTTCGTGCCCGCCCCCCGGGTGGACGTCGTCGCGCCCGTCGGCGCAGGCGACGCCTTCGCCGCCGGGTTCCTCTCCGCCACCCTCCGGGGCCTGCCCGTCCGGCACCGCCTCCGGCACGGGCACCTCATGGCCGCGGCCGCGCTCACCGTCCCCGGCGACCTCGGCACCCCGCCCGCCCCGGCACACGCCGACCGCCTCGCCGACCTGGACGACACCGCCTGGGGGAGACTGCACCTCGGCCCCGGCTGGACGCGGACCGGGGAGGACCAGGAGGTACGTACGCCATGAGCCAGACCGTCGACCGCGCGCTCAGCATCCTGCCGCTGCTCGCGCGCGGCCCCGCCGACCTCGGGCAGGTCGCCGACGCGCTCGGCGTGCACAAGTCCACCGCCCTGCGGCTGCTGCGCACCCTGCACGAGCACGGCCTGGTCTACCGCCAGGAGGACCAGCGATACCGCCTCGGCGCCCGGCTCTTCGCCCTCGCCCAGGAAGCCGTCGAGAACCTCGACGTCCGCGAGATCGCCCACCCGCACCTCGCCGCCCTCAACGAGGAGACCGGGCACACCGTCCACCTCGCCGTGTACGAGGAGGGCGAGGTGCTCTACATCGACAAGGTCGACAGCCGCTACCCCGTGCGCATGTACTCGCGCATCGGCAAGCCCGTCGCCATCACCGTCGCCGCCGTGGCGAAGCTGCTGCTGGCCGACCTGCCCGAGCCCGAGCGGCGCGCGCTGGCCGCCCGGCTCGACTACCCCATGTACACGCCCCGTTCGGTCCCGAACGCCGCCGCGTTCCTCAAGGAGCTCGCGACCGTGCGCGAACAGGGCTGGGCCACCGACCTCGGTGGCCACGAGGAGTCCATCAACTGCGTCGCGGCCCCGGTCCGCGGCGCGGACGGCCGGGTCGTCGCCGCCATGTCGGTGTCCGCGCCCAACGTCGTCGTCACGGCCGGGGAACTCCTCACCCTCCTCCCGCTGGTGCGGCGCACCGCCGACGCCATCAGCCGGGAGTACTCCGGCAGCACCCCACCCGAGGAAGCGCGACGATGACCGAGAAGACCGCGATCACCCCCGCCACCCACACGGCCCCGCCCGCCCGGTTCTCCCACGGCGTCCGCAAGGGCAACATCCTCCAGGTCGCCGGCCAGGTCGGCTTCCTCCCGGCCGCCGAGGGCCGTGCCCCGACCCCCGCCGGCCCCACCCTGCGCGAGCAGACCCTCCAGACCCTCGCCAACGTCGAGGCGGTCCTGGAGGCGGGCGGCGCGAGCTGGGACGACGTCATGATGCTGCGCGTCTACCTCACGGACACGGCGCACTTCGCCGAGATGAACGAGATCTACGACGCGTACTTCGCCTCCCTCACCGTGCCCCCCGCCGCCCGCACGACGGTGTACGTGGGCCTGCCCGCCGGTCTGCTCATCGAGATCGACGCCATGGCGGTCCTGGGCTGACCCCCGGGCGGCGCCCCACGCGTACCGGCGCGGTACGGCCCCGGAGGGAGCCGCACCGCACCGTCCGCACGCCGATGCTTTCCGGACCCCTAGGCGCAGTACTGCTGTTCCTTGCCGATGGACCGGTACATGCAGTCGCCGTTCTCGATGAGCTGGAGCACCGCGTCGCGGTTGCGGGCGGTCTCGCGTTCGATCACCTCGTCGGGCGGGTAGAAGCCGCCGCCGGAGGAGGAGCGCGGGTACATCTCGAAGGTGTAGGCGAAGATCTTGTGCGCGCCCCACAGGTAGTCGTCGATGGACCCGTCGGTGATGTACAGGTCGCTGGACTGCTCGGGGGTGTAGCCGTTGCTGGCGGCCATCTTGCGGCCGACCGCGGCGAACGCGTCACGGTCGTCCTGGGTCAGCCCGGGGGCGGTGTCGCTGTAGGTGTAGCCGTACGGCCAGAGCACCAGCTCGCTGTACGTGTGGAAGTCGATGCCCGCCGTGATCTGCTGCTTGCCGCCGACGACCCGGGAGCGGACGAAGTCGGAGACGACCTTCACCTCGGGCGCGGACTCGGCGGCCGGGCCGCGGTAGGTCTCGGAGCCGGTGGAGCCGGAGGAGCCGCCGCAGCAGCCCCACTTGAAGTTCCAGTTGCGGTTCATGTCCGTTCCGACGTAGGACGAGCCGGAGTTGGGCTGGCGGTTCTTGCGCCAGCTCCGGTAGGAGCCGGAGGCGATGTCGTACTCGCCGCCGTCCGGGTTGAGGTCCGGCACGATCCAGATCTCGCGGTTGTTCACGGCGCTGGTGACGCGGGGGTCGGAGCCGTATCCGGCGCCGAACTCGCGCAGCAGGTACAGCGCCATCTCGACCGTGAGGTGCTCGCGGGCGTGCTGGTGGTGGGTGAAGAGGATCTCCGGCTCGTTCTCGTCCGTGGCCACGTTGTCGCTGATCTTGATGGCGACGATGTCGCGGCCCTGGTACGACTTGCCGATCACGCGGCGGCTCATGATGTTCGGGTACTGCTGGAGCCGCTGGGAGATCTCCGCGTTCATCTCGGCGTAGTTGTGGTACCGGGCGTCGGCCGAGGGGAAGTCCATGGCGCCGACGGCCTTGCCGCCGGTCCGGTCGGGCGGGGCGGGCAGCGCCTCCAGCCGGTGGCCGAGGGCCCGCAGGGCGCGCGCCTGGGCGGCGTTGGCGCTGACGACGACCTCGTGGTCGCCGGCCTCGTCGATCGAGACGCCGGTGGCGAGCAGGGCGGTGCGCTCGGCGGGGGTGGACGGGCCGTGGATCGCGTACTGCCGGACGACCTCCTCGGCGGTGGCGGCGGAGGCGGCGGGCAGCCGGGTGGGCGGTGCGGTCGCGGTGGCGGCGAACGGCGCCGCGACGGCGAGCGCCAGGAGGGCCGTGAGGGTGGCGGACCTTCTGCCGCGTATGCGCATGCGCATGGTCACTCCTGCGGTGGGGGGTACGGGGCGGGTCTCCCCGTGCGTCGCATCGTGGGCCCGTGGCATGACCGCGTCAAGACCACCTCCGGCCACCCTGCCACGGCCGCGCCCCCTTGCGCGATCACGTGCCCCGCGCTTTGGTGACGTGACGTCGGGTGAACGGAAGGCGGTCCACGCATGGCAGACACGGCGCGGCAGGGAGAGACCGAGGGGACGGAGCCTCCGCTCCGCACGGCGAGCTGGCGCCACATCGGCCCGGGCATCGTCGTGGCCGCGACGGGCGTCGGCGCCGGCGACCTCGTCGCCACGCTCATCGCGGGCAGCAAGTTCGGCTACACCCTCCTGTGGGCGGCCGTCGCCGGCTGCCTCGTCAAGATCTCGCTCGCCGAGGCCGCCGGCCGCTGGCACCTGGCCACCGGACGCACCCTCTTCGACGGCTGGCGCAGCCTCGGCACCTGGACGACCGTCTACTTCGCGGGCTACGTCGCCGTCTGGGGCTTCGTGTACGGCGCGGCCGCCATGTCCTCCAGCGCCCTGCCGCTCCAGGCGCTCTTCCCCGGCGTCATGGACCTGAAGTGGTGGGCGGTCCTGTGCGGGGTGGGCGGGCTGGTGTTCGTCTGGTTCAACCGGTACGCCGTGTTCGAGAAGGTCATGACCCTGCTGGTCGGCGTGATGTTCGTCGTCACCGTGTATTTGGCCGTCCGGGTGACCCCGCACCTGGGGGACGCGGTCGCCGGCCTCGCGCCCGTCCTGCCGGACGGCTCGCTGATCTACACCCTCGGCCTGATCGGCGGCGTCGGCGGCACGATCACGCTCGCCGCGTACGGCTACTGGGTCAACGCCAAGGGCTGGACCGACACCTCGTGGATGCGGGTGATGCGGCTGGACAACCGCGTCGCCTACGTCACCACCGGGATCTTCGTCGTCGCCATGCTCTTCGTCGGCGCCGAACTGCTGCACTCCGCCGGCGTGGCGCTCGCCAAGGGCGACAAGGGGCTGCTGGACCTCGGTGACGTCCTGGCGGACCAGTACGGGACCGTCACGTCGAAGCTGTTCCTGGTGGGCTTCTTCGCCACCTCCATCACCTCCCTCATCGGTGTCTGGCACGGCGTCAGCCTGATGTTCGCCGACTTCGTCGCCCACTTCCGCGCCCGGGGCACCACCACCGGCGAGGAGGTGGCCTCGGGCGCCCGGGAGAAGTCGCTGCCGTTCCGGGCGTACCTGCTGTGGCTGACGTTCCCGCCGATGAGCCTGCTGTTCCTGGACCAGCCGTTCGGCCTGGTCATCGTGTACGGCGTGATCGGCGCCTTCTTCATGCCGTTCCTCGCCCTGACGCTGGTGTGGCTCCTCAACTCCTCCCGCACGCCCCGCGCGTGGCGCAACGGGATGCTGAGCAACGGTGTCCTGGCGGCGGCCGGCGTGCTGTTCCTGGTGCTGTGCGTGCAGCAGGTGCGCGAGCTGCCCTGGTGACGCCCTGACGTGGGGCCGGCGGGGCCGGTTGGCCATACTGGGGGCATGACGACGCCCCCGGGTTTCGGCCCGCCGGTCCCGATACCGCCGCCGTACGGCCCCCCGCCCGTCCCGCCCGGCGGCCCCGCCCCGTACCCGGCGCAGGGTCCGTACGGCGCTCCGGCGCAGGCCCCTCACGGCGCTCCCGCCCCCGTTCCGTACCCGGGTCCGTACGGCGCCCCGGCGCAGGGTCCGTACGGCGCCCCGGCCCCCGCTCCCCACGGTCCGCCGCCGCCCGGCGACGGGCCGGAGTTCGTGGCGCACGACCGGCGCAACTCGGTGATCGTGGACCCGACCGGGGTGTCGCTGGAGATCAACGGCCACACCCTGGACTTCCCGTGGTCCGCCGTCGCCACCGTGCACCACGCGCCCTCCCCGCATGGCGGGGCGGTTCTCATGGTGGCCGTCGCCCACCCCGGCGGCATGCTCTACGAGTGCCGGGTCGACGCGCGCCGCAAGGCCCAGCTCCACCAGTGGCTGGCGGAACTGGGCCCCGTGCTGCACCACTACCTGGCGAACCGGCCGCCGCTCGGCTGAGTGCTACGGCAGGGCGTGGACGTGCGGTCCCACCGCGTTCGACCAGGCGTTGCCGGCCGTGGCGTCCCAGTTGGTCGACCAGGTCATGGCGCCTCGCAGCGCCGGGTAGGTCTTCGACGGCTTGAAGGTGCCGCAGCCGGTGCCGCGCGTCAGGCAGTCCAGCGCGTTCCGCACGACCTGCGGGTCGACGTAGCCGCTGCCGGCGCCGCGCGGTGAGGCGGGCACCCCGAGCCCGACCTGGGAGGCGTCCAGGCCGCCCTCCAGCTGGGTGCAGGCCAGGGCCGTGAGGAAGTCGACCGACCCCTGCGAGTAGACCTTGCCGTCGCAGCCGAGCATGGACCCGCTGTTGTAGTACTGCATGTTGACCACGGTGAGGATGTCCTTCACGGCGAGGGCCGTCTTGAAGTACTCCGTCCCGGTGCTCTGCATGTCGATGGTCTGCGGCGCCATGGTCAGCACCAGACCGGGCCCGGCCTTCGCCGAAAGCTGGCGCAGCGCCTTGGTCAGGTACGTGGAGTTGATGCCGTGCTCCAGGTCGATGTCGACCCCGCTGAAGCCGTACTCCTGCATCAGGGCGTAGGCGCTGTTCGCGAAGGCCGTAGCCGACGCGTCGCTGTTGATGGTGACGTTGCCCTTCTCACCCCCCACCGAGATGATCACGGACTTGCCGGCGGCCTTCTTCGCTGCGATGTCGGCCTTGAAGTCGGCGACCGAGGCGTAGCCGACGCCCGGGTCGAGGGTGAAGGTGATCTGGCCGGGCGTGGCGGTCGAGTCGGCGAACGACACGGCGATGATGTCGTACTGCGCCTGCACGTCCCGCAGCTTCTGCACGGCGGCGCCGTTGTCGAAGTTCTGCCAGTAGCCGGTCAGCGCGTGCTTCGGCACGGCCGGGACGGGGTTCGGCCCGGTGGTGGAGGTCCGGGCGGTGACCGCCGTGGACTTCGCCGACTCGCCGGCCGCGTTGCTCGCGCTGACCTGGAAGCCGTACGAGGTGTTCGCCGCCAGACCGGTCACGGTCGCCGACGTCCCGGTCACCGACTGGACCTTGGTGCCGTCCCGGTAGACGTGGTAGCCGGTGGCGCCGGAGACGGGGCTCCAGCTCAGCGCGACGGACGACGAGGTCACGGCGCCGGCGGTGAGCCCGGCGGGCGGGGCGGGCACCACCGGGTCGGGGTCGCCGCCGCCCCCGCCGTCGGGCCCGAAGACCGAGACGTCGTCGACGTGGTAGGCGGCCTGCCCGTACCAGCCGTGCGTGTAGACGGTCACGGACGTGGTGGCGGCGCCGGTGGTGAAGCGGGTGGTGAGCTGCTTCCAGCCGGCCGAGTCGGGCGTCCAGGTCGAGACGTCGGTCGTCCCGGTGCCGGTCGCGCCGAGGTACGCGTACCCGCCCTGCACCCAGGCGCTGAGCGTGTACGTGGAGTTGGGCCGGACCGCCACGGTCTGCGCGCACCGGGCGTTGTCCTGCCCGCCGGGCGTCGCCTTCAGCGCGGCGGTGCCGCCGTGCACGGGTGAGGAGACGGTGGCGCCGCTGCCGGCCGAACAGGTCCAGTCGGCGAGACCGGACTCGAAGCCGGCGTTCCTGGCGACGTTGACGTCGGCGGCGTACGCGGTGCCGGCCGCCGCTCCGGTCAGGGCCAGCCCGGCGCCCAGGGCCAGGGCCAGGCCTCCACCGAGCAGGCGGTCATGACGTCTGCGGGCGCGGTCGCGGTGCGAGGGGTCCACGTGCTGCCTCCGTGGGGGAGTGGGGAGTCGAGGGAGGTGCTGGGGAACGGTGGCCACCGCTGTTTTCCGTAAAACTGGTCCAGACCAATCGACTTGTCAAGGCCTGTGGAAAGAAACGGGAGTTAACCACTGACGCCTTCGTCCTGATTGGTCACCCGGGGGTCGGCCACGCTTCGCTACCGAGCGGTCGGAAAGCTGTTCTCTGCCCCCTGAGACGTGGCTAAAGTGCGGGCAGGAGTGAGCGTGGAGGAGCAGGCAGAGCAGGTGTCTGCGGCTCGCCGGAAGTCGCCGGCGGCCGGAGCCGAACGGGGAACAGCGTGCCGACCGCAATTGCCGTCACCAGCGCCGATCTGGTGTTGCCACCGACCGACCACCAGACCCCCACAGCGGCCCTGCTGCCGTCCCCCGACGCGCAGCCGCTGGACGCCGCCGTCGCCGACATGCAGGTCATGGTCGAGCAGCACGGCTACGTCATCGCCCTCTACCCCGCCTCCCTCCCCGCCCGCCACCGGCGCCGGCTGCACACCGTCCGCTCCGTCCTGGAGAGCGACCGCATCGCGCTGCTGGAGGTGGACCTCCCGCCGCTCGGCGTCGCCGTCCTCGTACGCCAGCTCCGCCAGCTCTCCGTCTGCGACTTCAGCGCCGGTGTCATCGCCTCGGCCGCCCGGCTGCTGGCCCACTACATCTACGCGGGCGCCCTGCTCAACTCCGTCGCCCGGCTCGACCGCGTCCCCGTCGGCCTCACGTCGCACGCCACGTCCTGGTTACCCGGATCCCAGTTCGGCGTCCTGGCCAATCCGGCGCCCCAGCTCGTCAAACCGGGCACCGGCGACCAGCTCGCCGGCCCCGCCTTCGCCACCCACCTGATGCTGGCCCGGGGCCAGCTCGCGTCCGACTGGGTCACCGAGTCCCTCGCCCCCGACTGGCACGTCCAGGGCGTCGCGGAATGCCCGCTGCCCGCCGAGTCGGCGGCCTGGTGGGGGACGGCGAAGCTCGTCGAATTCGCCGCCTTCCTCCCCGACGTCTCGGTCCTCTACCAGCTCGTCGCGTCCGTGCGGCGGGAGGTCTGCTCCTGGTGCGGAACGGACCTCATAGGGGACCGCTGCGGATTCTGCTCCGCCCCGCTCGTGCCGCCCGAGCACAGCCGGGGCACGGCATGAGCACCCCTCCGACCGCGCGCCCGGCCGCCCGTCCGCGCCCGGCCGCCCGTCCGCTCCCGGCCGCCGGGCCGTGTCCGGGAAGGGCTCCCGGTCCGCTCCAGGCCGCCGCCCCGCGCCCGCGCCCGGCCGCCCGGCCGCCTCCGGGAAGGGCCCCGCGCCCGCGTCCCCGCACGGTCCCACGCCTATGTCTTCCCACGAGGTCGCCCCGCCCATGAATTCCCGTCAGCGCCGCGGTGTCATCCTGCTGCTCCTCTCCATCCTGTGCGCCTTCGGCGCGTTCGCCGGTGTGGTCACGGTGATCAGCGACGTGAATTCCAAGGTCGGCCCGGAAGTCGACGCGTACGAACTGAAAGCCGACGTGGCGGCCTATTCGCCGCTCCAGCCGGGCCAGTTCCGGAGGATAAGGATGCCCGAGCGCTGGCTCTCCGGTAACGCCGTCACCGACCTCTCCCTCGTCAAGGACAGGATCGCCGTCACGGACCTCAAGAAGGGCTCGCTGCTCCAGGAGGACATGATCGCCAGACGGCCCGCGCTGGAGAGCGGCCAGCAGGAGATCGCCATCATGATCGACGCGGCCACCGGGGTGGCCGGGAAGATCACCGCCGGGTCCCTGGTGAACATCTTCGCCACCTTCGACGACGACAACCGGGAGAAGGGCGCCGTCGCCGAGTCCCGCGTCATCGTCGCCAACGCCCGCGTCCTCGACGTCGGCAAGCTCACCCCGCTCGACGGGAAGCGGGACGACAACCGGGGCGTCGGCATCCGCGAGGCGGTGCCGATCACCTTCGCGCTCAGCACCACCGACGCCCAGCGCGTGGCCTACGCCGAGTCGTTCGCCGAGCACGTACGGCTGGCGCTGCTGCCCAGGAACAGCCCCACCGTCCTCCGGCCCGGCGAGGGCAGCTACACGCTCGACGAAGACAAGAACAAGTGAGGGCCGGATGACCACACGCATCCTCCCGGCCGTCGGGGACGCCGACGCCGCCCGATCCATCACCACCCTCCTCGGCCAGCTCCCCGACTCCGAACCGGCTGCCCCGGTCGGCGACTCGACCTCGCTGATCGACACCCTCGCGCGCCTCGCCGCCGAGTCCCTGGACGAACTGCCCGAGGTCGTGCTGGTCCACGAAAGGATCGGGCCCGTCCCGGCGCTCGAACTCATCCGGGAAGTGGCCCTCCGCTTCCCGGCGGTGGGCGTCGTCCTCATCACCGCGGACACCGGTCCCGGCCTCTACTCCGCCGCCATGGACTCCGGCGCCCGCGGGCTGGTCGGCATGCCGCTGTCGTACGAGGAACTCGTCCAGCGCGTCCAGTCCGCGGCCGCCTGGTCCGTGGGGGTCCGGCGCCACCTCGGGCACGCCGGTGCCGGCGACGTGTTCACCGGACCGGGCGGCCGGGTCGTCACGGTGAGCGGCGCCAAGGGCGGGGTGGGCACCACCCTCACCGCGGTGCAGCTCGCCCTCGCCGCCCGGGCCTCCGGCCTGAGCGTCGCGCTGGCCGACCTGGACCTCCAGTCCGGGGACGTCGCCTCCTACCTGGACGTGCAGTTCCGGCGGTCCGTCGTGGACCTCGCGGCCATTCAGGACATATCTCCCCGGGTGCTCCAGGACGCCCTGTACGCCCACCAGTCCGGCATCGCCCTGCTGCTGGCGCCGGGGGAGGGGGAGCGGGGCGAGGACGTCACCGACCGGTCGGTGCGCCAGATCGTCAGCGCGCTGCGCAACCGCTACGAGGTGGTCGTCATCGACTGCGGCACCCAGCTCACCGGCGCCAACGCCGCCGCCATCGAGATGGCCGACACCACGCTGCTGCTCGTCACGCCCGA
This sequence comes from Streptomyces sp. NPDC039423, assembly GCF_055598725.1. Classification (NCBI taxonomy): domain Bacteria; kingdom Bacillati; phylum Actinomycetota; class Actinomycetes; order Kitasatosporales; family Streptomycetaceae; genus Streptomyces; species Streptomyces sp. NPDC039423. Next base: position 431,457 of record NZ_JBVKAH010000002.1, read on the forward strand.
CGTGGTGGCCGTGCGCGCCGCCAGGCGGACGGTACGGATGTGGGACCGGCTCCAGATCCGCAAGGCCGAGGAGACGGTGACGGTGGTCAACCGGCACATCCGCAACAGCGAGATCCAGCCGCCGCTCGTCGAGAAGATCACCGGCACCCGGGTGGCGAGGACCGCCGTACCCGCCAACTTCCGGGAACTCCAGTCGGTCGTCGACGCCGGCCGGATGCAGGACCTGGAGGCCAAGTCGTCCGTCAAGCGGGCGCTGTGGGCACTGGCCGGCGAACTGGGGATCGTCAAGGCACCGGAAGGGGAAGGCAGGCAGGGGAAGCTCCGCGGCGACCGGGGGTCGGTGGGCCTCCGGCGGTCACGCGGCAAGTAGCGGGTCGGATCAGGGGGCGGAGTGGGACATGGAACGCCGTTACGCAGGTGACCGAGGTCAGGTCGCGGTCGAGTTCACCGGCATGGTCCCGGTGGTGCTCGGCACGATCGTCCTGCTCTGGCAGGCCGCGCTCGTCGGGTACGCCTGGTCCCTGGCCGGCAACGCCGCGGACGAGGCGGCCCGGGCCGGGACCGTGGGCGGCGCCGGCGCGTGCGCGGCGGCGGCGCAGGACAGCGTGTCGGGGGCGTGGACGGTCGCGGCGGACTGCGGCGGCGCCGGGGACCTCTACACGGCCTCGGTGAGCGTGAACGTGCCCGTGCTGTTCCCGGGGTTCGACGTCCCCGTACCGGTGAAGGGCAGGGCGGCGGTGGCGAGGGAGGGCGACGGATGAGCGCGTACGCGGGCCCGGGGCGCCGCTCCAGGGACGCCGGCCAGTCCGCCGTCGAGTTCGTCGGCTGGGTCACCGTGCTGCTGATCGCCGCCCTGGCCGCCGTCCAGCTCGGCTTCGTCGCGTACGCCGTGCAGCAGGCGGGCACGGCGTCGAGGGCGGCCGCGCGGGTGGCGTCGCAGGACCCGGCGGCGGACGCGCCGGGCGCGGGACAGGACGCCACCAGCGCGTGGCTCGGCGCGGACGTCACCGTCGGCGGTGGCGGCGACCAGGTCACCGCCACCGCGACCGTCCCCATCCCCTCCGTCATCCCCCTCTTCACCCTCCCCAGCGCGCGGAGGTCCACGACCATGCCCGTCACCACGCCCGCCACCGACTGAGGAGAAGAGAACGACATGAGCTTGCGGGCGCGCATCACCACTCCCGAACCGGCCAACGGCAAGGGCGAGGACAACCACCTCGTCGGCGTCTACCGCGTCAAGCTCCTGGAGGAGATCGACCTCGCGGAGATGTCCGCCCTGGCGGCCGCCGAGCGCCGCGCCCGCCTGGAACGGGTGCTCGGCCACATCATCAGCCGCGAGGGCCCCGTCCTGTCCTCCACCGAGCGCTCCCAGCTCATCCGGCGGGTCGTCGACGAGGCCCTCGGGCTGGGCATCCTGGAACCGCTCCTGGAGGACGCCTCCATCAGCGAGATCATGGTCAACGGCCCCGAGCAGGTCTTCGTCGAGCGGCGCGGCCGCCTGGAGAAGCTGCCGATGCGGTTCTCCTCCACCGAGCAGCTCATGCAGACCATCGAGCGGATCGTCTCCACCGTCAACCGCCGTGTCGACGAGTCCAACCCCATGGTCGACGCCCGCCTCCCGTCGGGCGAACGCGTCAACGTCGTCATCCCGCCGCTGTCCCTCTCCGGCCCCGTCCTCACCATCCGCCGCTTCCCCCGCGCCTTCACGCTCCAGGAGATGGTGGCCCTCGGATCGCTCGACGAGCACATGGTGATGCTGCTCGCCGGGCTGGTGCGCGCCAAGTTCAACGTGATCGTCTCCGGCGCCACCGGCACGGGCAAGACCACCCTCCTCAACGCGCTGTCCGGCCTCATCCCCGAGGGCGAGCGCATCGTCACCATCGAGGACTCCGCCGAACTCCAGCTCCAGCAGTCCCACGTCATCACCCTCGAAGCGCGGCCGCCCAACGTCGAGGGCAAGGGCCGGGTCACCATCCGCGACCTCGTCCGCAACTCGCTGCGCATGCGCCCCGACCGGATCATCGTCGGCGAGGTCCGCGGCGGCGAGACGCTCGACATGCTCCAGGCCATGTCCACCGGCCACGACGGCTCCCTCGCCACCGTCCACGCCAACAGCGCCGAGGACGCGCTGATGCGCCTCCAGACCCTCGGCTCCATGTCGGAGGTCGAGGTCCCGTTCGTCGCCATCAAGGACCAGATCAACAGCGCGGTCGACGTCATCGTCCAGCTCACCCGGCACGCGGACGGCGCCCGCAAGATCACCGAGATCGCCGTCGTCGACTCCCACGGCCGCGAGGAGTACCGGATCGCGACCGTCTGCCGCTTCGCCGCCCAGCCGATGGCCGCCGACGGAAGGGTGTACGGCCGGTTCGAGTACTTCCCGCTCCCGCGCCGGGTCGCCGAACGCCTCTACCTGAAGAGCGAGGCCATACCGGCCGCGTTCGGCGTGGCCCACACCGACGACCAGCTCGCCCTCCGCCGCGCCACGACCGGCTGACCGCGCCCCACCGGCCCCGGACCGCCCTGCCCGCCCCTGTCCACCCCGACCGCTCCTGCCGCCCCCGCCCGCCTCGACCACCCCCTGCCGCCCCGTCCCCGCCCCCGACTGGACCGATGGACCCCATGGACAACCTTCCGCTCCTGACGCTCGGCGTCACGCTCCTCGCCTGCGTGCTGGGCGTCGTCGGCGTGCACGTCTACGCGTCCGGCAAGGCACAGCGCCAGGCCCTCGTCGCCCGGATGACCCAGACGGGACAGATCGCCCTCCCCGGCCGGCGCCGCCGCTTCGTCCGCGTCGACCGGCGCCTGCGCACCACGCGACTGGGCCGTCGCCTCGACCGCGGGATCGCCGCCACCGGCCTGGACGTCACACCCGGCGAGTACGCCGTGTACGCGGTGGCCGCCCTGCTCGGGATCCACTTCACCATCGGCGCCGTCTTCGCCCCGTTCTTCGGCGTCCTCGGCGCGCTCGCCGGACTGTGGGGCGCCGCCGCGTTCCTCAACTGGCAGCGCCAGAAGCGCACCGAGGCGTTCATCAACCAGCTCCCCGAGCTCACCCGCGTCCTCGCCAACGCCACCCAGGCCGGCCTGGCGCTCCGTACCGCCATCGCCATGGCCGCCGAGGAGCTCGACGACCCGGCCGGCGAGGAGCTCCGCAAGGTCGCCGACCAGCTCGCCGTCGGCCACAGCCTCGACGACGCGCTCGGCGACCTCGCCGACCGCCTGCCCTCCCGCGAACTGGTCGTCCTCGTCTCCACCCTCGTCCTGTCCAACCGCGCCGGCGGCCAGGTCGTCACCTCGCTGCGCAACCTCACCAGCACCCTGGAGGAGCGCAAGGAGACCCGCCGCGAAGTCATCACCCTGCTCTCCCAGGTCAAGGTGACCGCTTTCGCCCTGCCCCTGCTGGGCCTCGGCTTCCTGCTGATGATCAACGGCATGGCCCCCGGCGCCCTCGACAGGATGACCGGATCCGCCGTCGGCCAGATCGGCTCCGTCCTCGCCTTCGGCCTGTACACCGCCGGCTTCGTCCTCATCCGCCGCCTCTCCCGCATCCGGGTCTGACCGCACACGAAAGGAGGAGACGTGGGCCTGTTGTACGCGGCCGTCATCGGCCTGTCCGTGTACGGCGTCTTCCACGGCGTCCGCATGTACCGGGCCGACGCCAAGCTCCCCGGCGACCTCGTCCTCGCCCTCGAGGTCGGCGCCACCCGCACCACCGCCGTCGGCTCCGGCATCGACCGGCTCGGCATGCGCTGGGCCCCCGCCGTGCTCGGGATGATGGGCCCCAAGCGCGTCGACGCGCTGCGCCGCCGCCTCGACATGGCCGGCAACCCCGGCGGCATGACCGTCGACCGGTACGCCGCGCGCCGCGCCGTCTACGGCACCCTCGGCGTCCTCGCCGCCCTCGCCATGCTGGCGCGCGGCCAGACCGTCGTCGCCGTGGTCATCCTGGTGTACGGGCTGACCTGGACCGACGTCCTGCTCCGGCTCGCCATCCGGCGCCGCAAGGACGACATCGAGCGCACCCTGCCGGACTTCCTCGACGTGCTCGCCGTCGTCGTCTCCGCCGGCCTCGGCTTCCGCCAGGCCCTGGAGCGCGTCGCCGAGAAGTACTCCGGGCCCTGGGCCGACGAACTGCGCATCACCCTGCGCCAGATGGACATGGGCGTCAGCCGCCGCGACGCCTTCGACCAACTGCGCAAGCGCAACGCCTCCGAGCAGGTCTCCATGTTCGTCACCGCCCTTCAGCAGGGCGAGGAGCTGGGCGCGCCGATCGTCGACACCCTCATCCAGATCGCCAACGACATGCGGCGCACGGACGCGCAGAACGCCCGCCGCACCGCCGCCAAGGCCGTACCCAAGACCACGCTCGTCGTGACGATGGTGATGCTGCCCGCCACCATGATCCTGATCGCCCTGAGCTTCTACTACGGATCCGGCGTCGACTTCGCGGACATCATCGGTGGCTAGGGGCGGGTGACAGGATGCGCGTGAACGAGCCGGAGCCGCCGTCCGGGCCGGAGCCGCCGTCCGGGCGGGAGTCGCTGTCCGGGCGGGAGCCGCTGTCCGGGCCGGAGCCGCCGTCCGGGCGGGTGCGGGAGCCTTCCCTCCCGCTCCAGATCAACGCCCTCCAGGCGCTGTGCCGCCAGGTGTTCGGCTTCCGCATGGCGATGATCGTCCTGGCGTCCCCGTTCGCCCTCGACGGCGCCGCGCCGGGCGTCGGCACCTGGCTCGTCGGCGCCGCCGTCCTCATCACCTTCATGGTCTCGTACGTCGTGCTGCGCGACTGGGAGCGGTTCGGCCGCGTCCTGCTGCGCCACCCCGTCGTCCTGGCGGGCGACACGCTGTTCGGCGCGCTGCTGCTGGCCACCGCGTCCCCCGAGTCGACCCTCGCGTACGTCACCATCTGCACGCCGCTGCTCGCCGGGCTGCTCTACGGCTGGCGCGGCGCCGCGTTCTTCGCCGTGCTCCAGTCGCTGCTGCTGCTCCTGTCGTACGGCGTGAACAGGGAGGTGGCGGTGGAACCCTCCTCCCTGCTGTTCCCCGGCCTGTGCGTGATCGTCGGGGCGGCCGGGTCGACGCTCCGGGGCCTCGTCCTCGACTTCGGCACCGCGAGCCAGGCACTCACCGAGGCGCGGGCCCGCCTCGCCGTCAACGGCGCCGTGGAGGCGGAACGGGCACGGCTGGCCCGGGAGATGCACGACTCGGTCGCCAAGACCCTGCATGGACTGGCCCTCGCGGCCGACGGACTGGCCGCCGGCGCCGGCCACCGGGACCCGGCCACCGTCCGGCTCCAGGCCGAACTCGTCGCCCGCTCGGCCCGCCGCGCCGCCGCCGAGTCCCGGGAACTGCTGGCCGACCTGCGGAGGGAGACGGGCCTCGACGGGGGCGTGGACCTCACCGCCGAGCTGGCCGCCCGCACCGCGGACTTCGCCCGCCGGCAGGGCGTCCGCGCCGCGTACCGCCCCCTGGACGGCCCGCCGGCGCCGCGCGTCCCGCACGCGGTGGCCCGCCAGCTCCTGGCCGTCGCCTCGGAGGCCATGGACAACGCCCACCGGCACGGGATGCCCACGGTCATCGAGGTGACGTCGGGCGTGACCGGCGACGTACTGGTCCTGAGCGTCCACGACGACGGCCGCGGCCTCCCCGCCGGCACGACGCTCGACGCCCTGAAGCGGGCCGGCCACTTCGGCCTCGTCGGCATGGTCGAGCGCGCCGCGTCGATAGGCGCCCGCATCCGCATCGGCCGGGGCGGGGCGGCCAAGGGCACGGAGGTCCGCCTGGAACTGCCGGTACGGGCACTGGAAAAGGAGGGCGCACCACCATGCATGAGCACCTGCGAGTGATCGTCGCCGACGACAACCCCGTCGTCCGGGCGGGCCTGGCCGTCCTGCTGTCCGGCCGCGAGGACATCGAGGTCGCCGCCCAGGCCGCGGACGGCCGCGAGGCCTACGAGGCCGCCGTCCGCCACCGCCCGGACGTCATCCTCCTCGACGTCCGCATGCCCGGCGTCGACGGCATCACGGCCCTGCCCCACCTGGTCCGGCTCGCCCCGGTCCTGATGACCACCTACAGCCGCGAGAGCGACATCGTCCACGAGGCCCTCCGCCTCGGCGCGTGCGGCTACCTCGTCCACGGCGAGTTCACCGCCGACCAGCTCGTCGACGCGGTCCGCGACGCCCGCCTGGGCCGGGCGCACTTCACCCACACGGCCTCGGGAGCCCTGCTGGCGACGGTGCGGGCGCAGTATGCTCCTGCAACGTCGATGCCCTCGGCGCCTCCGTTCGTACGTACGGGATTTGACGAAACGCCTTCGCAGCAGCAAGCGGGTGTGGCACATTCATTACTGAGCCAACGGGAGGTGGAGGTGATGGACCTGATCGCGTCGGGCATGACCAATCAGCAGATCGCCGCCACGTGCTTCATCAGCCAGAAGACGGTCAAGAACCACATCAACCGCATCTTCGCCAAGCTCAACGCCGACAACCGGGGCCAGGCCATCGCCATCTGGCACGGCCTGTCCCACTCCCAGGGGGGACCCACCCATGGCTGACCGCCCCCGTCCCCGCGTTTGGGCCCCCACTTGGGCCCCCAGGCCCATGCCCACCCCACTCCCCCCGCCGTACGTTCGCCCCAACGACCTGTACGAGCCCGGAGGAGACCCTCATGCCGAACCCCATGCTCAAGGCCACGACCAAGGCCAAGGTGTACGTGGGCACCTGGGCCAACACCACCGCCACCGCCCTCAAACGCCGCGGCGACCGGGGCCAGGGGGCGGTGGAGTACGTCGGGATCATCATCCTGGTGGGCGTGATCATCGCGGCGGTGGTGGGGTCGGGTGCCGGGGCCGCCATCGCCAATGGCCTCGTCACGCAGATCACCAAGATCGTCGGTGGCGGCTGACGGCAGTAGTGCGCGCAGCGCGCGAGTCAGGGCAGGCCTCGCCCCTCTACATCTTCGTAGTGGCGAGCCTGCTCTTTCTCGCGCTCGCGTTCTTCGCGGTGGGTCAGGCGGGGGCGACGCGGAACGGCACCCAATCCGCAGCAGACGCCGCAGCGCTCGCGGCGGCACGGGAGCAGCGGGACACCTTCGAGCTCACCCTCGATGACCTCGGTGACCTGCTGGACGGCGAGTTGATCCCCACGCTCGACGGGTGCGGTGCCAGCCACTCCTACGCCGGACAGAACGGGGCGAATGTCGAGGCTTGCGCGCCTCTGGCCGATGGCCGTTGGGGGGCGACGGTGAACGTGCGGTCACAGAAGCCGGTCGGGGACACGATTCTTCCCGGCACCGACGACCTGACCGCCGAAGCGACGGCCACGGCGATCGTCGTGCCCCGGTGCAGCTTCGACCCCTCCGAGGACGGCGATTCGCCGTCCCCGGGGTCGCTGAACTGCGAGGGTGACGTCCTGGACCTGGACCCGACTGATCTCCCGGACATGTCCGACCTCTTCGAAGTCCGGCTCGCCGAGGACTGACCGCGAAGGAACGCAAAGGAATGGCACTCATGAGTATTCGGTACGGCATGACAGCGCGCAGAGCGGCGGCCGGAGGAGCCGCCGCGGCACTGGCCGTGCTCCTGTCGGCCTGTGGCGGCGATGGGGGAGGGGCCGACGACGGGGGGAAGGAACCCGGCAAGGCAGGCAGCGCCAGCTCCGTTCCCACGCAACAGCCGACCGAAGTGGACAGCGGGCCCACGGTGCCGGACACCAGCAAGACGCTGGCCACTATCAACGGCGCCGACGGATTCCAGTTCATTGTGCACAGCGCGGTTCGGGACGAAGGCGGTTTCCTCACGGTTTCCGGCTCGCTCAAGAACACCACGTCCAAACTGCTGATCGCGAAGTCCCAATGGAGCGGCACGGAAGTCAACGTCACCCGTACCGGGCCCTCGTTCGCGGGCGTCACGCTCGTCGAGAAGAGTGAGAAGAAGCGCTACTACGTCCTGCGCGACACCGAGGGGTACCCACTTACCACGACCGGCATCACCAGCGTCAAAGCCGGGGAGTCGGTTGCCGTCTTCGCTCAGTTCCCCGCACCTCCGGCGAACGTGTCCCAAGTGGACATCCAGATTCCACTCATGCCCAGCGCAACGATCGAGCTCTCCTGATGCGCACCACCACCCCCTGCACACGCAGGACCCCCGTACGCCGCCGGCCGGCCGCCGCCGTGGTGGCCGCTGTGGTGTTGTTCGCCGGAGCGCAGCTCACCGGGGCTTCCGGGGCGTGGGCCGACGACATTCCGAGTACGCCGCCGGGGACCGAGTCGACCCTGCCGCCGCCCGAGGTGGACGGGAACTCGCCGAACCTGAAGATGCGGGACGGGGCGACGCTCGCGGCGGCGAAGGTGCTGCCGCTGATCTCGATCGTCGAGTCCGAGGGCGGCGAGGAGCGGCGCGAGGAGACGAGCACGAACCTGAAGTTCGCGCTCCAGGCCGAGGTCCTGTTCGGCAAGGACAGCGCCAAGCTGACGCCCGAGGCCCACTCCCGTATCGCGGCCATCGCCGAGGAGATCAAGAAGCAGAACGCCACCAAGGTGCGGATCTTCGGGTTCACCGACAACCTCGGCTCCTCCGCCCACGGCGACGTGCTGTCCAAGCAGCGTGCGGACGCGGTGCACACGGTGCTGGCCCCGCTCCTCGCCTCCGGCGGGATCACGTACGAGATCCGGGGCTACGGCGAGCAGTACCCGATCGCGGACAACAGCAGCGAGGAGGGCCGCAAGAAGAACCGGCGCGTGGAGGTCTCCTTCCCGCGCGGCTGAAGGGCGGGTGTGCCGACGTGCCGTCCGCCGGCCGGGGACGGGAGATCACCTCCCCGGCCGGTGGCCGACGGCCGTCGGACGACCGGTAGGTCAGTTCTTGACCGGCCACTCCAGCGGCTCCTTGTAGAAGCCCTGGGTGAGTTCCACCGCGGCGGCCTTCTGGCCCTCCGGGATGAGGAACGCGGTGCAGATCTTCTCCGACTGGCCGGCCTTCAGCGTCTTGTCGTCGTCCGTCGGCGGGCAGTCGGGCCACGTGGCGTCACCCATCAGGACCAGCAGGGCCCGGGTGCGGACGCCCTTGTCGGTCCGGACGACCAGGTCGTCGTCCATGTCGCCGACCTGCATGGGCTTACCGCTCTTGTGCGTGAGCGTCGACCACACGTAGACGGGTATCCGCGGGCCGTCCTTCCCGTCGTCCTTCAGGCCGGAGTTGGCCATGTCGGCCTTGGTACCGGTCTGCGCCTTGGTCGGCGTGACCGTGTACTTGGCGCCCGAGGACGCCTTCATGTCGCTTTCCTTCTCCGGGCTCGCCTCACCCAGCCGGAAGGTCCGCTTGCCGTCCTCCGCCGGGCTGGACGCGGCCGAACCCGACCCCGAACCCGACCCCGAACCGGACCCCTTCTTCCCGCCGTTGCAGCCGGACAGGGCCAACGCCAGTGCCAGGGCGCCCACCGTCGCCGGCACGGCGCGAGTCCACGTACGCATGTCTTGCTCACTTCCCCGTTGCATGGTGCTTCCGTTCCGTCACCCCGACCGGTCATGTTGGGCCCTGGGGCCCAAGACCTGGGGCGGGGGATCACCCTAGCGTCGGTCCATGGCCGCGACCGGAGCAAGCTGTGAGGGAGTTGTGCCGCCCCGGCGGCCGATGCCACGGGCGCTGGTGCTCGTACTGGCCCTGGTTTGGGCCGTGTTCGCGGTCACGGTGCTCGGCGCCCTCGGGGTGCTCCTGCTGGCCGCGTCGCTGGACGGCGTGGACGGTGAGCTGATCGGCTGGGTGCTGTACGGGGCCCTGCCCGGTACGGCCGGGTTCCTGGCCGGCCGGCGGGTGCGGACGGGCGGGGTGTGGGTACGGCGCGGGCTGCTCGCCGTCCAGGGCTGGTTCATCGCCGGCGCCCTGGGCAACCTCGCGGACGGCGACGGCCGGGGCGTACCGCAACTGGTCGTCCCCGTCCTCGTCACCGTCCTGCTGTGCCGGGGCCCGTCGCGTTCCTGGTTCCTGCTGCCGGTCCGGGAGCGTGCGGCGCACCGGCCGTTCCGGTGGGCCCGGATGCTCACCTGGCGTACCGAGGGCGGGCAGACGACCACCGAGTACGTCGGGCTCGTGCTGATCGTCGCGGCGATCGTGGGGGCGCTGGTGGTCTCCGGGGTCGGGGCTCAGGTCGCCGGTGGCCTGCGGACGGCGGTGTGCGCGGTCGTCGGCGCCGGCTGCGAGGCGGGCGGCGGCGAGGGCTCGGGGACCGAGGGGTCCGGGACCGAGGGCTCCGGGGCCGGGGAGTCCGGCGTCGAGGCCGGGAGCAGGCCCGGCCCGGGGGACGTGAACGCGGACGGGGCCGGCAGCGAGGGCGGGAACGACGGTGAGAGCTGCACCTCCGGGATCGGGGCCTTCCTCTCCTGCGGCGCGCACCAGGTCGGCGGTTTCGTCGAGGGCGTGGCCAAGGACGGTCTCTGGGGGGACGTCACCGGCACGTTCGACACGGTCCTCCACCCGGTCAAGGCCTGGGAGGGCATCAAGGAGTACGGCAGGGGACTCGGCGAGCAGTGGCTGAAGGACACCGGGGACGCGGCCGCCAAGTGGGCGGAGGGCGACCACCTGGGTGCCGTCCTCGACTGGGGCGGGGCGTCCCTGGGGACGGGAGTGACGGTCCTCGACGACGTGTTCCTCGGGGACGACGTCCGGAACATGTGGGGCCGCGGCGATCAAGGGCAGGCCGCCGGCACCGTGCTGTGGAACGTGGGGTCCCTGTTCATCCCCGGCTACGGCGAGGCCAAGCTCGTCGGGAAGCTCGGCAAACTGGGCAAGCTCGGCAAGCTGGGGGTCGTCGGGGACCTGGCCCGCAAGGCGTCCGAGGCGGCTGCCAAGGCCCGCAAGGCCGCCGCGGCCGGGGACGTCGACGCCGCGGAGGCGGCCGCCCGCGAGGCGCGCCGGCATGCCGACGAGGCCGCGGAGGAGGCGGGCCTCACGGGCTGCACGTTCAGCCGGGGTGGCCGCCCCCGTGTCCCGTACTCCGCCGGGACCCCCGGCAGCGACGTCCCCGGCACGACCGCCGGCACCACCGGCACGACCGCCGGCATCCCCGGCATCGCCGACACCCCCGGCACCCCCGGCACGGGCACCGCACTCCTCGCCGCCGGCCCGCGCCGCGCCACCGTCCCCGTACGGCTGCTCGCCGAGCCGTGCGGCGAGGGCGACGACCCGGCGAGGACGGAGGCCGCCCGGCAGGCCGACCGCGACGCGGACGCGGCCGAACGGGCCGCGCAGGACGCCGGGAAGAAGAGGAACGGGCCCAAGGAGTGGCCGCCGCCCACGCCCGGCGACCGGAACGACCCGCGCAACTACGGCCCGCCGGAGTGGGCCGCCGGTCTCGACGACCCGGTGCTCGGGGACGCCGACCAGGGGAACGGCGCCTGGCGCAGCCGCGACCGCAACCCCGAACCGACCTGGGCCAACGAGGCGTGGCTGCGCTACCAGGAGCAGATCAGCGGCAGCGTGCGCGGCAAGGAGTACGTCGTACCGCACCCCGAGGCGGGCAGGCGCCCGGTCGAGTTCGACGGCTGGGACGCCGGCCGGCAGACGTTCCTGGAGGCGAAGCTCGGCTACACCGGCTACCTGGCACGGAAGGACGGGAAGCCGGTGGCGCGGCTCACGGAGTCCGGGAAGGCGAGGTTCCTGGAGGAGGCGCGGGGCCAGGTGGCCGCGGCCGGGGGCCGTACCGTCGAATGGCACTTCTCGGACCCGCTGGTCGCCCGGGCGGCCCGGCTGGCGTTCCTCGACGAGGACCTGCCGGTCAAGGTGGTCCACACACCGCAGCAGCGCCCCCTCTCGGGCCCGATGCGTCCCGGCGGGTGACGGCCCGTCCGCCGGGACCGGTCCCTAGGATGCGGATCGGGAGACGGATACGGATAGGGATGCCGATGCGGAAGAGGGGGGCCACCACGGAGGAGGACGGATCATGAGGCGCGTCGTACGGGGCTTCTGGGGGCCCAGGCCCGAGTCGGAACAGGAGCTGGCGGTCCGCTGGAGCACGTTCCTCGCGCGGCTGCGCGAGACCGACCCGGCCGTCTTCGGCGGCTGGGAGCCGATCGGGGACGCGACCGGCCCCGACGCCCTCGCCGCACACCTCCGGGAACGCAACGCCGGTGACGACTGGTCGGACCGCAAGGGGTACGCCATGGCGCTGTCGACGCCCGCCGCGCAGCCGGTAGGGGTCACCGTCAGCGGCACCGGGGGAGGGTCCTCCGGCCACCTCGCCATGAGCGTGGTGGTCACCGTCACCGCCCCGGACGACCACCCGCCCCTCCCGTACGCCGCCATCCTCCGCGCCCTCGCCGAGACGTGGGACGTCGACTGGGGCGAGGTGACGGAGACGGAACTCCAGCTCGCCCTGGAGGACGACGGGCGCGAGCCCGGCCAGGCGTGCGTCGGCTGGGCGGCCTACCTGTCCGCGGGGCGTGCCGCGCTCCTCGCACCACCCGGGGGCCTGCCGGGAACGGCGGAGCCGGCCGGGAACGGCGGCCTGCTGCTGGACCTGTCCGGAAGCGTCACGTCCGTCGACGACCTCGTCGCCGTCAACCGGGACGTGCGCGCCACCGGCGCCCTGGAGGCGCTGCCCCGGCCCATGGACAGGGCCAAGCTGTGAAGGCCACGGGTACCCCGTTCGACGTGACCGGGACCGCCGCCGCCGTCGGCGCGCTGCTCGACCTGCCCGTACCGGAGGACGGCCCCACCCGCTGGGAGCCGTCCCGGGCGGAGGGCTGGAGCGGCAGCCTGGGCGCGGGTTTCCGGCTGCGGCTCCTGTGGGAGAGCCGCGCCTACTTCGGTGTCCCCGGCCCGGAGTGGGACGCCGCCCAGGAGGAGGCGGAGGCGTACCTCGGCGCCCTGACGAGCGTCCTGGACGAGCGGTGGGGACCGCACCGGGTGGTGAGCATGGGCGCCTTCGTGCGCGGCGGGGCCGGCGACGGGCCGGTGCTCCCGCTCTTCGCGGAGCTGTGCGCCTTCGACCTGTACGGGGACCTCATGGTCTGGGGCCCGGTCGGGTCGCCGCACGGGCCGCGCTGGGTGGCGGTGAGCGTCGGGCAGTGCGACGAGGACGCCCCGCACCTGATGGTCGCGGCGGTCAGCGACGTCCCGGTCGAGGAACCGCCCGGCTGACGCCCCCGACGCCCACGGCCGGCCTCCGACGCCCGCCCCGACCCCCGCCCGCCGACCTCCGACACCCGAGCCCCGGCACCCGCCGCCGCCGGCGGCCGGCCGACCCCCTGGCCCGCCGGCCGACCTCCTCGCCGCCCGGCGGCATCCCGGCCGGGACCGGCCGGGATAATCGGGCGCATGTCCCGGCAACCGGATCGTCCCGCCTCCGCAGCGCCCGCCCTGTGGGGCTACGCCGCGGTGCGCGCGGTGGGGCTGGCGGTCCTCGCGGTCGCCGCCGCGGCGGCCGGCCAGGACGCCCTGCACCGGCTGAAGGGTCGCTGGGACTCCGTCTGGTACGTGCGGATCGCCGAGCACGGGTACGGCCACGAGGTCACGCTCCCGGACGGCAGCGTCCACTCCGACCTGGCCTTCTTCCCCCTGCTGCCCGCCCTGGAACGAGGCCTGTCGGAGGTCCTGCGGACCGACGCGGCGACGGCCGGACTGGTGGTCGCCTGGACGGCGTCGCTCGCCGCCGCGTGGGGGATCTACGCCGTGGGGGAGCGGGTCGCCGGACGGCGGGCCGGGGTGGTGCTGGCGGTGCTGTGGGGCGTGTACCCGACGGCGTTCGTCCAGTCGATGGCGTACACGGAGACGCTGTTCACCGCCTTCGCCGCCTGGTCGCTGTACGCGGTGCTGCGCGACCGGTGGGTCTGGGCGGGTGCGCTGTGCGCGTGCGCGGGGCTGACCCGGCCGTCGGCGGCCGCGCTCGTGGCGGCGCTCGGGATCACCGCGCTGGTGACCGTCGTACGGGAGCGGCGGCTGACGGCCCGGATGGCGGCGGGCGTGCTGCTCGCACCGCTGGGCTGGCTCGGGTACGTGGTCTTCGTCGCCGTCCGCGAGGGCAGCGCGACCGCGTACTTCGAGGTGCAGGCGGCGTGGGGCAACAGCATCGACGGCGGTGCGGCACTGGCCCGGTTCGTGTGGCGGAACCTGACGGGCCCGGTGCCGCTCGCCGGGGTGGGGCTGTGCGCGGCGCTCGCGCTGGTGGGCTGGGTGGTGTGGCTGTGCGTCAGGCAGCGGCAGCCGCTGCCGGTGCTGGTGTACACCCTCGGGGTCGTCGTCGTCTCGCTGGTCGGCGCCGCGTATTTCGGCTCCCGGCCGCGCCTGATGATGCCGGCGTTCCCGCTGCTGCTCCCGGCGGCGGTGGCCCTGGCGCGGCTGCGGGACCGGACGGTGGTGCTGGTCCTGGGCGTGCTGGCGGCGGCCTCGGCGGCGTACGGGGCGTTCACCCTGCTGGGGCCGGGCCCACCGTGACGGCCAGCCGGGTGCCGGTCCGGACGCCCCACCGTTCCATGGCCCCGGCCTCCGCCTCCAGGACGTGACGGGCACGGAGGCGGGGCAGCCCCAGACGGCCGGGCGGCATCGTGGCCACGTCGACGACCCGCAGGTCCCGGTCCAGGTACGCCACGTCGATCGCGAACCGCATCCGGAAGGTGTGGACGCTGTTGCAGGGGCTGAGGAGCAGCGCGCCCGCGATGCCGTCCCGGCCCAGCAGACCGCGCCTCCGGGTGCCGAAGGAGGCGGCTATCCCGACGGGGACGGGCGCCTGGGCGGGCCGGTCCAGGAAGGTCAGCAGCCCGTCGCCGTCGCGCCACTCGCGTAGGTTCGCCATGGGCGACGACCGTAGCGTGGGCCCGTGAGCGGCGGCAGTGGGTCCGTGGGCCCATGACCGGCGGCCGGGCGGGCCCTAGGGTCGGGCGCGTGTACGCCACGCTGATCGCCGTCGCCGCCCTGTGGGGCGCCGCCGCCGGCCTGCTCGTGCCGCGCGCCGCGTACCGCCTGTCCGTGGAGCCGGACGAACCGTGGCGGGACGCCTGTCCCGCCGGGCACCCGTTCACGGGCCCCGCGCGCGGCTGGCTCGGCCCGCCGCGCTGCGGGGTGTGCGCGGTGGCCGTCCCGGCGGGCACCACCCTGCCCGACGCCACCCTGCCCGACGCCACCCTGCCCGACGGCCCCCTGCCCGACGGCCCCCTGCCCCACAGCGCCCGGCCCCACTGCCCCCAGCCCGACGCCCCCCGGCCCGACGGCGCCCCGCCCGCGCCGCCGCCCCGGCCATCCCCTTCCCGGCCGTCCCCGCCCCCTTCCCGATCCCCTTCCCCGCTCCCCTCCCCTTCTCCTGTGCGGCCGTCCGCCTCCCCGAGGCCCGCCCCGGCCGTCACCGTCCCGGTCGTCACCGCCCTCGTCTGCGCCGCGCTCGCCGCCGCGACGGGCCCCCGCCCCGAACTGGCGGTGTGGCTGTCGGCCGCGCCGGTCGCGGTGCTGCTGGCCCTGGTCGACCGGGCGGTGCACCGGCTGCCGGACCGGCTGACCCTGCCGCTCGCCGCCGGAACGGCCGTGCTGCTGGGGGCCGCCGCGCTGCTGCCGTGGCACGCGGGGGCGTGGTTCTCCGCGCTGCTGGGCGGTCTCGCGATGGGCACCGGCTACCTGATGCTGTTCCTGGTGCACCCGAGCGGCATGGGCTTCGGCGACGTGAAGCTCGCCCTCGCGCTGGGCGTGGCCCTCGGCTGGTACGGCTGGGGCGTGCTGTTCGTGGGGGCCTTCGCCGGGTTCCTGTTCGGCGCGGTGTACGGGTTCGGGCTGGTGGCGCTGCGGCGGGCGACCCGCAAGAGCGCCATCCCGTTCGGGCCGTTCATGATCGGCGGGGCGCTGGTGGGCGTCCTGCTGGGCGCGTTCGCGGCGGTCCCGCCCGCCTGAGCGGCGGCCGCCGCCCGACGGTCCGCGCGGGAAAAAGGACGGGACTGCGGGCGGGGGAGCGGCGCAGTATGGGCCGCATGGATACCGAGCCGGTCAACCTCACCGAAGCCCTCGCCACCTTCGACGACGTCTACAGCCCCCGCATCGTGGCCCGTATGAACGACTACGACGTACGGATCGCGCACGCCGCCGGCGACCACGTGTGGCACGTCCACGCCGACACGGACGAGTTCTTCCTGGTCCTGGACGGCCGGTTCGACATCGCGCTGCGCGCGGCCGACGGCACCGAGCGGACGGTCGAACTGCGGCGGGGCGACACCTTCGTCGTCCCGAAGGGCACGGAGCACAAGCCGTCCTCGCCGGACGGGGCGTCCATTCTGATGTTCGAGCCCTCGGGAACGCTGTCGACGGGTGACCGCCATGAGGGGGAGATTCCGCACCACGTCGACAGCACCACGGGCCACGACCTGCGCTGAGCCGCCCACCCGCGTCCTAGCATGCGGGCACATGCGGACATTCCCTGACAATCAGCCCCCGTCCGGCCGCCAGGCCCAGCAGACGGCCGCCCCCGGGGCCACGGGCGCCCCACGGACCTCCGCGCCCCCCGGCACCACCACCGGCCCCCCGGGGGCCACGGCACCTCCCTCCACCCCCGCGGCCGACCCGGCCCCCTCCGACACCGACACGGACGCCGACGCCGCCCCCACCCGCCCCACGCCCACCTCCACCACCCACCCCCACCCCCACCTCCCCCGCCACCGCAGCCGGTTCCGCCGCCCCCGCCTCCCGGCCGGCGGGCTGCTCCCCTGGGGGTGGGCCGCGGCGCTCTGCGCGCTGTACGCGACCGTCGCCGTGCGCCGGCACCTCCTCCTCCGCACCACCGGCTACGACCTCGGCATCTTCGAGCAGGCGGTACGCGCCTACGCCGAACTCCGCGCCCCGCTCGTCCCGTTGCGCGGCGAGGACTTCAACCTCCTCGGGGACCACTTCCACCCCCTCCTGGCCGTCCTCGCCCCGCTCTACCGGATCTGGCCCTCCCCGCTCTGCCTGCTCGTCGCCCAGTCCGCGCTGCTCGCCCTCGCCGTCGTGCCGCTCGCCCGCTGGGCCCGGCGGGCGCTCGGCCGCCGCTCCGCCCACGCCGTCGCCGCCGCGTACGGGCTGAGCTGGGGCATCGCGTCGGCCGCCGCCTTCGACTTCCACGAGGTCTCCCTCGCCGTACCGCTGCTCGCCTGCTCGCTCGAAGCCCTGGCCCACCGGCGCTGGCGCCCGGCCGTCGCCTGGGCCGCCCCCCTCCTCCTGGTCAAGGAGGACCTCGGCCTCACCCTCGCCGCCGTCGGCGCGTACATCGCGCTGAAGGGGCCGCGCCGGCTCGGCCTCGTCACCGCGGCGGCCGGGCTCGTCGGTTCGGCGGCCGAGATCAAGCTGCTGATGCCCGCCTTCCACCCGGCCGGCGGGTACGCGCACGGCGGCAACCTCGCCGAGGGGTACGGCTCACTCCTCAGCACCCTCGCGCACGCCCCGCTCGACGCGCTGCGCCCCGACGTCAAGGCCATGACGCTGGTCCTGGTCTTCGCCCCGTCCGCGCTGCTCGCGCTGCGCTCGCCGCTCGCGCTGATCGCCGTTCCCACGCTGGCCTGGCGGATGATGTCGGACAACGGCTTCCACTGGGGTACGGCGTTCCATTACAGCGCCGTGCTGATGCCGGTCGTCCTCGCCGGGCTGATCGACGCGCTGACCGTCTGGCGCCGCGGCGGGCACCCGCTCGCCGCCCGCCACGTCCGCGCCTCGCTCGCCACCGTCCTCGCCGTCACGCTGGTGATGCTGCCGTCGTTCCCGCTCGCCCAACTGGCCCAGCGCGCCACCTGGCGGACGACCGGACACATCGAAGCCGCCCGCGCGCTGCTCGCGAGGATCCCGGACGGCGCCACCGTCGCGGCCTCCAACCGGCTGGTCCCGCAGCTCACCTCGCGCTGCACGGTCGTCGTCTTCCCGACCTTCCCGGTGGAGGGGAGGCTGTACGAGTACGACCGCAAGCGCCTCCCGCCGCCCACCGCCGAGTGGATCATCCACGACCGGCGGGCCCCCGAGGCCTGGCCGTACCCGACGGGCCACTGGCCCTACCCGCTCGAACAGCAGGAGGCCGAGCTGGCCGCCGCCCAGCAGCGGTACGGGTACCGCGAGGTCGCCGTGCGCGACGGCATCACCCTGCTGCGCCGCTGAACCCCGCCCCCCGCACTCCTCCGCCGGAGCGTTTCTTCAGGCGCCGCCCGGGGCGTCAACCCGACGCCCTTCCGGTGGGGTCCCCCCTGGGGAGGACACGGAACCGGGGCGCGGGGACGGGAAAACCGGCTGGATCCCGTGGTTCCGGCGGGGTCCCCCATTTTCGGAGCGTAGTCGCGGCCTGTCGTGGCGCGCGCCATCACTTACGAAGGGTTATGGTGGAAACCCCCCCTCGGGCCGGTCCGTATCCCCCCCACGGACCGGCCCGTTTTTTCGTCCGGCGTCAAGAGCGCCCTTCGGCCAGACCCGGCCGCCCCCCTCGCAGCCCGGCCTCCCGACGCCCCCGCCCTCGGGCCCGGCCGAGCCCCGGCCGCCACCGCCGTCAGCTCCGGGCCGCCCAGATGTTGGTGCCGGCGGTGTCGACCGCGTACGAGTCGATCTCCTTCAGCTCCTCGTCCGTCAGCGGTGCACCGGCCAGCGCGGCGATGTTCTCCTCCAGCTGCGCCACGCTGGACGCGCCGATCAGCGCCGACGTCATCCGCTCGTCCCGCAGCACCCACGTCAGCGCGAGCTGCGCGAGGGACTGGCCCCGGCGGCGGGCGATCTCGTGCAGGCCGCGCAGCCGGCGGACGACCTCCTCGGAGAGCAGGTTCGGGTCCAGGGACTTGCCCTGGGTGGCCCGCGAACCCTCCGGGATGCCCTTGAGGTACTTGTCGGTGAGCAGGCCCTGGGCGAGCGGCGCGAAGGAGATGCAGCCCATGCCGGCCGCCTCCAGGGTGTCCAGGAGCGCGTCGTCCTCGGTCCAGCGATTGATCATCGAATAGGACGGCTGGTGGATCAGGGCCGGGACACCCATCTCCTTCAGCAGCCGTGCCGCCTCGGCGGTCTGCGCGCTGCTGTACGAGGAGACGCCGACGTACAGCGCCTTGCCCTGCTGGACGGCGGAGGCGAGGGCGCCCATCGTCTCC
Source organism: Streptomyces sp. NPDC039423 (assembly GCF_055598725.1). Lineage (NCBI taxonomy): Bacteria > Bacillati > Actinomycetota > Actinomycetes > Kitasatosporales > Streptomycetaceae > Streptomyces > Streptomyces sp. NPDC039423. The sequence continues at coordinate 450,510 of NZ_JBVKAH010000002.1, forward strand.
TCCAGCGGGGTCTCCTTGTCGAAGCGGTGCGAGTAGAAGATGTCGACGTACTCGACGCCCATCCGCCTCAGCGAGGCGTCCAGCGAGGACAGCAGGTACTTGCGGGAGCCCCACTCGCCGTACGGCCCGGGGTGCATGAGGTAACCCGCCTTGGTGGAGAGCACGAGCTCGTCGCGGTGACGGGCGAAGTCCTCGGCGAAGATCTTGCCGAAATTGGTCTCGGCGGATCCGGGCGGCGGCCCGTAGTTGTTCGCCAGGTCGAAGTGCGTCACGCCCAGGTCGAAGGCGCGGCGGAGGATCGCGCGCTGCGAGGCGAGGGTGCGGTCGTCGCCGAAGTTGTGCCAGAGGCCGAGCGAGATGGCGGGCAGCTTGAGCCCGCTGCGGCCGGTGCGGCGGTACTCCATGGAGTCGTAGCGGCCGTCGGCGGGGCGGTATGCGGGGGTATCAGTCACGCCCTCCTCCTTATCACGTACTTGTGACAGACCGGGTTGGGCCGCCGTGACCCCCGCGCAGTAATGTGGCGGCCTCGGGGACAGCCGCGGTGCGCCGGGATCGAGCGGTGCCGCTTCCCCCTGTCTCCCTGGGCCGACGCCGTGGCGGGCCCGTACGCAATCGAGAGGTGAGATCGGTGAACTTGCGCGACCTGGTGTACAGGCTCTACGCACGCCGGGTGGAGGGCCGCCTCGACCACGCCCAGGTGCCCAAGCACATCGGTGTCATCCTCGACGGCAACCGCCGCTGGGCGAAGGCGTCCGGCGGCACCCCGGAGCAGGGTCACAAGGCCGGCGCGAGCAAGATCCAGGAACTGCTGGGCTGGTGCGACGAGACGGACGTCGAGGTCGTCACGCTCTGGATGCTGTCCACCGACAACCTCAACCGGCCGGAGGAGCAGCTCGTGCCGCTCCTCGGCATCATCGAGAACGCGGTGCGCGACCTCGCGGCCGACGGCCGCTGGCGCGTCCACCACGTCGGCACGCTGGACCTGCTGCCCGCCCGGACGCAGGCGGTGCTGAAGGAGGCCGAGGAGGCCACCCGCGACCGCACCGGAATACTCGTGAACGTCGCCGTGGGCTACGGCGGTCGGCAGGAGATCGCCGACGCGGTCCGCTCGCTGCTGCTGGAGCACGCGGAGAAGGGCACGAGCTTCGAGGAGCTCGCCGAGATCGTGGACGTCGAGCACATCTCGGAGCACCTCTACACGCGCGGCCAGCCGGACCCCGACCTGGTGATCCGCACCAGCGGCGAACAGCGCCTGTCGGGCTTCATGCTCTGGCAGAGCGCCCACTCGGAGTACTACTTCTGCGAGGTCCACTGGCCGGCCTTCCGCAAGGTCGACTTCCTCCGCGCGCTGCGCGACTACGCCGCCCGCCATCGCCGTTACGGCACCTGAGGGGCCGTTCCCCCGGGACACCGGACGCCCGGCGGAAGGGGCGTCCCCGGCGGGGCGCGGCCGCCCGGCGGCCCCCCGTCACCACCCGTTCACCGACCCGTCGTCATATGCCATGGCATGGCGCCGGTCGTTCGAGGGAATACCCACCCCAGTGTGAGCGGCACGCCAGCCCGCTCACCCGGGAGGCCCTTTGCACCAGGACGACCGTGCAGCTCGTGCACGGACGACGCGGAGGGCCGGAGCTCGGCCCGCGCATCGCGGCCAGAGCCCGGCCCCATCCCCCCGCGACGCCGTCGAAGTCGCACCCGACCTCACCTGAGGGGGTAGGTCCTTCCGTGGTGAACAGCACAAAGCGCCGCCTCAACGACAGGCGCACCTACGTTCTCGACACCAGCGTCCTGCTGGCCGATCCCGGTGCCATGGCCCGCTTCGAGGAGCACGAGGTCGTGCTCCCCATCGTGGTGGTCACGGAACTGGAGGCCAAGAGGCACCACCCGGAGCTCGGGTACTTCGCCCGGCAGGCGCTGCGCCTGCTGGACGACTTCCGGATCCGGTACGGCCGCCTCGACGCCCCGCTCCCGATCGGGGAGTTCGGCGGGACCCTGCGTGTGGAGCTCAACCACTCGGATCCCGCCGTCCTCCCGGCCGGCTACCGCCTCGGCGACAACGACTCACGGATCCTGGCCGTCGCGCGCAACCTCCAGGCCGAGGGGTACGACGTCACCGTCGTGTCCAAGGACCTGCCGCTGCGCATCAAGGCGTCGTCGGTCGGACTCCTCGCCGAGGAGTACCGGGCGGAGCTCGCCATCACCGACTCCGGCTGGACCGGTATGTCCGAACTGCCGCTCTCCGCCGAGCAGGTCGACCTGCTGTACACGGAGGAGAGACTGTACGTCCCCGAGGCGGCCGGCCTGCCGGTGCACACCGGACTGGTCCTCCAGTCCGAGCGCGGCAAGGCGCTCGGCCGGGTCACCGCCGAGGGGAACGTGCGCCTGGTCCGGGGCGATCGGGAGGCGTTCGGCATCCGGGGCCGCAGCGCGGAGCAGCGGATCGCGCTGGACCTGCTGTTGGACCCGGACGTCGGCATCGTGTCCATGGGCGGCCGGGCGGGCACCGGCAAGTCGGCGCTCGCGCTGTGCGCCGGGCTGGAGGCGGTCCTGGAGCGCCGTCAGCACCAGAAGGTGATGGTCTTCCGGCCGCTGTACGCGGTCGGCGGCCAGGAGCTCGGCTACCTGCCGGGCACCGAGGCCGAGAAGATGAGCCCCTGGGCGCAGGCGGTGTTCGACACGCTCTCGGCGGTGGCCGGGCGCGAGGTCATCGAGGAGGTGCTGAGCCGGGGCATGCTGGAGGTCCTGCCGCTCACGCACATCCGGGGCCGTTCGCTGCACGACGCGTTCGTCATCGTCGACGAGGCCCAGTCGCTGGAACGCAACGTCCTGCTGACCGTGTTGTCCCGTATCGGGGCGAATTCCCGGGTCGTGCTCACTCATGACGTGGCGCAGCGCGACAACCTCAGGGTCGGCCGGTACGACGGAGTCGTCGCCGTCGTCGAGAAACTGAAGGGGCATCCGCTCTTCGCCCACGTCACCCTGACCCGCTCCGAGCGCTCGCAGATCGCCGCGCTCGTGACCGAAATGCTGGAGGACGGGCAGGTTTAACCCCGCAAATCCGACATGGAATTGGCGCCGCCCGGCAAAGCGCGAGAGCTTAGCCGGGCGGCGCCACGCCGTGCGACGGAATCCGCAAAACTCCTGGGACCACTGGGGTGTGAGCTTTCACACGCGGTGAATAATTGCCTTGCGGTGTCGGCGTCGGGCAGAGTCTTGCTTCCGTCAGGCCCCGCATACGGCACACCTGTCACCGCGTGACACAACTCAACAGTCGTTCGCCGTATGCCGCCCGCAGCACCACGCGGCTCTCCCGCAAGGGAGTTGCCCACCGGGCCCGTGTCCCCCGTGACCCAGCAGTGGGGGGACCAGCGTCAGGGGCAAGATTTTCGCCCGCGAGGTCACCTAAGCGGGCGATGCTGGAAGGAAACCGTGTGAGCCGGATCTCGGTCCGGGGATTCGCGGTGGCTTCGGCCACTGCGGTCACCACAGTCGGCGCCGTCGTCGGCGTTGCCTCGGGCAACACCCAGCCCTCGAACGACAACTTCGAGGCGGCCGCCGCCAACACGACGCTCCTGGCCGACATCCCCGTCGGCGAGCAGGCCCAGGTTCAGGTCTCGTCGCTGACGCAGCAGGCGGAGGCGCAGGCCGCCGCCGCCGACTCGGCCGCGCAGAAGTCCGCCGAGGAAGCCGCCCGCATCCAGGCCGCCAAGGACGCGGAGGCCAAGAAGGCCGCTGCCGACGCGGAGGCCGAGAAGGCGGAGAAGGCCGAGCAGGAGCGCAAGGAGCGCGAGGCCGAGGAGCGCGCCAGCCGCGACGAGGTCCGCAGCGCCACCACCTTCGCGACGCAGTCCTCGTACAGCGTCTCCGACGTGCAGGCGATGGCCCGCCAGATGATCCCCGGCGACCAGTTCCAGTGCTTCAGCAACATCGTGGACCACGAGTCGAGCTGGAACTACCGCGCCACGAACGCCTCGTCCGGCGCGTACGGCCTGGTCCAGGCCCTCCCCGGGTCCAAGATGTCGTCGGCGGGCGCCGACTGGCAGACCAACCCGGCCACCCAGATCAAGTGGGGCCTCAACTACATGAACGAGCGCTACGGCAGCCCCTGCGGCGCGTGGAGCTTCTGGCAGGCCAACCACTGGTACTAGAACGCCCGGCCGCACGGCTCAGCGTCCCGGAGCCCCTCACCGTCCGACGGTGAGGGGCTCCGTGCGTGTACCGTCAGGGCGGTAACTCCCGGGGGGAGTGGTGGGGGGGAAGAGGAAAGATCATGTCGAAAGTGCCAGGGTGGCTCGGCAGACTGGGCGCCGGCCTGACCCGGATGGGACAGCGGTTGGAAGAGCGCCGAGCCGCGGGTGAGCCGGGGGACGAGCCCGGTGAGGAGACCCCGGCCGTACCGGACAGCGTTCCCGCGCCCCCCACGTACGCCCCCGCCGTCGCCGCGCGCCCCGACCCTGTCGCCGCCATCCCCTGGGGCATCCGTGTGGCGGCCGAGGCCGGCTGGCGGCTGCTGGTCCTGGCGGGCACCCTGTGGGTGCTGATGAAGGTCATCAGCGAGGTGCAGCTCGTCGTCCTCGCCTTCGTCGCCGCACTGCTCATCACCGCGCTGCTCCAGCCCACCGTGGCCCGGCTGCGTACCTGGGGCCTGCCGCGCGGACTCGCCACGGCCGTCACCGCCATCACCGGCTTCGTCATCATGGGCCTCGTCGGCTGGTTCGTCGTCTGGCAGGTGATGGACAACCTGGGCGACATCTCCGACCGCGTCCGGGACGGCATCGACGAGCTCAAGGCCTGGCTCCTGGACAGCCCGTTCCACGTCACCGAGCAGCAGATCAACGACATCGCCAAGAACCTCAGCGACACGATCGGGACCAACACCGAAGAGATCACCACCGCCGGTCTCCAGGGCGTGACCGTGATGGTGGAGATCCTCACCGGCATCCTGCTGACGATGTTCTCGACGCTCTTCCTGCTGTACGACGGCAGGAAGGTGTGGAGCTGGTGGCTGAAGCTGGTCCCGGCCCAGGCCCGCCCCGGTGTCGCGGGGGCCGGCCCGCGCGCCTGGCGCACCCTCACCGCCTATGTACGCGGCACGGTGATCGTCGCGCTGATCGACGCCATCTTCATCGGTCTCGGCATCTACTTCCTCGACGTGCCGCTGGCCGTGCCGCTGGGCGTCTTCATCTTCCTCTTCTCCTTCATCCCGCTGGTCGGCGCGGTCGTCTCCGGCGCGCTGGCGGTCATCGTCGCCCTCGTCACCCAGGGCGTGTTCACCGCGCTGATGGTGCTGCTGGTCGTCCTCGCCGTACAGCAGATCGAGGGCCACGTCCTCCAGCCGTTCATCCTGGGACGGGCGGTGCGGGTCCACCCGCTCGCGGTCGTCCTCACCGTCGCGGCCGGCGGCCTGGTCGCCGGGATCGGCGGCGCGGTGGTGGCGGTGCCGCTCGTCGCGGTCACCAACACGGTCGTGGGTTACCTGCGCGCGTACGCCCAGGAGCAGGCGCTGCGCGCCGCGCCCGGCCCGCACGGGGCGACGGTCCACGGCACGGCGCCGACGCCCGCGCCGGGGAACGGCCCCGGGGAGGGCGCGTGATATCCGAACCCGAACTCGTGGGCGGCGACGGCGACGTCCCGATACCGCCGTCGTACGGACCCGTACCGCCGGCGGAGCCCGACGCGGCCGGCGACCCGGGGCGGCGGCCCGGCCAAGGCCGGCGGGCGCGCCGCTCCTGGCTGTGGGCGCTCGGCGGCGCGGTGGCCGCCTCGGCCCTCTGGGCGGGCGGGCTGTACGCGTACCAGGCCAAGGGCCCCGACCTGCGCGGCTACCACACCCCCCGGCAACTGTGCGACGAGGCGCGGCTGACGGCGCTGAGCGGCGAGTACGGCGAGCGCGGCGAGACCACGCAGGGCATGCGCGAGGTCCACGAGGCGCTCGACCAGGTGCAGTGCTCGGTGTCGCTGGGCACCGACGAGTCGACGGTCGGCGTCGACCTCACCTACGCGCTGCACAAGAAGATGGACCCCGGACCGGAGTTCGAGGCCCTCGAAACCGCCCGGGCCTGGGACGACTGGGACTGGAAGCCCCTGCCCGGTCTGGGGGAGCGGGCGTTCTTCGCCCAGGACGACGCGGGCTTCGCGGGGCTGAAGGTGCTGGACGGGCAGGCCGTGCTCACGCTGTTCGTCAGTGCCCAGACGGATTACGACCCGGTGGCGGAGGAGGGCGCGCCGGCGCCGGTGCCCGCGCCCGCCACGACGGCCGGTCTGCGGAACCTCATGGTCGAGGACATGAAGGCGCTGATGACCGCGCTCAGGTCCTGACCCCCGTCCCCGCGCGCGGGGCGGGCCGGCCGGAGGCGCGCGTACGCGGAAGGGGCCCGCCGACAGGGATGTCGGCGGGCCCCTTTTTCGTACGCGGGGGACGCGTGGGACTACTCGGCGAGCACGGCCTCGGCGTCGAGGGTCGCGCCGACCGCCTGGATCACCGAGGCGATCTTGAACGCCTCCTGGATCGTGTCGCGGTCCACACCGGCCTTGCGCAGCACCTGCTCGTGCGAGTCGAGGCACATGCCGCAGCCGTTGATCGCGGAGACGGCGAGCGACCACAGCTCGAAGTCGACCTTCTCCACGCCCGGGTTGCCGATGACGTTCATCCGCAGACCGGCGCGCATCGTCCCGTACTCCGGGTCGGAGAGCAGGTGACGCGTGCGGTAGAAGACGTTGTTCATCGCCATGATGGCGGCGGCCGACTTGGCGGCCTGGTACGCCTCGGGCTTCAGGTTCGCCTTGGCCTCCGGCTCCAGCTCGCGCAGGACCTTCGGCGAGCGCGAGGCGATCGCGCAGGCCAGGACCGTGCCCCAGAGCTGCTGCTGCGGGAGCTCGCTGTTGCCGATGACCGAGCCGAGGTTCAGCTTCAGGTCCTTGGCGTAGTCCGGTATGGCGGACTTCAGTTCATCGAGAGCCATGTCGGTTCAGTTCCTCGTCACTCGCCGGACAGGAGCTTGACCGGGTCGAGGGTGTCCTCGCCCTTGGTCCAGTTGCAGGGGCACAGCTCGTCGGTCTGGAGGGCGTCCAGCACCCGCAGGACCTCCTTGGGGTTACGGCCGACGGAGCCGGCGGTCACCATGCAGAACTGGATCTCGTTGTTCGGGTCCACGATGAAGACGGCGCGCTGCGCGAAGCCGTCCTCGCCCTCGACACCGCAGTCCCGCATCAGCTCGTGCTTGGAGTCGGCCAGCATCGGGAAGGGCAGGTCACGCAGGTCGGCGTGGTCCTTGCGCCAGGCGTGGTGCACGAACTCGGAGTCGCCGGAGACGCCGAGGATCTGGGCGTCGCGGTCGGCGAACTCGTCGTTCAGCTTGCCGAAGGCGGCGATCTCGGTGGGGCAGACGAAGGTGAAGTCCTTCGGCCAGAAGAACACCACGCGCCACTTGCCCTCGTGGGACTTGTGGTCGATCTGCGCGAACTCCTTGCCGCTCTCGAGCGACACGCAGGCGGTCAGGTCGTACGTGGGGAACTGGTCACCGACAGTGAGCACACGCGCTCCTTGCAACTGGGAAGTCCCTTTTGAGGTCTTCCGTGGGGGTTGGACGGAGCCCCAGCATGGCACGGCGTGCATTGATCAGTGAAATAGCTAGACTGGGTCGTGTTGATCGAAGGTGGTTATCAGTGGTGTCCGTATATAAGGGTAAGCAGCCCAGTCTGGCCCAGCTCAGGGCGTTCGTGGCAGTGGCGGAGCACCTGCACTTCCGGGACGCGGCCGCCGCGATCGGTATGAGTCAGCCCGCCCTTTCGGGCGCGGTTTCGGCACTCGAAGAGGCACTCGGTGTCCAGTTGCTGGAGCGTACGACACGGAAGGTGCTCCTTTCCCCCGCGGGGGAACGCCTCGCGGTCCGCGCCCGTGCCGTGCTGGACGCCGTCGCGGAGCTGATGGAGGAGGCGGAGGCGGCGCACGCGCCGTTCACCGGGGTGCTGCGGCTGGGGGTGATCCCCACGGTGGCGCCCTACCTGCTGCCGACCGTGCTGCGGCTGGTCCACGAGCGGTATCCGGAGCTGGACCTCCAGGTCCACGAGGAGCAGACCTCCTCCCTGCTGGAGGGGCTGGCGGCCGGTCGGCTGGACCTGCTGCTGCTGGCCGTGCCGCTGGGCGTGCCGGGCGTCACCGAACTGCCGCTGTTCGACGAGGACTTCGTGCTGGTCACGCCCGAGGACCATTGGCTGGGCGGGCGCACCGACATCCCGCGCGACGCGCTGCGCGAGCTGCGGCTGCTGCTGCTGGACGAGGGGCACTGCCTGCGCGACCAGGCGCTGGACATCTGCCGCGAGGCGGGCCGGGAGGACGGTGCCGCGGTCACCACCACCGCGGCCGGCCTGTCCACGCTGGTCCAGCTCGTCGCGGGCGGCCTCGGCGTGACCCTGCTGCCGCGCACCGCCGTCACGGTGGAGACCGGGCGCAACGACCGCCTGGTGACGGGCTGGTTCGCCGACCCGGCCCCCTCCCGGCGCATCGCGCTGGCCATGCGCACGGGCGCGGCCCGCCAGGCCGAGTTCGAGGAGCTGGCGGGCGCCCTCCGCGGGGCGATGCGGACCCTCCCGGTCCGCGTCCTCGGCCCGGCGGCCTGACGCCCCGGGAGCGGGCCGGGCGGCACCCGGGGAGCGCCGCGCGTCACTCCGTACGCAGGCCGTCCGGGCGCATCAGGCGCCACAGGGGCGGCAGGCTCAGCAGGGTCACCGCCAGGACCAGGCCCGCGCCCACGCCCACCACGGGCAGGAACACCCACGGGTCGGCCACGCCCTTGCCGATCATCCGCAGCAGCAGCGTCCCGAGGCCGAACCCGCCCGCCACCGCCAGGGCCATGCCGAGCGCGATCGGCACGGCGGTCTGCCACAGGACCGACCAGGCGAGCGTCGAGCGCGGCGTACCGAACGCGACCAGCGTGGACAGCAGCCGCCGCCGTTCGCGCAGCCGCTCCACCGTCGACACCAGCAGGGACACGGCGACCAGAGCCATGGTGAGCGTCGCGGCGGCGAACACGCCCCGGCGGACACTGGTGAACCGCTGGTCCCGCTCCATGTCCTGGACCGTGTCCACCCGCATCAGCGGGCTGATCCGCGCGGCGGCGTTCCGGGCGTGCTCGGCGGCGTCCGGCACGGCCGGGTCCAGCCGGACCCAGGCGGTCAGGACGGGGTCGTCGAGCACCGAGGCGTCGATCGCCGAGGGCGTCGCGTAGACGCCGAACGACGTCCACCCCATCGGGTCCCGTCGCCCCTCGACCGTGCGCGCGCCCGGAGGGATGCGCCACAGCAGCGGCGGCGCCTGCCCGTCCCGCAGGTCGACGCGGGCGCCGGGCCGGGCCGTCTCCGCCAGGTAGGCGTCGTCGGGGCCGTCGCCGCCGTGGGCGCGCGCGATGAAGACGTCACCGTCCGCGCAGGAGGGCAGCCGGCCCAGTTCGCGCAGCGAGGGGCAGTCGCCGACCGTGAGGGAGGTGCTCGGGACGAAGCCCTCGCCGGCGCGCCGCGGACCCGCCCGCCACACCGAGGAGGACAGCGTGGCCGCGACACCGGTGACGCCCCGGGCCGCCGACAGTTCGCGGACGAGCGCGCGGGGCGCGCCCGGGTCGGTGGTGGCGGCCCGCAGGCTGAGCTGGGCGCGCGCCGCGTCCATGTTCGTGGGCCGCATGAAGTCGCTCTGCACGGCCCCGAACAGCATCTGGAGCGCGATCGCCCCGGCCGCCGCGACCACGATCCCGCTGACCGCCCGCGCCGCCGTACCACTGCTGAGCTGGAGCCGGCGCACGGCGAGCTGCCACGACGGCGGGCCGCCCCGCAGCCGCCGGACCACGGTCTCGACCAGCCATGGCAGCAGCGTCGTGACCCCCGTCAGCGCCAGCAGGGCCCCCGCGGCGATCGGCGCCGCGTCCAGGGTGGTCTCCGCGAAGGTGACCGGACCGGCCGCCACGAGCAGCGCGAGCCCGGCGGCGACCAGCAGCAGCCGCCACCACACCCGGCGCGGCCGGGACACCGTCCCCCGGGCCACCCCCAGCGGCTCGATCACCACCCCGCGCAGGGCCACCAGCGTCACCAGCACGGCGCACACCGGAACCACCAGCGCCACCAGCACGGCCAGGGCCGGCACGGGCGTGACGTCGGCCGGGAAGGCGTTGACGTCCCACACCGTCACCCGGCCGGCGACGTGCCGGGCGGCGGCGAACAGCCCGGCGCCGGCCAGCAGCCCCAGCAGCGCGCCGGCCAGCGCCTCACCGGCGGCGATCCGGCGGGTCATGGCGATGTCCGCGCCGACCAGCCGCAGCGCGGCCAGCCGGCGGTCGCGCCGCTCGCCGCCGAAGCGGGCCGCGGTGGCGACGAAGGCCAGGACGGGCAGCAGCAGCACCACGCACGCCACCACGATCAGCAGCAGCAGGAAGGCGCTGGAGGGCCGCTCCGCCCCGACGTTGTGGCCGAAGGCGGCCGCCCGGCCGTCGGCGGACCCCTCGGTGAGGGCCGCGCCGTGGGCGTAGTAGACCAGCTCCGCCGGGCCGACCAGCCCCGCGTCACCGATCCGGCCGGTGATCCCGTACGGCAGGCGTTCCCTCAGCAGCGCGCCCTCGGGGGAGGCGAGCAGGCGGCCGAGCGCGGGGGAGACGACCATCGCGCCGGGCCCCGGGAGGGCGCGCACCCCCGGCGGGGCCGGGGGGTGCTTCCCGTCGGGCCGCAGCAGCACCCCGCGGACGGGCCGGTCGTGGAAGAGCGTGGAGGTGGCCGCGTACAGGAAGGAGCGGTCGGAGCGGGGCGCCCCGGACTCGCCGGCGGTGAGGTCGCGGCCCTGGTGGCGGAGGTCCCGCCCCTCCAGGACGTTCGGCACGGACGCCGCGACCAGCAGCAGGGCCACACCGGCGCCCACGCCGAGGGCGGTCAGCAGGGTGCGCGCCCAGCCGGGCCGGCCGCCGGTGACGGCGAACCGGGCGCCCAGGAGCAGGTCGCGTATCACCGGGCGCCCGTCAGGTCGCGCACCCGGCCGTCCCGCAGCACGACCTCGCGGTCCGAGTAGGCCGCCACCCGCGTCTCGTGGGTGACCAGCACCACCGCGGCGCCGGTGTCCCGGGCCGCGTCGCCGAGCAGCCCCATCACGCGCTCGCCGTTGAGCGAGTCCAGGGCGCCGGTCGGCTCGTCGGCGAACACCACGCGCGGCGCGGTGACGAGCGCGCGGGCCACCGCGACGCGCTGTGCCTGGCCGCCGGAGACCTCACCGGGACGCTTCCCGGCGACGTCGGAGGCCTCCAGCCGCTCCAGCCATTCCAGGGCCGTGCGCTCGGCGGGCTTGCGGCGCCCGCCGGCCAGCCGCAGCGGCAGGGCGACGTTCTCGGCGCAGGTCAGCTCCGGGACGAGCTGCCCGAACTGGAACACGAAGCCGAAGTCGCCGCGCCGCAGCGCGCTGCGCCGGGAGTCGGACAGGGTGGTCAGCTCACGGCCGTCGTACGTGATGGTCCCGGTGTCGGGCCGGACGATGCCGGCCAGGCAGTGCAGCAGGGTCGACTTCCCCGACCCGGAGGGGCCCATGACGGCGACGATCTCGCCGGGGCGCACCGCCAGATCGACGCCGACGAGCGCCGGAGTGGGCCCGTAGGCCTTGCCGACCCCCGTGGCCTCCAGCAGCGGGGTCACCGCGCCGTCCCCCCGACCGCCTCGGCGAGCTGCCCGAGCCGGGCGGCGGTCAGCTCCAGCCAGCGGAGGTCGGCCTCCAGGTGGAACAGGGCGTGGTCGCAGATGAGCTGGTCGGCGAGGTCGCCGTCCTTCTTGCGCCGGGTCAGGTCGCGCATCAGCCGGAGGTGCTCGGCGCGCTGCGTGTCGAGCAGCTCGGCGGCGCTGCGGCCGGTGAGCAGGGCGAGCACGACCTTGGTGTAGAGCGTCGACTGGAGGTACGGCTCGGGCTTCTCCGGCTGCGCCAGCCAGCGCGCGACATCGGTGACGCCCGCCTCGGTGATCGCGTACCGCTTGCGCTCGGGCCCCTCGCCGGGCTCGATCCCCTCCACCTCGACGAGCCCGTTCCGCAGCAGCCGGGACATGGTCGAGTAGACCTGCCCGTAGTGCAGCGGGCGGTCGTGGCCGAACTTCTCGTCGAAGGCGCGCTTGAGGTCGTAGCCGTGGCGCGGTCCGGACTCCAGGAGCCCCAGGAGGGTGTGACCGATGGACATGCGCCGACTATACAGCGGACGTATACACGCGATGTATAGCGCAGGTGTACGGCACGGGCCGCCCCCCGCCCCCGGCTGGGTCAGGCCGGGGGCGGGGACGGGGGCGTGGGCGGGGGCGCCTTCGGGGGCCGGCCGCGGCGGGGCAGGGGCCCGGGCGCGGACGGCAGGCGGCCCGCCTCGGCGAGGGCCTTGCGCAGCAGGAACTCGATCTGGGAGTTGGCGCTGCGCAGCTCGTCCGACGCCCAGCGCGCCAGCGCCTCGTACACGCCCGGGTCGAGGCGCAGCAGCACCTGCTTGCGCTGGCGGCCTTCCGGCGGCGGCGTCACTGGTACAGCGTGCCCGTGTTCAGCACCGGCTGGGCCGCCCGGTCGCCGCACAGCACGACCATGAGGTTGGACACCATGGCGGCCTTGCGCTCCGGGTCCAGCTCCACGATGTCCCGCTCCTCCAGCCGGTCCAGCGCCGCCTCGACCATGCCGACCGCCCCGTCCACGATCTGCCGGCGCGCCGCCACCACGGCACCGGCCTGCTGGCGCTGGAGCATCGCGGACGCGATCTCCGGCGCGTACGCGAGGTGCGTGAACCGCGACTCGATGATGCGGACCCCGGCCGCCTCCACGCGCGCGTGCAGTTCGGCGGCCAGCTTCTCGGTGATCTCCTCGGCGTTGCCGCGCAGCGACAGCCCGTCCTCGTCGTGCGCGTCGTAGGGGTACTCGATCGCGATGTGCCGCACCGCCGCCTCCGTCTGGGTGGAGACGAACACGGGGAAGCTGTCGACCTCGAACATCGCCTGCGCGGTGTCCTCGACCTTCCAGACGACCACCGCGGCCAGCTCGATCGGGTTGCCGTAGGCGTCGTTGACCTTCAGGACGGCCGTCTCGTGGTTGCGCACCCGGGTGGAGACCTTCGCCCGCGACGTGAACGGGTTGACCCACCGCAGGCCGTCCTCCCGGATCGTCCCCCGGTACCGCCCGAAGAGCTGCACCACCCGCGCCTCGCCGGGCGCCACCATGTTCAGCCCGCCCATGGCGAGCGCCGAGCCGGCCGCCACCAGTACGCCGAGCACGATCAGGGCGACCTTCACCGCTGCCGGGCCGGCCGTCGCGCCGCCCGCCACCAGGCCGACACCGGCCGCCAGGCCGGCCAGGCCCAGCAGCAGGGCGAGACCGCCGCCGATGCTGCGGGCCGCGAACTCGCGGACGCGTGGCTCCGGCATCTCGGGCAGGTCCTCGGCCAGGCCGCTGCGATCGGTCATCGTCATGTTCGTCCCCGTTCGTCGTCCATTCGGTCTAGCAAAGTGATATCACTTTAACCGCCGTGGCAACCCTTCGCGCCCCTGAGGAGTCGGTTCCCTTGTGACGGGTGCTCATTGTCACGTCCGGAAAAGACCGGATCCGTTGAGCTTTGTCAGTACCCGTGGTGTTAGTTTGCTGAGCTGATTTCCGTACACAGCAGAGCGGAGCGACGGAGCGATGGGTCGAGCGGGTGCGCGACAGGCGCGGGAACGCGGGGCGCGCGGGGCGAAGACCGAAGGCGGCGGCATGCGCCGCTTCTTCACCTGGAGGAGGCTGCTGGGCACCTTCTTCACGCTCTGCCTGCTCACCATGGGCGCGTTCTACGTGATCTACCTGCTGGTCCCGGTGCCGTCGGCCAACGCCCAGGCGACGATGCAGAGCAACGTCTACCGGTACAGCAACGGCAAGATCCTCGCCCGCACCGGCGAGATCAACCGCGAGATCGTCGGCCTGGAGAAGATCCCGGACCCGGTGGAGAAGGCGTTCGTCGCGGCCGAGAACAAGAGCTTCTACCAGGACTCCGGCGTCGACTTCATGGGCACCGCCCGCGGTGTGCTCAACACCGTGACCGGCAAGGGCAAGCAGGGCGGCTCGACCATCACCCAGCAGTACGTCAAGAACTACTACCTGGACCAGGACCAGACGGTCACCCGCAAGCTCAAGGAGCTGGTGATCTCCCTCAAGGTCGACCAGAACATGAAGAAGCCGGAGATCCTCGCCGGCTACATGAACACCAGCTACTACGGCCGCGGCGCGTACGGCATCCAGGCCGCCGCCCAGGCCTACTACGGCGTCGACGCCGAGAAGCTGACCGTCTCCCAGGGCGCCTACCTCGCGGCGCTCCTCCAGGCCCCCAACCAGTACGACTGGGCCATCGCGAGCTCCACCGGCCGCAAGCTGGCCAAGGAGCGCTGGAACTACGTCCTCGACAACATGGTCGAGGAGGGCTGGCTGAGCCGCTCCGAGCGCACCGTCCAGAAGTTCCAGGTGCCGCAGGCGCCGAAGGCCGCCCCCGGCATGGAGGGCCAGACCGGCTACATCGTGGCCGCCGCCAAGCAGGAGATGATGAACCAGGGCCTCAGCGAGGAGGCCATCGACGCCGGCGGCTGGGACATCACCCTCAACATCGACGAGAAGCGGCAGAAGAAGCTCGTCAAGGCGGTCGACGAGCAGCTCGAGGACCACCTCGACCGCAAGGAGAACAAGGTCGACGCGACGGTCCAGGCCGGCGCCACCTCGGTCGACCCCAAGACGGGCAGCGTCGTCGCGCTGTACGGCGGCGTCGGCGCCACCGAGCACTGGATGTCCAACGCCACCCGCCGCGACTTCCAGCCCGCCTCCACCTTCAAGCCCCTGGTCTTCGCCTCCGCCCTGGAGAACGGCGCCGAGACCCAGGACGGCGCCGAGATCGGCCTCAACACGACCTACGACGGCACCAGCCGCCGCCCGGTCGAGGGCAGCGAGACGCCCTTCGCCCCGCAGAACGAGGACGACCGCAGCTACGGCCCGGTCACCGTCCAGGAGGCGATGAACAAGTCCATCAACTCCGTCTTCGCCCAGATGATCGTGGACGCCGAGCCCGCCGAGGTGAAGAAGACCGCGCTGTCGCTCGGCATGAAGGACGGCGACGGCTTCGTCGAGCAGCCCGCGATGTCCCTCGGCACCATGGGCGCCTCGACCTGGGACATGGCGGGGGTGTACGCCACCCTCGACAACCACGGCAAGAAGGTCACCCCGACCATCGTGAAGTCCGCCGAGCACAAGGACCGGACCTTCGAGCGCCGGATCGCGCCGGTGGGCGACCGGGTGATCAGCCGGCAGACCGCCGACACCGTCACCTCCGCCCTCACCGGCGTGGTGCGCAACGGTTCCGGCCACGAGGCGAACACCTCCGCGTACCAGGCGGCCGGCAAGACGGGCACCTCGGAGAACAACAAGTCGGCCTGGTTCGCCGGCTACACACCCGAACTGACCACCGTCGTGGCCCTCTTCGGCGAGGACGCCGACAAGGGCAAGCAGGTCACCCTGACCGGCACCGCCAACTCCGGACGCGCCAACGGCGGTGGCTTCCCCGCCCGCATCTGGGCCGACTACACGCTGGGCGCCCTGGACGGCGGCTCGGACGCCCGCTTCGACCTGGACGTCGCCGAGTCGGCGCCCTCCCTGCCGGACCCGACGGCCACGCCCACGGAGGAGCCGACCGAGACGGAGTCGCCCACCGAGGAGCCGGACGAGACCGAGTCGCCCACCGAGGACCCGGCCCCGACGCGCACGCCCTCCACCCCCACCCGCACGCCGACGGTGCCCACCCCCACGCAGACCCCCACGGGCGAGCCGACCGACGGTGGCGAGCTGGGCGGCGCCACGGGCGGTGACGACGGCGGCGGCGACCCGACCGGTGACCCGGCCGACGGCGGCACCGAGGGCGACCTCAAGCCGCCCAAGCCGTGACGCGCGGCTGACGGAGCACGACGAAGGCGGCCGGGTCCCTCGCGGAGGGAGCCCGGCCGCCTTCGTACCGTACGGGGGCCGCTCAGATCCTGGTCGGCAGCTCGAACCAGACCACCTTGCCGGTCGACAGCCGGGTCGCACCCCACCGCCGGGCCAGCCGGTTCACCAGGAACAGGCCGCGACCGCCCTCGTCGGTGTCCCGCGCCCGCCGCTGGCGCGGGAGCTGCGGGGAGTCGTCCCCGACCTCGCAGCGCAGCACGTCCGTCCGCAGCAGCCGCAGCGTCACCGGCCGCTCCGCGTACCGCACCGCGTTGGTGACCACCTCGCTCACCAGCAGCTCCACGCTGTCCGACAGCTCCTCCAGGTCCCAGCGGGCCAGCGCGCGCCGGGCCAGGCGCCGCGCCCGGCCGGGGGCCTGCTCCTCCGGCTCCAGGAACCAGTAGGCGACGTCGCTCGGCGCGATCCCGTCGAAGCGGGCGGCGAGCAGCGCGATGTCGTCGTCCCGGTCGCCGGGCCCGAGCATGTCGAGCACGTCGTCGCAGAGCGCCTCCAGCGGCGGGGAGTGGTCCGGGCCGGTCAACTGGGCGGTGGCGGCCAGCCGTTCGCGGAGCTGCTCTATGCCCGTCCACACGTCGCGCAGCCGTGACTCCACGAGCCCGTCGGTGTAGAGGAGCAGGGTCGCCCCGGCGGGGGCGTCCAGCTCGACCGCCTCGAAGTCCACGCCGCCCACGCCGATGGGCGCGCCCGGCGGGACGCGCAGCACCTCCGCCCGGCCGCCGAGGTGGAGCAGTATCGGCGGCGGGTGGCCCGCGTTGGCGATGGTGATGCGGTGCGCGACCGGGTCGTACACCGCGTACAGGCAGGTCGCCATGCGGTTCTCGCCGAGCCGCTGGGCCTGCTCGTCGAGGTGGTGCAGCACCTCCTGCGGCGGCAGGTCGAGCCCGGCGAGGGTCTGCGCGGTGGTGCGTAGCTGGCCCATGATCGCGGCGGACGTCATGGAGTGGCCCATGACGTCACCCACGACCAGGGCGACCCGGCTGCCGGGCAGCGGGATGGCGTCGTACCAGTCGCCGCCGACCCGGGCGGTCTCGGCCGCCGGGAGGTAGCGGGAGGCCAGCTTCACCCCGGTCGGCTGCGGCAGGTTCTCCGGCAGCATGGTCCGCTGGAGCTCGTCGGCGATGTACGCCTCGCGCCCGTACAGCACCGCCTTGTCGATGCCGAGCGCCGTGTGCGTCGCCAGCTGGGCGGCGACCAGCAGGTCGTTCTGCTCGAACGGCGGCCGGTCCGGGCGGCGCAGGAAGACGGCGGCGCCGATCACCCGCCGCCGGCCGCGCAGCGGCGCCAGGATCGCCCGGTGCCCGGACGGTACGCAGCGCCCGTCGCCGAGCAGTTCGGGCAGGGCGGCCCGGGCGGCCGCCGAGTCGCCGAAGACCGGGCGTACGCCACGGAGCACCTCGGCGAGCGCGCCGCCGGCCTGGACCTCGCACAGCTCGGCCGCCGGGCCGAGGTCGAGGTCGGTGTCCTGGTCGGCCGCGGAGAGGCCGAAGTCGGAGTCGTCCTCCGTTAAACGCAGCCGGTCGGTACGGCGGAGCCGGAGGACGAACGGGTCGACCGGCCGCTCGTCGCCGACCGGGAGCGGGTCGCGCAGGTAGACGAGGATGGCGTCGGAGAACGTCGGCACGGTGGCCCGGCACAGGCCCAGCACGATCTCGTCCAGGTCGATGCCGCGGGCGATCCGGCGCGTGGCCGCGCCCACGAAGCGCAGCCGGTCGCCCTCGCGCCGGGTGGCCGCCACCGGCTCCGGGCCGGTGCCCGGCACCGTCCCGCCTTGGGCGGGCAGCCCGGCGGGCGGGCCCGCGGGTCCGGCGGGCGCGCCGCCCTGGCCGGCCGCCGGTACGCGTCCGTCCGGTCCGGCGCCCGGGCCCGCCCCGGATCCCGCGCCCGGCGCCGCACCGGGACCCGCGGCCTGGGCGGCGGCCCCCGCGGTGTGCCCGGGGGTGCCGGTGCCGTGCCCGGGGGCGCCCGCCGTGTGCCGGGCCGTGCCGGTGCCGGGCGCGCCGTGGCCCGGGGCCCCTCCGGTGTGCCCGGACGGTCCGCGTCCCGGTCCGCCGTGGCCGGCCGGTGCGGGCCCGGCGGGTGCGGCGGCTATCGGGGACGACGGGACCGGGGCGGTACCCGCGCGGGGCGCGGACACGGGCGGCGCGGCGGGGGACGGAGGCGTCTCCTGCCGCGGCCGGGTGCGTTCCTGCGGCCGGGCAGCCAGCGGCTGTCGGCCTTCGTGGGAGGTGGGATGCTCCGTCACGCGTGGGGTTCCGTCCGTCCGGGCCGGTAGTGCGATGAGATCGCTCTGTCAGGCGCTATACCCGCTCTGAGGGCGGCGTCGACAAGGGGGGACGTATCCGGGCACGGATCAGGCACGGCTCCACCCCCTCACTGGATGACTTACGGTCAGTTCCTGTTCTCTGCTCAGTCGTTACTGCTCCGCGAATGTGCGGAGGACGATCCTACGTTTGCACCCCAGGGGCGCATCAAGGGTCTCACGGAGCCGTGTGCGCCGGGGTGCGATCCCAGTCGGCGGGCAATTCCGGAACCGTCCAGTCCGGGTTCGGGCGCCAATCCTCCCAGCCGTCCGCGAACGGCGTGCCCCAGGCGCGGATCACCTCGACCGCCGCCCGCCCGGCCGCCCGCACCCGCCGGGCCTGCGCCGGGCCCATCAGGCCGCTCCGCTGCGCCTGGGCGAACTCGTCCTCGTCGCGCCACAGCCAACTACGATCGGGGTACACCGAGATGTCCAGGTAGTGGTCCTCGGAGTCCACGCCGTCCGCCCATCGGGTGCGTGGTTCCTCCAGGTTGACGTACCAGCTCCGGAAGTGCCATCCGTGGTCCCAGAACAGCCACACCGACCACGGCTCGTCCGGCCGGGCCAGCTTCAGCACCCCGGCGCCCTCCCAGCGGGTGCGCGCCGTGGTGCGCGGCGCGGTGTACCGGGTGGCGAGCGGCTCCTCGTGGACGGGGCTGCCGTCGGCGAGCACCGGCTTGACGCACTCGGTGCCCGGTGCCATCCACACGGCGAGCAGGTCGTCGGTGTCCTGGACGACGGTCACGGGCCGGCAGATGTGGATGTGCCCGTCCCCGTTGTCGCGGTAGCGCCACAGGATCCGCGCACCCGGTGCCCAGCGCGCGTCGCCGGAGCGCGCCCCTCTCCCTGTCGTCGTCTCGGCTGTCATGCGCAGATCCTAGAGGGGCGCCGCCGGCCCCGCCGCGATCCGGATCACGGCCGGGGGGCCCGGCGGCCGGCGGCCCGGCCGGCCGGGGCGCGGTCAGGGCCGGGTCATCCGCAGGACGTCGAGCGCCTCGTCGAGCTGCTGGAGCGTCAGGTCGCCGCGCTCCACGTACCCCGACGCGATGACGACCTCGCGGATCGTCCGGCGTTCGGCGAGGGCCTTCTTGGCGACCTTCGCCGCCTCCTCGTATCCGATGTACTTGTTGAGCGGGGTCACCACCGACGGGGACGACTCGGCGTACTCGCGCGCCCGCTCGGCGTTGGCGGTGACGCCGTCGACGGTACGGTCCGCCAGCAGGCGCGCGGCGTTGGCCAGCAGCCGGATCGACTCCAGCAGGTTCTTGGCGATGACCGGCAGCATGACGTTCAGCTCGAAGTTCCCGGCCGCGCCGGCCGCCGCGACCGTGGCGTCGTTGCCCGTCACCTGGGCGGCCACCATCAGGACCGCCTCCGGGATCACCGGATTGACCTTCCCGGGCATGATCGACGAGCCGGGCTGGAGGTCGGGCAGGTTGATCTCCGCGAGACCGGTGCGGGGCCCGGACGCCATCCACCGCAGGTCGTTGCAGATCTTGGTGAGCGAGACCGCGATCGTACGGAGCTGTCCCGACGTCTCCACGAGCCCGTCGCGCGCGCCCTGCGCCTCGAAGTGGTCGCGGGCCTCGGTCAGCGGCAGCCCGGTCGCGGCGGCGACCTCGGCGATGACGGCGGCGGAGAAACCGGGCGGCGTGTTGATGCCGGTGCCGACCGCCGTACCGCCCAGCGGCAGCTCGGCCAGGCGGGGCAGCGAGGCGCGCAGCCGCTCGACCCCGTACCGGACCTGGGCGGCGTAACCGCCGAACTCCTGTCCGAGGGTGACCGGGGTCGCGTCCATCAGGTGCGTACGCCCGGACTTGACGACGTCGGCGAACTCGGCCGATTTCCGCTCCAGCGCGCCCGCCAGGTGCTCCAGCGCCGGGATCAGGTCCCTGGTCACGGCGGCGGTGGCGGCGATGTGGATGGAGGAGGGGAAGACGTCGTTGGACGACTGGGACGCGTTGACGTGGTCGTTGGGGTGGACGGCGTCCGGCCGGCCGAGGCGCTCACCGGCGAGGGTGGCCAGCACCTCGTTGGTGTTCATGTTGGACGACGTGCCCGAACCGGTCTGGAAGACGTCCACGGGAAAGTGCTCGTCCCAGCGGCCCTCGGCCACCTCGGCGGCGGCCGCGACGATGGCCCCGGCGACCTTCTCGTCCAGGACGCCCAGCTCCGCGTTCACCTTCGCGGCGGCGGCCTTGATGCGGGCCAGCGCCTCGATGTGCGCGCGCTCCAGGCGCTGCCCGGAAACGGGGAAGTTCTCCACCGCCCGCTGCGTCTGGGCACGCCACTTGGCGTGCGCGGGGACGCGGATCTCACCCATGGAGTCGTGTTCGATCCGGTGGTCCTGCTGGTCGTCACTCATCACGTCAACCTCCTGTGAAAGTTGAGCACTTGTCTGGTTCTGCGTATTCCCAAGCTCCGTACCGGCCAGTAAAAACCGTGGGTAACCCCACTTCCAGGAGGCGCAATGACGCGCACCGGTACCAGAGCCGGGTTCGGACTCCGATGCACGGTCGCGGCCGCGGCCGCGTTCGCCGCCGCTCTCGGCGGGACGACCGCGGCGACCGCGGCGGACGCGGTGCCGGCGGCGGACGCGGCGACCGCTCCCCGTACCACCGCATCCGTACCACTGTCGCCCGAGCTGGAGGCGATCCGCGCCGCCGAGGCCACCAAGCTGTACGGCAGTCCCGCCGAACGGCCGCTCGCCGACCGGAAGACCGGACTGGTCTCGCTCGGCGACAGCGAGATATCCGGCGAGGGCGTCGGCACCTACGAGCCCCCGACCAACGGCCCCGACAACTGGTGCCACCGCTCGCCCGGCGCGGCCATCCACCGCACCGGAATCCCCGCCGACGTCACCTACAACGTCTCCTGCTCCGGCGCCGCCACGCCCAACATCCGCATCGGCGGCGGCAAGCAGTACGCCGACGAACTCGTCCAGAGCGACAATCTCGCCATCAAGGCCAGGAACACCCGCGTCAAGATGGTGCTCCTGGTGGCCGGCGCCAACGACGACCTCCAGTTCGGTCCCGTGATGACCGACTGCGTCACCCGCTACCTCACCCTCCAGGGCCCGTGCGAGCCCAAGTACGCCCCCGGGTGGCAGGCCCGCGTCGACGCCCTCGTCCCCAAGGTCGAGCAGACGATCCGGGACCTGCGCACCGTGATGCGCGACGCCGGGTACGCCGACGGCGACTACAAGCTCGTCGTCATGGGCTACCCCAGCCCCATCGGCCCCGACTTCCGCGACAACCCCGGCTTCCCCGGCAAGCTCGCCTGCGGCGGCCTCGGGTACGACTCCGACACCGTCTGGGGCCGCGACACCGCCGTACCCGCCTTCGAGCGCGGCATGCGGCGCGCCGCCGCGAACACCGGGGCGTTCTTCCTGGACAACTCACGGCTCTTCCACGGGCACGAGGTGTGCATGGAGGACACCTGGGCCCGCGGCCTCTACATCGACCTGTCCAAGCCCGGGCTGCCGGACGAGAACTCCGTGCGGCAGTCCTTCCACCCCAACGCGGCCGGTCACGCCGCCTTCGCCTCCTGCCTGACCCAGTTCTACGCGGCGGGCGTCCGTGAGGCCGGCTGCGCCGACCCCGCGTCGACCGGCAAGCCCGTCCTGGTGCCGGGGGCGTGGGACGACGGGTTCGTCCCGCTGCGGGGCGAGGCCACCGGCACCTGCGTCGACGTCACCGGGGCGGTCACCCGCAACGGCACGGCGGTCGGCGGCTGGGACTGCCACGGGGGCCGCAACCAGGACTGGTGGTACGACCCGGCGCGCGGGTCCGTCCACACGGCGCTGACCCACGACCGGTGCCTGGACGTCCCCGGCGCCGTGTACCAGGCGGGCAGGGCGCTGGTCCTGTGGAACTGCTCGGGCGCGGCCAATCAGCGCTTCGTCCGCGAGGGCGCGACCCTGCGCCCGGCGGCGGCGCCGTCCCTGTGCCTCACCCTCGCCGCGCCCCGGGACCCGCTGCGGCTCCAGGCGTGCGACGGGACGGCGAAGCAGCGGTTCGTCTAGCCCGGACACGCGGACGGGCCCGGCCACCGTGCTGGTGGCCGGGCCCGTACCCGTACCCGTACGCACGCGCACGCGTGCCCGGACCCGACCGGACCCGGGGACCGCGCTACGCGAGGCCGGGACCGCGCACCGGGATGGTCGTGAACGTCGGGGCGGGCGCCGGGTCCTGGAAGAAGTCGTTGCCCTTGTCGTCGACCACGATGAACGCCGGGAAGTCCTCGACCTCGATCTTCCAGACCGCCTCCATGCCGAGCTCCTCGTACTCGACGACCTCGACCTTCTTGATGCAGTCCTGGGCGAGGCGGGCCGCCGGGCCGCCGATCGAGCCCAGGTAGAAGCCGCCGTGCGTGCCGCACGCGTCGGTGACCTTCTGGGAGCGGTTGCCCTTGGCCAGCATGACCTTGGAGCCGCCCGCCGCCTGGAACTGCTCCACGTAGGAGTCCATGCGGCCGGCCGTCGTCGGGCCGAAGGAACCGGAGGCGTAGCCCTCCGGGGTCTTGGCGGGACCGGCGTAGTACACCGGGTGGTCCTTCAGGTACTGCGGCATCTCCTCGCCCGCGTCCAGCCGCTCCTTGATCTTGGCGTGCGCGATGTCGCGCGCCACGACCAGCGGACCGGTCAGCGACAGCCGGGTCTTGACCGGGTACTTGGTCAGCTCGGCGAGGATGTCGTCCATCGGCTGGTTGAGGTCGATCTCGACGACGTCCCCGGACTCGTCCAGGTGCTCGTCGGTGGTGTCCGGCAGGAAGCGCGCCGGGTCGGTCTCCAGCTGCTCCAGGAAGACGCCCTCCGCGGTGATCTTCGCGACGGCCTGGCGGTCGGCCGAGCAGGAGACGGCGATGGCGACCGGGCAGGACGCGCCGTGCCGGGGCAGGCGGACCACGCGGACGTCGTGGCAGAAGTACTTGCCGCCGAACTGCGCGCCGATGCCGATCTTCTGCGTCAGCTCGAAGACCTTCTCCTCCAGCTCCTTGTCACGGAAGCCGTGGCCGAGGATCGAGCCCTCCTCCGGCAGCTCGTCCAGGTAGTGCGCGGAGGCGTACTTCGCGGTCTTCAGCGCGAACTCGGCGGAGGTGCCGCCGACGACGATCGCCAGGTGGTACGGCGGGCAGGCGGCCGTACCGAGGGAGCGGATCTTCTCCTCCAGGAACGTCATCATGGACGCCTCGTTGAGGACCGCCTTGGTCTCCTGGTACAGGAACGACTTGTTGGCCGAGCCGCCGCCCTTCGCCATGAACAGGAACTTGTACGCGCCGCCGTCGGTCGCGTACAGCTCGATCTGCGCGGGGAGGTTGGAGCCGGTGTTCTTCTCCTCCCACATGGTGAGCGGAGCCATCTGCGAGTAGCGCAGGTTGAGGTTCTTGTACGCGTCGTAGACGCCGCGCGACAGCGCCTTCTCGTCCTCGCCCGCGGTCAGGACGTTCTGCCCGCGCTTGCCCATGACGATCGCCGTACCGGTGTCCTGGCACATGGGCAGGACGCCGGCGGCCGCGATGTTGGCGTTCTTGAGCAGGTCGAGCGCGACGAACTTGTCGTTGCTCGACGCCTCCGGGTCGTCGATGATCTTGCGGAGCTGCGCGAGGTGCGCCGGGCGGAGGTAGTGCTGGATGTCGTGGATCGCCTCCTCGGCGAGCTTGCGCAGCGCCTCGGGCTCGACCTTGAGGAACGTACGGCCGTCGGCCTCGAAGGTGGAGACACCCTCGGCGGTCACCAGCCGGTAGGGCGTGGTGTCCTCTCCCAGCGGGAGCAGATCGGAGTACTGAAACTCTGGCATTGCGGCCATTCCTCACTCGGCAGACGGCGACGCGGCCTCCGTTGGCAGCGCGCCCACAAGCGTAGAACGCCCCGGGGCGCCCGGACCTGTGAGGTAAGGCTCAGTTCCGGGCGCGGACCCCTAGTCGCGATGTATCGCGTTTCGCTAGGCTGGATCCGTGGACCTCGAGAAGCAGCCCCAGAAGCCGGCCGCGCCCGCCGCACCGGCCACCCCGGCCGAGCCCGCCGAGCCCGCACTCCGCGCCTCGGACGCCGACCGGGACCGGATCGCGGACATCCTGCGGGAGGCCCTGGCCGAGGGCCGGCTCGACGCGGAGGAGCACGCCGAGCGCGTCGACGCCGTGTACCGCGCCAAGACGGTCGGGGAGCTCCAGCCCCTGGTCCGGGACCTGCCGGCCGCCCGCCCCGCGCCGGAGGCGCCGGCCCAGGAGGCGTACGCGTACGACGGCGACGGCCCGGCGGTGCCGGCCGACAGGCTGGTCGCCGTCCTCTCCAGCACCACGCGCCGGGGGCGCTGGCGCGTCGGGCGGCGGACCACCGCGTTCGCCCTCTTCGGCAGCGTCGAGATCGACCTCAGCGAGGCGGTCTTCACCCAGCGCCTGACCACGATCGACGCCGTCTCCGTCTTCGGCAGCGTCGAGGTCCGTGTCCCCGAGAACGTCACGCTGCGGGGCGGCGGCACCGGAGTCCTCGGCAACTTCGAGGTGGCCGGGCTGGAGGCCGGCGACCCCGAGGCGCCGGTCGTCGTGATCAACGGGTACGCGGTCCTGGGCAACGTGGAGGCGCGGCCCCGGCGCGGTGCGTTCCTCGCCGACCTGCACCACAAACTCCGTAAGCACATGGGGGGTTGAGCCGCGCGGCCGGTTCGCGGCGGTGGGAATCCCGCCACTCGGAACGGAGCGCCACGCAGTGCATAGGCGCGCGCACAGCGGGTAGGGCTTGCTGCATCGTCTCTCGCTCGCGAAGCCGTCGTCAGGAGTAGACCGTGCTGCAACTGCCGCCCCAGCCCCTCCAGGTCGCCGCCGCCGCCTCCTCCTCCCAGCGTCTTCCGGCGCGGGAGGACCAGGCCGGTCCGTGGCACTCGGAGGCGGTGTGCCGCCGGGACGAAGCAGGCCTGTTCTTCGCCCCTTCCAAGGAGCCGACGGCCGCCCGGCTGGCGCGTGAGGAGGCCGCGAAGCGGGTCTGCGCCCGCTGCCCGGTCATGGTCGAGTGCAGGGAGCACGCGCTGCTCCAGCCCGAGCCGTACGGCGTCTGGGGCGGCCTGACGGCGGCCGAGCGGCGCGTGGTGCTGGCCCGCCGCCGGCGCCGCGAGGTGGAGCTGAAGAAGGCCGCCTCGACCGGCCCCCGTATCGCCGCCGCCGGCTGACGCCGCGGTCCGGGCCCGGCACCGGGAGGCCCGGCACCCGCCGCCGGGCGTCCCGCCCGTGGCGGTGGCGCGAACGGAGAGGGGCGCTTCCCCCGCACAGGGGAGCGCCCCGTTTTCCGTTGCCCGCGCGGACCGCCCGGACTGCTTCGCGCCGCGCGGACTACTTCGCGCGGTCGAAGTCGATCTGGCTGTACGCGCGCAGCTTGGACAGCCGGTGCGTCGAGTCGATCTGCCGGATCGTGCCCGACTTCGAGCGCATGACCAGCGACGACGTGGTCGCCGTCTCCGCGCGGTAGCGCACGCCGCGCAGCAGCTCGCCGTCCGTGATGCCGGTCGCGACGAAGAACACGTTGTCCCCGCTGACCAGGTCGTTGGTGGACAGCACACGGTCCAGGTCGTGACCCGCGTCGAGGGCGCGCTGCCGCTCCTCGTCGTCCTTGGGCCACAGCTTGCCCTGGATCACACCGCCCAGGCACTTGATCGCACAGGCGCTGATGATGCCCTCGGGCGTACCGCCGATGCCCATCAGCAGGTCCACGCCCGTTCCCTCGCGCACCGCCATGATCGAACCGGCCACGTCGCCGTCCGAGATGAACTTGATGCGCGCGCCGGTCTCGCGGATCTCCTTGACGATGCCCTCGTGGCGCGGGCGGTCCAGGATGACGACCGTGACGTCCTCGGGGGAGGAGTGCTTCGCCTTGGCGACCCGGCGGATGTTCACGGACACCGGGGCGTTGATGTCGACGTAGTCGGCGGCCTCCGGGCCGGTGACGAGCTTGTCCATGTAGAAGACCGCGGACGGGTCGAACATGGTGCCGCGGTCGGCGGCCGCCAGCACGGCGATCGCGTTCGGCATGCCCTTCGCGGTGAGCGTGGTGCCGTCGATCGGGTCCACGGCGATGTCGCACTCGGCGCCGGTCCCGTCGCCGACGCGCTCGCCGTTGAACAGCATCGGGGCTTCGTCCTTCTCGCCCTCACCGATCACGACGACACCGTTCATCGACACGGTGGAGACCAGGGTCCGCATGGCCCGTACCGCCGCGCCGTCGGCGCCGTTCTTGTCGCCCCGGCCCACCCAGCGGCCGGCGGCCATGGCGGCGGCCTCGGTCACCCGGACCAGCTCGAGGGCCAGGTTGCGGTCCGGAGCCTCGGGCGAGACCTCGAGCTCGGACGGCAGATGATTGTCGGTCATCGGAACGCACCTTTCTGTACGGCGACGGCCGCAAGGGAGAAGAGGGTGCTGCGACTCTATCGGTAGGTCGACATATTGAGCAGAGGGGCCCACGTATGAGCAGGCCACCCTGATGCGACCATAGGGGGCGTGGCAGGTATGCGTGGCAAGCAGACAGTGCGCGGGATGTTCCAGTCGATGGCGGTCATCCTCGCCGCCGGGGGCGTGATGTACCTCTTCATCCCCCACGACGACAAGGCGGACCCGATCAAGCCGGTCGACTACCGGATCGAGCTGGTGACGGCCCAGCGCGCGGCGCCGTACCCGGTGCTGGCGCCCGAGGGGCTGGGCGGGGACTGGACGCCGACCTCGGTGGCGTACGACCGCGAGGACGGCGACGCCTGGCACCTCGGCTTCCTGACGCCCGACCGGCAGTACGTGGCGGTCGAGCAGTCGACGGCCGGTGCGGAGAAGTACATCGCCGAGGTGACCCACGAGGCGCGCGACACGGGCCGGACGCAGACGGTGGCGGGCCGGGTCTGGCAGCGCTGGGAGGGCCCGAAGTACGACGCGCTGGTGCTGCGCGACAAGGGCGTCACGACCGTGGTGACCGGCACGGCGGCCCCGGAGCAGCTCGCCCGGGTGGCGACGGCGCTCCGGCCGGCGGAGAAGGCCCCGGCGGAGAAGGCCCCGGCGGAGAAGGCGTAGGGGGCGTACGGCGACGGCCCCGGGCACCAGGGGGGATGGTGCGCGGGGCCGTCGGTCCGTGGGCCGCCGTCCGCGGTGCGCGATGACACGGCGGTGGTGCGGCCGGAGGCGATGCCTCCGGGGGCCTGGTCTCAGACGGTGGTGATGACCTCGTCGTACGCCAGTCGCGGGCTGCGCGGGAACGAGGCGCCCTCGCCCGGCTTGCCGATGTTGACGATCATCAGCGGGGTGTGGTCGTCGTCCAGGAACTCCTTCTGCACGCCCGCGAAGTCGAAGCCCGTCATCGGGCCGGCGGCGAGACCGGCGGCGCGCACGCCGACGATGAAGTACGCGGCCTGGAGCGCGGCGTTCAGACCGGCGGCCTGCTCACGGGCCGGGCGCTCCGAGAAGAACACGTCCTTCGCCTGCGGGAAGTGCGGGAACAGGTTCGGGAGCTCCTCGTGGAACTCGTTGTCCGCGGCGAGGATCGCGACGAGGGGGGCCGACGCGGTCTTGGGCTGGTTGCCCTCCGCCATGAGCGGGACCAGGCGCTCGCGGGCCTCGGCGGAGCGGACGAGGACGATGCGCAGCGGCGACTGGTTGAAGGCCGTGGGCCCGAACTTGACCAGGTCGTAGATCGCCTGGACCTGCTCCTCGGTGACCGGCTCGTCGGTGAAGGTGTTCGCGGTACGGGCCTCGCGGAAGAGGAGGTCCTGGGCGGCGGGGTCGAGAACGAGGGACATGCGGCGTGCCTTTCGGAGGAGCAAAGGATCAAGCGATGCGCACCACCGTACGCCCGAGATAGGTTAAGTTTCAACTAAACGAGTCGACGGAGGGGCATGACGTCTCTCACACGCCGCTTCCGGAGGCTCACTCCTCCTGCTCGGCCGCCCGCTCCCCGTCCTCTTCCCCGGCCAGCGCCGCGTCGAGCCGGGCCCGCGCCCCCTCCAGCCAGCGGCGGCACACCTTGGCCAGCTCCTCGCCCCGCTCCCACAGGGCGAGCGACTCCTCCAGCGTCGTGCCGCCCGCCTCCAGTCGGCGCACGACCTCGATCAACTCGTCGCGCGCCTGCTCGTACCCGATCGCCGTTTCCGTCGTGTTGGCTGCCATGCGCTCCAGCCTAAGGGCGGGGTACGACACCCTCGGCGGCCACGCGCACCGGGAAGTCGCCCCCCGCCACCCGGGCCCGCAGCTCCTCGTCCGCCGCGACCTCCTCCGGGGCCCTGACCACCGAGCCGTCCGCCCGCTGGAGCACGGCGTATCCCCGCCGGAGCGTCGCCGCCGGCGAAAGCCCCACCACGCGCGCGTGCGTGTGCGCCAGTTCGGAGTCCGCCCGGTCCAGCAGGTGCCCGAACACCCGGCGGCCGCGCGCCAGCAGCGCGTCGACCTCCGCCCCGCGCTCCTCGACCATCCGCCGCGGGTGCTCCATCACCGGCCGGGCCAGCGCATGCGCCAGGCCCCGCTCCTCGCGGTCGATCAGCCCCCGGACCGTGCGCAGCGCCCGGTCGCGCAGTGCCTGCACCCGGTCCAGCTCCTCGCCCACGTCCGGGACCACCTTCTTGGCCGCGTCGGTGGGGGTGGACGCCCGCAGGTCCGCCACCAGGTCCAGCAGCGGGGAGTCCGGTTCGTGCCCGATCGCCGACACCACCGGCGTACGGCACTCGCCGACCGCCCGGACGAGCTGCTCGTCCGAGAACGGCAGCAGGTCCTCCACGCTGCCGCCCCCGCGCGCGACGATGATCACGTCCACGTCCGGCAGCGCGTCCAGCTCCTTGACCGCCCGCACGACCTGCGGCACGGCGTGGACGCCCTGCACCGCCACGTTCCGCACCTCGAAGCGGACCGCGGGCCAGCGCCGCCGCGCGTTCTCCAGCACGTCCCGCTCGGCGGCCGAGGCGCGGCCGCACACCAGGCCGACGAGCTGCGGCAGGAACGGCAGTGGCTTCTTGCGGTCGAGCGCGAACAGCCCCTCGGCGCCCAGCGACCGCTTCAGCATCTCCAGCCGGGCCAGCAGCTCCCCGATCCCGACCGGCTTCATCTCGGCCGCCCGCAGCGACAACTGCCCGCGCGGGGCGTACCACTCCGGCTTGGCGTGCACCACGACCCGGGCGCCCTCGGACACCACGTCCGCGACCGCGTCGAACACCTGCCGGTAGCAGGTGACGCTCACGGAGATGTCGTACGACGGGTCGCGCAGCGTCATGAACACGACCCCCGCCCCGGGGCGCCGCGACAACTGGGTGATCTGCCCCTCCACCCAGACGGCACCCAGCCGGTCGATCCATCCACCGATGAGCCGCGAGACCTCACCGACGGGCAGGGGAGCTTCGGCAGACGTATGCAGAGCCATGCGGCCGAGCGTACGCGCCGCCTACGACAGCCCCCCGGCGCCGCGTCGCCCGCCTCGGCCCGCGCGGATCGTCACGCGTCCGCTCCGGCCGGGTGAGCCCCGCCGCCACGCCCCGGCCCGTCCGGGCGTGGCCCCACAGGGTGAACCCCACCGCCGTCCCGCCCCGTCCCGCCGCCCGGCGGATCTCCCGCCCTCCGTACCCGCCCTTACGATGGGGGACATGACTGCTACGCCTGCCAGCCCGTCGTCCGACAAGCGCGTCCTCCTCGCCGCTCCGCGTGGTTACTGCGCCGGCGTGGACCGTGCCGTGATCGCCGTGGAGAAGGCTCTGGAGCAGTACGGCTCGCCGATCTACGTCCGCCACGAGATCGTGCACAACAAGTACGTCGTGCAGACCCTGGAGAAGAAGGGCGCCATCTTCGTCGACGAGACGGCGGAGGTCCCCGAGGGGTCCATCGTGATGTTCTCCGCGCACGGCGTGGCGCCGACCGTCCACCAAGAGGCCGCCGAGCGCAAGCTCGCGACCATCGACGCGACCTGCCCCCTGGTGACCAAGGTCCACAAGGAGGCGGTCCGGTTCGCGAACGAGGACTTCGACATCCTCCTGATCGGCCACGAGGGCCACGAGGAGGTCATCGGCACCTCCGGCGAGGCCCCCGACCACATCACCCTGGTCGACGGCCCGGACGACGTCGAGAACGTCACCGTGCGGGACGAGTCCAAGGTCGTCTGGCTCTCCCAGACCACCCTCTCGGTCGACGAGACCATGGAGACGGTCGACAAGCTGAAGGAGAAGTTCCCGCAGCTCATCTCCCCGCCCAGCGACGACATCTGCTACGCCACGCAGAACCGCCAGACGGCCGTGAAGCAGATGGGTGCCGAGGCGGACCTCGTCATCGTCGTCGGCTCCAAGAACTCGTCCAACTCCGTCCGGCTGGTCGAGGTCGCCCTCGGTGCCGGTGCCAGGGACGCCCACCTGGTCGACTTCGCGGACGAGATCGACGAGGCCTGGCTGGACGGCGTGTCCACGGTCGGCGTCACCTCCGGCGCCTCCGTGCCCGAGGTGCTGGTCGAGGGCGTCCTGGAGTGGCTGGCGGCGCGCGGCTTCGAGGACGTGGAGATCGTGAAGGCCGCCGAGGAGTCGATCACCTTCTCGCTGCCGAAGGAGCTGCGCCGCGACCTGCGGGCCGAGGCCGCCGCCCTCAGCGAGGAGCGCTGACCGAAACCCGGTGACCGACGGCCGCTCCCCGTAACGTTGGGTCCATGAACGTCTTCGGAGTGGACATCGGCGGGTCGGGGATCAAGGGCGCTCCCGTGGACCTGGAGCGTGGAGATCTGGCCGAGCCCCGCCACAAGGTACTGACACCGCACCCCGCGACGCCGGACGACGTCGCGGGGTGCGTTGCCGAGGTAGTCGCCCATTTCAACTGGTCGGGACCCATCGGCGTCACCTTCCCCGGTGTCGTCACGGACTCCACCATCCGCACGGCGGCGAATGTCGACAAGAGCTGGGTGGGCGTGGACGCGGCCGCGCTGCTGGGCGACCGGCTGAGCGGGATGCCGATCACGGTCCTCAACGACGCCGACGCGGCCGGGATCGCCGAGATGACCTTCGGCGCGGGACGCGGCCGCAAGGGCACGGTGATCACCCTGACCTTCGGTACGGGCATCGGCAGCGCGCTGTTCGTCGACGGCCGGCTCGTGCCCAACACCGAGCTGGGCCATCTGGAGCTCGACGGTCACGAGGCGGAGAAGCGGGCGTCGACGAAGGTCAAGGACGACAAGGACCTGAGCTGGGAGGACTGGGCCCACCGGGTGCAGAAGTACCTGGCGCACGTCGAGATGCTGTTCTCGCCGGAGCTCCTCATCGTCGGCGGCGGCGTCAGTCGCAAGGCGGAGAAGTTCCTGCCGCTGATCAAGGACGTGCGTGCCGAGATCGTCCCGGCGGAGCTCCAGAACAACGCCGGCATCGTGGGCGCGGCGATGGCCGCCGCGGCCCGCTGAGGGACCGGCCGGCCGTCAGCGCTGGCCGGCCCGGGCGGCGGCGGCGGTCCGCTGCCGCCGCCCCATCTGCCGTACCTTCCGTACGGAGGTGATGACGCCCGCCACCAGGGTGCCGCCGTACAGCCAGCCCGCGTGCACGGCGAGCGCGGTCACCACGGCCATGGTCCGGCCGCCGAAGCCGCCGGGGCCTCCGGCGATCGGGACGACACCGGCGGCGAAGGCGATCGGGACGCTGATCGGCGCGGTCACCAGGTCGGCGTCCCGCACCCACAGCGCGGTCAGGGCGCTGACGGGCAGGAAGAGCATCCCGTACACCAGCGGGGAGCCACCGAAGAGCAGCCGGTCCAGACAGCCGAGCAGGAACATCGTCGCGGCCGCGAACAGCCCGGCGCCCAGCCCGGTCAGGCGCGGCGAGGGCAGCCGGCGCAGCGCGAGCACCACGGGTGGCACGGCCCGCCGTCCCGGCCGCCCGGTACCGCCGGGCCTGCCGGCGCCGGGCCCGCCGGCACCGCCGGTCCGGCCACCGCCCGGGCCGCCGGCCGCGCGCCCCGGCCGGTCACCGGCACCGGGCCCCGCCGCGGGGCCCGCCCGGCCGCCCGGCCTCGCGGGCGGCCGTGTGGGGCGCGTCCCGGCGGGGCGGGTGCCCGCGCCGTCGATGAGCCCGCCCGGGGGCAGGGGGCCGGGCGCCGGCGGGGCCGCCGACGCCGCGGGGGCCGCCGGGCCCGCCGGCCCGCCCGGGGACTGCGCCCGCCGGGGGCGCTGAGGGGGACTGTTCCTGTGCTGCTCCACCTGACCAACGTAGGTCGCGGGGGCCCGGGAATCAGGCATGGGACACGCCCTTTGGGTGACCTTGGCCAAGAGTTCGCCCTACGGCCGCCGTCGCTCCCCGCTCCGCCACGCCCGTAAACTGGGGGGTCGGCCCACCATCCTCACTTCTAGGGAAGTCGCCAACGTGTCGCTCACGATCGGAATCGTCGGCCTGCCGAATGTCGGCAAGTCGACCCTGTTCAACGCCCTGACCAAGAACGACGTGCTGGCGGCCAACTACCCGTTCGCCACCATCGAGCCGAACGTCGGCGTCGTCGGCGTCCCCGACGCCCGGCTCACCAAGCTGGCCGAGATCTTCTCCTCGCAGCGCGTGCTTCCGGCCACGGTCGACTTCGTCGACATCGCCGGCATCGTGCGCGGCGCGAGCGAGGGCGAGGGCCTGGGCAACAAGTTCCTGGCGAACATCCGCGAGTCGGACGCGATCTGCCAGGTCATCCGTGCCTTCAAGGACGAGAACGTCGTCCACGTCGACGGCAAGGTCTCGCCGAAGGACGACATCGAGACGATCAACACCGAGCTGATCCTCGCCGACCTCCAGACCATCGAGAAGGTCCTCCCGCGCCTCCAGAAGGAGTCCCGGATCAAGAAGGACGTCGCGCCGAAGGTCGCGGCGGTCGAGGCGGCCAAGGAGATCCTGGAGCGGGGCGACACCCTCTTCTCCCAGGGCATCCTCCAGGGCTCCGAGAAGGCCGAGCTCCTGCACGACCTGCACCTGCTCACCACCAAGCCGTTCCTCTACGTCTTCAACGTCGACGAGGACGAGCTGACGGACGAGACCTTCAAGAACGAGCAGCGTGCCCTCGTCGCCCCGGCCGAGGCGATCTTCCTCAACGCCAAGCTGGAGGCGGACCTCGCCGAGCTGGACGAGGAGGACGCCATGGAGCTCCTCCAGTCCGTCGGCGCCGAGGAGCCCGGCCTCGCCACCCTCGCCCGCGTCGGCTTCGACACCCTGGGCCTCCAGACCTACCTGACGGCCGGCCCCAAGGAATCCCGCGCCTGGACCATCAAGAAGGGCGCGACCGCCCCCGAGGCGGCCGGTGTCATCCACACCGACTTCCAGAAGGGCTTCATCAAGGCCGAGGTCATCTCCTTCGCCGACCTCGTCGAAACCGGCTCGGTCGCCGAAGCCCGCGCGGCCGGCAAGGCCCGCATGGAGGGCAAGGAATACGTCATGCAGGACGGCGACGTGGTGGAGTTCCGCTTCAACGTGTAGCGGGTGACATACCACCACGTCGCTGATCTGGCAAACATGCAGGTCGGAAGGGGTTCGACTTTCTGGAGTCGGACCCCTTGGTTTTCCCCGTGCTGGGATGGTGCTGGGATGGCTGACCCCTCGTCACCTGTCATCATCCCTGCTCATCCCTACCGTGCTGGGATTGCGCTGGGATGTGGATCGGCTGTGGTGCTGGGCTCCGCCCTGATCCCCTCGTGACCCCGATTCGATCGCTGAGGGGAACGCCGACTGCTGCACCCGGTACCTACCCAGGCCGACCGGTAAGAGCAGGTCGAGGAGGCGTGGCTGAACCGTGGGACGGTGGCTGCTGTCTCTGGCAAAGTGATCGGCACGGCTAGACGAATTTCGTGAGGAACCTGTGAGCACGCTCGGTAGCTTCATTTGGTCAATCGCTGACCAGCTTCGGGGCCCGTACCGCCCCAACCAGTACGGGACAGTGGTCCTTCCGTTCACGATCCTGAGACGGCTTGACTGCGTACTCGAGCCGGACCGCGCGGTTGTACGGGATCTGGCAGCGAGGTATGAGAACCCGAACCGGCTCAAGGTCGAGGTCAAGAAGGCCACGGGGCGGACGTTCTACAACACCTCCAACTACACGTTCGCGAACCTGTTGGCCGATGCAGACGGGTTGGCGGACAACCTCGCTGAGTACATCGACCTGTTCTCCGCCGACGTGGATGTGTTCGAGTACTTCGACTTCAAGAATGAGATTCTGGCCCTGGAGAAGGCCGGGCTCTTGCGCGAGATCGTCAAGTCCTTCGGCGCCGTCGATCTGCATCCCAACGTGGTGTCCAACGCAGACATGGGGGATGCGTTCGAGTACATCATCCGCAAGTTCAATGAGGCCGCGAACGAGACCTCCGGAGACCACTACACGCCGCGCGACGCGATCCGGCTGCTGGTTGACCTCCTCTTCGCGGAGAAGGGCGTCGAGTTCCCCGGAGAAGAGATCATCCGGACGCTGTACGACCCCACGGCCGGCACCGGTGGCATGCTCTCCCTGGCAGAGGAGCACCTCCTCAAGCAGAAACCTGACGCGAGGCTGACCCTGTATGGCCAGGAGTACAACCCGCAGTCATATGCCATCTGCAAGTCTGACCTGCTCGCCAAGGGTCACGACACGACCAACATCGCCTTCGGTAACACGCTCACCGATGACGCCTTCAAAGGTCGCCAGTTCGACTACTGCATGTCCAACCCGCCCTACGGGGTGGAGTGGAAGCAGTACGCCAAGGCAGTCAAGGCGGAGCGTGACTCCGCCGGCCCCTACGGCCGCTTCGCGCCGGGACTCCCCGGGACCTCGGATGGCCAGATGCTCTTCTTGCTCCACCTGGCCCACAAGATGCGCGCACCCGAGGACGGCGGCGGACGCGTCGGCATTGTTATGAACGGCTCGCCGCTCTTCACCGGCGCCGCCGAAAGCGGCCCCTCCAACATCCGGCGATGGATGCTGGAGAACGATCTCGTCGAGGCGATCGTCGCCCTGCCGATCAACATGTTCTTCAACACGGGCATCCCCACCTACATCTGGATCCTGGACAACAACAAGCACTCCGACCGCCAGGGCAAGGTCCAACTCATCGACGGCACGTCGTTTTGGACCAGGATGCGCAAGAATCTAGGTTCGAAAAATCGCGAGATCCGCGACGGTGATCGGGCCCAAGTCCTGCAGTTGTACGCCGATTTCGAAGACGCTGATCCGGACCTCTCCAAGGTGCTGCGAAACGACGAGTTCGGCTACTGGACCATCACCATCGAACGTCCGCTGATGGACGACCACGGCAAACCGATCGTTGACCGCAAGGGCAACCCGAAGCCGGACTCGAAGAAGCGCGACACCGAGAACGTGCCCTTTACCTACGCCGACTCGACAGCTGGCGTGTCTGCAGAGCGCGAGGTTATTCAGGCATACTTCGACGCCGAGGTGAAGCCACACGCCCCCGATGCCTGGATTGACTGGGCAAAGACCAAGGTTGGCTACGAAATCCCCTTTACCCGCCAGTTCTACAAGTACCTCCCGCCCCGGCCACTCGCCGAGATCGACGCCGATTTGGACAAGCAGGTTGCCAAGATCATTGACCTGCTGCGAGAGGTGGAACAGTGACGGGACCTCTCTGGGGGGCCGTGCCCGACGGATGGTTGGCAGGCCAAGTCAAGAACGCTGCTACGGTCACACTCGGCAAGATGTTGCAGAGTAAGAACTCGGGTAGTGACGCACGTGCACCCTACATGCGCGCTGCGAATGTGCAACCTGATGGCGTATTGGCCATCGATGACGTGAAGGAGATGTGGTTCGGCGAGGGTGAACTGGAGCATTTGAGCATTCGCGCGGGCGATGTTGTCGTTGTTGAGGGTGGTCAGGGCGGGTTCGGTCGTGCTGCTTTTATCGACAAGGACCTTCCCGGCTGGGGCTTCCAGAACTCGATCAATCGGCTTCGACCAATTGGTGACTTTGACGGCCGTTACATCGCGTACTACCTTATCGCGCTGCGGGCTAGCGGCTTCATTCGCGCCTATTCCAACGTTGTCTCAATGCCGCACCTCACGGCAGAAAAGCTCGCCAGGATTCCGATCCTGATTCCGCCGGTGGAGCTGCAGCGTGATATTGCAGACTACCTCGACCGAGAGACGGCCCGCATCGACACCCTTATCGAAGAGCAGCAGCAACTGATTGAGATGCTCCGCGAGCGCCGTGCAGCCGCTATCTCGAATGCCGTGCTAGAGGCGACATCTGTGCGGATTCAACTTCGCAGAGTCGTCGACGTTATCGATTGCGCCCATGTGACCGCGGAGTTTGTCGACGACGATAAACGCTATCCGGTGGCGAGCATCCGTGAGTGTCAGGGCGCCACGGTAGATCTCTCAGGATGCAACTATACGACAGAGGAGTTCTTCGAGCACCTCCGGGCTTCGGGACGGGCTCCCCGTCCGGGTGACCTGCTCTTCATTCGAAACGTCTCCGTGGGGTTGGTTTCAGTCGTGACTTCGGACTTGCCCGAGTTCGCGGTTGGGCAGGAGACCGTCCTTCTGCGTCGAAACAGGGACATCGATCCATCATTCTTGCGCTACGCGTTGATCGGGGCCGAGGTTAGGCATGCGATTGAGAGCGCCATGATCGGGAGCACGTTCCGCCGAATCAATGTGTCTGCCATTCGCGCCCTGCCGGTGCCGATTCCTTCGCTTGATGAACAGAGGCGCATCGCTGTTCAACTGGACGAGCAGACTGCGAAGACCGACACGCTCATCGAGGAGACCGAGCGGTTTATCGAGCTCTCCAGAGAGCGGCGGTCGGCGTTGATCACGGCGGCGGTGACGGGGCAGATCGACGTACAGGGGGCGGCGTGATGGCCGATCATAACGAGCACGTCTTCGAGACGGAGATCTGCGAGTACCTGAAGAAAAACGACTGGCTGTACTCGAAGAATGACCGTGACGGCGGTGAGTACGACCGGGAGCGGGCACTGTTTCCGGACGACCTGTTCGAATGGCTGAAGGATACGCAGAGACCGGCGTACGAGAAAGCGTTGAAAGCGGCGGGCTCGAAGGAGAAGTTCCTCAATGTGCTGACCGCAGCGCTCGACCGACCGCTGGAACATGGCGGTGGGACGCTGAACATCCTGCGCAATGGAGTGCAGTACATCGGTGGCGGCCGGTTGAAGATGGCGCAGTTCCGACCCGAGACGTCGCTCAACGAGACCACCACGGCGCACTATGAGGCGATGCGGGTGCGGGTGGTACGGCAGGTGTACTTCTCGACCTCCGACCAGCGCAAGATTGATCTGGTGTTCTTCGTCAATGGGCTCCCAGTGGCCACGGTGGAGCTGAAGACCGACTTCACCCAGTCGCTGGATGAGGCGATCAACCAGTACAAGCAGGACCGCAACCCGTTGACGAACGGGCGGCCGGAGCCGTTGCTGTCGTTCGGTCACAGGGCTCTGGTGCACTTCGCAGTCTCGAACGACCTGGCGGCGATGACCACGAAGCTGGAGGGGGCGAAGACTCACTTCTTGCCCTTCAACGCTGGCTTCGACAGCGGTGCCGGTAATCCGCCCGGCGCGGACGGACGGTCGGCCACGGCGTACCTGTGGGAACGGGTCTGGGAGAAGCACGCCTGGCTGAACATCATCGGGCGGCTGATGATCGTGCAGACCAAGGAGGAGTGGGACGTCACCACCGGCACATCGGTGCGGCGTACGAGCATGCTCTTCCCGCGGTTCCATCAGTGGGAGGCCGTCACGAGGCTCGTCGAGGCGGTGAAGGAGGAGGGGGTTGGGCAGCGGTACCTGATCGAGCACTCGGCTGGGTCGGGAAAGACGAACACCATCGCCTGGACGGCACACCGGCTGGCGCGGCTGCATGTCGAGGACAAGAAGGTCTTCGACTCGGTCATCGTGGTTGTGGACCGCACCGTGCTCGACTCACAGCTACAGGATGCGATCCGACAGATCGACGGCACCGGCAAGATCGTCGCGACGATCAGCCCCGAAGACGTCCGCAAGGCCGGTGCGAAGTCGAAGTCGGGTCTGCTGGCGCAGGCGTTGAAAAACGGTGAACTGATCATCGCGGTGACGGTGCAGACCTTCCCGCATGCGTTGGACGAGATACGCACCGACGCCGGCCTGAAGGGCAAGCGGTTCGCCGTCATCGCCGATGAGGCGCACTCCTCCCAGTCGGGTCAGATCTCCTCGAAGCTGAAGCAGGTGCTGACGGCCGAAGAGATCAAGGAGATCGAGGAGGGCGGCGAGGTCGATGTGGAGGCGGTGCTGGCCTCGGAGATGACCGAGCGGGCCGAGTCGGAGAACATCTCCTACTTCGCCTTCACCGCGACGCCGAAGAACAAGACGCTGGAGCTCTTCGGTCGCAAGGGGGTCGACGGCAAGCCGCGCGAGTTCCACCCGTACTCGATGAAGCAGGCGATCGAGGAGGGCTACATCCTCGACGTGCTCAAGGGCTATCAGTCCTACGACACCGCACTGAAGATCGCCGGCAAGGCCGAGAGCGGTGACGGAGGAGAGGTCGAGGAGGGTGCCGCCCGCAAGGGTCTGATGCGGTGGGTGCAGCTCCACCCGACGAACATCGGCCAGAAGGTGCAGATCATCGTCGAGCACTTCCACGCCAACGTCGCCTATCTCCTCGAAGGCAAGGCGAAGGCGATGGTCGTGACCGACTCGCGCAAGTCCGCGGTGAAGTACAAGCTGGCCATCGACGCCTACATCGCCAAGCGTCGCGCCGAGGACGCCTCGTACAATTACCGCACCCTGGTGGCCTTCTCCTCCGGGGTGGCGATGGCAGAGGACGAGACCTGGCACAGCGACTGGGGCCCGAGGCCGTCGAAGGACGACGAGTTCACCGAGGCCAACATGAACCCCGGCTCCGGGGCCGATCTGGCGGCTGCGTTCAAGGGCGATACGTACAAGATCATGCTGGTCGCCAACAAGTTCCAGACCGGCTTTGATCAGCCCCTGCTTTCGGCGATGTACGTAGACAAAAAGCTGTCAGGGGTCGCCGCGGTGCAGACGCTCTCGCGGCTCAACCGCACGCACCGTACCGCCGGTGGGGAGCAGAAGCGCAAGACGTTCGTCATCGACTTCGCCAACAAGCCCGAGGACATCAAGGCGGCCTTCGAGCCGTACTTCAAGAACGCGACCCTGGAGACCGAGACCGATCCGTACGTCGTCGTCCACCTGGCCAACAAGCTTGCTCAGGCCGGAATCTACACCGAGGACGAAGTGCGTAAGGTCGCCGAGCTGTGGGTGACTCGGAAGGGTAACAACGCGCTCTCGGCGGCGATCAGCCCGGCGCAGCACGACTTCCGGCGCCGCTACACGCGAGCGATCCAAGATGAGGACAAGGTCACGCTCCAAGCACTCGACCTGTTCCGTAAGGACGTCGCCACCTACGTACGTCTCTATGACTTCATGTCCCAGATCGTCGACTACGGCGATCCCTACATGGAGATGCTCTCGATCTTCCTACGCCTGCTGGAGAAGGTAATCGCCGAGTCTGCTTGGGCAGCTGACATCGACCTCTCCGACGTCGTGCTGGTCGGGGTCAAGCACAACAAGGCGATCGCGGTCGACATCTCACTCGTGGGCGACGGGCAACTGAAGGGCATCAGTGCCGCCGGCACGGGTACGAAGAAGGATCCGAAGTACGTCGCGCTCCAGGTCGTCATAGACAAGATGAACGACCTCTTCGGCGCCGAGTCGTTCACCGCATCGCAGATCAGGGAGTTCGTGCAGGGTCTCGTCGAGCGGTTGCTCGATGACCCAAACCTGGTCAAGCAGACCAAGGCGAACTCCAAGAAGCAGTTCCTGGAGTCACCAGACTTCCAAGCGGCCGTCACGGAGGCAGTCGCAGACAACCAGGACGCCCACAACACGATGGCCGACTACTTCTTCACCGACGGGCCAGCCATCAACGCGATCATCATCGCCCTCGCGGATGCCTTCTACGAAGCAGCAGTCGATCAGCAGGTGGATTCAAGCTGAGTAAACGCCGAGGTCAGACGTCCTTGATCTGCACTTGGTCGCCGCACAGCTTCGACCAGTCGTCGCGATCCGAGGTCAGTACGAGGACGGGTGCCGGGGAGCGGAGCGCCATCGCGGCGACGAGGGCGTCGATGGCGTACTTGTGGCCGTGCAGGCCGCCGGCGTCGCTCAGCAGCTGCACCGCGGTGAGACTGTCCGCCTGGGTGACGTCCTGGACCTGAAGGCGGGAGAGCAGCCAGCGCAGCCGGGCGGTATCTGTCTTCCCGTAGACGGCTTCTACCACCGTCAGGGCCGACACGAGGACGGGTACGCCCACGCGCCGAGCGGCCTCGATCCGGGTGATCATCTGGCGATCGTTGCGCAGCAGCAGCGACAGCGCCTGGGAGTCGAGCACCAGGGACCTGGCCGCGGGCTCCTTCATGCGGCGCTGTCGTTCGACGCGTACGGCGCCGGTGCGTCACCGAACAGTTCGCTCTGCGCGGCCTGGACTTCGGCCTCGCTCAGCGGCTCGTGCTCGGCTTCGTAGGCGGCCACGATCTCGGCGAGGCCGTCCATGGCGAGCTGATGCCGGACCGCCGCCGTCACGTACGCGGACACACCGCGCTTCCCGGTACGCGTGCGCAGAGCGCCGAGGAGTTCCGAGGGCATCGAGACGGAGATGTTCTCCGTGCCGCCGGGGCGAGGTGACTTCATGGTCGCAAGTCTAGTACAGAAACTATTACAGCGTCGGAGTGCTGTGCGGTCTGTATCCGGGGCGGGCGTCGATGCGTAGTCTTGGCGCTTCTGGATCTTCTTGTGCTTTGCAGTGAACCCCGTGCTGGGATGGTGCTGGGATGCGCCCGCATACCTGCAGGTCAGAGCCTTGTGGTGGAGTTCCGCTTCAACGCGTGAGCGCAGACATGCAGGTAAGAAGGGGTCGGACTCTGTCGAGTCCGACCCCTTCTTCCTCACGCTCAGCCGCGATCAGGTCTGGGTGAAGTGGTGCAAAGCGGGGGCCCGGTGGGGGGCGTGAACCGTGCGCCGGAACGCGGGCGGTTCGTGGGCCGCGCGTATCCTCGGAAGGTTGGCGGGGCGCGGACGGCGGAGGTGAGAGGTGGAGTTCCGGCTGCTCGGTTCCGTCGCGGTCGTGACGGAGGGCGGGGACGTGGCCCCCGGGCCCGCCAAGCGGTCCGGCCTGCTGGCCATGCTGCTGCTGCGGCCCAACACCGCCGTGAGCGTAGGGCAGCTGACCGAGGCCCTCTGGGAGGACGAACCGCCCACCCACTCCAAGACGGTCCTCCAGGGGCACGTCTCCCGGCTGCGCGCGCTGCTCACCCGGCACGACGCCGAGGCGTACGGGATCGAACTCACCACCCAGGGGGCGGCCTACGCGCTGCGGATGCCGGAAACCCTGGTGGACGCCCACCGTTTCGAGGAGCTCGTCGCCCTCGCCCGCTCGCAGCGCCGGCCCGCCGACACCGTGCGGATGCTCCGCGAGGCCCTGTCCTACTGGCAGGGGCCCGCGCTCACCGGCACCGTGCGGAGCAGGCCCCTGGAGGCGGCGGCCGGCGCCCTGGAGGAGCGGCGGCTGGCCTCGGTGGAGGCGCTCGCGGAGGCGTACGGGCGGCTCGGCGAGCACGACCGGGCCGCCGCCGTCCTCCGTACCGAGGCCGTCGCGCACCCGTTGCGCGAGTCGCTGGCCTCCGCGCTGATGCTGGCCCTCGGCCGCTCGGGGCGCCAGTCCGATGCCATCAACTGGTACCACCGCACCCGGCGGCTGCTCGCCGAGGAGCTCGGTGTGGACCCCGGCGAGACGCTCGGCGAGGCGTACGCGACGCTGCTGCGCGCCACCCCTCCGCCGCCCGCCCGGCCCCGTCCCGCGGCCGGCCCTCCCGCGGCCGCACCCGTCACCGCACCCGCCGGCATCGCGGTCCCGGAGCTGCTGCCCCGCCCGCCGCGCGGGTTCACCGGGCGGGCGGCCGACCTGGCGGCGCTCACCGAGGCGGCCGAGGGCGGGGACGCCCCGGTCTGCCTGGTCACCGGGCCCGCCGGGGTCGGCAAGACGGCGTTCGCCCTGCACTGGGCGTACGGGCACCGCGCCCGCTTCCCCGACGGCCGGCTGTTCGCCGACCTCCGCGGCTTCAGCGACACTCCGGCCCCTGACACCGGCTCCGTCCTGCGCGAGTTCCTCCTCGCCCTCGGCACCCCGCCCGAACGCGTCCCCGAGACCCCCGCCGCCCGGGGCGCGCTGTTCCGCTCGCTCACCGCGGAGCGCCGGATCCTCGTCGTCCTCGACAACGCCCGCTCCTCCGAGCAGGTCAGGCCGCT
This sequence comes from Streptomyces sp. NPDC039423, assembly GCF_055598725.1. Lineage (NCBI taxonomy): Bacteria > Bacillati > Actinomycetota > Actinomycetes > Kitasatosporales > Streptomycetaceae > Streptomyces > Streptomyces sp. NPDC039423. The sequence goes on from NZ_JBVKAH010000002.1 coordinate 493,038, forward strand.
GCTGCCCGGCGGTGACCACTGCGCCACCCTCGTCACCAGCCGGGACCGGCTCGGTGGCCTCATCGCGTCCGACGCCGCCCGGCCCGTACCGCTCGGGCACCTTCCGCCGGCCGACGCGGCGGCGCTGCTCGCCACCGTGCTGGGCGCCGGGCGGGTCGCCGCGGAGCCCGACGCCGCCCTGACGCTGGCCGGGCTGTGCGACGGGCTGCCGCTCGCGCTGCGGGTCACGGCGGCCCGGCTGGCGGAGCGGCCGCGGTGGACGCTCGACGCGATGGCGGGCGAACTCGCCGACGAGCACGGCCGGCTGGCCCTGCTGAACGTCGAGGACACCGGCGTCGCCGCGGCGCTGCGCCTCACCGTGCAGCAACTGCCCGAGCCCGCGGCCCGGACGTTCCGCGCGCTGGGGCTCCACACCGGGTCCGACCTCGACCGGTTCACGGCCGCGGCGCTCGCCGGGACGTCCCCCGCGCAGGCCTCCGCCGACCTGGACCGGCTGGCCGCGGCCCATCTGCTCACCGAATCCGTCCCCGGCCGCTGGACACCGCACGACCTGGTACGGCTCTACGCCCGCCGACTCGCCGCGGGGGCGGACCCCGAGGGGCTGCGCCGCCTCCTCGACCACTACCTCTACACGGGCCTGGCGGCCGACGCCGCCGCCGAGCCGGGTTCCCAGCCCTGCTACGCCCTGCCCGCCGACGTCCGCCGGCCGGCCGCCACCAGGGAGTTCGAGGACCGGGCGGCCGCGCTGGCCTGGTACGAGGCGGAGCGCCCGGCGCTGGAGGGGGCGGTCGCGGCCGCCGCCGCCCTGGGCCTGTACGACCGGGCCTGGCGGCTCGCCCTGGTGCAGTGGCCGCTGATGCTGTGGCGGATCAGGGACGGCTGGACGCCGCTGCTGCTGGCGGGGCTCGACGCGGCCGAGCGGGAGGGCGACCCCGACGCGCAGTCGCGGACCCGGGCGTTGCTCGGCTGGGTGCTGCACGAGGAGGGCCGGGACGAGGAGGCCCTGGTCCACCTGGAGAAGGCGCCCGCGCTGGCCGCGCTGGCCGGGGACACGATCAGTGAGGCCATCGCGTACGTCAACCTGGGCGCCGTCCTGGACTCCACGGGTGCGTCCCGCCGGGCCGGGGCGCTGATGGCCCGTGCGGTCTCCCTCGCCGCCGCCACCGGGCACCCGCCCACCCAGGTGCTGGCCCTCCAGCACCTGGCCAGGCACTGTCTGACGACGGGCGCCCACGAGGAGGCGCTCGCGCACACCCGGCGGGCGCTGGAGCTGATCTCGCCGGACGCGTTGGTCGGCCGCGCCGAACTGCGGATCGTCCACGGTGAGGCGCTCGCCGGTCTCGGCCGCCGGGAGGAGGCCGCCGAGCAGTTGCGACGGGCGGGCGAGGCGGCCGACGCGGCGGGGTACACCGAGGGCGTGGAGCGGGCCGGCGAGCTGTTGGCGCGGCTGCCGGTGGGGCGTTAGCGGCACGTAAGCGGGACGGCAGCGCGGGACCGGAGGCTGTGTACGGCACCGAACGCGTGCGCCGACCGACCGCAACGGGGGAGAACCACCATGCGTCACCACCGCAGGAACCGCACGAACCGCACGAATACCGTCCTGGCCGCGACGGCCGCCGTCGCCCTCTCGCTGGGGCTGACCGCCTGCGGGGGCGGCGGCGAAACGGGCGCCCAGGACGCCGGGGCCGCGGCCAGCACCACCGGCGCGGCGCGACCGGGCACCGGAACCGGCACCAGTAGCAGCGGCTCGGGCTCCGGAACGGCCACCTCCGCCACGGCCACCGGCGGCGGTACGGGCACGGCGGGCGGGGGCACCGGCGGCCGGGCCGCCTCCACGGGCAAGGGCGCCGCTGCCGGCACCGCCGCGAAGCCCTCCGGGCAGGCCCCCGTCTGCACCTACCAGGACGTGGCCGTCACCATGCGGAAGGCGGACGAGACGCCCACCGAGCACATCGTCCTCACCGCCACCAACACGTCCGGGCGGACCTGCCGCCTCCTGGGGTACCCGCTGATCGCCTTCGGCGAGATCCAGACCGCCCGGAACGTCTCCGCCGTGGCCAAGAGCAAGCCCGCGGCCCCGGTCGTCCTGGAGCCCGGCGCCCCGGCGTACGCGAACGTACGGGTCGCGCTGGGCGGCGTCGACGAGGAGACGAAGGTCGTCACCGGCTTCACCGTGAACCTGTTCGCCGCCGACGGCCCGGCCGAGGGCAGTGACACCGTCGCCGTCCCCGCCGGGGGACTCGCGGTCGACGAGGCCGCCGCCAAGACCGGCTACTGGACGCCCGAGCTGCGCAACGGCGCGGACGACTTCTGAGCCCGGACGCCGCGTCCGCCGGGGGAGCGGCCGCGCCCGGCGCACCCCCGTCGGCCGTGGCCGTCACACCGACAGCGTCACCTCGTGGATCTCGTCGGGGGAGTGGCCGGTGCGCTCGTGGATGCGCTTCACCGCGTCCGCGGAGGGGCCGGTGGACAGGCAGTACACCGTGCCCGACTCCGGATCGGCCCAGGCGTGCTCGAAGTGCACCCCTTCGTCCTTCTCGATGGCGAGATCCGCCCGGTGCGCCTCGTCGAGCTGCTCGGACGTGATGCCCTTCATTCCCCGGTGGACGTCCATGTACGTGGCCATGGCTCCCGCACCTCCGATAGGTGGTCGGTTTCGGCCCCTCTTCCATGCTGCACCCGCCACCGCCGGGCGGCGCGCGGGCCGGGCCGCTGCCGGGGCCGGGTGGTGCTCAGGCGGGGGCGAGCCCCGACTTGGCGCCCGCGCCGCACAGCGGCACCACCACGTCGCCGTCGCGCGGCTCGGCGGTGACCGCCGCCCAGCAGGCCACGCCCGTCGACTCGACGAACAGCCCGCGCGCGGCCAGGTCGAGCTGGGCGGCCCGGATCTGTTCCTCCGTCACCGTGCGGAACGTGCCGCCCGATTCGCGGACCGCGCGGAGGACTTGGCGGGCGCGCGGCGGGTCCGGGATGGCGATGCCCTCGGCGAGGGTGGGCCGCGCCGGGGCGGGCGCGGCCGGCCGGTCGGCACCGGTCCGGAACGCCTCCGCGAGCGGTGCCACCGCCTCCGCCTGAACGGCCACCAGGGCGGGGCGTGAGCGGATCAGGCCGTGCCGATGCAGCTCGGCGACGGCCAGGGCGGCGCCCAGCAGGAGGGTGCCGTTGCCGACGGGGACGACGAGCGTGCCGGGCAGCCGGCCGCCGAGGTCCTCCCAGATCTCGTACACGTAGGTCTTGGTGCCGTGCAGGAAGTACGGGTTGAAGACGTGCGAGGCGTAGAAGGTGCCCGGTTCGCCGGCGGCCTCCCGGGCCGCCCGGGCGGCCGCCTCGCGGTCGCCGGGGACGACGGTGAGCCGGGCCCCGTGGGCGCGGATCTGCTCCAGCTTCTTGGTGGAGGTGCCCTCGGGGACGTACACCGCGCAGTCCAGTCCCGCGCGGGCGCAGTACGCCGCCACGGCGGTGCCCGCGTTGCCGCTGCTGTCGGCGATCACCCGGCGCGGGGCGAGGCGGCGGGCGAGTTCGGCGAGCATGACGGCGCCCCGGTCCTTGAACGACAGGGTGGGCATCAGGAAGTCCAGCTTGGCCGACACCGTGTCCGTGAGGCGGATCAGAGGGGTGCGGCCCTCTCCGAGGGTGCAGTACGGGTCGGACAGCGGCAGGGCCTCCTCGTACCGCCACATCGAACCGGCCCGGCCGGCGAGCGAGGCCCGGGGCACCGGTCCGGCCGTGAAATCCAGGTCCCAGGGGCCCCGGCACCCGGGGCAGCACCAGGTCAGCGCGGATACGGGTGATCGCGTACCGCACACCGGACATACGTAGCCCGCCGACAGGCTCATGAGAGCCAGCATGTCACGCGTATGGCGGCCGTGTTACCGGAGCGTCAGGACCCTTGTGGGATTCCTATGGATCGGTCAACCTTTCGCTCGGCAGACGGATTCGGGCAACGCCGCGTACACGGCGGCGCTGTTTGTCATGCCCCTGCCGAAAACCCCCACAGCAACGCACCACCAATGAGGAGGACCCCTCACATGTCAGTGATGCGTACCCCGCGGCGAAGACTGGCCGCAGCCGGCGCCACCGTCGTCGCCGCCCTCGCGCTCGGCACCCTCTCCACTCTCCCGGCCACCGCGGCCGCGGCCGCCCCGGAGGGCGTGATCGAGAACGCCGGTGCCCCCGGCGCCATCGCGGGCAGCTACATCGTCACCCTCGACGAATCGGCCGCCGACGCCGAGTCCACGGCGGGCAAGGCCGTCGCCGCCCGCTACGGGGCCAAGATCGAGAGGACGTACACCTCCGCCCTCAACGGCTACGCCGTCCAGCTCACCGAGGACCGGGCGAAGAAGCTCGCCGCCGACCCGGCCGTGGACTCCGTCGTCCAGAACCGCGTCTTCACGGTCACCGGCACCCAGCCGTCCCCGCCGTCCTGGGGCCTGGACCGGATCGACCAGCGCGCCCTGCCGCTCAACCAGAGCTACACCTACCCCGAGCCGGCGGGCGAGGGCGTCACCGCGTACATCATCGACACCGGCGTACGCATCACGCACGGCGACTTCGGCGGGCGGGCCTCCTACGGCTACGACGCCATCGACAACGACAACACGGCGCAGGACGGCCACGGTCACGGCACGCACGTCGCCGGCACCGTCGCCGGGTCCTCCTACGGCGTGGCCAAGAAGGCCCGGATCGTCGGCGTGCGCGTGCTCAACAACTCCGGCTCCGGGACCACCGCGCAGGTCGTCGCCGGCATCGACTGGGTGACCCGCAACGCCGTCAAGCCGGCGGTCGCCAACATGAGCCTGGGCGGTGGCGTGGACTCCGCCCTCGACACCGCCGTCCGCAACTCCATAGCCTCCGGCGTCACGTACGCCATCGCCGCCGGCAACGACGGCCGTGACGCGTCCAACTCCTCGCCGGCCCGCGTCGCCGAGGCCATCACGGTCGGCTCGACGACCAACACGGACGCCCGCTCCAGCTTCTCCAACTACGGCAGCCTGGTGGACCTGTTCGCACCCGGCTCCTCCATCACCTCGTCCTGGAACACCAGCGACACCGCCACCAACACCATCTCCGGTACGTCGATGGCGACCCCGCACGTCGCGGGCGCCGCGGCGCTCTACCTGGCGAACAACCGGACGGCCACCCCGTCGCAGGTCGCCACCGCGCTCACCTCCGCCGCGACCACCGGCGTCGTGGGCAACCCGGGCACCGGCTCCCCGAACCGCCTGCTGTACGTGGGCGACGGCGGCACCACGCCGCCCGGGAAGCGCTTCGAGAACACCGCCGACTACGCGATCAACGACAACGCGACCGCCGAATCGCCGATCACCGTCAGCGGCGTCACCGGCAATGCCCCGTCCGCCCTTCAGGTGCCCGTGAACATCGTTCACACGTACATCGGTGACCTCCAGGTGCAGCTCATCGCGCCCGACGGCACCGCGTACACGCTCAAGGGGTACGGCACCGGCGGCAGCGCCGACAACATCAACACCACGTACACGGTCAACGCCTCCTCCGAGGTCGCGGACGGCACGTGGAAGCTGCGCGTGAGCGACAACGCGAACTACGACACCGGGAGGATCGACTCCTGGGCCCTCCAGTTCTGAGGGAGGGAGCGAGCGCGGACGAGCGAGCGCGCGTGAGCGAGCGCGCGTGAGCGTGTGACGAGGAGCGGTCATCCCCGCGGTGACCGCTCCTCCCGTTCCGGCCCCGTACGGCGTTCCGGCCCGTACCCCGTTCCGCCTCCGTACGGCGTTCCGCCTCCTGTCGCGCACCGCGTACGATGCGCCAGCCGCGCGCGCATTCGATTCGTCCCGCCCCCCCGACAGGAGCACCGAGAACCGTGGAACCGTCCTCCCAGGGGCCCCAGGGCCCGCCCCAGGGATCCCCCCAGGGGCCTCCGCAGGGGTGGCCCCCGCCCCAGGCGCCGTACCCCCAGGCGCCCGCCCCGTTCTACGGCGTGCCCGCCGCGCAGCCGCCCCGAGCGAGCGTCAACGGGCTCGCCATCGCCTCCCTGGTCACCGGGATCGTGTGCCTGGTGCCCCCGCTCGGCATGGTCCTGGGCGGGTTCGCGCTGGGACGGATCCGCGGGCGGGGCGAGCGGGGCACCGGGCTGGCCGTCACCGGCATGGCCCTCTCGCTGGTCAGCACCCTCCTGGTGGTGGTCGGACTCACCACCGGGGCGTTCCGTGACGTCTACGACGGCGTGCGGGACGCCGCCGACGAGGTGTCGCGCTCGCGATCCGCCTTCGACCTCCACAAGGGGCAGTGCTTCGACAGCCCGGGCGGTGCCGTCGAGGCGGAGGCCGTCGACGTCACGATCGTCGACTGCGCCGAGCCGCACGACGGGGAGATAACCGGCGGCTTCAAGATCACGGAGTTCCGTGCCTGGCCGGGCGACAAGCCCATCGAGCCGATCGCCGAGAAGCGCTGCGACCGGCTCAACACGGCGTACGCCCTCGACACCTGGGCCGTTCCCGACCACGCGTGGATGTACTACTACCAGCCGAGCAAGGAGAGCTGGGCGATCGGCGACCGCACCGTGACGTGCGCCTTCGCGGCCGAGAAGGGCAAGCTCACCGGCTCGGTCCGCGGCGACGAGAAGACCCTCGACGCGCACCAGCTCGCCTACCTGAAGCCGGTGAACCGGATCGACGCGGCCCTCATGGAGGAGCCGGACGCCGATGTCGAGGAGGACCGGGAGGCCAACGTGGCCTGGGCCCGCAAGGTCTCGTCGACGCTCACGGCGACGGTCGCGGAGCTGCGGGCCCACCCGTGGCCGGCCGCTGCGCGCCGCCCGGTGGCGGACCTGGCCGAGGAGCTGGAGACCGTCCGTGAGCACTGGACGAGGATGGCGGACGCCAAGGACCCGGACACCTTCTGGGAGCACTACGAGCCGGCCTACGACGGGCTCCCCGCCGACCTGGGCGCCACGGCGCGCGGCGCCCTGAAGCTGGACGTCACGCCCCCGGCCGACGCCACGGGAGCCGAGGGCACGGCCTGACGGACCCCCGCAGCGCCCGGCTCGCCTCTCGGGCCCGGGGCGGCGGACCGGGCGGCGATACCCACGGTGAGCTGGGGCTCAAACGGCGGTCATCACTTCGAGTGAAACCTTGGCCCATGCTTGCGGCGGGCAACCGTCGGTTGCCACGCTGTTGCTGTCTGTCAACCTGATGGGAGTGGCCAGTGACCTTCGGTGAGCAGCCCGCCTATCTGCGCGTTGCGAGCGATCTCCGGGAGAAGATCGTCAACGGCTCGCTCCCGCCCCACACCCGGCTGCCCTCCCAGGCCCGTATCCGTCAGGAGTACGGGGTCTCGGACACCGTGGCCCTGGAGGCCCGCAAGGTCCTGATGGCCGAGGGGCTCGTCGAAGGCCGCTCGGGCTCCGGGACGTACGTCCGTGAGCGCCCCGTGCCGCGCCGGATCGCCCGCTCCGGGTACGGCCTGACGGCCGGGGCCAATCCGTTCCGGCAGGAGCAGGCGGCCGAGGGGGCGCGCGGCACCTGGGAGTCTGGCAGCGAGCAGGAGCCGGCGAGCCGTGAGGTCGCCGGGCGCCTGGGCATCGAGCCGGGGGAGCGGGTGATGCGCACGCGGTACGTCTTCCGGGACGGCGGCGAGCCGATGATGCTCTCCACCTCCTGGGAGCCGCTCACCCTCACCGGGCGGACGCCCGTGATGCTGCCCGAGGAGGGCCCGCTGGGCGGCTGCGGGGTCGTGGAGCGGATGGCCGCCATCGACGTCGTGGTGGACAACGTGGTGGAGGAGGTCGGCGCCCGCCCGGGCCTCGCGGAGGAGCTCCTGACGCTCGGCGGTGTGCCCGGCCATGTGGTGATGGTGGTGGAGCGGACCTACTACGCCTCGGGGAGGGCCGTCGAGACCGCCGACGTCGTGGTGCCGGCCGACCGCTACCGAATCGCGTACCACCTGCCGGTGCGCTGAGCGGCGGCGGTTGACGGGTTTTCAGATCGGCGCGGTTCCGTGCAAGGGGGCGCACCCGGCCGGGTGCGCCCCCTTGGCGCACCGGTTCGCTGGCCGGATGCGTACCTCTTCGTGAAAACACGTATCCGCTCAGTAAAGGTCAGGCGTAAGCTCGTGCATATGCGCATTGCGGTTTCGTGGAGAAGCTTAGAAGTGGGCAGGCCGGCGGAGGGTGAGGCGTGATGAGCGAGAGTGGCGCGGTCCTTCCCTGGCTGGTGATTCGGCAGGACGACAACGGCAACCAGTACCGGGTGGGCAGGTACGCGACCCGGGACGAGGCGCAGAAGATCGCCGACAGTCTCGATACGCCCGGACCCGACAAGCTCTACTGGGTGGAGCGCGTCGGTCAGCCCGCGGGCTGACCGACGGCGAGGGTGCCGGCCGGCGCGCGTTACGCTCCGGCGCATGACAGATCGTGTGGTGGTGGCCGGAGCCGTCCTCGACCATGGGCGGCTGCTGGCCGCGCGCCGGAGCGCCCCTCCGGAGCTGGCCGGCCGCTGGGAGCTGCCCGGCGGCAAGCTGGAGCCGGGCGAGACGGGACCGGAGGCCCTCGTGCGCGAGCTCCGCGAGGAGCTGGGCGTGGAGACGGAGCCGGGTGAGCGGATCCCCGGCGAATGGCCGCTGGCGCCCGGTTACGTCCTGCGGGTGTGGACGGCCCGGCTGGTCTCCGGTGAGCCGCTCCCGCTGGAGGACCACGACGAGCTGCGCTGGCTGTTCCGCCACGAACTGGACACCGTCGACTGGCTGGATCAGGACCGTCCCGCCGTGGCGGAGGTGGCCCGTCTACTGCCCCCCGCTCAGCCCGCCCCCGCCGAGCCGGCCACCGACCCGGCCTCCGGTCACGCCGACCCGGCCACCGACCCGGCCACCGGTCGCGCCGCCGGCTGAGCGCGCCCGCCGCGTACGCCGGAAGCGCCTCGGCGCGCTCGGGAGGCGGGATCTCGAAAAGGGGTGCGCGGTCGCGGTGTACGCCGTTCGTGCCACGATGCGCCCACTCCCGCGATAGCCCGCCCCAAATATCGGGTATGTGCTGATTAACCCACCGAAATTGGACGTGGGGTCAGCCGCTGGGTCTGGGAAGTGGTCGGCGTGATCGACACCGAGGGCGAGTGCGCCGAGTGGACCTTTCCGGCTGAACTCGACGCTGTACGCGCGGCCCGCCACGCGGTCCGCGACACCCTGCGCGCCTGGCGGCTGGACGCGATGGTCGGCGATGTGACGGTGCTGCTCGTGAGCGAGCTGGTGACCAATTCCCTTCGGTACGCCTTCGGTCCCATCGGGGTCCGGCTGGTCCTGGTGCACCCCGGTGACGAGCCCTTCCCCCTGTACCCCGCGCTCCTCGTCGAGGTCTCCGACCCGCTCCCCGACCCGCCCCTGGAGCGCCCCGCCGGCCCGGACGACGAAGGCGGCCGGGGGCTGCAACTGGTCGCGTGCTCCGCCCGCCGCTGGGGGACCCGAAAGGGCAGGTCGGGCAAGACCGTGTGGTTCGAGCTGGCCCTGCCTGGTTAGAAGAGTGAAGGGACAACGATCACCTTCGGGCTCGGCTCAAAACGAACGAGACCACCCTGTGATCGTGAACGGCGTGCCGACGGGGGCCGTAGTGCTGAATACTGCGGGAATGGCCGGTCCGGTGCGGTGAGCTGGAGGGGACGGTCGCGTGAGCGAGATATCCGAGACGGCGAACAGCGTCGTGTGGCAGAGCAGTCCGCCTGGCTCGATCTACGACTACATACGGGTCGCCTCCTTCTCGATCGGCCCCGACGGGCTGGTCGACCAGTGGAGCCTTCGCGCCGCCGACCTGTTCGGCATTCCCGCCGAGGAGGTCAGGGGCAAGGACCCGGTCGAGGCGTTCATGCCCGCCGAGCTGCGGCCGCGCGGTCACCGCAAGGTCTCCGAGATCCTGGACGGCAAGGAGTGGACGGGACTCGTCCCGTTCCGGCTGCCGGGTGAGCGCAGGCCGCGCGGCATCGCCGAGGTCTATGTGATGCCCAGTGAGACCGAGCGCGGGGAGAGGGCGGCGCTCTGCATCGTCGTCGACGTCCGGGCCCTGCGGCGCATGGAGACCGATCTCGCCGCCGCGCAGGCGATTTTCGGTCAATCACCTTTCGGTTTCCTGTTGTTCGACACCGACCTGACGGTCAAGCGTGCCAACCAGCGCTTCGCGACCGTCTTCGGCGGCTCCGCCGACGACCACCGCGGGCGCACCGTCCACGACTACCTCTCCCGCCCCGAGGCCGAGCGGATGACCGCCGCGCTGCGCCGGGTGCTGGAGACCGGCGAGTCCGTCACGGACCTCCAGCTCACCGGCGCGGTGCCCGGCAGCACCGACCGCAGGCACTGGTCGATCAACCTCTACCGGGTGCACAGCGGCTCCGGCCGGCCCGTGGGCGTCGCCGGACTCGGCACGGACGTCACCCGCCGCCAGATCGCCGCCCGCGAGGCCGCCAACGCCCGCCGCAACCTCGCCCTGCTCAATGAGGCGAGCGCCCGCATCGGCAACTCCCTCGACCTGGAGACCACCGCCCGCGAGCTCCTCGACGTCGCCGTCCCCGGCTTCTGCGACCTCGCCTCCGTCGACCTGTACCAGGGACTGCTCAGCGGGGACGAGGCGCCGCCCGGGCGGGCCGACGGGTCCAGCGCCGAACTGCGCCGGGTCGCCTTCGCCAGCGCCGTCTCGGACGCCCCCCTCGTCAACCCCGGCTCCGCGTCCGGCTGCTGCGAGACGGCGTCCACGGACGTCGGCGCCATCCACCGCTACCCCTTCAACTCGCCGTGCGCCGACGCCCTGCGCACCGGACGGCTGCGCGCCGTGCCCGGCGCCGACGGCAGCCTCGTCCAGTCCACCCTCGTCGTGCCGATGGTCGCCCACGACACCGTCGTCGGCCTGGTGCAGTTCTCCCGCACCAAGGGCAGTGAGCCCTTCGGCGAGCGGGACCGGGCGCTCGCCGTCGAGCTCGCCGCCCGCGCGGCGGTCTGCATCGACAACGCCCGCCTCTACCGGCGGGAGCACGAGCGGGCCCTGATCCTCCAGCGCAGCCTGCTCCCGCCCGGCGACCCCGAGGCCGCCGGTCTGGACATCGCCTGCCGCTACCTGCCCGGCAACACCGCCACCGAGGTGGGCGGCGACTGGTTCGACGTCATCCAGCTACCCGGCCACCGCACGGCCCTGGTCGTCGGCGACGTCATGGGGCGCGGGCTGCGGGCCGCCGTCGCCATGGGGGAACTGCGCACCGCCGTACGCACCCTGGCCCAGCTCGACCTGGAACCGGCCGAGGTCCTCTCCCACCTCGACGAGATCGCCCGCGGCCTCGGCACGCCCACGGGCGGCGGACAGGCCTCCCGGGTCGCCGCGGCGCGCGGCCCGGAGCTGTCCGAGGTCTACCTGGCGACGTGCGTCTACGCCGTGTACGACTCGGTCACCCGCCGGTGCACCTTCGCCAACGCCGGCCACCTGCCGCCGGTGCTGGTCGAACCCGGTGAGGAGGCCCTGCTCCTCGACGTACCGCCGGGGATGCCGCTCGGCGTGGGCGGCGAGCCCTTCGAGGAGGTGGAGGTCGAACTCCCCGAGGGCGCGCTGCTCGCCTTGTACACGGACGGGCTCGTCGAGTCCCGCCACCACCCGCTCGACGAGGGCATGCAGGCCTTCCGCAGCGCGCTGACCGATCCGGCACGGCCGCTGGAGGACGTCTGCGACCACGTCCTGAACACCCTCGACACCCGGCACGGCGAGGACGACATCGCGCTGCTGATGGCCCGTATCCAGGGGCTGCCCGCCGAGGCGGTCGGCGACTGGCGGATGCCCCGCGAGCCGCGCTCGGTGGGGCGCGCCAGGGAGCTGGCCCGAGCACAGCTCACCGCCTGGGACCTGGAGCCGCTCGTCGACACGGTCGAACTCCTCGTCAGCGAGCTCGTCACCAACGCGCTGCGGTACGGCGAGGGCGAGATACGGCTCCGGCTGCTGCGGGACCGCTCCCTCGTCTGCGAGGTGTGGGACGCGGGCCTGGTCCAGCCCCGGCGGCGGCGGGCGCGGGACACCGACGAGGGCGGCCGCGGCCTCCAGCTCGTCGGGCTGCTCAGCGCCGGGTGGGGCTCCCGCCGTACACCGCGCGGCAAGACGGTCTGGTTCGAACTGCCGCTGCCGGACGGTGACGCCATGAAGGAACCGACCGTCGACCAGCTCCTGAGCATGTTCTGACGCCCGCTCGCGCGGCGCGGCGCGTCCGCGCCGCGCGCGGCCGTCATGTCCCGGAGGAGGGGCCGGGGCGGAACCGGTCGCCCCCGCCCAGCCGGCCGCGCGTCCTCCGGCCACCGAAGCGACCGGGCCCGCCGCCGTACCGCGCGTCCGCCCGGCCACCGCCGCCATCGGCCCCGGGCGGGTCGTCGCCGCCCGCGCCGCCGGTGCCGCCCGGTTCGCCGCGCAGCAGGATCCCGCCGAGCACCGCCCCGCCCAGCCCGTCGGGGGGTGCATCGCCGTCGGGGGGTCCGCCGCCCGGGGGAGCGAACCGCCGTACGTCCTGCTCGGCCAGGCTCAGAGCCTGCCGGGCCAGCGCGTCCGCCTGCCGGGCCTCGGCCGCCGCCTCCCGCGCGTCCTCCGCGCCACCCGCCGCGAGGTCCCCCGTCGCGAGGTACCCCTCCGCGAGCTCCCGCGCCCGCTCCATCCGCCGGTGCGCCTCCGCGAGCCGGGTACGGGCCAGGGCGCCCACGGCTCCCCGGTGCGCCGCGAGGTGGTCCGCGGCCGCTTCCACCGCCGAGCCGGCCGTGAGCAGCGCCGCGTCGAGCAGTGCGCCCGCCCGCCGCGCGCCCCGGTCCTCCCGCGCGGCCGCCAGGGCCTCGTCCAGCGCGGCGCCCGCCTCCCCGACCCGGCGCAGCGCGTCGATGGGGTCGTACCGTCCGTCCGCCACCGCCGCCCGTACGTCGGTGACGACCGACTCGGCGCGGGCGGCCCGGCCCCGCAGCCCGGCCGGGGGCGCCCCCGCCGCCCCCTCCAGCAGCCCGCCCGCCTCGGCCAGGTCCGCCTCGGTGCCGGCGAGCACGGTCGGCAGCCGCCCCGCCGCCTCCGCCAGTTCCCTCGCGCGCCGGTCCACCGCGTCGACGAGCAGCGCCGCCTGGTGGAGGGCCCCCTCGGCGGCCCGTACACCGACCGCCGCGGCGGCGGCATCGCCCCCGTCCACCGCCTCCGCGGCCCGCTCCAGGCCGGCCGACGCGAACAGCAGCCGCTCCCTGGCCCGCCGGGCGCCCTCCGCCACCGGCACGGCGGCCGACTCCGCGTACCGCTCGCGCATCGCGACGAGTCCCGCCTCCGCCAGGTCGGCCCGGCCGCGCACCGCGCGGAACTCCTCCCGGGCCGCGGCGAGGACTTCCCCCGCCGTCCGCTCCAGGGCGCGCAGCCGGTCGAACGCCTCCGCCTCCGCGTCCAGCCGCCGGCCGGCCTCCTCGCACCGCGCGACGATCTCCTCCAGCGTGCGGCGGCGGGTCGCCTCGTCCTCCGGGCGTTCCTCGTCGAGCCGCTGGCGCAGCCGGAAGGCCTCGGCCAGCTCGCCCTTCGCGTACGCCACCGCCTCGGTGAACGGCCGCGCCGGTTCCCGCCCGAGCCGCGCGAGGGCGAACCCCAGCTCCTCCTCGCTCGTGCGCACCGCCTCGTCCGTATCGGCGAGGAGCCGTCCGGCGCGGGCGTCCGGCTCGTCCGGGGAGGGCCGCGCCGGGGCCGGTTCCCACCGGTCGTGTCCGCCGTGCGGGGTGGTGCGGGTGGCGGTGCGCCGACGGCGCTTGGCGTACGTGTACGCCGCCACGGCGGCGACCGCGACGAGCACCGCCACGGGCAGGACCAGATCGGCGCCGGAGGACCCCTGCCCGCGCGGGGTGCCGGGCAGGGCAGCCGGCGACCACGCCGCCACCAGTGCACAGAGGGGTACGGCGAGGAAGGCCAGAGTGGCGCTCCGCATCACATGCGTGAGGCTATGTCGGGCTTTGTCCGCACGCGACCCGGCGCCGATCGTCACTGTCAGTGGCGACCCTTAGGGTGGAGATCGTTCGGCACCGCTGACGGGGGGTTCGTTGTGAACATGCGTGCGCTGAGGGCGAAGTGGCGAGGTCCGGGGCTCCGGTGGCCCAGGCGGATCGCACTGGCGCTGCTCCTGCTGGTCGTCCTGCCCCCGCTGACCGCCGGGGCGGCGCTGCGGATGAACTACGCGGGGGAGGTGCGGGAGGGGACGAAGACCCGGGGCAAGGACGCCGTCTGGCTGGGGCACGCCTGGGTGGACGGCCGGAAGAAGGACGCCGATCTCGCCGCGTTCGCCGCGCGGATCAAGGGGACCGGCATCCGGGACCTGTACGTCCACGCCGGGCCGCTGGAGCACGACGGGAGCCTGCCCGCCGGGCGGTACCCGCGGGCGAGGTGGCTGATCGACTCCGTGCACCGCACGATGCCGGGGATACGGGTCCACGCCTGGCTCGGTGACGTGCTGGCCACCGAGGGGCCGGAGGGGCTGCGGCTGGAGCGGGCCGCGTCCCGCGCCGCCGTCGTGCGCTCGGCGCGGCAGGTCCTGGACGCGGGCTTCGACGGCGTCCACTTCGACCTGGAGCCGCTGCTGTCCGGCGACCGGCACTACCTGAGCCTGCTGGACGACCTGGGCGAGCTGACGAGGGCCCGCGAGGCGCCCCTGTCGGTCGCCGCCCACCAGATCGACCCGCTCCCGGCGGCGCACGCGGTGAACGGCGCGCTGAGCGGCAGCGAGAAGTGGTGGTCGCAGGAGTTCTTCGGCCAGGTGGCCCGCCGGGTCGACCAGATAGCCGTGATGTCGTACGACACCTGGATGCCGCTGGAGGGGATGTACGGCGGCTACGTCGCCCAGCAGACCTCACTCGCCCTGGAGGTCACCCCCGAGGACACCGACCTGCTCATGGGCCTGCCGTTCTTCCACGAGGACGACCTGGGCCATCACGACGCGGCCGAGACCGTCGCCGCCGCGGTCCGTGGCACCCGGCTGGGGCTGGGGCGCACGGACCACGACCGCGAGCGGTTCGGCGTCGCCCTGTACGTCGACTTCGCCGCCACGGAGGAGGACTGGGCGGCGTACCGGGCGGGATGGCACTGAGGCGCCGGGACGAGGTCAGCCCATCCGGCGGCCGATCTTGTCGCCGAGCCACACCAGAGGGTCGTACTTCCGGTCCACGGCCCGCTCCTTCAGCGGGATCAGCGCATTGTCCGTGATCTTGATCTGTTCGGGGCAGACCTCGGTGCAGCACTTGGTGATGTTGCAGTAGCCGAGCCCGTGCTCCTCCTGTGCCGTGCGCTTGCGGTCCAGCCCCGCTTCCGCGGCCGCGTCCAGGGGGTGCATGTCCAGTTCGGCGATGCGCATCAGGAAGCGCGGACCGGCGAAGGCGGGCTTGTTCTCCTCGTGGTCCCGGACCACGTGGCAGGTGTCCTGGCACAGGAAGCACTCGATGCACTTGCGGAACTCCTGGGGGCGCTCCACATCGATCTGCCGCATCCGGTAGTCGCCCGGTGCCACGCCCGGCGGCGGGACGAAGGACGGCACCTCACGGGCCTTCTCGTAGTTGAAGGACACGTCCGTCACCAGGTCGCGGACGACCGGGAAGGCCCGCATCGGCGTCACCGTGACGACCTCGTCCCGGGAGAACACCGACATCCGCGTCATGCACATCAGCCGGGGCCGGCCATTGATCTCGGCACTGCACGAACCGCACTTGCCGGCCTTGCAGTTCCAGCGCACCGCCAGGTCCGGCACCTGGGTCGCCTGGAGCCGGTGGATGATGTCGAGGACGACCTCCCCGTCGTTCACCTCGACGGTGAAGTCCTCCAGTCCGCCGCCCTCCGTGTCGCCCCGCCACACCCGGAAGCTCGCGTCATAGCTGGTCACTCGGGCAGCTCCTCTTCGGCGAGGTACTTGACCAGCTCCTCCTTGTCGAACAGGGCGAGCAGGTCGGGACGGATGGGTTCGGTCGTCGTGCGGTCGAGGGCGATCTGGCCCTCGGCGGACTCCGGGTCGGCGATCCGGCACAGCAGGTTCACCCGCCGCCACGAGCGCTCCATGGCCGGGCAGTCCTCCCGGGTGTGCCCGCCCCGGCTCTCCGTGCGTTCCAGCGCCGCGCGGGCCACGCACTCGCTGACCAGGAGCATGTTCCGCAGGTCCAGCGCCAGGTGCCAGCCGGGGTTGAACTGCCGGTGCCCCTCGACGCCCGCGCCCCGGGCCCGCAGCCGCAGCTCGGCCAGCGTCCGCAGCGCCCGCTTCATCTCCTCGTCGCGGCGGATGATGCCGACGAGGTCGTTCATCGTCTGCTGGAGCTCCTGGTGCAGGGCGTACGGGTTCTCCGGCCGCGGGCCCGGCCCGTCGGCGGCCTCGCCGCTGAACGGGCGCAGTGCCTCCGCGGCCGCCGCCTGCACCTGATCGTCGGCCGCCCGCGGACGGGCGGCCAGGCCGCTCGCGTACCGGGCCGCGTACAGCCCGGCCCGCCGGCCGAAGACCAGCAGGTCGGACAGCGAGTTCCCGCCGAGCCGGTTGGAGCCGTGCATCCCGCCCGCGACCTCACCGGCCGCGAACAGCCCCGGCACCCCCACCGCCGCGGCCGTGTCCGACTCCACCGCCACACCGCCCATCACGTAGTGGCAGGTCGGCCCGACCTCCATCGCCTCGGCCGTGATGTCGACGTCCGCGAGTTCCTTGAACTGGTGGTACATCGACGGCAGCCGGCGCCGGATGGTCTCGGCCGGCATCCGGGTGGACACGTCCAGGAACACCCCGCCGTGCGGCGATCCCCGGCCCGCCTTCACCTCGGAGTTGATCGCGCGGGCCACCTCGTCGCGCGGCAGCAGCTCGGGCGGCCGCCGGTTGTTGTCCGGGTCCTCGTACCAGCGGTCGCCCTCCTCCTCCGACTGCGCGTACTTCTCCTTGAACACGTCGGGGACGTAGTCGAACATGAACCGCTCGCCCTCGGAGTTGCGCAGCACCCCTCCGTCGCCGCGCACCGACTCCGTGACCAGGATGCCCTTTACCGACGGCGGCCAGACCATGCCGGTCGGGTGGAACTGCACGAACTCCATGTTCACCAGCGGCGCGCCCGCCAGCAGGGCCAGCGCGTGACCGTCGCCGGTGTACTCCCACGAGTTGGACGTCACCTTGAACGACTTGCCGATGCCACCGGTCGCCAGGACGACCGCCGGTGCCTCCAGCACGAAGAAGCGGCCGGACTCGCGCTCGTAGCAGAAGGTCCCGCACACCTGGTCGCCGTCCTTGAGGACACGGGTGACCGTGCACTCCTGGAACACCTTCAGCCGGGCCTCGTGGTCGCCGAAGGCCCGGAAGTCCTCCTGCTGGAGGGAGACGATCTTCTGCTGGAGCGTCCGGATCAGCTCCAGGCCGGTCCGGTCGCCGACGTGCGCGAGGCGCGGGTACTCGTGGCCGCCGAAGTTGCGCTGCGAGATGCGGCCGTCCTTCGTACGGTCGAAGAGGGCGCCCCAGGTCTCCAGCTCCCACACCCGGTCCGGCGCCTCGCGCGCGTGGAGCTCGGCCATCCGCCACTGGTTGAGGAACTTCCCGCCGCGCATGGTGTCGCGGAAGTGGACCTGCCAGTTGTCACCCGCGTTGACGTTGCCCATGGACGCGGCGATGCCGCCCTCGGCCATCACCGTGTGGGCCTTGCCGAACAGGGACTTGCAGATCACCGCCGTACGGGCACCCTGCTCGCGCGCCTCGATCGCCGCCCGCAGCCCCGCACCGCCGGCCCCGACCACGACGACGTCCCATTGCTGCCGTTCCGCTGCGCTCATCGGAAAGGCACCCCCTTTCTAGAAGAAGCGCGGATCCTCGAAGGCGCCCGTGGCGAGCAGGTACACGTAGAAGTCGGCGAGCGCGACGCTGAGCAGCGAGGCCCAGGCGAGCTGCATATGACGCGCGTTCAGCCTGCCCACCCAGCTCCACAGCCGGTAGCGGACCGGATGCCGGGAGAAGTGCTTCAGGCGCCCGCCGACGATGTGCCGGCAGGAGTGGCAGGAGAGCGTGTACGCCCAGATCAGCGTGATGTTGACGAGGAACACCACTGTCCCCAGGCCCATGTGCCCCCAGGCGTAGGACGCGTCTCGGAAGGCGAGCACGGTGTCGTACGTCAGGATTCCGGCGACCGGCAGGGCGGCGTAGAAGAAGTACCGGTGGATGTTCTGGAGCACCAGCGGGAAGCGGGTCTCGCCCGTGTACGCGCGGTGCGGCTCGGCCACCGCGCAGGCCGGTGGCGACGCCCAGAAGCCCCGGTAGTAGGCCTTGCGGTAGTAGTAGCAGGTCAGCCGGAAGCCGAGCGGGAAGATCAGGATGAGCAGGGCGGGGGAGAGGCCCCACCAGCTTCCGAAGACCTCCCAGTTGGGGCCGCCCTTCATGGGCGCGCAGTTCTCGGCGAGGCAGGGCGAGTAGAACGGCGAGACGTAGGGCGCCGCGTAGTAGTCGCTGTTCGCGAAGGCGCGCCAGGTCGAGTAGACGATGAACGCGAGCAGTCCGGCCGCGGTGGCGGCGGGTGCGAGCCACCAGCGGTCGGTACGGAGGTGGGCGGCCGCGATGCGGGCGCGGGCCGGGCCGCGCACGCCGCCGCGCCCCGGTTCCGCCGGATCGGTGTGTGGTTGTCGGGTGCCTGTGGCCAACGGGGTCTCCTGGGGCCCGCGCCGGTGGTGGCGCGTGCCGGTCGGTGAGAGTGGTTGCCGGTTCGGCTGCGGACCGCGCCCGGCGTACCGCGGCCGGGCGGGTGCCTGTGCGGGGCGGAGGGGCCCGGCGGCCCGGGCCCGGGCGCGGCGCGGCCTTCCGCCCGGCACCCTGACGCGGCACCGGACGCCCGGCACCCTGACGCGGTACGGGGCGGCGCGCACCGGCGCACGGGTCGCCGGCGGCCGCGCCGGTCATGGTCCACCGCCCGGCGGGCGGGGGCCGTGGCACCGCCGCGACGCCCTGCCCGTCGGTGCCACGCCCGTCAGGGGGCGCGGCGGTCCCGCGCGCCCAGGCCCTCGTCGTCCGAGTCGGTCCACAGGGTGTTGTCGTACGGCGTGTCCGGGATGGTCACCAGGCCGTCGGGCCGGCCGACCGCCATGGGGACGGGCTTCCCCTCCCGCTGCTGCGTGAGGTTCCGTTCCAGCTGGATGACCGAGCGGGCCAGCTCCTCAAGGCGGCGCTTGACCTCTGTCAGATCGTCTTCGAGTGACATGAATTGCCCTCACTTCCGCAATAGCGGGTGGCAAACACGCGCCTGAGAGTGTCGCGCGTCACATCCCCCATTGTGAAGCCATGTGCACCGATTCCACTCCCCCGGGGCTTGGGCCGCACGGGTGGAGTTCGAGCGCCGGGCCGCCGTGTCGCCGCCGCGGAGCCCTCCCGGTCGCTTTCAGTGTATGGGCAATAGGTGTGATCATCTCTAAATTCCACAAAACAGGACGAAGAGGTACAAGACATGTCCCACGTCGGCGCCCCTCGGGGGAGGACATGCTCCCGGGGACCCCGTTCCCGCACGCTGCGGTCCGCCGTCCTCCTCACCACCGGCGTACTCGCCGTCTCCGTGCTGGGCGGCTGCAGCTCCCCCGAGGAGGAGAGCGACGCCAAGGCCGTACCCCAGGACATCGCCCACGCCGCCCGCGCCAAGGTCGCCGACGGCGGCACCCTGCGCTGGGCGGTCGACGCGATGCCCACCACCCTCAACGCCTTCCAGGCGGACGCCGACGCCACCACCACCCGCATCACCCAGGCCGTCCTGCCCACCCTCTTCACCCTCGACGAGCGCGGCCGCCCCCAGCGCAACGCCGACTACCTGGAATCCGCCGAGATCGTCGAGCGCGAGCCCAAGCAGGTGGTCCTCTACAAGCTCAACCAGCAGGCGGTGTGGAGCGACGGCCGCGAGATCGGCGCTCCCGACTTCGTCGCCCAGTGGCGGGCGCTCAGCGGCAAGGACTCCGCCTACTGGACCGCCCGCAACGCGGGCTACGAGCGCATCGAGAAGATCGAGCGCGGCGCCGGCGACCTGGAGGTCCGGGTCACCTTCAACAAGCCGTACACCGACTGGCGCGCCCTGTTCTCGCCGCTCTACCCCAAAGAGGTGATGGCGACCCCGGCCGCCTTCAACGACGAGGCCCGCACCCGGCTGGCGTCGACCGCCGGCCCCTTCCAGCTCAAGGGCGTCGACTCCCGCGCCGGCACGGCCACGCTCGTCCGCAACCCCCGCTGGTGGGGGGAGCCGGCCAAGCTGGACGCGATCGTGCTGCGCGCCGTCCCGCGCACCGGCCGCGCCACCGCCCTCGCCGCCGGGACCGTCGACCTCGCCGAGATCGACCCCGCCACGGCGGACCGCATCACCCGCGCGGCACAGCAGAAGGACGGCGCGGCCCACGGCAAGGCCGGCACGCCCGCCGGGGGCGCCGGTGCCGCCAAGGCCCCGCTCCCCGCGGCGGCCGGCCCCAAGGACCAGCAGGACCGGCAGGACCAGCAGTCCCTGGCGGCCCGGGCCGCCGAGGGGCGGGTCCTGCGCGGCTGGGTGGTGCGCAAGTCCCTGGAGCCGGCGTACACGCAGCTCGCGCTGAACGGCGAGAGCGGGCCGCTGTCCGACGAGCGGGTGCGCCGCGCGGTGGCCCGCGCCCTGGACCGCCGGGAGCTGGCCGAGGCGGTCCTCAAGCCGCTGGGGCTGCCCGCCCAGCCGGTCGGCAGCCATCTCGCGCTCGCCGGGCAGCAGGCGTACGCCGACAGCAGCGGCGCCCTGGGCGGCCAGGACACCGAGGAGGCCCAGGAACTGCTGGCCGACGCGGGCTGGACGCGTGGCGGCGCCCGTAAGCCCGCCGCCCCGAAGGCGGGCGCGAAGGCCGGCGCCGGGGCGTCCCCCGCCGCCCACGGCCCGGTCGCGGGCGGGAAGAACGGCGGGAAGGCCGACGTACCGTCCGACGAGGGCCTGTACATCGTCGGCGACGACAAGCCGGCCATCGGCGGCGACGACAAGCCGGCCATCG
The DNA here is from genome assembly GCF_055598725.1 of Streptomyces sp. NPDC039423. Lineage (NCBI taxonomy): Bacteria > Bacillati > Actinomycetota > Actinomycetes > Kitasatosporales > Streptomycetaceae > Streptomyces > Streptomyces sp. NPDC039423. The sequence continues at coordinate 513,994 of NZ_JBVKAH010000002.1, forward strand.
GCGGCAACGACGGCCCCGAGGGCACGTACGTCCTGGCCCCCGCCCCCGCCGCGGCGGCCCAGGGCATCGCCCTCCACCGCCAGGCCGAGGGCCAGGCGCACCGGCGGACCGCCGTCCTGGAGGACACCGACACCGACACCGACACCGGCGCGGCCGCCCGGTCCGAGGCGCAGGGCGGCGGCGTCCCCGGCGCCTACGCGCCCGTCGGCACCGCCGCCCCCGCCCCGGCGGGCCCCGCGGGCCGCGCGGCCGCCGGCCCGCTCGGCAAGGACGGCCAGCCGCTGACGCTCCGCTTCGTCCTCCCGTCGGGCCCCGACTCGCAGACGCTGCGGACCGTCGGTGAGAAGATCACCCGCATGCTGGACCGCGTCGGCATCGGCACCGAGATCGTCAAGGTGCCCGACGACAGCTATTTCAAGGACCACATCGCGTCCGGGGCCTACGACCTGGCCCTCTTCTCCTGGCCCGCCACCGCCTTCCCCGCCACCGACGGGCGGCCCATCTTCGCCAAACCGCAGCCCGCCGCCGACGGCTCGCTGCTGGTGGAGCAGAATTACACCCGGGTCGGTACGGACCACATCGACCAGCTCTTCGACCAGGCGGCCGCCGAGCTGGACGAGAAGGCCGCCCGCGACCTGGTGAAGCAGGCCGACGCCCGGATCTGGGCGGCCGCCGGCTCCATCCCGCTCTTCCAGCGGCCGCAGCTCGTGGCGGCCCGCCCGACGGTGGTGAACGCGGGAGCCTTCGGCTTCGCGACCCCCCACTACGAGGACATCGGCTTCCGGCGGAAGTGAGCCGCCGGGGGCGAGCCGCCCGCGGCAGGTAAGGCCAAGCTCAGAATCCGCTCAAGTCACTTGCCCGCCGGTCCCACCGGCGGGCAAGCTCCGTTCCGGACCATGACCCGGGCTCCACCACGCAGCACCCACCCGCGCGCACCGCGGCACCCGCACGCGGGCGCGCACCAGGACCCGTACCCGCCCCCGTACGCGGATCCCGCAGCACCCCGCCACACACCCGTTCGATCTTCTCCGGATGGGCCGGGAAGCCTTGTGCGCCTCGGCCCCGTACCATGGACACAGCCGTGGCGCGTCCGCCCGGCGGGCGTACGAGGAACAAAGAGACGCCGCACCCACGATCCTGAGAGAAGCGCCAGCCACTCATGCCCACGCGCCACGACATCCGTAACGTAGCCATCGTCGCCCACGTCGACCACGGCAAGACGACCATCGTCGACGCCATGCTCAAGCAGGCCGGCGCCTTCGCCGCCCACCAGCTCGACTCGGTCGACGACCGCATGATGGACTCGAACGACCTGGAGCGTGAGAAGGGCATCACGATCCTCGCCAAGAACACGGCGGTGAAGTACCACCCCAAGGACGGCGGGGCGCCCATCACCATCAACATCATCGACACCCCCGGCCACGCCGACTTCGGTGGTGAGGTCGAGCGCGGCCTGTCGATGGTCGACGGCGTGGTGCTCCTCGTGGACGCCTCCGAGGGTCCGCTGCCGCAGACGCGCTTCGTGCTCCGCAAGGCGCTCCAGCGCCGGATGCCCGTCATCCTCTGCATCAACAAGACGGACCGCCCGGACTCCCGGATCGACGAGGTCGTCAACGAGACCTACGACCTGTTCCTGGACCTGGACGCGGACGAGGAGCAGATCGAGTTCCCGATCGTCTACGCCTGCGGCCGTGACGGCATCGCGTCGCTGACCAAGCCGGAGGACGGCACCGTCCCGGCGGACTCCGCCAACCTGGAGCCGTTCTTCTCCACCATCCTGGAGCACATCCCGGCGCCGACGTTCGACGAGGAGGCCCCGCTCCAGGCGCACGTCACCAACCTGGACGCCGACAACTTCCTCGGCCGTATCGCGCTGCTCCGCGTCGAGCAGGGCGAGCTGCGCAAGGGCCAGACGGTCGCGTGGATCAAGCGCGACGGCACCGTCTCCAACGTGCGCATCAGCGAGCTGATGATGACCGAGGCGCTCACCCGCAAGCCGGCCGAGGTGGCCGGCCCCGGTGACATCTGCGCCGTCGCCGGCATCCCGGACATCATGATCGGCGAGACGCTGGCCGACCCGGAGAACCCGGTCGCGCTGCCGCTGATCACGGTCGACGAGCCCGCGATCTCGATGGTCATCGGTACGAACACCTCGCCGCTGGTCGGCCGGGGCGCCACCGGCAAGGGCGCGGACAACAAGGCGGCCGTGAAGGACCGCAAGGTCACCGCCCGCCAGGTGAAGGACCGCCTGGACCGCGAGCTGGTCGGTAACGTCTCGCTGCGCGTCCTCGACACCGAGCGCCCGGACGCCTGGGAGGTGCAGGGCCGCGGTGAGCTGGCGCTGGCCATCCTGGTCGAGCAGATGCGCCGCGAGGGCTTCGAGCTGACCATCGGCAAGCCGCAGGTGGTCACCAAGGAGATCGACGGCAAGGTCCACGAGCCGGTCGAGCGGATGACCATCGACGTGCCCGAGGAGCACATGGGCGCCGTCACGCAGCTCATGGGCGTCCGCAAGGGCCGCATGGACAACATGTCCAACCACGGCTCCGGCTGGGTGCGCATGGAGTTCGTGGTGCCGTCCCGCGGCCTCATCGGCTTCCGTACGGAGTTCCTGACGCAGACGCGCGGCACGGGCATCGCCCACTCCATCCACGAGGGCCACGAGCCGTGGTTCGGCACGCTGACGACCCGTAACAACGGTTCGCTCGTCGCCGACCGCTCCGGCGCCGTCACCGCCTTCGCGATGACCAACCTCCAGGAGCGCGGCGTCCTCTTCGTGGAGCCCGGCACCGAGGTGTACGAGGGCATGATCGTCGGCGAGAACTCGCGCTCCGACGACATGGACGTCAACATCACCAAGGAGAAGAAGCTCACGAACATGCGGTCGTCCTCGGCCGACTCGTTCGAGGCGATCGTCCCGCCGCGCAAGCTCTCCCTGGAGCAGTCCCTGGAGTTCTGCCGCGACGACGAGTGCGTCGAGGTGACCCCCGAGGCCGTACGCATCCGCAAGGTGAACCTGGACCAGCGCGAGCGCGCCCGCGCCGCCTCGCGCGCCAAGAACGGCTGACACGGCCCCAGGGCCCGCCCGCCGGGCCCGCCGGCCGCCGACTCCCCGTCCGGGAAGGGTTCATCCCTTCCCCGGCGGGGAGTTTTTCCTGCGCCCGCGCCGGGCAGGGAAGGGTCGCCGACCGACCGCTCGTCAACGCTTTTTCACCGCCGAAGCGTCCGGATATCGACCGTCGCTCTCCGGAACATGTGTTAACGGTCCGTTTCGCGGGTGTCTGTCTGTGCTCGCTTTGTCCGGATTTCGGTCTTCGGCCCCTTGGTGATGTTGCCAAAACGAGACCCTTTAAGTGTGGTTTACGGCCCGGACGTACTTAATAGTTGGCTCCATTGAGCTCGGGTCAATGGGTCACGCGCTGTGGGGAGCGCCGACTCACGAGCACACTCGGGGCACTTGGGTCATCGCCGTCAGGGGTGTCGGCGTGCAACCTCGAAGTGCCCTTCTCGTAGTGACAAGTGGACTCATGAGGAGGAACCCATGCGCGGTGCCAAGAGCGCCAAGTGGGTCGCGGGCGCGATAGTCGTCGCCCTGGCAGCAACGGCTTGTGGCGGTGGCGGTAGCGAAGGCAAGAGCGGGGGCGCCCGCCAGGTCGTGATGGAGCTCGGCGAGCCCCAGAACGGTCTGATCCCTTCGAACACGTACGAGTCCGAGGGCTCCGAGGTCATGAACGCGCTGTTCACCGGCCTCGTCAAGTACGACGAGAAGAACGAGACCCAGCTCGACATGGCCGCGTCGATCGAGACCAAGGACAGCAAGGTCTGGACGATCAAGCTGAAGGACGGCTACACCTTCCACAACGGTGAGGCCGTCACCGCGCAGTCCTTCGCGGACGCCTGGAACTACGGCGCCAACCAGGACAACACGCAGGAGACGAACCCGCTCTACAACAAGATCGACGGGTACGCCGACCTGAACCCGGGCGCGGGCAAGAAGCCCGCGACGGACAAGATGAAGGGCCTGAAGGTCGTCGACGAGAAGACCCTCGAGGTCACGCTCACGGCCCCGTTCAGCGCCTTCAAGACCATGCTGGGCTTCAACGCGTTCTTCCCGCTGCCGAAGGCCTTCTTCAAGGACCCGAAGGGCTTCGAGACCGCGCCCATCGGCAACGGCATGTTCAAGATGGACGGCAAGTTCGTCCGTAACCAGCAGATCAAGACCGTCAAGTACGACAAGCACCCCGACGCGTCGCAGATCAAGGTCTCGGGCGTCACGTTCAAGATCTACAACAACCAGGACACGGCCTACCGTGACCTGCTCGGCGGCCGCGTCGACATCATGGACACCGTTCCGCTGTCCGCGATGACCACCGCCGCGAAGGACCTCGGCGACCGCTACATCCAGGGCACCGACTCGGGCGTCGGCTACATCGGCTTCCCGATCAAGTACAACAAGGTCTACGCGAAGCCGGAGATCCGCAAGGCGATCTCCCAGGCGATCGACCGCAAGGCGATCACCGAGAAGATCTTCGTCAACACCCGTACGCCGGCGGACGACTTCATCAACCCGCTGGTCCCGGGCTACCGCAGCGGTGCCTGTGGCGCCCCCTGCACCTTCGACCCGGCCGCGGCCAAGAAGGCCTTCGACGCCGCGGGCGGCCTGCCGGGCAACAAGATGGAGCTCGGCTACAACGCCGACGGCGGCCACAAGGACTGGATCGAGGCCGTCGCCGCGCAGCTCGAGAAGAACCTCGGCGTCGACGTCACCGTCAAGCCGTTCGAGCAGTTCCAGACCATCCTGAACGACCTCGGCGAGAAGAAGTACGGCGGCGCGTTCCGTCTGGCCTGGTCCATGGACTACCCGCACGCGGAGAACTACCTGCGTCCGGTCTTCTCCCAGGACGCCATCGAGAACGGCTCCAACTACTCGGGCTACGTCAACCCGCAGGTCGAGAAGCTCCTCGACCAGGGCGACACGGCGACCACCGAGGACGCCGCCATCAAGGCGTACCAGCAGGCTGACGACCTCATCCTGAAGGACATGCCTTACATCCCGGTGTACTTCTACAAGCTGAACGCCGGCGTCAGCAAGAACGTCAAGCCGGGCGTGCGGATCGACAACATGACCCAGATCGACTGGACCACGGTCAACCCCGCCTGACGGTTCGGAGGATCTCCTCCCGGGAGATCCTGACAGCAGTGGGGGTGACGGGGTTCTGCCCCGTCACCCCCCTTCTGCCGTCCGTTGTCGATTACCCCTCACCCGGGGCGGGGCCCATTGGTGTGCCCCTCCCGGTATCCGTACAACTGGAGACCTGATGGGTCGTTATGTGATCAGGCGTCTTCTGCAGGCGATACCCGTACTGCTCGGCGCGACAATTCTTCTCTACTGCCTCGTCTTCCTGCTGCCCGGTGACCCGATCCAGGCACTGGCCGGAGAGAAGCGGGCGGACCCGGCCATCGCAGCGATCCTGCGAGAGCAGTACCACCTCAATGACCCGCTCTACATGCGGTACTGGTACTACATCTCCGGAGTGCTCACCGGGGACTTCGGCACCGACTTCACCGGCCGCGCGGTGTCCGAGATCATGGGCGAGACCTTCCCGGTCACGCTCCGGCTGGCGGCGATCGCCTTCGTCGTCGAGTCCATCGTCGGTATCGTCGCGGGTGTGTTCGCGGCGCTCGGCCGTGGCAAGTTCCTCGACAACGTCGTGCTCCTGTCGACCCTTCTCCTGGTCTCCATCCCGGTGTTCGTGCTCGGCAACGTCCTCCAGCTCGTGCTCGGCGTCCAGTGGGCGATCGCGCCGATCTCGTACGACGCCGAGGACATCACCACCCTGATCCTCCCCGGCACCGTGCTGGCCTCGGTCTCGCTCGCGTACATCGCGCGGCTGACCCGGACCAGCATGATCGAGACGATGCGCGCCGACTACGTGCGCACCGCGACCGCCAAGGGTCTGAGCCGGTCCCGCGTCATCGTGCGCCACGGTCTGCGCAACGCGATGATCCCGATCATCACCTTCCTCGGTGTCGACCTCGGCTCCCTCATGGGCGGCGCGATCATCACCGAGCGCATCTTCAACATCCCCGGCATCGGCGGCACCCTCTACCAGGCCGTGTACCTGCGCCAGGGGACGACCGTCGTCAGCATCGTGACGGTGCTCGTCCTCGTCTACATCGCCGCGAACCTGATCGTGGACCTGCTCTACGCCGTGCTCGACCCGAGGATCCGCTATGCCTGAGAACACCTCCACCACCGTCGAGGAGAGCGAGGCCGTCAAGACGGCCGCGCCCGGCAGCCCCGTCCGCACCAAGCAGGACAAGCCCGAGCGGGTCGCCAGCATGTGGAGCGACGCCCGGCGCGACCTGATGCGCAACTGGGTGTTCCTGGTCTCCGCGGTGCTGATCCTGTTCCTGCTGGTCATGGCGGCCCTGCCGCAGCTGTTCACCAGCGGCGACCCGTACGCCAAGGGCTTCTGCGACCTGTCCAACTCGGTCACCCCGCCCAGCGGCGCGCACTGGTTCGGCTTCGACGTCCAGGGCTGCGACATCTACACCCGCACGATCTACGGCACCCGCAACTCGATCATCGTGGGTGTCCTGACGTCGGTGCTGACGACGCTCGCCGGCGGCGTGCTCGGCATGATCGCCGGTCTGCGCGGCGGCTGGCTGGACGCCGTGGTGTCCCGCTTCACCGAGATCTGGTTCGCCATCCCGACCCTGCTCGGCGGTCTGCTGGTGCTGGCGATGCTGGGCACCGGCAACGTCGTCACCGTCTCGCTGATCATGGCCGTGCTCGGCTGGCCGCAGCTCTTCCGCATCATGCGCGGTTCGGTGATCACCAACAAGCAGAACGACTACGTGATGGCGGCCCGCGCCCTGGGTGCCGGCGGCTGGCGCATCGCGATGCGCCACATCCTGCCGAACGCGCTCGCGCCGGTCATCGTCGTCACGACGATCAACCTCGGCGTCTACATCTCGGCCGAGGCGGCGTTCTCCTACCTCGGCATCGGTGTCCAGTCCCCGAACATCTCCTGGGGCCTGATGATCAGTGACGGCCAGGACCGCTTCCTGAGCAGCCCGCACATGGTGCTCTTCCCGTCGCTGTTCCTGAGCATCACGGTCCTCGCGTTCATCATGCTCGGCGAAGCTGTTCGCGACGCCCTCGACCCCAAGCTGCGCTAGGAGGGCGTACGTTGACCACCATCGACAACAAGACGAGCGCGCCGGGCGCCACGAGCGCCCCGCTCCTCGAAGTGCGCGACCTGCACGTCGAGTTCCACACCCGCGACGGTGTCGCCAAGGCCATCAACGGCGTGAGCTACAGCGTCGACGCCGGTGAGACCCTCGCCGTCCTCGGCGAGTCCGGCTCCGGCAAGTCGGTCACCGCCCAGGCGATCATGGGCATCCTCGACATGCCGCCCGGCCGGATCCCCAAGGGCGAGATCCTGTTCCACGGCCAGGACATGCTGAAGATGTCCGCCGAGGAGCGCCGCAAGATCCGCGGCCGCCGGATCGCGATGATCTTCCAGGACGCGCTCTCCGCGCTGAACCCGGTGCTGACCGTCGGCTACCAGCTCGGCGAGATGTACCGCGTGCACCTGGGCATGTCCCGCAAGGACGCCAAGGCCAAGGCCATCGAGCTGATGGACCGGGTGAAGATCCCGGCCGCCGCGGCGCGGGTGAACGACTACCCGCACCAGTTCTCCGGCGGTATGCGCCAGCGCATCATGATCGCCATGGCGATGGCCCTGGAGCCGGACCTGATCATCGCGGACGAGCCGACCACCGCGCTCGACGTGACCGTCCAGGCCCAGGTCATGGACCTGCTCGCGGAGCTCCAGCGCGAGGAGAACATGGGCATGATCCTGATCACCCACGACCTGGGTGTGGTCGCCGACGTCGCCGACAAGATCGCGGTGATGTACGCCGGCCGGATCGTCGAGAACGCGCCCGTCCACGAGCTGTACAAGCGCCCCGCGCACCCGTACACCCGTGGCCTGCTCGACTCCATCCCGCGCCTGGACCAGAAGGGCCAGGAGCTGTACGCGATCAAGGGCCTGCCGCCCAACCTGATGAAGATCCCGCCGGGCTGCGCCTTCAACCCGCGCTGCCCCAAGGCGGACGACATCTGCCGTACGGAGATCCCGGCCCTGGTGCCGGTGACGGAGCAGGACGGTGGCGAGCTGCCGGGCCGCGGCAGCGCGTGCCACTTCTGGAAGGAGACGATCCATGGCTGAGCTCAGCAAGCCCGCCACGTCGGCACAGGACGCGGCCGTGGACGCGACCCCGAACGTCACCGAGGTGGAGACGGTCGAGGCGGCCACCGAGACCGCCGCCGTCGCGGCCATCGAGGCCCCGGTGGAGCGCGGTGAGCCGATCCTCCAGGTGCGCGGTCTGGTGAAGCACTTCCCGCTGACCCAGGGCATCCTGTTCAAGAAGCAGGTCGGCGCGGTCAAGGCCGTGGACGGGGTCTCCTTCGACCTCTACCAGGGCGAGACGCTCGGCATCGTCGGCGAGTCCGGCTGTGGCAAGTCCACGGTCGCCAAGCTGCTGATGATGCTGGAGACGGCGACCGCGGGCGAGATCTTCTACAAGGGCCAGGACATCACCAAGCTGTCCGGCCGGGCGCTGAAGGCGGTCCGCCGGAACATCCAGATGGTGTTCCAGGACCCGTACACCTCGCTGAACCCGCGGATGACGGTGGGCGACATCATCGGCGAGCCCTTCGAGATCCATCCCGAGGTGGCCCCGAAGGGCGACCGGCGCCGCAAGGTGCAGGAGCTGCTGGACGTCGTCGGTCTGAACCCCGAGTACATCAACCGCTACCCGCACCAGTTCTCCGGCGGTCAGCGCCAGCGCATCGGCATCGCCCGCGGCCTGGCCCTCAACCCGGAGATCATCATCTGCGACGAGCCGGTCTCGGCGCTGGACGTCTCGGTGCAGGCGCAGGTCGTCAACCTGATGGAGAAGCTCCAGGACGAGTTCAACCTCTCCTACCTCTTCATCGCGCACGACCTGTCGATCGTCCGGCACATCTCCGACCGCGTCGGCGTGATGTACCTGGGCAAGATGGCGGAGATCGGTACGGACGTCCAGATCTACGACCACCCGACGCACCCCTACACCCAGGCGCTGCTGTCGGCCGTCCCCGTCCCGGACCCGGACGCCCGCGACGGCCGCGAGCGGATCATCCTCACCGGTGACGTCCCGTCTCCGGCCAACCCGCCGTCCGGCTGCCGCTTCCGCACCCGGTGCTGGAAGGCCGAGGACAAGTGCGCCACCGAGGTGCCGCTGCTGGCGATCCCCGAGCGCTTCCAGGGCTCGGACAGCCCGGCCGCGCACGAGTCGGCGTGCCACTTCGCCGAGGAGAAGGACGTCGTCCACGCGGCCTAGGCAGTGTCCGTAGTCGCGTACGGCTCACCGCGCACGAGGGTGCCCCGGCCGGATCCCGGCCGGGGCACCCGTGCGTCCGCGGCCGGGTCCGGTTCCGGGCGCGCACCCGCGTCCCGCATGCGGGTGGTGCCGTGCCCGTACGGGCGGACAAAGAGTGCGATACCCGTGCGTATGCGGTGGTATGTGGGCCTAGGCGAGTCCGAGGACCACGGGAGGCACCCATGCGCCGAGCCACCAGGCACGCCCAGTGGGCCGCGTGCGCGACCGCCGTCGCCCTCGCGGCGACCGCCTGCGGGGGCGGCGCCGACAGCGGCGGCGGAGCCGACGGGATCCTCAGCTCCTCCTGGGGCGACCCCCAGAACCCCATCGAGCCGGCCAACACCAATGAGGTCCAGGGCGGCAAGGTCCTCGACATGCTCTTCCGCGGCCTGAAGAAGTACGACCCGAAGACCGGCGAGGCCAAGGACATGGTCGCCGAGAAGATCGAGACCACCGACTCCCGGAACTTCACCATCACGCTGAAGCCCGGCTGGAAGTTCAGCAACGGCGAGCCGGTCACCGCCCGCTCCTTCACCGACGCCTGGAACTACGGCGCCCACGTCGAGAACAAGCAGGCCAACTCGCCGTTCTTCAGCGACATCGTCGGCTACGAGGAGGTCCACCCCGCCTCCGGCACCGCCAAGGCCACGACCATGCGCGGACTGGTCGTCAAGAACGACCGCACCTTCACCGTCGCGCTCAAGGACACGTTCTCGAGCTGGCCCGAGACCCTCGGCTACCAGGCCTTCGTCCCGCTGCCCAAGGTGTTCTTCACCGACCACGACGCCTGGCTCGCCAAGCCCATCGGCAACGGCCCCTACACCGTCGAGTCCTACGCCCGCGGCAGCGGCATGAAACTGCGCCGCTGGGACGGCTACACCGGCGAGGACAAGGCGCAGAACGGCGGTGTCGACCTCACCGTCTACACCGACAACAACACCGCCTACACCGACCTGATCGCCGGCAACCTCGACCTCGTCGACGACGTACCCGCCCAGCAGCTCAAGAACGTCAAGAACGACCTCGGCGACCGCTACATCAACCAGCCCGCCCTCATCATCCAGACCCTCGTCTTCCCGCTCTACCGGCCCGAGTGGAACAAGGCCGGCATGGAGAAGGTCCGCCGCGGCCTGTCCAGGGCGATCAACCGCGAGGAGATCACCAAGCAGATCTTCCAGGGCACCCGCACCCCCGCCAAGGACTGGACCTCACCGGCCCTCGGCGCCGACGGCGGCTACAAGGAGCTCTGCGGCGACGCCTGCGACTACGACCCCGCCGCGGCCAAACGGCTCATCGAGGAGGGCGGCGGGCTGCCCGGCGGCAAGGTGACGCTCACCTCCAACGTCGACACCGGCTCCCACCGCGCCTGGATGGACGCCGTCTGCAACAGCGTCAACAACGCGCTCGGCCGGGGCGCCGTCTGCACCGTCAACCCCATCGGCACCTTCGCCGACTTCCGCAACCAGCAGACCACCTTCAAGCTCAGCGGCCCCTTCCGCTCCGGCTGGCAGGCCGACTACCCGCTGATCCAGAACTTCCTCGAACCGCTCTACTACACCGGCGGCTCCTCCAACTACGGCAAGTTCAGCAACAAGCAGTTCGACGCCCTCGTCGACAAGGCCAACCGCGAGGCCGACCGGGCGACCGCCGTCAAGGACTTCCAGGCCGCCGAGCAGATCCTCGCCGAACAGATGCCGGCCATCCCCCTCTGGTACCAGAACGGCAGCGCCGGCTACTCCGAGCGGCTCTCCGACGTCGCCCTCAACCAGTTCAGCGTCCCCGTCTACGACCAGATCAAGGTCGGCTGACACCCGCCACCTCCCCCACCGGAGCCCCCATGGGACGCTACGTGATCCGGCGGCTGCTCCAGATGATCCCGGTGTTCATCGGCAGCACGTTCCTCATCTTCTTCATGGTGTACGCGCTCGGCGACCCGGTCGCGGCCCTGTTCGGCGACAAGGCACCCGACCCCGCCACCGCCGCCCGCATCCGTGAGGACCTCCACCTCGACGAGCCGCTGTGGAAGCAGTACCTGCTCTACATGGGCGCGATCTTCCAGGGCGACTTCGGCACCGCGTTCAACGGCCAGCCGGTCACCGAACTGATGGCCTCCGCCTTCCCCGTCACCCTCCGCCTCACCGTGGTCGCCATCGTCATCGAGATCGTCGTCGGCATCACCCTCGGCGTCGTCAGCGGCCTCAAACGCGGCCGCCCCCTCGACACCGGCCTGCTCGTCCTCACCCTCGTCGTCATCTCCATCCCCACCTTCGTCTCCGGCTACCTCCTCCAGTTCCTCTTCGGCGTCAGATGGGGCTGGGTGCGCCCCTCCGTCTCCTCCGACGCCCGCATCGACGAACTGATCCTCCCCGGCGTCGTCCTCGCCCTCGTCTCCCTCGCCTACGTCACCCGCCTCAGCCGCACCTCCATCGCCGAGAACGTCCGCGCCGACTACGTCCGCACCGCCGTCGCCAAAGGCCTGCCGCGCCGCCGGGTCATCACCCGCCACCTGCTGCGCAACTCCCTCATCCCGGTCGTCACCTTCATCGGCGCCGACATCGGCGCGCTGATGGGCGGAGCGATCGTCACCGAGCGGATCTTCAACATCCACGGCGTCGGCTACCAGCTCTACCAGGGCATCCTCCGCAACAACGCGCCCACCGTCGTCGGCTTCGTGACCATCCTCGTGATCGTCTTCCTGGTGGCGAACCTGCTCGTCGACCTGCTCTACGCGGTCCTGGACCCGAGGATCCGTTATGCCTGAGCCCGACCCGTACGAGAACCCGAGGGAGGCCATCGCCCCCACCGGCGCGGGCGGCGGCATGGACCTCGCCATGAGCGAGGCCGAGACGCTGCGCCCCACGACCGGCAGACCCCGCAGCCTGTGGTCCGACGCCTGGCACCAACTGCGCCGCAACCCCGTCTTCCTGGTGTCCGCGCTGCTGATCGTCTTCCTCGTCCTCATCGCCATCTGGCCGCAGATCCTCACCAGCGCCGACCCGCTCCAGTGCGACCTGTCCAAGTCGCAGCAGGGATCCTCCCCCGGCCACCCCTTCGGGTACGACACCCAGGGCTGCGACGTGTACACCCGCACCGTGTACGGGGCCCGGGCCTCCATCACCGTCGGCGTCTGCGCCACCCTCGGCGCCGCCCTGCTCGGCAGCCTGCTGGGCGGGCTCGCCGGGTTCTTCGGCGGCTGGTGGGACGCGCTGCTCTCCCGGGTCGCCGACGTCTTCTTCGGCATCCCCGTCGTCCTCGGCGGCCTGGTCTTCCTGTCCGTCGTCACCAGCTCCACCGTCTGGCCGGTGGTCGGCTTCATCGTGCTGCTCGGCTGGCCCCAGCTCGCCCGTATCGCCCGCGGCTCCGTCATCACCGCCAAGGAGAACGACTACGTCCAGGCCGCCCGCGCCCTCGGCGCCGGCAGCGGCCGGATGCTGCTGCGCCACGTGGCGCCCAACGCGGTCGCGCCCGTCATCGTCGTCGCCACCATCGCCCTCGGCACCTACATCGCCCTGGAGGCCACCCTGTCGTTCCTCGGCGTCGGACTGCGGCCGCCCACCGTCTCCTGGGGCATCGACATCTCCAACGCCGCCCCCCAGATCCGCAACGCCCCCCACATGCTGCTGTGGCCCGCTGGCGCCCTCAGCATCACCGTCCTGGCGTTCATCATGCTCGGCGACGCGGTGCGCGACGCCCTCGACCCGAAGCTGCGGTAGGCCCACCATGCTGCTCGAAGTACGCGACCTGTACGTGGAGTTCCGCACCCGGGACGGGATCGCCAGGGCCGTCAACGGCGTCACGTACTCCGTGGACGCCGGCGAGACCCTCGCCGTGCTCGGCGAGTCCGGCTCCGGCAAGTCCGTCACCGCCCAGGCCGTCATGGGCATCCTCGACACCCCGCCCGGGCGGATCACCGGCGGCGAGGTCCTCTTCCAGGGGCAGGACCTGCTGACGCTCAAGGAGGACGCCCGGCGCGCCGTACGCGGCGCCCGGATGGCGATGATCTTCCAGGACGCGCTGTCGTCCCTCAACCCCGTCCTCACCGTCGGCGACCAGCTCGGCGAGATGTTCGTCGTCCACCGCGGCATGTCCAGGAAGGACGCCCGGGCCAAGGCCGTTGAGCTGATGGACCGCGTCCGCATCCCCGGCGCCGCGCAACGCGTCGGCCAGTACCCCCACCAGTTCTCCGGCGGCATGCGCCAGCGCATCATGATCGCCATGGCGATGGCGCTGGAACCGGCGCTCATCATCGCCGACGAACCCACCACCGCCCTCGACGTCACCGTCCAGGCCCAGGTCATGGAACTCCTCGCCGGACTCCAGCGGGAAATCGGCATGGGCCTCATCCTCATCACCCACGACCTCGGCGTCGTCGCCGACGTCGCCGACCGGATCGCCGTGATGTACGCCGGGCGGATCGTCGAGACCGCGCCCGTCCACGACATCTACAAAAGCGCCGCTCATCCCTACACCGAGGGCCTGCTGCGGTCCATCCCGCGCCTCGACCGCAAGGGCAAGGAGCTGTACGCCATCAAGGGCCTCCCGCCGAACCTCACGGCCATCCCGCCCGGCTGCCCCTTCCACCCCCGCTGCCCCCGCGCCCGCGACGTGTGCCGCGTCGACGTCCCCCCGCTGTACCGGGTAGCCGAGGACCGGCGCAGCGCCTGCCACTTCTGGGAGGAGACGGTCCATGCCTCCTCTTCTTGAGGTGCGCGAGCTCGTCAAGCACTACCCGCTGACCCGGGGCGTCCTCTTCCGCAAGCACATCGGCGCCGTCAAGGCGGTCGACGGCGTCTCCTTCGCCCTCCAGCCCGGCGAGACCCTCGGCATCGTCGGCGAGTCCGGCTGCGGCAAGTCCACGGTCGCCAAGATGCTCGTCAGCCTGGAACGCCCCACCGCCGGACAGATCCTCTACAAGGGCGAGGACATCACCAGGCTGTCCGGCCGGGCGCTGAAGGCGGTCCGCCGGAACATCCAGATGGTGTTCCAGGACCCGTACACCTCGCTCAACCCGCGGATGACGGTGGGCGACATCATCGGCGAGCCGTACGAGATCCACCCCGAGGCGGCCCCCAAGGGCGACCGGCGCCGCAAGGTGCAGGAGCTGCTGGACGTCGTCGGCCTGAACCCCGAGTACATCAACCGCTACCCGCACCAGTTCTCCGGCGGCCAGCGCCAGCGCATCGGCATCGCCCGCGGCCTCGCCCTCCGGCCCGAGGTCATCGTGGCCGACGAACCGGTCTCGGCCCTCGACGTCTCCGTCCAGGCCCAGGTCGTCAACCTGATGGAACGGCTCCAGGACGCCTTCGGCCTGTCGTACGTGTTCATCGCGCACGACCTGTCCATCGTCCGGCACATCTCCGACCGCGTCGGCGTGATGTACCTCGGGCGGATCGTCGAGACCGGCACCGACACCGAGATCTACGACCACCCCACCCACCCCTACACCCAGGCGCTGCTGTCGGCCGTGCCCGTACCCGACCCGACGACCCGGGGACGGCGCGAGCGGATCCTGCTCACCGGCGACGTGCCCTCGCCCACCGACATCCCCTCCGGCTGCCGCTTCCGCACCCGCTGCTGGAAGGCGCGCGAACGCTGCGCCACCGAGGTGCCGCTGCTCGCGGTCCCGGCCGTCTTCCGCGACAGCGACACCCCGGCGCGGCACGACTCGGCGTGCCACTTCGCCGAGGAGAAGCACGTCGTGCCCGGCGGGACCGGGGGGCCGGCGGGCTGACCGTCCGTCAACCTCGTTAACACCCGGGCAACCCGCCCGACCCCGCTCCGATATACGGACACGGCACGCTGGCCACCGTACGGCCGTGCGGGTGCCGTGGACCGGCCGGGGCGCACCACGCCGCCCCGGCCGGTGTGGGCGTCCCCCTTCTGGGCTCGGTTCACCTCCGGGGCGCTGGAGCCGGGCTCACGACCCCGACCGTGCTCGACCCGTTCGTTCCTCACGGGCCTCCGCGCGCTCGGGACCGTTCCCCCGGCGGCGCCCCTTCGGCTCACTCGCCCCCTTTCCGGGCTCGGTTCGCCTCCGGGGCGCTGGAGCCGGGCTCACGACCCCGACCGTGCTCGACCCGTTCGTTCCTCACGGGCCTCCGCGCGCTCGGGACCGTTCCCCCGGCGGCGCCCCTTCGGCTCACTCGCCGGCGCGCCGCCCCGCGTTAGGCGAGCCCCAGCGACCGCTTCAGGAAGTCCACCTGGAGCAGCAGCAGGTTCTCCGCCACCTGCTCCTGCGGCGTCATATGCGTCACGCCCGTCAGCGGCAGCACCTCGTGCGGCCGGCCCGCCGCCAGCAGCGCCGACGACAGTCGCAGCGTGTGCGCCGCCACCACGTTGTCGTCCGCCAGCCCGTGGATCAGCATCAGCGGGCGGTGCGGGTTCTCCGGCGCCGACAGGCCGTCGTCCGTGATCAGCGAGTTCGCCTCGTACACCTCCGGCGCCTCCTCGGGCAGGCCCAGATACCGCTCCATGTAGTGCGTGTCGTACAGCCGCAGGTCGGACATCGGCGCGCCCGCCACCGCCGCGTGGAACACGTCCGGCCGCCGCAGCACCGCCATCGCGGCCAGGTAGCCGCCGAACGACCAGCCCCGCATCGCCACCCGGCCCAGGTCCAGCGGGAACCGGTCCGCCAGCCCGTGCAGCGCCTCGATCTGGTCGTCCAGCGCCAGCGTCAGCCGGTTCTTGACCGCCTTCTCCCAGCCCGGCGACCGGCCCGGAGCGCCCCGCCCGTCCGCCACGACCACCGCGAAACCCTGCTCGGCGAACCACTGCGACGTCAGGTGCGGATTGTGCGCCGCCACCACCCGCTGCCCGTGCGGCCCCCCGTACGGGTCCAGCAGCACCGGCAGCGGCCCGTCGCCCTCCCGGTGGTCCCGGGGCAGCAGCACGGCGCACGGGACGCGGTGCGGGCCCGCCTCGGTGAGCGTCAACCGCGGCGACAGCACCGGCCGCTCCGCGTACGACTCCACCCGCGCCACCGGCTTGCCCTCCCGCAGCACCCGCACCGTCGTCCCCGGCTCACCGGGCCGCGCCGACGCCAGCACCGTCACCGCGCCGGACCGGACCGCCGCGTGCACACCGGGCCCGTCGGAGACGCGCTCCACGCCCAGTTCGTTGACCCGGTACACATGGATCTCGCCAATTTCCGCGTCGACGGCCTCCTCGCCCGCCGACGCCGACACCAGCACGTCGTTCTCGCCGACGTCCAGCACCGCCCGCAGGTGGAGCTGCGCCCCCGTCAGCGTCCGGTCGCCGACGGCCAGCACCCGCGCCCCGCCCTCGTCGGCGATCCGCACCAGCCGCCCGTCCGGCGCCCACGCCGGCACCCCGCCGAGCAGTTCCAGCCAGTCCGGGTCCTCGTCGACGTGCACCGTCCGGGTCGACCCGGACGCGGTGTCCACCGCCAGGTAGAGCTGGGTGCGCTGGTCGCGGGCCTGCACCAGCAGCAGCGGAGCCCCACCGGAGGACCAGTGGACCCGCGCCAGGTACGGGAAGCGCGTACGGTCCCACTCCACCTCCGTACGCGTACCGTCCAGGCCGAGCAGACACAGCGACACCTCCGCGTCCGCCGTCCCCGCCGCCGGGTATGCCACCTTCACCGGCTCCCGGTCCGGATGCGCCGGGTCCGCGATCCACCAGCGCCGCACCGGGCGGTCGTCGGCCCGCGCGACCAGCAGCCGGTCCGACTCCGGCGACCACCAGAAACCGCGCGAGCGGCCCATCTCCTCGGCCGCGATGAACTCCGCGAGCCCGTACGTCACGTGCCCGTCCTCCGGCTCGGCCAGCGCCCGGTCACCGCCCTCGCCCCCGGTGCCCGTCACCCGGAGGGCGCCCCCGCTCACATACGCCACGTGCCGCCCGTCCGGCGACGGCCGCGGGTCGATCACCGGGCCCGGTACGCGCAGCTCACGCGCCGTCCCGGCCCTCAGCTCCGCCACGAACAGCCGCCCCGAGAGCGCGAACGCGGCCAACTCGACGGCCCCGTCCACCGCGTACCCCACGATGCCGCCCGCGCCCTCCCGGCTGCGCTCGCGGCGTGCCCGCTCCTCGGGCGACAACTCCTCCTCCGCGCCGCCCAGCAGCGCCCCGGGATCGGCGGCCACACGCTCCCGCATGCCGTCGTCCAGGTCGAGCACCCACAGCCGGTTCGCTCTGTCGGTGCCGGCGGGGGAGCGGAGGAACACGACCCGGGAGCCGTCCGGCGAGACGGTGAACGCCCGGGGAACACCAAGGGTGTAGCGCTGAGTCCGCGCGTACTGGCGAGGGAATGAGAGCTGTTGCCTGGAGGTCATACGACCGAAACTAGCGGTCGTGCGCCCCCATGTGCTGCCGTGCACCGATCGATGCGTGGGAACGGATAGTTATGATCCGTAGCGCCGGGTGGGTATGTACCCTCCGGCACGTGCTCCCTGCCCGGTCCGGAACGAACACGTATGGAGGTGAACCGCCGTGGCACTCTCGATTTCGGCGGTGGTGCTGCTGGCGATCGTCGTCTTCCTGCTGATCCGGAAGTCCGGCCTGAAGGCCGGCCACGCGGTCGTCTGCATGCTCCTCGGCTTCTACCTGGCGAGTTCCTCCATCGCCCCGACCATCAGCGAGCTGACGACCAACGTGGCGGGCATGATCGGCGGCATCAAGTTCTAGTCGCCGGGTTCCGGGCACCACCCCCTAGGGTGTCGGTATGACGGAACTCCCCGCCCGTCGTCTGCTCCTGGTGCACGCGCACCCCGACGACGAGTCGATCAACAACGGCGCCACCATGGCCAAGTACGCGGCCGAGGGCGCCCAGGTCACCCTGGTGACCTGCACACGCGGCGAGGAGGGCGAGGTCATCCCGCCCGCCCTCGCCCATCTGGCACCCGACCGGGAGGACCGGCTCGGCCCCCATCGCGTCGGCGAACTGGCCGTCGCGATGAAGGAGCTGGGCGTCACCGACCACCGCTTCCTGGGCGGGGCCGGCCGGTACCGCGACTCCGGGATGATGGGCACCGAGCAGAACCACCGCGACGGCGCCTTCTGGAGCGCGGACGTGAACGAGGCCGCCGCCCACCTGGTAGCCGTCGTCCGCTCGGTCCGCCCCCAGGTGCTGGTCACCTACGACCCGGACGGCGGCTACGGCCACCCGGACCACATCCAGGCGCACCGCGTCGCCATGCGCGCCGCAGAACTGGCGGCCGAACCGGACTTCCGGCGCGACCTGGGCGCACCCCACCGGATCGCCAAGACCTACTGGAACCGGGTGCCGCGCACGGTCGCCGAGGAAGGCTTCGCCAGGCTCCGGGCCGCGGGCGCCTTCCCCCGGACCGCGTCCGTCGCCGACGTGCCCGGCGTGGTCGACGACGAGCTCGTCACGGCCGCGATCGACGGCACCGCGCACGCCGGCCGCAAGGCCGCCGCGATGCGCGCCCATGTCACCCAGATCACCGTGGAGGGGGAGTTCTTCGCCCTGTCCAACGACCTGGGCCAGCCTCTCTTCACCACGGAGTACTACCAGTTGGTACGGGGGGAAGCGGGCGCCCCGGCCGGCCGGCGCGAGGACGACCTGTTCGCCGGGGTGACGTCATGAGGGCCGCGCGGATCGCCTCCTACGCGGGCCTGGCCGTGCTCGGGGCCGTGGTCGGCCTCGCCGGGGCGCTGGTCCAATCGGCCTGGTTCCCCGGTGGGTTGCTGCTGGCGCTGGCGGCGTGCGCGGGGCTGTTCCGCGGCGGGATGCGGGCGACGGGCACTCAGGCGGGTGTGCTGGCCCCGGGGGCCGGCTGGCTGATCGCCGTGGTGCTGCTGAGCCTCGGACGGCCCGAAGGGGACCAGCTTTTCTGGGGCGGCCTGGCCGAGCTGGTGTACGTCCTGGGCGGCATGGTCATCGCTGTGATGTGCGCCACGATCACACGGCTTCCGCATCGGGACGGCCGATCCGGGTCACTTGGCATGTGACGTGCCCTGACTTGGGGCGGAATGCCCGGCCGGGTTGCCCTGGTCGTGGGATACCCGGCGGCGGCGGCCAGTATGGTGGTGCGCGCCGCCGAGCGCCCGCACGTGTAAGAGCGGGCGGCGGAGCCAACCGGGAGAACCTGCTTTGAGTCGTGAAACTGACAGTTCGTCCTCCGGCGCCCAGGGGCGCGGCGGAGCCGCGTACCCCTCGGGTACACCGCCGTACGGATCGCGCCAGTATCCGTCGCTGCACCCGACGCAGGACGCACCGGAGGAGGGTGCCGGAGCCGCCGCCGCGGAGCCGGACGAGCCCAGGACCGAGACCACGCTGACCACCCGCATCCGGATCAACATCCCGGGTTCGCGGCCCATCCCGCCGGTCGTCATGCGCAAGCCGGTGAGCGAGACGGACGGGGCGGGCACCGCCCCGGCGCCCCGCTCCGCGCCGGCGGAGCGGCCGCCGGCGGCCGAGGCCCCGGAGCCGGCGGAGGAGCCGCCCGCGGAGGAGAAGCCGGCCAGCGACTGGTTCGCCCCCCGCAAGCCCCCGGCCCCCGCGCCCGCCCCCGCCCAGCCGCAGGCCTCCGCGCCGGGGCAGGCCTCCGCGCGGCCTTCCGCGCCCGAGCGGCCCCAGGGGCCCGGCCGCGTCCCCGGCCAGGGGCCCGCGCCCACCGGTGCGCCCGCGCCCGGCGGCCCGGCCGCCCCCGGCGGGGTGCCGCGCCCGGCCGACGCCCCGCGCGCCGAGGCGCCGCGCCCGCACAGCTCGCTGGCCGACCTGGCGGGCGACACCGCGCCCCCCGGCCCGGGCGGCCCGGCGCGCCCGGACGGCCCCACGACGGGCCCCGTGACCGGCGCCATGGCCGCCGTGCCGTGGATGTCCGACGACACCGCCGTACTGACCCCGCAGCAGCCCGCGCCCGAGCCGGACCCCGGCGCCGGGTACGACACCGGGTACGAGCCCGGCTACGAACCCGCGTACGGCCAGGACCCCCAGGTGCCCCGGCAGGGTGCCGCGCGTCCGCCCGCCGGCCCGCCGGCCGGGGGGCACGTGTCGGGCGACACCCTCACCAGCGGCATCCCCGTGATCCCGCCGGAGCACCGCTCCTCGTCGCCGTTCCCGGTCACCGGCCCCGCGCAGGTCGCGGCCGACCGGGTCCCCCCGGCGTACGAGGACTTCGAGCCGGAGGCGGCGCCCGCACCCGTACCGCCCGCCCCGGCCCCCGCCGCCTCCCCGGCCCGCCCGCAGCAGAAGAAGGGCCGCTCCAAGGTGGTCCTCCTGGGCGCCGCGGTGATCGGCCTGGCCGGTGTCGCCTACGGCGCCGGGCTGCTGCTGAACCACTCCGAGGTCCCGAAGGGCACCACGGTCCTCGGCGTCGACATCGGCGGCGGGACCAAGGAGCAGGCGGTGCAGAAGCTGGACACCGCCTTCGGCGACTGGGCGTCCGCCCCTATGCAGCTCAGCGTGGGCGGCAAGAAGGAGGAGCTGGCCCCCGACAAGGCCGGGCTGTCCCTGGACGCCCAGGAGACCGTGCGGGCCGCCGCGGGCGCCGACTACAACCCGGTCTCCGTGATCGGCTCCCTCTTCGGCGGCGAGCGCGTCGCCCAGCCGGTGATCCTGGTCGACGAGGAGAAGCTGGGCGTGGCCCTGACCGACCTCGCGGGCACCTCCGGCTCGGCCACCGAGGGCACGATCCGGTTCGAACCGGGCAAGGCCGTCGCCGTACCGGGCAAGGCGGGCAAGACCCTGGACGTCCAGCGGTCGATGATCTCGGTACGGGACGCCTACCGCGCCCAGGTCGAGACCGGCAGGACGAACCCGGTCGAACTGCCCGTCGTCACCAAGGAGCCGACCGTCACCCAGGCGGAACTGAACCGGGCGATGAAGGAGTTCGCCGAGCCCGCGATGTCCGGGCTGGTGACCATCCAGGCCGGCGGCAAGCAGATCCAGTTCGGCCCCGAGAGGTCCCTGCCGAAGATCCTCTCCATGAAGCCGGTCAACGGCCGGCTGGTCGAGGTCTACGACAAGCAGGCGATCAACACGCTCCTGGACGGCGTCTTCGAGGGCGTCATGATCACCAAGGGCGACGGCAAGGAGCACGAGGTCTCCGCCGACGACGTGGCCCACGCGATGCAGAAGGCCCTGCTCGGCAAGACCCCCGCCGAGCGCACCGGGACGATCGAACTCGACCCCCAGGGCTGAGCCCGCCCCGGCCCCCGGCCCCCGTCCCACCCGGGCGGGGGCCTTCCGGGTGCCTCCGGTCCCCGGCGGCCTGCCCGGGCACCGGACCGGTTACCGGTGCGGACCTGACCGCTCGGCCCCGCCTCCGTAAGGATCGTGGGGGAGCACGTCGACCGGGACCGACCCCCGCCGCCGGCCGCGATCAGTTCAGCCGGGCACGGGCCGCACGGGCACGGTGGCGGACCGTCTCCGCCACGGTCGGCTCGACGGCGGCCACCACCTCCGCGTACGCGTCCATCTCCGCCGCGCCCGTCAGGAAGTCACCGCGCTGCACCAGCAACTGGGCCCGTTCGTACCGCAGCCGTGCGGGGTGCGCGGGCAGCAGCAGGGACAGCTCCACCGCCCACAGGGCCACGTCCGAACGCTCCGGGCGTACGGACGCCCAGGCGCGGATGTTGTTGAGGATCCGCTGCACGATCTGCAACGGGTCCGCGGGCGTCAGCATCGACGGGACCAGCCGCTCCCCGGTCGCCCCCGCCACCAGCAGCTCCGCGTCCGCCCCGGTCAGGGCCCGGCCACCGGCGAACGGGTCCGCCAGCACCCGCTCCTCCGGGTCGCCGAACCCGACGACGAAGTGCCCGGGCAGCGCCACCCCGTACACCGGCGCGCCCGCCCGCCGGGCCACCTCGGTCCACACGACCGACAGCAGGATCGGCAGCCCCCGGCGCCGCCGCAGCACCTCGTGCAGCAGCGACGACTCCAGACGCTGGTAGTCGCCGGGCGTGCCGTGGAAGCCGCACCGGTCGCCCAGCAGGGCGGCGAGCGCGGCCACCCAGGAGCGGGGCCCGCGCAGCCCGTACGGCAGCAGCCCTGCCAGCCGGTCCAGCTCGATCTCTGCGGCGTCCATCCCGGCCTGCCCCAGGGCGGGATCCGCCTCCGCGCCCACCAGCAGGCACAGCGCCGCGAGGTCCGGACGCTCCTCGCGGGCCTCCTCGGCGAACCGGCGGCGCCACTCCGTGGTGTGCATACGCCTCACGTACCCGCTTCGGGGGACCGGAAGTGGTGGTACAGGTGGTGGACGGTGAAACCCATCCCCCCGTACAGGGCGAGGGCGCCCTCGTTGTCCGACTCCACCTGGAGCCAGGCGGCCGACGCGCCCTCGTCCAGCGCCCGGCGGGCGAGCGCGGCCATCACCGCCGTGCCGAGCCCCCGCCTGCGGTACGCCGGGTCCACCTCGACCGCCATGAAACCGGCCCACCGCCCGTCGACCACGCACCGCCCGATGGCGGCGGGCACGTCACCGTCGCCCGGCACGGTGGCGAACCACACCGACGGCCCGCTGCCCAGGACGCGCAGCACGTGCGGGCCCGGCTCGCCCGAGCGGTTGTAGCGGCGCAGCCACGCCCCGTCGACGGACCGGGACAGCCGTACGTCACCGGCGTCCAGGTCCCCGACCGGCGCCAGCGCCCCGGTCCGCAGCTCCGCCGAGACCTCCCGGCGCCAGCCCCGCTCCTCCAGCGCCGCGCACAGCCGCTCCTGGGTGTCCGCCGCGCCGGTCGCCGCCTGCACGTACGCGGGCAGGCCCCGCTCCTCGTACCAGGCACGCGCGCGTGCCAGGGCCTCGTCCAGCGGCATCCCGGGATCACCGAGCGGCAGCACGGAGTTGGCCCGGCGGGTGAACCCCGCCGCGGCCCGCAGCGTCCAGTCGCCGAGCGGCTCGCTCTCCACCGGCTGCCACGCCCGCGCGGCCGCCCGGGTCAGCTCCTCGAAACCGGCCGCGGGGCCCCGCCGGCGGGCCGGCGCGGCGGGCACGACCTTCCCCGCGACCAGCGCCGATTCCGCGATGCGGACGGTCTCACCCGTCCGTCGTGTGATCACCAGCACACCCCCGGTCCATGATGTGAGAACACCGACCGTGTCGGTGAACCTCTCCGGCCGCGCTCCGGTGTCGCTCAACCGGCGGACGGAGACTCGTTTACCCACGTCAGAAGGGGTGATCCGGACCTCCAGCCGTCCGCCCGCAGTGAATTCCACAGCTCAGTCCGCCCCTCCTGTTCGGTTCCGTCGTGAGAACGGAGATACTAGGTGCGGGCATCGACGACGCCGCGCTCCCGCGCAAACAGCCCTACCGAGGAGGAACGACCAGCGTGACCTACGTCATCGCGCAGCCTTGTGTCGACGTCAAGGACAAGGCGTGCATCGAGGAGTGCCCCGTCGACTGCATCTACGAGGGCCAGCGGTCCTTGTACATCCACCCGGACGAATGCGTCGACTGCGGTGCTTGTGAGCCGGTCTGCCCGGTCGAGGCCATCTTCTACGAGGACGACACCCCGGAGGAGTGGAAGGACTACTACAAGGCGAACGTCGAGTTCTTCGACGATCTCGGTTCGCCCGGTGGTGCCTCGAAGCTGGGCCTGATCGAGCGCGACCACCCCTTCATCGCCGCTCTGCCGCCGCAGAACGGCTGATCGCGCGCCCTCGGTCCCGTACGGCTCCGCCGCTGTACGGGACCGACGCGTATCGCCCCTGAAGCAGAAGAAAGCGAGCACCGTGTCCTCCCCCGTCTCCTCCCGCCTCCCCGTCTTCCCGTGGGACAAGCTCGAGCCGTACAAGAAGACGGCCGCGGCCCACCCGGACGGCATCGTGGACCTGTCCGTCGGGACGCCGGTGGACCCCGTCCCCGAGGTGGTGCGGCGGGCTCTGGTGGCCGCGGCGGACTCGCCGGGCTACCCGACGGTGTGGGGCACCCCCGAGCTGCGCGACGCGCTCACCGGCTGGTGCGAGCGGCGCCTGGGCGCGCGCGGCTTCGCGCACACCAACGTCCTGCCGGTCGTCGGCTCCAAGGAACTGGTCGCGTGGCTGCCGACCCAGCTCGGCCTGGGCGCCGGTGACACGGTGGCCTACCCGCGCCTCGCCTACCCGACGTACGAGGTCGGCGCCCGGCTGTGCGGCGCGACGCCGGTCGTCTACGACGACCCGACGGAGCTGGACCCGGCCGGGCTGAAGCTGCTCTGGCTGAACTCGCCGTCCAACCCGACCGGCAAGGTCGTCCCCAAGGACGAGCTGGTCCGGATCGTGGCCTGGGCCCGCGAGCACGGCGTCCTGGTCTTCAGCGACGAGTGCTACCTGGAGCTCGGCTGGGAGGCCGACCCCGTCTCGGTCCTGCACCCGGACGTGTGCGGTGGTTCGTACGAGGGGATCGTCGCCGTCCACTCGCTGTCCAAGCGCTCGAACCTGGCCGGCTACCGGGCCGCGTTCATCGCGGGCGACGCGGCCGTCCTCGGCGAGCTGCTCCGGATCCGCAAGCACGGCGGCATGATGACGCCCGCCCCGGTCCAGGCGGCCACGGTCGCGGCGCTCGGCGACGACGCGCACGTGGCCGACCAGCGCGCCCGGTACGCGGCGCGGCGTACAGCGCTGCGCACGGCCCTGGAGACGCACGGCTTCCGGATCGAGCACAGCGAGGCCAGCCTGTACCTGTGGGCGACCCGGGACGAGCCCTGCTGGGACACCGTGGCCGACCTGGCGTCCCTCGGCATCCTGGTCGCGCCGGGCGACTTCTACGGCGAGGCGGGGGAGCGGTTCGTCCGGGTGGCGTTCACGGCCACCGACGAGCGGGTCGAGGCCGCGGTCAAGCGGCTGGTCTGAGACACACCGAAGGGCCCGGGGAGCGTGCGTCGCTCCCCGGGCCCTTCGGCGTGCGTACGGTTACGCGCCCAGCGCCGGCAGGCCGGCCGGCATGCCGCCGACGAGCCCGCCGGCGGCCTCCTGGGCGGCGGGGGCGGCGGTGCCGCCCGTCTTGGTGACGGCCTGGCCCGCGGCGGGTCCGGCCTGCTCGACCGTCCGGCCGCCCGCCTCCCCGACCGTGCCGGTCGTGTTCCGGGAGGCGCCGCTGACGGTCTCGGACGCCGAGGCCGTGTCGAGGCTGCTCACGCCGCCCAGCTCGGGTGCTTGGGGAAGGTCCACGGCGCTCGCGGAGCCGGCCGCACCGACCACGGGAGCTGCGCCCGCTGCGAGCAGCAGCGCGGCACGGGCGATCCGGCGGGTCAGGGGGAGGGACATGATGCTCCTTCGACGGAAGAGGTCGTTGTCTGTGGTGCCTGTCCGACGATCGGACGCTGTGACAACCGCTCGGGGGCCGGGGGAGGTTGCGGTGACCCGAGGTAAAGAGTGGGTAATGCGTCGCATTATCGGCCCGCCGTAAACCCGGGCAAAGGGGCCCACTGAGGAACCGTCACTTCGCAGCTCGGAACGGGTGCGCGGGCCCGGTACCGAACACGGTCGGCATCCCGTGTGCACGCTCCTCGCCCGGGTGAACGCCCGTACGCGCGCACGGCCCGCCCGGAACCCCGACCCGGCCCGCGCGCGGGGGCGGACCCGGGGCGCCGCGCCTAGGAGCGCTCGGCGACCCGGATGTGGACCTCGTCCGCGCGCGGGGCGGGGCCCTCGGCGGGGCGCCAGCCGTCCTCGGAGTCCGCCGCGCTCCAGACCCGGCCCGCGTACGTCACCTCGGCGATCCGCAGGGCGTCCGCCCGGGCCACCGCCCACTGCGCCAGCTCCCAGCCGCCGCGCGAGCCCCCGGGAGCCGCGCCGGCGCCCTCGGGGCCGGCCGGGCCGGCGGCGACGGTCCGCACCGGTACGACGATGTTCCGCGCGGTGCCGCCGGCCGGCGCGTCCCCGCCGAACGCCCGCTTCAGCTCCGCCCGCACCTTCGCCGGGTCGCCGGCCCGTGCCGGCCCCGTGCCGGCCGTGCACGTCAGGGACGCCGGCGACCGCCCGGTGAGCGCGGCGGCCAGCAGCGCGGCGTCCGGCTCGTGCTTGGCGTACGCCTGCGGGAACCCGCTGCGCTGCACGCGCTGCGCGGCGACGGTCAGCGGCAGCCGCGAGTAGCCCGGGACGTCGGCCAGGTGGTCGTAGAACTTCCCGGCCGAGAACACCGGGTCCAGGATCTGCCGCTCGGTGCCCCACCCCTGCGAGGGGCGCTGCTGGAACAGCCCCAGGGAGTCGCGGTCGCCGTACCGGATGTTCCGCAGCGCGGACTCCTGGAGGGCGGTCGCGAGCGCGATGGTGACCGCCCGCTCGGGCATTCCCCGGGTGGTGCCCACGGCGGAGATCGTCGCGGCGTTGGAGGCCTGCTCGGGGGTGAACCGGTACGTGTTGTTCCCGCTGCCCACGACGCAGTGCGGGGCGTCCTTGCCGCCCGTCACGTACTGCACCACCACGTACGCGATCACCGCCAGCAGCACGGCGAGCGCGACGGCGGTTCTCAGTCGGCGGGGGCGGATGGACTCGGACACGAAGCACACCGTACTGGAGGCCGCGTTAGGCTCGGCACCATGTCCGAAACGATGCCCGCCACCCTGCTGGACCTCACCCAGGACGGCCCCGCGCTCACCGCCGCGCTGGTCGACTTCCCCTCGGTGAGCGGCACCGAGAAGCCGCTCGCCGACGCGATCGAGCAGGCGCTGCGCACGCTGCCGCACCTGACCGTCGACCGGTACGGCAACAACGTCGTCGCCCGGACGCACCTGGGCCGGGCCGAGCGGGTGGTGCTGGCGGGACACATCGACACCGTGCCGATCGCCGACAACGTCCCCTCCCGTCTCGACGGGAACGGGATCCTGTGGGGCTGCGGCACCTCGGACATGAAGTCCGGCGTGGCCGTCCAGCTCCGCATCGCCGCGACCGTCCCGGCGCCCAACCGCGACCTGACCTTCGTGTTCTACGACAACGAGGAGGTCGCCGCCCACCTCAACGGCCTCGGGCACGTGGCCGAGGCGCACCCCGAGTGGCTGGAGGGCGACTTCGCCGTCCTGCTGGAGCCGTCCGACGGCCAGGTCGAGGGCGGCTGCCAGGGCACCCTGCGGGTCCACCTCCGCACCACCGGCGAGCGGGCGCACTCCGCGCGGAGCTGGATGGGGTCCAACGCCATCCACGCCGCCGCGCCCATCCTGGCGAAGCTGGCCGCGTACGAACCGCGCCGCCCGGTGATCGACGGGCTGGAGTACCACGAGGGCCTCAACGCCGTGGGCATCGAGGGCGGGGTCGCCACCAACGTGATCCCCGACGCGTGCACCGTCACCGTCAATTACCGCTACGCGCCGGACCGCTCCATGGCGGAGGCCGAGGCCCATGTGCGCGAGGTGTTCGCGGACTGCGGGGTCGAGGAGTTCGTGGTGGACGACCACACCGGCGGCGCCCTGCCCGGGCTGTCGCACCCGGCCGCCGCGGCCTTCATGGCGGCGGTCGGCGGCACGGCGCAGCCCAAGTTCGGCTGGACCGACGTGTCCCGGTTCAGCGCGCTGGGCGTGCCCGCGGTCAACTACGGCCCGGGCGACGCGCTCTTCGCGCACAAGCGGGACGAGCACGTCGCCGTGGACCGGATCACCCACTGTGAACGGCGACTGTACGACTGGCTCACTGCCTGACCTCCGTAATTTCGCCTTTTGTCACGTCCTCCGTCCTACCCTGAGCGGGAAACGATGTTCAGCGGAGGGAGCGGATCATGGGCAACCCCGAGGCCGAGGCCGAAGGACTGCGAGCGCTGGCCGAGCAGCGGCTGGGGCCGGTACTGCGCCGCCGGGAGCAGGTCCAGCCCGGCACCACCGATCAGCGGCTGCTGGACACCGCGGGCGACTCCGAGTGGGTCCACACCGACCCGTGGCGCGTCATGCGCATCCAGTCGGAGTTCGTGGAGGGCTTCGGCGCGCTGGCCGAACTGCCCAGCGCGATCAGCGTCTTCGGCTCGGCCCGCACCCCGGAGGGCACGCCGGAGTACGAGGCGGGCGTGCGGCTCGGCCGGGCGCTGGTCGAGGCCGGCTTCGCGGTGATCACGGGCGGCGGCCCGGGCGCGATGGAGGCGGCGAACAAGGGCGCCCGGGAGGCCAAGGGCGTCTCGGTGGGCCTGGGCATCGAGCTGCCCTTCGAGCAGGGCCTGAACCCGCACGTCGACATCGGCGTCAACTTCCGGTACTTCTTCGTCCGGAAGACGATGTTCGTGAAGTACGCCCAGGGGTTCGTGGTCCTGCCGGGCGGGCTCGGCACCCTGGACGAGCTGTTCGAGGCCCTGACGCTGGTCCAGACGCGGAAGGTGACCCGCTTCCCGATCGTGCTGTTCGGCACCGCCTACTGGTCGGGCCTGGTCGACTGGCTGCGCGACACGGTCATCGCCCAGGGCAAGGCCTCGGAGCGGGACCTGCTGCTCTTCCACGTCACGGACGACGTGGAGGAGGCGGTCGCCCTGGTCACCAAGGAGACCGGGCCCGGCCACCCCTGACGGGGCGCTCCGGGTGTTACGCCAGCCCCCGGCGGGCGACCGCCGGGGCGCGGTGGCCCGCGATGGACGCGACCATGTCCAGCACCTGCCGGGTCTCGGCGACCTCGTGGACGCGGTAGACCCGGGCGCCCAGCCAGGCCGAGACGGCCGTCGTCGCGAGCGTCCCCAGCAGCCGCTCCTTGACCGGCCTGTCGAGGGTCTCGCCGACGAAGTCCTTGTTGGACAGCGACACCAGCACCGGCCAGCCGGTGTCGGTCAGCTCGCCCAGCCGCCGGGTCGCCTCCAGGCTGTGCCGGGTGTTCTTCCCGAAGTCGTGACCGGGGTCGATCATGACCCCGTCGCGGCGTACGCCCAGGGCGGCGGCGCGCTCGGCCAGGCCCACCGTCACCCGCAGGATGTCCGCCACCACGTCGTCGTACGCGACCCGGTGCGGCCGGGTGCGCGGCTCCGCGCCGCCCGCGTGCGTGCACACCAGCCCCGCCCCGTACCGCGCGGCGACCTCCGCGAGCTTGGGGTCCACCCCGCCCCACGCGTCGTTCAGCAGGTCGGCCCCCGCCTCGCAGACCGCCTCCCCGACGTCGTGCCGCCAGGTGTCGACGCTGATCACCACGTCGGGGAACCGCCGGCGGACCTCGGCGACGAAACCGACCGTGCGGCGCGCCTCCTCCTCGGCGGTGACCTCTTCGCCGGGACCGGCCTTCACCCCGCCGATGTCGATGATGGCGGCGCCCTCCGCCACCGCCCGCTCGACGCGGGCGAGCGCCGGCTCGTCGTGGAACGTGGCGCCCCGGTCGTAGAAGGAGTCGGGCGTCCGGTTCACGATCGCCATGATCACCGGCTCGTGCGGCCCGAATTCCCGCCGTCCCAAGCGCAGCATCCCGTTCGTCCTCCTCGCGTTCGTCGCCTGCGACCTTAACCGTCGGTGGGGCATGGCACGATCGGCACCGTCGGGTTTTCGCTCCGGGTGGAGAGGCACGGTCGTGTTCTGGTTCTTGGCTGTAGCGATGGTCGTGGTCGTTGCCGCGGTCACCCTCGCCGTGATCGGCGGCGGGGAGAGCGACGTGCTCCCGGAGGCGGCGCCCGAGCACACGGTGGACCGGCTGCCGCTGACCCGCCCCGTCGGCCGCGCCGACGTCGACGCGCTGCGGCTGCCGCTGGCGCCGCGCGGCTACCGCATGGCGGAGGTCGACGACGTCCTCGGCAGGCTCGGCGCCGAGCTCGCCGAGCGGGACGCGCGGATCGCCGACCTGGAGGCCGCGCTCGCGGGCGCCCGCGCGGACGCGGCCGGCCGGCCGGAACCGTTCGACCTGCCCGGCGAGGCCCCGGGCGGGGAGGCGGGACACCAGCCGGGCGGGGAGCGGGACCGGTGACCGGGGAGGCACTGCCGGGCCAGGACGGGAAGCTGCGCTGCCCGTGGGGCCTGTCGACCGAGGACTACGTGCGGTACCACGACGAGGAGTGGGGACGCCCGGTCCACGGTGACGACGCCCTGTTCGAACGGCTCTGCCTGGAGGCGTTCCAGTCCGGCCTGTCCTGGCTCACCATCCTGCGCCGCCGGGAGGGCTTCCGGCGGGCGTTCGCCGGCTTCCGGATCGCCTCGGTCGCGGAGTTCACCGACACGGACAGGGGCCGGCTGCTGGCCGACACCGGCATCATCCGCAACCGCGCCAAGATCGACGCCTGCCTCGGCAACGCGCGCGTGCTGGCCGGCTGGGCGCCCGGCGAGCTGGACGCCCTGATCTGGTCGTACGCCCCGGACACCGCCGACCGTCCGGCACCCCGCACCACGGCCGACGTGCCGGCGGTCACCGACGAGTCGACGGCGCTGTCCAAGGCGCTCAAGAAGGAGGGCGTCCGGTTCGTCGGCCCCACCACGGCCTACGCTCTGATGCAGGCCTGCGGCCTGGTCGACGACCACCTCGCCGACTGCGTCGCCCGCACCGACGCCCCGGCCTGACCGCCCCGGCCGCCCGGGCCCTCCCGGCCGCCCGGCCCCGGCCACCCCGGCCTCCGGCCACCCCGGCCCCGGCCACCCCGGCCTCCGGCCACCCCGGCCTCCGGCCACCCCGGCCTCCGGCCACCCCGGCCCCCGGCCGCCCGGCCGGGACCGGCGTCCGCCCCGGCCCGCCCGCCCGGCGGGATCAGCGGCCGAGGTAGGTGGGCTTCTCCTTGGCGAGGAAGGCCTGCACCGCGATCCCGTGGTCCGCCGACGCGCCCGCCTTCGTCTGGAGCTCGTCCTCCTTCTCCAGCGCCTCGTCGAGCGTGTGGGCGGCGCCGTACGCCAGGGACTCCTTGAGCGCCGCGTAC
This sequence comes from Streptomyces sp. NPDC039423, assembly GCF_055598725.1. Lineage (NCBI taxonomy): Bacteria > Bacillati > Actinomycetota > Actinomycetes > Kitasatosporales > Streptomycetaceae > Streptomyces > Streptomyces sp. NPDC039423. The sequence continues at coordinate 545,118 of NZ_JBVKAH010000002.1, forward strand.
GCCAGGGTCGGGCCCGCCGCGAGGGTGCGAGCCACGGACGCGGCCTCCGCCGCCAGGTCCGCGGCCGGGACCAGCCGGGTCGCGATGCCCAGCTCGTACGCCTCCCGCGCGCTGATCGAGCGCGGGAAGAACAGCAGGTCCGCCGCCCGGCCCGGGCCCACCACCCGGGGCAGGGTCCAGGAGACGCCGGAGTCGGCGGTCAGCGCCACCCCGGCGAACGAGGTGTTGAAGGACGCCGTGTCGGCCACCACCCGGTAGTCCGCCGCCAGGGCGAAGCCGAAGCCCGCGCCGGCCGCCACGCCGTTGACCCCGGCGACCACCGGCTTCGGCATGCCGGCGATGGCGCGGACGATCGGGTTGTAGTGCTCCCGCACGGTGCTCATCGTGTGCTCGGTGCCGATCAGCGCGACGTGTTCCTTGAGGTCCTGGCCCACGCAGAAGGCCCGGCCCGTCGCGGTGAGCAGGACCGCCCGCACGGCGGTGTCCCCGGCCGCGGCCGTGAGCGAGTCCCGGAGGGCGACTTTCGCCTCGGTGTTCATCGCGTTCATGGCGTCGGGCCGGTTGATGGTGATCGTGGCGAGCCCGTCGCTCACCTCGTACAGCACGGTGTCGGCCATGGCAGGGTCCCCTTTGCGGCTACGGCGGTGATGTCCCGCCCAGCATGGCGGAGATCATCCCGCCCGGACATGTGACCTGCGTCAAAGAAGACCGGGCCCCGCCGACGTGTGCGGCGGCGAAGTATCGCAGGCGGATCGCCGAATTGGACGGTTTTGCGAGAGCGCGTTGCGCAAGCGATGCCGACCGATGTTGGTCATCGGGTCCTGCCATGCGGGATAATGACCTGGAAGCAATGTGTTCGATGCCGGTGATGCGTGCCCATGCCAGAGGGCCGTCGGCGACGATGAGCTGGTTTCAGGAAGGGGAACGAGCATGGCGGCCATGAAGCCGCGGACGGGCGACGGCCCGCTCGAGGTGACCAAGGAGGGGCGGGGCATCGTCATGCGCGTTCCGCTCGAAGGCGGCGGTCGGCTTGTCGTCGAGCTGACTCCGGACGAGGCCGACGCGCTCGGCGACGCACTCAAGAAGGTCGTCGGCTAGCGGAACGCCCCCTGTGTTTTCGGGAAGCCCCGGTGCGGTGCGCGGTGACGCGGCCGGGCCGGGGCTTCCGTCCTGCGCGGCCGTACCCGGGCCCGTGCACCCGTACGCGGCTCAGCCGCGCCGCACCGCGCACAGCAGCCCGTCGCCCACCGGCAGCAGCGCCGGCAGCAGCTCCTGGCTCTCCCGGACCGCCCGCAGCAGCTCCCGCACCCTGAGCACCTCGGCCGGCTGGGCCGCCGAATCCACCGTCCGGCCGTCCGCGAAGACGCCCTCGAAGCAGACCAGGCCACCCGGTCGCAGCAGACGCAACGATTCGTCGAGGTAGTCCAGGCACTCGGTGCGGTCGCCGTCGCAGAAGACGAGGTCGTACCCGCCGTCCGCGAGCCGGGGAAGGACGTCCAGGGCGCGCCCGGGAATGAAACGGGCCCGGTTCCCGGCGAAGCCGGCCGCCCGGAACGCCTGCTTGGCGAACTGCTGGCGCTCCGGCTCGGTGTCCACCGTGGTCAGCACGCCGTCCGGGCGCATCCCCTCCAGCAGGTAGATGCCGGACACCCCCGTCCCGGTGCCGATCTCCGCCACCGCCTTGGCGTCCGCCGTGGCCGCCAGCAGACGCAGCGCGGCGCCGGTGCCTGGCGACACCGAGGGCAGCCCCGCGTCCCGGGCCCGGTCGCGGGCCCAGCGCAGCGCTTCGTCCTCGGCGACAAAGGCGTCGGCGAACGCCCAGCTCGTCTGCCGGTTGGCGGTAATGACCCTCTCCTGTCCCCGTAGTTGGCGCAACGGTGACTGTAGCCGTTCGGGGCCGGGAACCCGCAGATGGGACCACGCGTTGTGGAGGGGTGGGGGGAGCACATGGATCAAGAGCCGAAGACGGTCCCAAATTCACGTAAAGATTCTTATCCGGAGCTAACGGGCGAGGTGGCTATGGTAGGGGCTCCACTGGACACCACCAGAGCCGATAGGGGAGGTGCGGCTGCGCCTGTGGATCGGGGAGGAGTGCTGCGGCGCCTTCTCAGGTCGGCGGGTGAGCCGAAATCCGTGACCGACACCGCTGACCGTTCCGTGCCCGCACCCTTCGCACCCACCACAGCGACCTTCGCATCGGATGCGGAACCGCAGGCGTGGACTCCGCCCTCGTGGGAGGAGATCGTCAGCACGCACAGTGGCCGGGTCTACCGCCTCGCGTACCGCCTGACCGGCAATCAGCACGACGCCGAGGACCTCACCCAGGAAGTGTTCGTCCGGGTGTTCCGCTCACTGTCCACGTACACACCGGGCACCTTCGAGGGCTGGCTGCACCGCATCACCACCAACCTCTTCCTGGACATGGTGCGCCGCAAGCAGCGCATCCGGTTCGACGCCCTCGGCGACGACGCGGCGGAGCGGCTGCCCAGCCGGGAACCCTCCCCCCAGCAGGTCTTCCACGACACGCACTTCGACGCCGACGTCCAGCAGGCCCTCGACACCCTCGCTCCCGAGTTCCGCGCGGCCGTGGTGCTGTGCGACATCGAAGGGCTGTCGTACGAGGAGATCGCCGCGACCCTGGGGGTCAAGCTCGGCACCGTCCGCAGCAGGATCCACCGCGGGCGCTCGCACCTGCGCAAGGCCCTCAAGCACCGGTCGCCCGAGGCCCGGGCCGAGCAGCAGCGCGCCTTCGTGGCCGTGGGCGGGGAGGGCGGACCCGCGTGAGTGGCACCGGTCCGACCCCCGCGGAACAGCACCTGGGGGACCGCCTCGCCGCGCTCGTCGACGGCGAGCTCGGTCATGACGCCCGCGAGCGGGTCCTCGCCCATCTGGCGACCTGTCCCAAATGCAAGGCCGAGGCCGACGCGCAGCGACGGCTGAAGACCGTGTTCGCCCAGGCCGCCCCGCCGCCCCCCTCCGAGGGGCTGCTCGCACGCCTCCAGGGGTTGCCCGGGGGCGCTCCGGGCGACGACGACCGGGGCGGACCCTTCGGCGGTGACGGACCCTACGGAGTGAGACCCGGCGCCTTCGGGTACGCCCAGGGAGCCGACTCCGGGTTCCGGATCCACGACGTGGGCCGTCAGGAGCAGGAGCGCTCCCCGTGGCGCGGCCGGAGGTTCGCGTTCGCGGCCGCCAGCGCCGTGTCGTTCGCGGCCATCGCCCTGGGCGGTGCGCTGCCGACCGTCGCCACGGTGGACGCGCGCGGCGACGGCACGGGCAACAACGTCACGCCGCTGCGGTCGCCCGGACAGACCCAGAGCACCGGGTCCGGGGCCGGCGAGAACAGCCGCCGCCGGGGCGGTGGGTACGGCCCGGTGCGGACGGCCGACCGGCCGGTCACGCCGCTGTCCGCCGTACCGCTGCACGCGGTGCAGCGCCCGGGAGCGCACCCCTTTCTCTCGGCCTCCCCGCTCGGCGTGGTGAACGCGGCCGGCAGCGCGCCGCCCGCCCCGCTGATACGCCCCACCGGGGCGGTGTCGCGGCTCGCGACGGCCACCGGGACCACCCCGGCCGCCACCCCGTCACCGAGCTCGCTCTCCCTGTCCGCGGGCCACTGACCGGCGCCCCCTGCGCGGCGGCGGTCCGACCTGGTTGAATCCTGCGCAGGGGCGTCCCGAGGGGGCGCGTACGGGTACGCAGCGGGGAGAACATGGACGACGACAAGCCCACGGGGCCGAAGCCGAAGTGGTGGAGTCGCCCGACGCGGCAGCAGACCGTGACGGCCGGGCCGGAGACCGCCCCCGCCCCGGCCCCGGACATCCCGGATCAGGCCGCCCCGGCCCCGGACGCCCCGGAGCAGGCCGTCCCGGCGCGCGAGGCGGCCGTCCCGGAGCCGCGCCCGTCCGACGCCACCGTGGCCGCCGCCGAACAGCAGCCCGCCGCCCCCGCCGCCGAACAGCAGCCTGCCGCCCCCGCGCGCCCGCAGCCGCTGCACCAGCCGGACGAATACCGCACCCCGCCCTACGGCGAGCCGGGCCCCTGGGCGCCCGCACCGCCCGTCCAGCGGCCGGTGGCGACCCCCGCGCACGGGACCACCGTCCCGCCCGCCTACGGGACGCCCCAGCCGGGCACACCGCACCAGCAGCCGCACCCACCGCAGCCCCGGCCCGCCGCCGCGCCCCCGCTCCCACAGCCGCAGGCCCACCCCGTGCCGCAGCCGACGCAGTGGTTGCAGTACGACCCGTGGAGCACTCCCGCCGGGCCCCAGGCCCCGCTCCTCCACCCCGGCGGCGCCGCGCCGCACGCCCCGCGCAAGGGCCGGCGCCGCGGCCCGGTCGTGCTGGCCGCGCTGCTCTTCGCGGGCCTCACCGGCGTCCTCGGCGGCGGTGTCGGCGCCTACCTGGAGCGGCACGGCGGCCTCACCACCGTCGAGCTCCCGCAGGCGGGCCCCGAGAACAGCGGCCGCGCCCCGGACAGCGTCGCCGGCATCGCGGCCCGCGCCCTGCCGGGCGTGGTCACCCTCCACGTCAGCGGCAGCGGCGAGCAGGGCACCGGCACCGGCTTCGTCCTCGACGAGCAGGGCCACATCCTGACCAACCACCACGTGGTCGACCCGGCCGGCACGTCCGGCGACATCACCGTCACCTTCAGCGGCGGCGAGACGGCCGCCGCCGAGCTGGTTGGCAAGGACAGCGGCTACGACCTGGCCGTCGTCCGGGTGAAGGGCGTCGCCAACCTCCGGCCGCTGCCGCTGGGCAACTCCGACAACGTCCGCGTCGGCGACCCGGTCGTCGCGATCGGCGCCCCCTTCGACCTCCAGAACACCGTGACCTCCGGCATCATCAGCGCCAAGGAGCGGCCGATCACCGCGGGCGGCGAGAAGGGCGACGGCAGCGACATCAGCTACGTCGACGCCCTCCAGACCGACGCCCCGATAAACCCCGGCAACTCGGGCGGCCCGCTGCTCGACTCCCAGGCCCGGGTGATCGGCATCAACAGCGCCATCCGCGCCGCCGACAGCGGCTCCGGGGCCGAGGGCGGCCAGTCCGGGTCGATAGGCCTCGGCTTCGCCATCCCCGTGAACCAGGGCAAGCGCGTCGCCGAGGAGCTGATCAACACCGGCAAGGCCGACCATCCGGTCATCGGGGTCAGCCTGGACATGAAGTACACCGGTGACGGCGCCAGGGTCGGGGACAAGGGCCAGGACGGCAGCGCCTCCGTCACGCCCGGCGGCCCGGCGGCCGAGGCGGGCGTCCGGCCCGGTGACGTCATCACCAAGGTGGACGGCCAGCGGATCCACAGCGGCGAGGAGCTCATCGTCAAGATCCGCGCCCACCGCCCCGGGGACCGGCTCCGGCTGACCCTGGAGCGGGGCGGCCGGGAGCAGACCAAGACGCTGACCCTGGGGTCCTCCGCGGGTGGCTGAACGTGCACCGGCAGGTCACCGCGGCGTCGCCGGCAGGTACCGCCCCGACAGCGCGGCCAGGTACCGTGTTACGGGCCCCGGGCCCTGCCGAGCGGACCGACGGGAACCGGCGGGCCGGCGGAACCGGCGGACCAGGACCTGACCGGACCAGGACCGGACCGGACCGGACCCAGTGAAGGAGCAGCAAGGTGTTCAATGACATAGGCGCACTCGAGCTGGTGGCGCTCGTGGTCCTTGCCGTGCTCGTGTTCGGCCCCGACAAGCTGCCGAAGGTCATCCAGGACGTCTCCGGCTTCATCCGCAAGATCCGTGACTTCTCCGAGAGCGCGAAGCAGGACATCCGCAGCGAACTGGGTCCGGAGTTCAAGGACTTCGACTTCGAGGACCTGAACCCCAAGACGTTCATCCGCAAGCAGCTCACGGAGAACGAGGACCTCAAGGAGATCCGCACCAGCTTCGATCTCAAGAAGGAGATCGACGACGTCGCCGACGCCGTCAACGGCCGCGAGCGGGACTCGTCCGTCCCCGCCGGGGTCAACGGCACGGACATGCTGAAGAAGGGCGACGGGCCCGGCCGCGGCGAGCGTCCGCCGTTCGACGCCGACGCCACCTAGATCCCCACGCACCGCACTTCCGGAAAGAGCCCCCGCAGGGTGGCTATCCTCTCCATCTGTCCGGTAGCGAGAACGCCCGTCGGGGCGTGCCGTCCCGGACTCCATGGATCGAGGAGGCGGCCGGGCAGATGGAGACGACGAGTCGAGTGGGGGCGCAGGGTGCCGCACCCGGCGCCACGTCGGCGCCCGAGGGGGCGGGGTCGCCCGAGGGGGCGCCCGCGGCCCGGCGTACGGCCGACGGCTATCAGCGGGCGTCCTTCCCCTGGTACGCACTGGACGAGGCGTACACCGGGCCGCGCTGGCTGATGCAGGTGGGCACGTCCGCCGACGGCACGGTGCAGCACGGCTCGATCGGCCACGGCGACGAGCCGTCGATACGGCCGGACCGGCTCGACCCGGCCGGCGCCGAGAAGGAGCGGTTCGCGGTCGTGGTGACGATCGCGGCGAGCCCCGTGCGCCGCAGCGGCGACGGTACGGGCGTGCTGGACGCCACCAGCGTGTCGTCCGCCGCCTGGCTGGCCGGCTCCGGGCTCCTCGCGTACACCTGGCCGCCCCAGCTCGACCACACGCGGCGGGACGACTGGCTGGACCAGCAGACGGAGGCCGCCTTCGAGCTCGCCGACGACCTGGACGGCCCGGAGTGGTCGACGCTCTCCCTGCCCGTCGACGGCGTCCCCACGCCGTTCCACTACCGCGAGTCGGAGTTCGGCTGGGTGCTGGCCGGCACGACGGACCGGGGCGTCCATCTGGGCGCGTACGGCCGGGGGATGAGCGCCTACGGCCTGGGCTTCGCCGTGGTGCAGGACGTCGCCGCGTACGTCTAGCCGCCGGGTACGGGCGCACGGCCCCGTACGCCAGGAGTGCGCGAGAGGGGCACCGCTCGACGAGCGGTGCCCCTCTTCCGTCTTCCGTACCCGTGCGCCGGGGTCAGAACTTGTTGCGCGGGGTGATCCCCAGCGACATGCCCGACAGGCCGCGCTGACGGCCGCCGAGCTTGCCCGCGATGGAGCGCAGCGCGGCGCCCGCCGGCGAGTCGGGGTCGGACAGGACGACCGGCCTGCCCTCGTCGCCGCCCTCGCGCAGCCGTACGTCGATCGGGATGGAGCCCAGGACCGGCACCGTGGCGCCGGTGGTCCGGGTCAGGCCGTCGGCGACCTTCTGGCCGCCGCCCGTGCCGAAGACGTCGACCATCTCGTCGCAGTGCGGGCAGGGCAGGCCCGACATGTTCTCGACGACGCCGACGATCTTCTGGTGGGTCTGCACGGCGATGGAACCGGCACGCTCGGCGACCTCGGCCGCCGCCTGCTGCGGCGTGGTGACGACCAGGATCTCCGCGTTCGGCACGAGCTGTGCCACCGAGATGGCGATGTCGCCGGTGCCCGGCGGCAGGTCCATCAGCAGGACGTCCAGGTCGCCCCAGTACACATCGGCGAGGAACTGCTGGAGCGCCCGGTGCAGCATCGGGCCGCGCCAGACGACCGGCGTGTTGCCGGGAGTGAACATGCCGATGGAGATGACCTTCACGCCGTTCGCCGACGGCGGCATGATCATGTTCTCGACCTGGGTCGGACGGCCGTCGGCGCCCAGCATGCGGGGCACGCTGTGGCCGTAGATGTCGGCGTCCACGACACCGACCTTCAGACCGTCGGCGGCCATCGCCGCCGCCAGGTTCACGGTCACGGACGACTTGCCGACGCCGCCCTTGCCGGAGGCCACGGCGTAGACCCGGGTCAGCGAGCCGGGCTTGGCGAACGGCACCTCGCGCTCGGCGGTGGTGCCGCGCAGCGCGGCGGCCAGTTCCTTGCGCTGCTCGTCGCTCATCACGTCGAGCGTCACGTCGACGCCGGTGACGCCCTCCACGCGGGAGACCGCCTCGGTCACGCGGGTGATGATCGTCTCGCGCATGGGGCAGCCGGAGACCGTGAGGTAGACGGTGACGGCGACCGTCCCGTCCGCACCGATCTCCACCGACTTGACCATGCCGAGCTCAGTGATCGGTCGGTTGATCTCGGGGTCGTTCACCGTCGCCAGTGCTTCGCGCACCGCGTCTTCCGTAACCATATGGAGATGGTACGGCGCCGCCCCCGGCCCCCGGAAAGCCCTGTCAGCGGTCGGCTTCGTCACTCCGGTGGGATCCGCCGGGCGGGAATAGATCCCGGCGCTCGTCCAGCTCCCGGACGAGGTCCGCCAGCTCGGAGCGGATCCAGTCGCGGGTGGCGACCTCGCCGAGGCCCATCCGCAGGGCGGCGATCTCCCGGGTGAGGTACTCGGTGTCGGCGATGGACCGCTCGTTCTGCTTGCGGTCCTGCTCCAGGTTGACCCGGTCGCGGTCGGCCTGCCGGTTCTGGGCCAGCAGGATGAGGGGGGCCGCGTAGGAGGCCTGGAGGGACAGGGCGAGGGTCAGGAAGATGAAGGGGTACTCGTCCCAGCGCAGCTCGTCGGGCGCCGAGATGTTCCACACCACCCAGACGACGACGATCACCGTCATCCAGACCAGGAACCGGCCCGTGCCGATGAAGCGGGCGACCCGCTCCGAGAGCCGGCCGAACGCCTCCGGGTCGTAGGCGGGCAGCAGCTTGGGCCGCCGGATGCGCGGCTGGTCGAGCCGGATGCGGGGCGTGGACGGCTCGCCGGGGCGCTCATGCGCCATGCGGGGCCTCGCTCTCGCCGTCCGGTTCGAACTCCGTCTCGCGCCAGTCGTCGGGCAGCAGGTGGTCGAGCACGTCGTCGACGGTGACCGCGCCGAGCAGGGAACCGCTCTCGTCCACGACCGGGGCGGCGACCAGGTTGTAGGCGGCGAGGTAGCTGGTCACCGAGGGCAGCGGGGTGTCGGGGGACAGCGGCGCCAGGTCGGTGTCCGCGATGGCCGAGACGAGGGTGAAGGGCGGGTCCCGCAGCAGCCGCTGGAAGTGCACCGTCCCCAGGTACTTGCCGGTCGGTGTCTCGTCGGGCGCCCGGCACACGTACACCTGAGCGGCGAGGGCGGGGGAGAGGTCCTGCTGGCGCACCCGCGCCAGCGCGTCGGCGACCGTCGCGTCGGGGCGCAGCACGATGGGCTCGGTGGTCATCAGCCCGCCCGCCGTGCGCTCCTCGTACGACATCAGCCGGCGTACGTCGGCGGCGTCGTCCGGCCGCATCAGGGTCAGCAGGCGCTCCTTGTCCTCCTCGGGCAGCTCGGACAACAGGTCGGCGGCGTCGTCCGGGTCCATGGCCTCCAGGACGTCGGCGGCCCGCTCCTCCTTCAGCTTGCCGAGGATCTCGATCTGGTCGTCCTCGGGCAGCTCCTCCAGGACGTCGGCCAGCCGGTCGTCGTCGAGGGCGGCGGCGACCTCGGCCCGGCGCTTGGGGGTCAGGTGGTGCAGGACGTTGGCGAGGTCGGCCGGGCGCATCCGCTCGAAGGTGGCGACCAGGCTCTCGGCGCCCTGCCCGTGCTCCTCCAGCGAGAAGCCGGTCACCGCCGACCACTCGACGGTGAGCGTCTCGCCCTTGCGGCGCAGCGCCCCGCCGCCGCCCCGGCGGACCGCGACCTTGTCGATCTCCCAGTCGCGGCGGGCCGGGAGCTGCTGGATGGCCACGTCCAGGACGGTCACCTCGGAGCCGTCCTCGACGAGCCGGACGCGCCGGTCGAGCAGCTCGCCGAGGACCAGCCGCTCGGTGGGGCGCTGCTCGAAGCGGCGGACGTTGAGCACACCGGTGGTGATGACCTGGCCCGACTCGACCCCGGTGACCCGGGTCATCGGCAGGAAGATCCGGCGGCGGCCGATCACCTCCACCACCAGGCCCAGCAGGCGGGGCGGGCGGCGGCCGACGCGCAGCATCGCGACCAGGTCGCGGACGCGGCCCACCTGGTCGCCGTTGGGGTCGAAGACGGGGACGCCGGCGAGATGGGAGACGAAGATGCGGGACGCGCCTGCCGCCATGCCGCACACCTCCTCGCCTGCCGGGAAAACGTCCTTTGTGCCGGTTCAGGCTAGCCCGTCCCGGTGCGGGTCGCCCAGGCAGGGCGTCCGTACGGCTCTCTGCCGACCGCCGTGGGCGGCACGGGTACGCTGCGGTCTGCCAACCCCCCACGGTTTGATGAGAGGCAGTGCGCTGGTGACCCTTCCCGCCCCGGCTTCGCGCGCCCGCCGGGCCGCCCTCCCCGTCGCCCTGTGTGCCGGGCTGACCGCGGTGCTCACCGCCTGCGGAGAGGAACCCGATCCGGACGCGGGCACGAACGGGGTGGGCAGACTGTCCGCCACCGCGATCGAGTCCAAGGCGCGGGCGGCGGCCAACGGGGCGACGGCGGTGCGGCTGTCGGGGTCACTGGTCAGCAAGGGCGGCACCTACGAGCTGAACATGCGGCTGAACCGGTCGGGGGCGGCGGGGTCGGTCGTGACCAGGACGTCGACCTTCGAGCTGCTGCGGGTCGGCGACGCCCTGTACCTGAAGGCCGACGCGGACTTCTGGGCGAGCGCGACGGGCGAGGACGGCGAGGAGGACGGCGCCGGCGGGTCCGGGGAGTCCGGGGAGTCCGGAGAGGCGGGCGGCTCCGGGGACCCCGGGGACGAGGCGGCGGACAAGCTCGACGACAAGTACGTGAAGGTGCCGCAGGACGACCCCTCGTACAAGCAGCTCCGGGGCTTCACGGAGATGAACGTCCTGCTGGGCGGGCTGCTGGAGCTGCACGGCGACGTGGTGAAGGGCGACCGTTCCAAGATCGGCGGGATCCGCACCATCAAGGTCGCGGGAGGCCCCAAGGGCGAGGGCGGAACCCTGGACGTGTCCCTGGAGGGCACGCCGTACCCGCTCCAGTTCGCCCGGGGCGGCGGCGCGGGAGTGGTCGTGCTGTCGGACTGGAACAAGCCGTTCCCGCTGGCCGCCCCCTCCAAGGACGAGACCCTCGACTACGGCCGCCAGCTCCCGCGCACCAGCGACTGACCGCCGCCGCGGGCACGCGCCCGGGCGCCCTGGTGGCCTCCGGCGCGCCGGCGCCCCGTGCGCTTCCCCCCCGGGGGTGTCAGCGCTTCTTGCGCTTGAAGAGCAGCCGGGGCAGCGCGGCCGGTACCGGCCGGCGGGTGGTGGCGGTGGTGGGCAGCGGGCGGGCGGCCAGGGAACCGTCCGGGTGGGCGGTCGTGGCCCCGGTCGGCGCCAGTCGCAGGACCCGGCATTCGCGGGCCCAGCGGTCGGTCATGGTCTCCGCGTCCGGGGCGTTCAGCCGCTTGCCCTTGAGCTCGGCGACGGCGGCCTCCCACACCTCGGTCCCGGCGGCCAGCTCGGTCACGCCGGCGGTCCAGGCGACCACCCGGCCGCCCTTGTCCTTGCTGCGGACCGTCACCTCGGCCTCGGAGCCGTCGGTCAGCCCCGGCAGCGGCTGCTCGCCCGGGCCGTCGCCGACGACGTACGCCGCTCCGTCGAGCCATACGTGCCACAGCGCGCGGGCGGGGCCCCCGCCGCGTACCCAGATAAGGCCGGACTTCTTGGTGGCCTCCTCGACGAGGGCCTGCTGGAGCGACGCATTTGTCATGGGCCGCAGCTTAACCAGTCGGGCTACAGCCAGCCGTTGCGCTTCAGGGTGCGGTGGATGGCGAAGCAGACGCCGATGATGCCGGTCAGCACCATCGGGTAGCCGTACTTCCAGTGGAGCTCCGGCATGTGGTCGAAGTTCATGCCGTACACCCCGCACACGGCGGTGGGCACGGCGACGATCGCCGCCCAGGAGGTGATCTTGCGCATGTCCTCGTTCTGCGCGACGGTCGCCTGTGCCAGGTTGGCCTGGAGGATGGAGTTCAGCAGCTCGTCGAAGCCGATGACCTGCTCCTGGACGCGCGCCAGGTGGTCGGCGACGTCCCGGAAGTACTTCTGGATGTCGGGGTCGACCAGCCGCATGGGCCGTTCGCTCAGGAGCTGCATCGGCCGCAGCAGCGGCGACACCGCCCGCTTGAACTCGAGCACCTCTCGCTTGAGCTGGTAGATCCGCCCGGTGTCGGTGCCGCGCGTGGAGGTCTTGGTCGGCGGCGAGAAGACGTCGATCTCGATCTGGTCGATGTCGATCTGCACGGCGTCCGCGACCGCGATGTAGCCGTCCACCACGTGGTCGGCGATCGCGTGCAGTACCGCCGAGGGGCCCTTCTCCAGCAGCTCGGGCTCGCCCTCCATCCGGTGCCGGAGGTTGCGCAGCGAGCCCTGGCCGCCGTGCCGGACGGTGATCACGAAGTCCCGGCCGGTGAAGCACATCACCTCGCCGGTCTCGACGACCTCGCTGGTGGCCGTGAGTTCGGCGTGGTCCACGTAGTGGATGGTCTTGAAGACGGTGAACAGCGTGTCGTCGTACCGCTCCAGCTTGGGCCGCTGGTGGGCGTGGACCGCGTCCTCGACGGCCAGCGGGTGCAGTCCGAACTCGGCGGCGATACCGGCGAATTCGGCCTCGGTCGGCTCGTGCAGGCCGATCCAGGCGAAGCCGCCGCCCTCGCGCACCTGCCGCATGGCCTCGCGCGGGGTGAGGCAGGCGTCGGTGGTGTCGTCCTTCAGCCGGCGGCCGTCGCGGTAGACGGCGCAGTCGACGACGGCGGTGGACGTGGAGGGGTCACGGGTCGCGTCGTAGGAGTTGTACGTGTTGTAGGAGGCACTGCTCTTGCGCAGGGACGGGCGGACCGCTGCGCGCAGGTCACGGATCATCGACATGGCTGGCTCCTTCACGGAGAGGCCGTCGCGGGGCGTGGCACAGCCCGGAATGGGGACGTGTCGTTCCTTACGTCCGCAAAGCGGGCGGCACCTCGGGATCGCGGTGGCGGCGTTCGCTACAGACAGGCAAAACGGTGTGCTCTTCCGTCGTGCGAAAAGCCATGACCCCGGTGTCGCGCTCCCTGGGAACGAGCGCGAGGAGGCGGATGGGATGCCTCTCAGGTCACAGAGAAAAGCCGCGGGCGGAAGAGCGGGTGGTACTGCACGGTCGACTTCGATCCACCGCAGCCCCACCTCCTCCGGCCGGTCCCCCGTGGGGGATGACGTGTTGTCGGGACCGGAGAGTGCCTCTCCCGGCCACCGCCGGAGGAGCTCCGGCGTGCTGTCCCGAACAGCAGACGGCCAAGACTATCAGCCGACTGAGGGTCAATCCCTTACTTTGCCCGTTCCATACGCGCTCTATGCTCGCCACATGGGAGAAGTTCTTGCTCTGGTCGAGGCCCGTTTGCGCACCGCCCTCGGAGAACCGGACGCGCGCGCCGCGGTGACCTTCCTGGGCACCGACCGCATCGAGGTCCTCCGTTTCCCGGACGCCGCCCTCGGCCTGGTGAGGTACGCCACCCTCGGTATGGCGGACCGGCCGATGACCGACCCGGCCGCCGTCCTGGCCGACCCGGTCGAAGGGCCGCGCGCCGAGCTGCTGCTGACGGTACGGGCGGGGCTCGCCGACACCGACAAGGTGCTGCGCCCGCTGGCGGTCCTCGCGGCCACGCCGCAGGTGGAGGGCGTCGTCGTGGCCCCGGGCGCGTCCCTGGACACCGGCGAACCCCTGTGGCCGGGCGCGCCGTTCACCTCTGTGCTGGTGGCGGAGTCCGGCGGACTGGTGGAGGACCTGGAGCTGGACGCGCCGATGGATCCGGTGCGCTTCCTGCCGCTGCTGCCGATGACGCCCAACGAGGCGGCGTGGAAGCGGGTGCATGGGGCGCAGGCCCTCCAGGAGCGGTGGCTGGCGGCCGGCACGGACCTGCGCGATCCGCTGCGCGGGCCGGTGCCCCTCGGCTGAGCCGGCCCGGCCGGCCCACTGGGTGCTCCATGCACACAGTGAGCGGGACGGGCTAATAAATGTGATCTACATCCATATTGGTGGGTGTCGGCGGCACACCGGACGGGTGATCGTCCTTGACGGGGCGACGGGCGGGGAGGACCGTTGAACCCTATGAGGGGCGAACCCAGTTGCCCGAAGTGCGGTGGTCGGGTCCGGGCGCCCGGTCTCTTTTCCGACGCCTGGCAGTGCGACCTGCACGGCGCCGTGCACCCGCTGCAGCCCGTGATCCCGCCCAGCGTCGAAGCGCTCGGCGTGGTGACGCACCGGTCGCTGGTGCCCGTGTGGATGCCCTGGCCGCTCCCGGTGGGCTGGCTGTTCACCGGCGTCGCGTACGCGGGGGACGACCGCAGCGGCGGCCGCGCCACCGTCGTCGCCTGCTCCGGCCCCGGGCCGCTCGGCGGCGTGGGCGAGCTGCTGCTGGTCGCCGAGGAACTGGGCGTCGGACTCGGGGCGCGGTACGCCGGGCTCGACGGCCCCGACCCGGGCCCCCACATGTGCACCGGCACCCGCCCGCAGGCCAAGGTGCTCGCCGCCGGCCGCCCCACCCCGCTCTGGCACGTCAGCGACGCCCCCGAGGACCGGGCCGTGTTCGCCGGTGAGGCGCGGGGTCTGTGGCTCTGGGCGATCGTCTGGCCCGAGAAGTCCGGCCTGCTGATGTACGACGAGCTGGTGCTGACCGACCTCCGCGAGGCCGGGTCCGAGGTGGAACTGCTCCCGTGCGGAGCGCTCAGCCCCAGGCTGCTGGACTGACGGGGCCGGGGGGTGCGGCCGGGGCCGTTATCCTTGGGTGTCCCCTGTCCGTCCCGAGCCCCGGAGTCCGCGTCGTGCGCATCGACCTGCACACCCACTCCACGGCTTCCGACGGTACGGACACCCCCGCCGAGCTCGTGGCCAACGCCGCCGCGGCGGGACTCGACGTCGTCGCGCTGACCGACCACGACACCACCCGCGGCCACGCCGAGGCGGTCGCCGCCCTCCCCGAGGGCCTCACCCTGGTCACCGGCGCCGAGCTGTCCTGCCGGATCGACGGCATCGGCATGCACATGCTGGCCTACCTCTTCGACCCGGACGAGCCCGAGCTGCTCGCCGAGCGGGAACTGGTCCGGGACGACCGCGTCCCGCGCGCCCGGGCCATGGTCGGCAAGCTCCAGGAGCTGGGCGTCCCCGTCCGCTGGGAGCGGGTCGCCGCCATCGCCGGCGACGGCTCCGTGGGCCGGCCGCACATCGCCGAGGCTCTCGTCGAACTCGGCGTCGTCCCCACCGTCTCTGACGCCTTCACGCCCCAGTGGCTCGCCGACGGCGGCCGGGCGTACGTCGACAAGCACGAGCTCGACCCGTTCACCGCGATCCGTCTGGTCAAGGCGGCCGGCGGCGTCACGGTCTTCGCCCACCCCGGTGCCGCCAAGCGGGGCCGCACGGTGCCCGAGTCCGTCATCGCCGAACTCGCCGCGTACGGCCTCGACGGCATCGAGACCGACCACATGGACCACGACGGGCCGACCCGCGACCGGCTGCGCGGACTCGCCGCCGACCTCGGGCTGCTCACCACCGGTTCCAGCGACTACCACGGCACCCGCAAGACCTGCGGGCTCGGCGACCACACCACCGACCCCGAGATCTACGGCGAGATCACGCGCCGCGCGACCGGCGCGTTCCCCGTCCCGGGCACCGGGGGACCCTCCCGGGCCTAGCCGTCCCGCACCCCGTGCTGCTGCCGCCGCCCCGTGGGCCGCGGCTCCCTCGGGCGCGGCTCGCCGGGGCGGTCGCCGCCCCGCCCCTCCTCACTTCCGTACGACCCTCTCTCGCAAGGCCTCACCGTGTTCGACGTCGCCGTCTTCGGCTCCCTGTTCCTCACCCTCTTCGTCATCATGGATCCCCCCGGGATCACCCCGATCTTTCTCGCCCTGACCTCGGGGCGCGCCACCAAGGTGCAGCGCCGGATGGCCTGGCAGGCCGTCGCCGTCGCCTTCGGCGTCATCACCGTCTTCGGCATCCTGGGCCAGCAGATCCTGGACTACCTGCACGTCTCCGTGCCCGCGCTGATGATCGCCGGCGGGCTGCTCCTGCTGCTGATCGCGCTCGACCTGCTGACCGGCAAGACCGACGAGCCCAAGCAGACCAAGGACGTCAACGTCGCCCTCGTTCCGCTCGGCATGCCGCTGCTGGCGGGACCCGGTGCCATCGTGTCCGTGATCCTCGCCGTCCAGCACGCGGACGGCGTGCGCGGCCAGGTCTCGGTGTGGGCGGCCATCGCCGCCATGCACGTGGTCCTCTGGCTGACCATGCGCTACTCGCTGCTGATCATCCGGGTCATCAAGGACGGCGGGGTCGTGCTGGTGACCCGGCTCGCCGGGATGATGCTGTCGGCCATCGCGGTGCAGCAGATCATCAACGGCGTCACCCAGGTCATCCAGGGCTCCTGACCCGGCCGCCCGCCACCGGCCACCCGCCCCCGCACAGCACTGCGCCCCCGTACGGATTCCGGCTCACATCGGGCGCCGGAGTCCGCGCGGGGGCGCGGTGGCATGTACGGGTTACGAGGCCGGGGCACCGGTCGGGCGGATCCAGATGCGCTGGCCGATCGAGGCGGCATGCTGCACGATCCGGTTGACGGAGGCGGCGTCCACGACGGTGGTGTCCACGGGCGTGCCGTCGACGTCGTCGAGTCGCAGGATTTCGAAGCGCATGGGGCTTCTCCCTTCGTCCGAGTTGATCCTCCTGGTGGAGAACTGTGTTTCGTTACCCGTTCCAACGGCTTGTAGGGGGCAAACATTCCCTACGCTAAAGAAAATTTTCGCACGTCTAAGTAATCGCGGGTGGATGGTGGCGACCGGGCTCCCGGACCCCGACAATGGGCACCGTATGAACCAGCACCCTGACACCCCCACCCTCAGCGAGCTCGGCACCCGCCTGGAGCGCACCAACGAGCTCCTCCAGCGGATGCTGGCCGAGGTCGCCAAGACTCCCTCGACACACGCCATCTTCGTCGACGCCGGTTACGTCCATGCTTCGGCCGGGTTGCTGGTGGCGGGCACCGAGGACCGGCGCTCCTTCGACCTCGACGCGGAAGGGCTCATCGAGGCCCTCATCGACAAGGCCCGCTCCGTCTTCGCCGACAGCCGGCTGCTGCGCGTCTACTGGTACGACGGCGCACGCCGCCGTATCCACACCCCCGAACAGCAGGCGATCGCCGAACTCCCGGACGTCAAGGTGCGGCTCGGCAACCTCAACGCCCACAACCAGCAGAAGGGCGTCGACTCCCTCATCCGCTCCGACCTGGAGTCCCTGGCCCGTCACCGCGCGATCAGCGACGCCGCCCTGATCGGCGGGGACGAGGACCTGGTCTCGGCGGTCGAGGCGGCCCAGGGGTACGGGGCCCGCGTCCACCTCTGGGGCATCGAGGCGGCGGAGGGCCGCAACCAGGCCGAACCCCTCCTGTGGGAGGTCGACAGCACCCGCACCCTGGACCTCGACTTCTGCCGCCCCTACGTCAGCCGCCGGCCCGTCACGACCTACGAGAGCGAGGGCGAGCCGCCGCCGTCACGGGACGAGGTGCGGTTCGTGGGCGCCCGGATCGCCGAGGCGTGGCTGGGGGAGCGCGGCCGGGCGGCCATGGCCGAGCTGCTGCCCGGGCACCCGTACCTGCCCGGGCCGGTGGACCAGGACCTCCTCATGGAGGCGGAACGCGTCCTGAGCCGGTCGCTGCGCGGGCACGCGGTGCTGCGGCGCTCGCTGCGCGACGGCTTCTGGCAGCACCTTCAGTCCCGGTTCTGATCAGGCCCGGTTCCGACCACCGGCGTGGTCGTCCCAGAACCGGGCGACCGCCGCCGCCGTCTCCCGCGGCCGGTCCGTGTTCGGTGAGTGCTCGGCCCCCTCGACGCGGGTACGCCGGGCGGCCAGCCGGCCCGCCATCGCGTCCAGCAGCGCCACCGGCCAGGTGTCGTCCCGGATGCCCGAGACCACGTGCACGGGCAGCGGCGGCTCCAGGGCGGCCAGCTCGTCGACACGGTCGGGCTCCACCGACAGCCGGCGCCCGGTGGCCAGCAACTGCGCCGGATTGTGCAGCAGCCAGCGCCGCCGCAGGTCCTCGCGATTGCCTCCCGCCTCGTCGGCGTCCTCCGGCGGGTCGAGCGCCCGCATCGCCTCCCACACCTGGCCCATGGTCATCACCGCCAGCGCGTCGCTCAGCAGCTTGATCTTCTCCTGCTGGGCCGGAGCGACCTGGGCGGGCCCGGACGACATCAGCGTCAGCGTGGTGAACGGCGCCGGGTCCAGCAGCACCGCCGCCCGGGCGATCTGCCCGCCCAGGGAATGGCCGAGGAGATGGACCCGGCCCACCCCGAGGGCGTCCGCCTGGGCAAGCACGTCACGGGCCAACTCCTCCTGCTCGTACGCCTGTTGGTCAGCCGTCCCGGGGGTCTCGTACTGCCCGCGACCGTCCACGGAGACGGTGCGGTAGCCGGCCTCGGCGAGCGGTTCGAGCATGGCGATGAAGTCCTCCTTCGACCCGGTGTACCCGGGCAGCAGGAGGGCCGTCCCCTTCGGCTCCGTACCGTCGGCGGGCGCCGCGTCCAGGACGGCGAAGTCACCACGAGCGGTGCGGAGGGCGTAGGAGCGGGCACAAGGGGGTGGGGTGAACGTGGGAGGGCGGCTCATGGGACGAGGCTAGCGGGGCCCGGGGTCCGGGCGCGGGTACGGCCACGGCCCCGCACCCGGAAAGGGAGCGGGGCCGTCGGCCGTGTGCGCGGGGTCCGTCAGCCCTCGGGCTGGGCGGCGGCCGCGGCCTTGACCGTCCGGCGCCGGCGCGGCTTGGCCTCGGTGACCGTCTCGGTGGCGTCGGCGGCCGGTTCGGCGGTCTTGCGGGTGCGGGTGCGGCGGGGCTTGGTGGGCTCCTCCGTGACCGGCTGGGTGACCGTCTCGGTGGCGTCGGCGACCGGTTCGGCGGTCTTGCGAGTCCGCGTGCGGCGGGGCTTGGTGGGCTCCTCCGTGACCGTCTCGGTGGCGTCGGCGACCGGTTCGGCGGCCTTGCGGGTGCGGGTGCGGCGGGGCTTGGTGGGCTCCTCCGTGACCGGCTCCGCGGCCGGCTCGGTGGCGTCGGCGACCGGTTCGGCGGCCTTGCGCGTCCGCGTGCGGCGGGGCTTGGTGGGCTCCTCCGTGACCGGCTCCGCGGCCGTCACGGTGGCCTCGGCGACCGGTTCGGCGGTCTTGCGGGTGCGGGTGCGGCGGGGCTTGGTGGGCTCCTCCGCGATCGGCTCGGTGACCGTCTCGGTGGCCTCGGCGGCCGGTTCGGCGGTCTTGCGGGTGCGGGTGCGGCGGGGCTTGGTGGGCTCCTCCGCGATCGGCTCCGCGGCCGGCTCGGTGACCGTCTCGGCCGGCGTGACCGGTGCGGTGGCCACGGCCTCCGTCACCGACGGGGCGCCCGCACGGGTGCGCGTCCGGCGACGGCGCGGGGTGCGCGGCTCCGGGGCGGCGTCGGGCGCGGGGGTGACCGTCTCGGCGGTCGTCGCCGCCTCGTCGGCGGCCAGCGGCGTACCGCCCCGGGTGCGCCGGCGCTGACGCGGCGTACGCGTACGCTCCGGGCGCTCCTCCGTACGGCCCGCGCGCTCCGGACGCTCCGAGCGCCGTCCGCGCGACCCGCGGCCGCCCGTCTCGCCGAGGTCCTCGACCTCTTCCGCGTCCAGACCGGCCCGGGTGCGCTCGGCACGCGGCAGGATGCCCTTCGTGCCCTCGGGGATGTCCATGTCCGCGTACAGGTGCGGGGACGTCGAGTACGTCTCGACCGGGTCGTTGAAGTCCAGCCCCAGCGCCTTGTTGATGAGCTGCCAGCGCGGGATGTCGTCCCAGTCGACCAGCGTGACGGCGATGCCCTTCTTGCCCGCGCGGCCGGTGCGGCCCACGCGGTGGAGGAAGGTCTTCTCGTCCTCGGGCGACTGGTAGTTGATCACGTGCGTGACGCCGTCGACGTCGATGCCCCGTGCCGCGACGTCGGTGCAGACGAGCACGTCCACCTTGCCGTTGCGGAAGGCGCGCAGCGCCTGCTCACGGGCGCCCTGGCCGAGGTCGCCGTGGACCGCGCCGGAGGCGAAGCCCCGCCGTTCGAGCTGCTCGGCGATGTCGGCCGCCGTCCGCTTCGTACGGCAGAAGATCATCGCGAGTCCGCGGCCATTGGCCTGGAGGATGCGCGAGACCATCTCGGGCTTGTCCATGGAGTGCGCGCGGTACACGTACTGCTTGGTGTTCGCGACCGTCGCCCCCGCGTCGTCCGGGGAGGTGGCGCTGATGTGCGTCGGCTGCGACATGTAGCGGCGGGCCAGGCCGATGACCGCGCCCGGCATGGTGGCCGAGAACAGCATGGTCTGGCGCTTCGCCGGAAGCATGTTGATGATCCGCTCGACGTCGGGCAGGAAGCCCAGGTCGAGCATCTCGTCGGCCTCGTCGAGGACGAGCGCCTTGACCTTGGACAGGTCCAGCTTGCGCTGGCCGGCCAGGTCGAGCAGGCGGCCCGGGGTGCCGACGATCACGTCGACGCCCTTCTTCAGGGCCTCGACCTGCGGCTCGTAGGCGCGGCCGCCGTAGATCGCGAGGACGCGGACGTTACGGACCTTGCCGGCGGTGAGCAGGTCGTTGGTGACCTGGGTGCACAGCTCGCGGGTGGGGACGACCACGAGCGCCTGCGGAGCGTCGGTGAGCTGCTCGGGCGTGGCCCGGCCCGCCTCGACGTCCGCGGGGACGGTGACGCGCTCCAGCAGCGGCAGGCCGAACCCGAGGGTCTTGCCGGTGCCGGTTTTGGCCTGGCCGATGACGTCGGTGCCGGAGAGGGCGACCGGGAGGGTCATCTCCTGGATGGGGAAGGGGGACGTGATGCCGACGGCTTCGAGGGCCTCGGCCGTCTCGGGAAGGATCCCGAGCTCTCGGAAAGTCGTAGTCAGGGTGCTGCCTCTTCTGTGAGACGCGGCATGAGGCGAACGCTGGGGGTCTTACCGTGCCGGTAGCGGCCGGCCGCGGGTCGTCAAGACCGCTGCCGGGTGGCGCGGGACCACTTCCGTCGCTCGAGCGTCATACCGCTGAGGGGCCCCTCATGTGCGGCTCATGCGCACGGAGGGCTGTCGGGTCGGAGCCGATCGGGCCACCGACCGGGCATCCTCATTCATGAGATGGCCCGCCGAGTACGTACGAACATGACTGAGTGCTCAGCAGGCGCAATATCACTGTACCCCGGATCCGCGCAGGTGTGTCGGGCCGATTCATAAGGAGGGGGAGGTCACAGTGGATGACCAGGACCTTCCGACGTCCGGCGGGCGGGCTATTGTGCGCTTCATGGAGACGCCTGACAACGCCACCGCCTCGTCCGCAGCCGAAGAAGCACCTACCGGGATCGCCGCCCTCGACTGGGCCGGAGCCTCCGCCGAGCCGCAGTACCGCGCAGCCGTCGTGGACCTGCTCGGCGCGCTCGCGTACGGGGAACTGGCGGCCTTCGAGCGGCTGGCCGAGGACGCGAAGCTGGCGCCGACGCTCGCCGACAAGGCGGAGCTGGCGAAGATGGCGTCGGCCGAGTTCCACCACTTCGAGCGGCTGCGGGACCGGCTGGCGGCGATCGACGCCGAGCCGACGGCCGCGATGGAGCCCTTCGCCAAGGCGCTGGACGACTTCCACCGCCAGACCGCCCCGTCCGACTGGCTGGAGGGCCTGGTCAAGGCGTACGTCGGCGACTCGATCGCCAGCGACTTCTACCGGGAGGTCGCCGTCCGTCTGGACTCCGACACGCGCGCGCTGGTGCTGACGGTGCTGGACGACACCGGGCACGGCAACTTCGCCGTCGAGAAGGTGCGCGCCGCGATCGAGGCCGACCCGCGGGTGGGCGGCCGCCTCGCGCTGTGGGCGCGCCGGCTCATGGGCGAGGCCCTGTCGCAGGCCCAGCGGGTCGTCGCGGAGCGGGACGCGCTGTCGACGATGCTGGTGGGCGGCGTCGCGGACGGGTTCGACCTGGCGGCGGTGGGCGAGATGTTCTCCCGGATCACGAAGGCGCACACCAAGCGCATGGCCGCGCTGGGGCTGGCCGCCTGACGCCCACGGTGCCCCGGTGTCCCCCGTCGGGTTCACCCCGCCGGGGGCCGCTCCAGGGGTGCCGGGGCACCCGGCACCCGCTTCCGAAAGGCGACACCCGCCCCCAGGGGGCGGGGCACACGCCCCGGTCAGGTCGGCGTGGCGGCGGAGCGGCGCAGCCGGCGGCTCGGACGCAGCAGGAGCGAGAGCACGACCGCGGCGACGGCGACCGCGCCCAGTACGGTGCCGGGCGCGTGGCCCGGGCCCAGCGCGGCATGGGTGATCAGCGAACCGAAGAGCGCACCGAGCACGCCCGCGCCGAGGACCACGCGGCGTGACGGGAGCCGGCCGGCGAGTCGGTGGGCGGCGGCCCAGGACAGTGCGAATCCGAACACGACGGAGCCGAAAGCTTCCCAGAACACGCGGATCACCTCGCGGACGGCGGGCCGGGCAAAACGGTCACAGCCCGTACTACCCGATGCGCACGAAACGCAATCATCCTCGTGGGGCGGGACCGCGGACGCGGGACCGTACACACGGACAAGGCCCGGCGGGATCATCCCGCCGGGCCTTCGCGTCGTGCGTCCGTGCTGCTCAGATCGCCCCGAAACCGACCCGGGGCTTGGCCGGCTCGCCGATCTCCACGTAGGCGATCCGGTCGGCCGGCACCAGGACCTTGCGGCCCTTGTCGTCCGTCAGGCTGAGCAGCTGCGTCTTGCCGGCCAGCGCATCGGCCACCGCGCGCTCCACCTCCTCGGCGGACTGCCCGCTCTCCAGAGCGATCTCCCGGGGCGCGTGCTGCACGCCGATCTTGACCTCCACGGCTATGTCCCTCCGAACGGTCAGCGTTGCGCGGTCAGCCGCGCCGTACGCTGCACACATTAGCCCGGAGAGACCACACCGATCATCAGTGGGATTCCGAGCCGTGCAGCGGGAAGCCGGCGATGCCCCGCCAGGCCAGCGATGTCAGCAGCTGCACCGCCTTGTCGCGCGGGATGGGCGACTCGCTGGACAGCCAGTACCGCGCGACCACCTGGGAGACGCCGCCCAGGCCCACGGCCAGCAGCATCGACTCGTCCTTGGACAGCCCGGTGTCCTCGGCGATGACGTCGGAGATGGCCTCGGCGCACTGGAGCGATACCCGCTCGACGCGCTCGCGCACCGCCGGCTCGTTGGTCAGGTCCGACTCGAACACGAGACGGAAGGCGCCACCCTCGTCCTCGACGTACGCGAAGTAGGCGTCCATGGTGGCCGCCACGCGCAGCTTGTTCTCCGTGGTGGAGGCGAGCGCGGTGCGCACGGCTTGGAGCAGCGACTCGCAGTGCTGGTCCAGCAGCGCCAGGTACAGGTCCAGCTTCCCGGGGAAGTGCTGGTAGAGCACGGGCTTGCTCACACCCGCGCGCTCCGCGATGTCGTCCATCGCGGCCGCGTGGTACCCCTGTGCGACAAACACTTCCTGGGCGGCGCCCAGGAGCTGGTTGCGTCGGGCTCGGCGCGGCAGGCGCGTGCCCCGCGGGCGCGCCGCCTCTGTCTGCTCGATGGCTGTCACGCCGCCTCCCAAAATCGATCCTTGCGCGCAGTGCGCCGCGCCCGCCATCGTACTTTTGGGTAACCCGGCTGTGCGCGGTGCGAGCGCAGAATTTCATGTACCGGACGCCCGGGGTAGCCGGAGATTCAACGTTAAACCGACCAAATCATCGGTAGTCGTCCTCGTCCAGCGTCACCACTCGGGTCTGTTCGGCGGCGTCGGCCTCGTTCGCCACGGTCGGGTCGATACGGGTGAGCGGGTCGTCCGCGTCGGGGCTGAGCTCGCGGTGCTGTTCGGCCGCGTCGGCCTCGGGCGTCTCCTCGTCCAGCGCGGCGGCCGCCGCCTCGCCGTTCTCGGTGGCGTCGAAGGTCTCGGGGTCGGTCGGATCGACGGTCATGGGCTCCCTTTCACTGGGCTGGTCCACATCGTGTGCGGGGGCCTGGGCGTACTGCCCTCAGGTACGAGCCTAGGAGGTACCCCCTTCCAGCGCTATGCGATCTGTGACGGCGAACACACCGGAGCGCGCGTGATCGTCTCGTAACATTGGCGCATGTCTTCGACCGAGCTGCCGGAATCCATCGCCGCCACCGCGGCGGGGCCCCGGGTGAGCGCCGTACGGGTCGCGGAGGGGGAGCGGCTGCGTTCCGTCACGCTGCCCGGCCTGACGCTGAACGTGCGCTGCCGGCCGTCGGAGCGGCGCGGACTGCCGCCCGCGCTGTACGTGCACGGGCTCGGCGGTTCCTCGCAGAACTGGTCGGCCCTGATGCCGCTGCTCGAGGACGTCGTGGACGGCGAGGCGGTCGACCTGCCCGGTTTCGGCGACTCCCCGCCGCCCGACGACGGCAACTACTCCCTGACGGCGCACGCCCGCGCGGTCATCCGCCTGCTGGACGCCGGGGAGCGCGGGCCGGTGCACCTGATCGGGAACTCCCTGGGCGGTGCCGTCGCCACCCGGGTCGCGGCGGTCCGCCCCGACCTGGTCCGCACGCTGACCCTGGTCTCGCCCGCCCTTCCGGAGCTGCGGGCACAGCGCGGCGCCTGGCCGACGGCGCTGCTGGCGCTGCCGGGGGTCGCCTCCCTCTTCACCCGGCTCACCAGGGACTGGACGGCCGAGCAGCGCGTACGCGGAGTGCTGGCGCTCTGCTACGGCGACCCGGGCCAGGTCACCGACGAGGGCTTCCGCAACGCCGTGGAGGAGATGGAGCGGCGGCTGAAGCTGCCGTACTTCTGGGACGCGATGGCCCGGTCGGCGCGCGGCATCGTCGACGCGTACACCCTGGGCGGGCAGCACGGGCTGTGGCGGCAGGCGGAACGGGTGCTCGCCCCCACCCTGCTGGTGTACGGGGGCCGCGACCAGCTCGTCTCGTTCCGGATGGCCCGCCGGGCGGCGGCCGCTTTCCGCGACTCGCGGCTGCTGGCGCTTCCGGACGCCGGGCACGTGGCGATGATGGAGTACCCCGAGACGGTCGCGCAGGCCGTACGGGAGCTGATCGCGCAGCACGACCGACGCGACGGCCGCGACGGCGCACAGGACGACGAACACGACGGCGGGAGCTGATCCGGGGCGTGGGACGACACAGCCGCAAAGGCCCCGCACCTCAGGGCTCCGAAGAGACCAAGGGCGAGGCCAGGGGCGCGGTGCGGGAGGGCGCGCGCCCCGGCAGCGGGCGCCGGCGCAAGTCCTCCGGCCCACCTCCCGAGGCGCACCACCCCCACGGCGCGGAGCACGTACGCGGCGGCCACCCCGAGCAGCGCGAGCCGGGCGGCGGCTGGGGCGAGCCCGGCCGCTACGGCGACTGGCGCGGCGTACCGGCCCGCCCCGCACCGCCCACCGGCCCCGCGGGCGCGGGTTCTGGACCGGCCGGCCCCGCGCCCGCGGGTCCCGCCGCGCGGGGGCCGGCCACCGGGGTGGGCGCCGGGGCCCGGATACCGGGACCGCGCCGCGAGTTCGTCGAGGCCTTCGACCGCGCCCCGCACGACGGCCCGCCGCCCGAGGGGCCCGGCCGGCCCCCGCTGCGGGAGGCCGGGCCCCCCGCGGGCGGCGGCCGGAGCGGCGGCAAGGGACGTACGTTCACCGGCATCGCCGCCGCGGCGGTCACCACCGTCCTCGCCGTCGTGGTGGCCGGCCAGGTCACCGGCACCGGACCGGACAGCGCCGCCGCCCGCCCGCCGGGCGAGGCCGCCGGCCGCGCCGCCGACGGCGGCACCGGGTCCCGGTCGGACCGCTCCGACGAGCGCGCCGTCCCGCCCGGGGCGGCCCGCCGCGCCGCCCCGGCCCCGGTGACGTACGCGCAGGCGATGGCCAAGCGCTTCCCGCTCGACCCGGGGACGAAGGGCTCCGGCGCGTTCGAGGTCGTGCCGGGCACCGACCCGGCCCCCGGCAAGGGGCGCAAGGTGCGGTACCGGATCGACGTGGAGAAGGGGCTCGGTCTCGACCCGGCGCTGTTCGCGCGGGCGGTCCAGGAGACCCTGAACGACGACCGGAGCTGGGCGCACGGCGGTGCCATGACCTTCGAGCGCATCTCCAGCGGCGAGCCGGAGTTCGTGGTCACGCTGGCGAGCCCGGTGACCACCGGCGTCTGGTGCGCCAAGTCGGGGCTGGACACGACGGTCGACAACGTCTCCTGCGACTCCGCCGCCACCGAGCGCGTGATGATCAACGCGTACCGGTGGGCCCAGGGCTCGCAGACGTACGGGGTCGACGCCATGTACACGTACCGGCAGATGCTGATCAACCACGAGGTCGGGCACCGGCTGGGGCACAACCACGTGAACTGCCGCACGCCGGGCGCTCTCGCGCCGGTGATGCAGCAGCAGACGAAGTCCCTGGAGATCGAGGGCGTCAAGTGCCGCCCCAACCCCTGGGTGTTCCCCACCGGCTGATGGGGCCGATCCACTTCTAGCGCGTCGAAACGCGGCGCGTACAGGAAAGTTACGAGCATTCACCCCTTCCGGTGGCGCAACGGACAACCGTCCATCGCGCCACCGGCGGATCCGCTTACGTTCTTCCCGCTGTGAGCCGCCGGACCAACGGTGGCCGCGCACAAGGGAGATCGGGGGTGTACTCGTGCGGATCGGACTGCTCACCGACGGTGGATACCCGTATGCGTCGGGTGAGTCCAGGGTCTGGTGCGACCGGCTCGTACACGGGCTCGCGCAGCATGAGTTCGACGTCTACGCGCTGAGCCGCAGCGCCCGCCAGGAGGACGGCGGCTGGCTCCCGCTCCCGCCCCAGGTGCGGCGGGTGCGCACGGCTCCCCTGTGGGGGCCCGAGGACACGGCGCGAGCCGGGCGCGCGTACGGCCGGCGTGAGCGCCGGCGCTTCACCACCGGCTTCACCGCCCTCGCCGCCGCCGTCTGCGGCACACCGGCGGCATCGACGGCACCGGCCGCGTCGACGGCACCGGCCGTGTCGGCCGCGTTCGCGGAGGGTCTGTACGGGCTCGCCGACCTGGCCCGGGAATGCGGCGGCCTCTCCACCGCCCTCCGCTCGGAGGACGCCGTCCGCGTCCTGGAGAGCGCCTGCCGCGCCGGGGGCGTGCGCCGGGGCGTGCACGGCGCCACCGTCTCGGACCACCTCGCCTTCGCCGGCCAGGTGGAGCGCGCCCTGCGGCCCTTCTCCCTCGACTGGTACGGCGAGAACGACCTCGGCGCGGTCGACCTCTGCCATGCGGCGTCGGCCGGCACGGCGGCCCTGCCCGGCCTGCTGGCCAAACGCTTCTTCGGCACTCCGCTGCTGGTCACCGAGTACGGCGTACGGCTGCGCGCGCACTACCTCGCGGCCGCCGAGGCCCCGCTGAGCGCACCCGTACGCGCCCTGCTCGCCGCCTTCCACCGCTGCCTGGCCGCCGAGGTGTACGACCAGGCGGCGGCGATCACCCCGGGCAACGGCCACGCCCGGCGCTGGCAGGAGAAGTGCGGCGCCGACCGCGCCAAACTGCGCACCGTCCACCCGGGCATGGAGGCCGAGCGGTTCGCGGCCGTCGGCGAGGGCGGCGACGGGGGAGACCCCCGCACCCTGCTGTGGGTGGGCCGCGTCGAGCCGGCCAAGGACCTCGTCGGTCTGCTGCACGCCTTCGCGGAGGTCCGGCGGCGGGAACCGGCGACCCGGCTGCGGATCGTCTCCGCGCCCGTCCGGGACGCCGAGTCCGCCACGTACCGCGCGCACTGCCAGGCCCTGGCCGCCCAGCTCTTCCCCGACGAGGCCACCGGCGCGCACGCCGTGGGCGACAACCCCGTCTCCTTCGAGGAACTCGGCGGCCCGGAGGCGCCCGATCTCGCCGGCACCTACGCGGCGGCCGGCGTGGTCGTCCTGTCCAGCGTGGTCGAGGGCTTCCCGGTCGGGCTCGTCGAGGCCATGTTCTGCGGGCGCGCCACCGTGTCGACCGACGTCGGCGCCGTCGTCGAGGTCATCGGCGGTACGGGGCTGGTCGTGCCCCCGCGCAACCCGCGGGCGCTCGCGGACGCCTGCCTGGCGCTGTTGCGCGACCCCGCGCGCCGGGAACGGCTGGGCGCCGCGGCCCGGGCCCGCGCCCTCGAACTGTTCACCGTGGAGCAGAACCTGGCGGCGTTCCGCGCCCTCTACCTGGAGCTGATCTCCCGGGCGCCCGTCCGTCGCGCGGCGGAGGCCGTCGGCGCGGACGGCGAGCCCCGGCTGTTCGCCCACCCGGCCGAGGCCCATGTGCCCGGGCACTGGACGGGCCGCGGCTCCGGCGGCGTGACCGCCCCGGCGTGGGCCACCGCACCGCACCCGGGCGGCGCCCCCGGCGTCCCGGCCGCCGCCCCGGCCCGCAACCGGCCCCCGGCCCCGGACCCGGACCTGCCCCCTACCCCCACCTCCACCCCCACCCCCACCCCGGCCCCGACCGCGTTCCGGGCCGCCCCGGCGGCCGCCCTGGTGACGACGGCGGACGCCCAGGCGCCCGTGGTCGCGTCGCTCCCGGTCGCGGCCTCGTTCCCCGTCGCGGCCGCGTACCCGGTCGCGGGAAGGGCGGACGGACATGTCTGACACGGGCACACCCGTACCGGGCGCCACACCCATCACGGACGGCCACGCCAGGGGCCCGCACCCGGAGCCCGGGGCCACCGCCTGGGACAGCCGCGCGGAAGCCCTGCTGTCCCGGCCCGCCCTCGGGGCCACCGGCGCACCCGCCGGCGCCCGGCCGTCCGGGCCCACCGCGTCCGGGCCCACCGCGGCCGGACCCACCGCGTCCGGGCCCATCGCGGCCGGGCTCCCGGTGGCAGGACTCCCGGCGGGCGGGTACACGACGGGCGGGTACACGGCGAGCGGCCTCCCGGGGCCCGCCCGCCGAGGGTCGGCCGATCCGGTGAAGGCGCTGCTGCACCGGCACCGGGACCTGTGCGAACGGGCGGTCGACCCGCTGGAGATCGCCGCCGGCCTGGAGGCCCACGGGGTCACCGACCGGACCGCCGCCCGGTTCCGGCACCGGGACGTCTTCTCCCTCGCCGAGGAGCTCTACGCGCGCGTGCCGCGCGGTGATGACGGCGACCCGCCCCGGCCCGCCGCGCCCGCTCCCGGGGCGGACGCCGGGCGGAGCGGCCGGGCCGTCCGGGCCGTCGTCCTGGCGCTGCTGCCCGGCGCCCTGGGCGGGCTCACCGTCGCGGGGCTCGCGCTGACGGACGGGCCGGCGCGGGCGGCGGTCGGGCTGATCGGTGTCGTGGCGCTCGCCCTGGCGGTCACGGCCGGGCGCCCGCGCGGACGGCGGGGCACGCGCGCGTGCACCGGCTTCCTGCTGCTGTACGCCCTGTTCGGCGACGGCCTCCTGGACGAGCTCCTGACCGGCGGACCCGACGGGCCCTGGCCACTGGACGCGCCACCGCTGCTGGGCCTCGCCCTCGCCGCCGCGCCCGCCGTCTGGTGCGCCCGCCTCTTCGCCGTACGGGCCCGGCGCAAGCTCACCGCCAGCCGCGGCCTGGCGGACTTCGCCGCCCGGACCCGCCCGCTGCTCCTCGGCACGGTGGCGCTGTACACGGCCGCGCTGACCGGACTGCTCGTCCTCGTGGACACCGCCCTCGGCGGCACCGCCCCCGGGGACGGTTCGCCCGGCGGGGGCGCCCTGGCCCTGGGCAGCCTGCTCCTGCTCGCCCGGCTGCTCACGGCCCATGGCTTCGCCCGGGCCGCCGCCGCCGGGCTGCTCGCCGCGTGCGCCGCGGAGGCGGTCGCGCTCGCCTCCGTCCTGGCCGGCCGCCTCCCCGGCTGCGACCTGCTCGGCCGCCCCGTCGAGGCGGCCGTGGCCGCCGGGGGCCCGGCCGTGGTGCCCGCGTCCGCGTGCGGCGCGGCGGCGCTCGCCCTGCTGGTGTACGCCACCGCCGTACTGGCCCGGGCCTCCGCCCACGCGGACGACACCACCACCTGAGACCCCCACCCCCCCCGTGACCCCCGCCGGTACCCGGGTACGCCTCCCCACCGGCACACACTCCAAGGAGACAACGGACATGACCCCCCAGATCCCCGCAACGGCCACTCGGCGCGAAGGGGGCGCGCGATGAGGGTGCTGCTGCTCGGTGCCAATGGATTCATCGGCCGCTTCGTCGCCGACCGGCTGCTGGCCGACCCGGCCGTCCACCTCACCGCCCTCGGACGCGGCGACGACGCCGACGTGCGCTTCGACCTCGCGGGCGGGAGCCCCGGCGCGCTCACCCGGTTCCTGGACGCCGTCCACCCCGGCGTCGTCATCAACTGCGCCGGCACCACCCGGGGCGGCGCGCGCGAGCTGACCCGGCACAACACCGTCGCCGTCGCCACCGTCTGCGAGGCGCTGCGCCGCAGCGGCTGCGGGGCGCGCATGGTCCAGGTCGGCTGCGCCTCCGAGTACGGGCCGTCCCAGCCCGGCTCGTCCACCGCCGAGGACGCGGTGCCGCGCCCCGGCGGGCCGTACGGCGTGTCCAAGCTCGCCGCCACCGAGCTCGTCCTCGGCTCCGGACTGGACGCCGTCGTCCTCCGGGTCTTCTCACCCGTCGGACCCGGCACCCCCGCCGGCTCGCCGCTCGGCCGGCTCGCCGAGGCCATGCGGCGGGCCATGCAGACCGGTGACGGCGAGCTCAAGCTCGGGGGACTCGGCGTGCAGCGCGACTTCGTCGACGTACGCGACGTGGCGCGCGCCGTGCACGCCGCCTCCCTCTCCGCGGCGCAGGGCATCGTCAACATCGGCACCGGCCGGGCCGTACGGCTCCGCGACGCGGCCGCCGTGCTGGCCAGGGTCGCCGGGTACGCCGGGTCGCTGCACGAACTGGAGGCGCCGGCCCGGCCCGCCCTGTCGGCGGTGGGGTCCATGGCGTCCATCGGCGCCCAGCGCGGGGAGAGCGTCCCCGACCATGTGGTGCCCGCCCCGCACCCGTATCCCGACGGGTGCGGCAACTGGCAGCAGGCCGACGTGCGCACCGCTCGCGACCGGCTCGGCTGGCGGCCGCGCATCAACCTGGAGGAGTCCCTGGCCGACATCTGGATGGAGGCGGCGTGCCGCATCTGACCCGTACGGACACGGGGCTCTCCGCCACCGGCGCCGAACGGCTCGGCTTCGGTGTGCCCGGCTACGCCCATCCCCTGATCGCGCCGGTCGAGTGGGCGGAGCTGACCCGGCCCGGAACGCCCCTGCACTGGGCCGTCCTCAACGTCGCGGACGGCCCCGGGGCCCGGCCCGACCCGCACTGCCTGGAGGCGGTGGGCAAGCTGCGCAACGCGGGCGGCCGGGTGCTGGGCCACCTCGACCTCCGCCACGGCTCCCGCCCCTTCGGTGACCTCGTCACCGACGCGCACCGGTTCCTGGACTGGTACCTGGTGGACGGCTTCCTGCTGGACCGCTGCCCCACCGACCGGGCCGACCTGGCCGCCGTACGGCGGGTCACCGCCACCCTGGAGGTGGTCCTGGAGCACGCCGACGGCGGGCACTTGGTGCTGGGGCA
Source organism: Streptomyces sp. NPDC039423 (assembly GCF_055598725.1). Taxonomy (NCBI): domain Bacteria; kingdom Bacillati; phylum Actinomycetota; class Actinomycetes; order Kitasatosporales; family Streptomycetaceae; genus Streptomyces; species Streptomyces sp. NPDC039423. Next base: position 576,419 of record NZ_JBVKAH010000002.1, read on the forward strand.
CGGCACCCATCCGCACCCGGGCTACGCCGAGGTCGCCGACCAGCTGGTGACCTTCTCCGGGCCCTGGGCCGAGTACCGCTGGTCACAGGTGGCCGAGTGGACCGCCGACCATCCGCCGGAGCGCTTCGTCCATCTCGTCCACGGGGTACCGCGCACCCATCTCGACGAGGCGACGCGCATCGCGCGCTGGCAGGGCGCGGGGACGATCTTCTTCACCGACCGGACGGGCGACGACAGCGGACAAAACAGCCCATTCGCGGCTCTGCCCGGCTACTGGGACGAAATCGTCTCGCAGATCGGACGAGGTGTCTCGGAATGAGGAGTGCCATGGCAGTGTTACGGAAGAACAACCGTACTGACTACCGACCAGCTGTATTGATGAGGTCTCCGTGTCGCTGCCACCCCTGGTCGAGCCGGCTGCCGAGCTCACCGTAGACGAGGTCCGCAGGTACTCCCGCCACCTGATCATCCCGGATGTCGGGATGGACGGGCAGAAGCGGCTCAAGAACGCCAAGGTGCTCTGTGTGGGCGCCGGAGGCCTCGGCTCGCCCGCCCTGATGTACCTCGCCGCGGCCGGCGTGGGCACGCTCGGCATCGTGGAGTTCGACGAGGTCGACGAGTCGAACCTCCAGCGCCAGATCATCCACAGCCAGTCCGACATCGGCCGTTCCAAGGCCGAGTCCGCGCGCGACAGCGTGCTCGGCATCAACCCGTACGTGAACGTGGTCCTGCACGAGGAGCGGCTCGAGGCCGACAACGTGATGGACATCTTCGCCCAGTACGACCTGATCGTCGACGGCACGGACAACTTCGCCACCCGCTACCTGGTCAACGACGCCTGCGTGCTGCTGAACAAGCCGTACGTCTGGGGCTCGATCTACCGCTTCGACGGCCAGGCGTCCGTCTTCTGGTCCGAGTACGGCCCCTGCTACCGCTGCCTGTACCCGGAGCCCCCGCCGCCGGGCATGGTCCCCTCCTGCGCCGAGGGCGGCGTGCTGGGCGTGCTGTGCGCGTCCATCGGTTCCATCCAGGTCACCGAGGCGATCAAGGTCCTGGCCGGCGTGGGCGACCCGCTGGTCGGCCGGCTGATGATCTACGACGCCCTGGAGATGCAGTACCGCCAGGTCAAGGTCCGCAAGGACCCCGACTGCGCGGTCTGCGGCGAGAACCCCACCGTCACCGAGCTCATCGACTACGAGGCCTTCTGCGGCGTCGTGTCGGAGGAGGCCCAGGAGGCGGCGCTCGGCGCGACGATCACTCCCAAGCAGCTCAAGGAGTGGATCGACGAGGGCGAGAACATCGACATCATCGACGTCCGTGAGCAGAACGAGTACGAGATCGTCTCGATCCCCGGTGCCCGTCTGATCCCGAAGAACGAGTTCCTGATGGGCAACGCCCTCCAGGGCCTGCCCCAGGACAAGAAGATCGTCTTGCATTGCAAGACGGGTGTCCGCAGTGCGGAAGTGCTCGCCGTGCTGAAGTCCGCGGGCTTCGCGGACGCGGTGCACGTCGGCGGCGGCGTCATCGGCTGGGTCAACCAGATCGAGCCGGAGAAGCCGGTCTACTAGACCACGGCGGAAAACAAGGGCCGGACCCCGTGCGGGGGTCCGGCCCTTTTGCCCGGGCGGGATGTTCAGGAGCAGGTCGTGCCGTTCGGGGGGACCTTGCCCTCCAGCAGGTAGGCGTTGACGGTGTCCCGCACGCAACGGTTGTCGCCGGTGTACGCGCCGTGCCCCTCGCCCTTGAAGGTGAGGAGGACGCCGACGCCCGCCCCCAGCTCGTCCGCCATCTTCTTGGCGCCCTCGTACGGCGTCGCGGAGTCGCCCGTCGTCCCGACCACCAGGATCGGGCCCGCGCCCGGGGCGCTGGTCTCGGGGGTGGCGCTCTCGCCCTTCACCGGCCAGTCCGCGCACCACCCGGCCGTGTCCCAGGCCATGAACTCGGCGAAGACCGGCGATATCCGCCGGAACTCCGGCAGCAGCGCCTTGGCCTCGGCGGCCGTGGGCCGGCTGCTGCTGTCGGCGCACGAGATGGCCCGCTGCGAGTGCGCGCGGGTGTCGTAGGTGCCGTCCTCGCCGCGGCCGTTGTACATGTCGGCCAGTCGCAGCAGCGCGTCACCCCGGCCTCCCTCCGCCTCCTTCAGCCCCTCGGTGAGGTACGACCACATGCGCTCCGAGTACAGGGTCTGGGCGATGCCGGTCAGGGCCAGGCTCTGGGTGAGTTCGCGGCCGTCCGCGGCGGGCAGCGGTGCGCGGTCCAGCCGCTCCAGCAGGGCCGTCACGCGCGCGTTGCCCGCGGCCGCGCCCTCGCCGGTGGAGGCGAAGTAGTTGTTCAGTGCCCGCTGGAAGCCGATCGCCTGGTTGCGGGCGTGGCCGGCGGTGTCCGCGGTCGGGTCGACGACCGCGTCCAGGACGGTCCGGCCGACGTTGCGCGGGAACAGGTGGGCGTACGTCCCGCCGAGCTGGGTGCCGTAGGAGAAGCCCATGTAGTGGAGCTTGTCGTCACCCAGCACGTACCGGACGAGGTCCAGGTCCCGTGCGGTGTTGGTCGTGGTGACGTGGCGGATGACCGTGCCGGACCGCTTGGCGCAGCCGGCGCCGAAGGCGGCCCCGTCCGCGAGGAAGGCGGCCTCCTCGGCGGGCGTGTCCGGGGTGAGGTCGATCCGTGCCACGGAGGCGGCCTGCTCCTCGTTGTCCCGGCACACCACCCCGGAGCTGCGGTCCACCCCGCGCGGGTCGAAGCCGACCAGGTCGTAGCGGCTGCCCAGCTCCTCGAACTGCTCGGCCGCCTGCGGCATGGCGGTCACACCGGAGGCGCCCGGGCCGCCGAAGTTGAACAGCAGGGAGCCGATCCGGCGGTCCTTGTGGCGGGCCTCCTTGCGGATCAGCGCGATGGGCAGGGTCGCGCCGCCCGGCTTCGCGTAGTCCAGGGGGACCCGCACGGTGGCACAGCGCCATTCCGGGCCGGGCTCCTCGGCGCCCCGCGGCGCCTCGCAGCCGCGCCAGTCCGGCTTCTGGCCGGTGAGCGCGGCGGGCAGGGACGCCATCGGGGGGCCCGCCGAGGTCCGGCCGGTGCCGCCGTCCGTACCGCCGGGGGTGCCGCCGCCTCCGCCGTCGCAGCCGGTGACCAGCCCCGCCACCAGCGCCGCCGCGACCGCGAGCCCGGCCGGCCGTACCCGAATGGACATGTGTCCCCCCAACTCCTGTGCCGAACAGCCATCCTAGGCACGGCCCCCGGCGGCACTCCCCGGGAGGACGGCGCCCTACGGGCACACGGTCCCCGACTTCGGCACCGTGCCGTTCAGCAGGTAGGCGTCGACCGTGCGCTTCACGCACGCGTCGCCGCTGTTGTACGCGCCGTGGCCCTCGCCCTCGTACGTCAGCTCCACGCCGACGCCCTTGCCGAGCGCGGCGGCCATCGCCCTCGCCCCGGCGTAGGGGGTGGCCGGGTCCCCGGTGTTGCCGATGACCAGGATGGGCGCCGAGCCGGGGGCGCTGACGTCGGGGTGGTCCCAGGTGCCGGGCACGGGCCACTGGGAGCAACTGATCAGGCCCCAGCCGAGGAAGCCGCCGAAGACGGGGGACGCCTTGCGGAACTCGGGCAGCTTCGCCTTGGCCTGCTCCACGGTGAACCGCTCTTTGTCGTCGACGCAGTTGATGGCCGCGTTGGCCGCCTGGAGGTTGCTGTAGTCGCCGTTCTGGTCGCGGCCGTTCATGGAGTCCGACAGGGCCAGGAGCAGGCCCCCGTCCCCGCCGTCGGCCTCGTCGAGGCCCTGTTCCAGATAGGGCCAGTACTCCTTGGAGTACAGGGCCTGGGCGATGCCGTTGGTGGCCTGGGACTGGGTGAGCTTCCGGTCGCCGATGCCGGGGATGGGCTTCTTGTCGAGCCGGGCGAGCAGGCCGGTGATGAAGCCTTCGATCTCCTTGGCGTCGCTGCCCGGCAGCTTGCAGGCGTCGCCGCGCGCGGCGCAGGCCTCGGCGAAGTTGTTCAGCGCGAGCTGGAAGCCCTTGGCCTGCCCCAGGGCGCCCTGTTCGGTGGTTCCGCCCGGGTCGACGACGGCGTCGAAGACGGCACGGCCGACGGTCTTGGGGAACAGGTGGGCGTAGACGCCGCCGAGTTCGGTGCCGTACGAGATGCCGAAGTAGTGCAGCTTGCTGTCGCCCAGCACCTGGCGCATCAGGTCCAGGTCGCGGGCGGCGTTGGTGGTGCCGACGTGCGGCAGCACGTCACCGGAGTTCTCGTCGCAGGCCTCGGCGAACTTCTTCAGGCCCTCCTGGTAGTCCCGCTCCTCCTGCGCGGTGTCGGGGGTGGAGTCCAGCGCGAAGAAGGCGTCCAGTTCCGGGTCGTCCTCGCACTCGACGCCCTCACTGCGGCCGACCCCGCGCGGATCGAAGCTCACCAGGTCGTAGCGGGTGCGCAGCGACTCGTAGTCCTTGGCGAAGGAGGGCAGGGCGGTGATGCCGGAGCCGCCGGGGCCGCCGAAGTTGAAGATGAGCGAGCCGATCCGGCCGGCCGGGCGGGAGGCCTTCGCCCGGATGAGCGCCAGTTCGATGGTCCCGCCGTCGGGGTCCTCGTAGTCGAGCGGCGCCTGCATGAAGGAGCACTCCCACTTGGTGCCGCCGGGCAGCGGGGACGGGGCGGTGCCCTCGCCCTCCTGGACGGACGGGGCGGCACAGGGCTCCCAGGTCAGCTTCTGGGTGGCCAGCTCCCTGGGACGGGCCGGTTCGCCGCCCTCGTCCCCGTCGCCGGAGCAGCCGGCGGCCATCACCAGGGCGGCGGTCGCGGCGGCGAGCACGGCCGCACGCCGTGGCGTGCGGATGGCGGCGGACCGGGCGGCGCGGGAGGTCATGGCTCCATCGTGCGCCCGGCGCCCGCCCGGCGCCCGTGCCCGCGTCCATGCGGGTGGCCGGGGCGGGTACCGGGGGCGGCGGCCTCCGGGCACCGGGGGACGGCGGCCCGCGGGCGCCGCACACGGCCGCTCCCGGGTGCCCGGCGCCCCGGACCGGTCAGGGGCCCTCCCGCGTCAGAGGGCGCCTTTGCGGGTCAGGAAGTTGAACGAGAACCACCCCGGCAGCACCGGCAGCCACAGCGTCATCACGCGGTACAGCAGCACCGCCGGTGCCGCGACCTCCGCCGGCAGACCGCCCACGGCCACCAGGCCGAAGGTCAGCGCGCCCTCCACGGCCCCCACACCACCCGGTGTCGGAGCGGCCGACCCCAGGGCGTTGCCGGCCAGGAACACCACGGCGAGGCTCGCGTAGCTCAGCGGCTGGGCACCGTCGGAGAACGCCCGGATCGACGCGTCCAGGCACAGCACGAACGCACCGGTCAGCAGCAGCATGCCGCCGATCCCGGTGAGCAGCTTCCCCGGCCGCTGGAGCACGTCCAGCATGCGCGGCACCACACCGGCGAACAGCGACCGCAGCCGGGTGGAGACGAACTTGCGCAGGGCGGGGATCGCCGTGACGACCAGCACCAGCACCGCGGCCGTCAGCAGACCCGCGATCACCGTCCGGGAGGGCGTGAAGTCCTGGGTCTTCTCCGTGCCGGTGAGGTAGCCGAACGACAGCAGCAGCAGGATGTGCGCGCCCAGCCCGAAGAGCTGCGAGGCGCCGACACTGGCGACCGCCAGGCCGGGACGTACGCCCGAGCGCTGGAGGAAGCGGGTGTTGAGGGCCACCCCGCCGACCGCCGCCGGAGCGACGATCTTCACGAACGACCCCGCCACCTGGGCGATCACGGTACGGCCGAAGGAGACCCGCTCCGGGACGAAGCCCAGCAGGCTCATCGCCGCCGCCACGTAGCTCACCGCGGAGAACAGCAGCGCGACCGTGATCCACGCCCAGTCGGCGCCGGCGAACGTGGACACCGACAGCGACGCCTTGGAGATCTGCGAGATCAGGAAGTACACGGCGATGGCGCCGGCGATGATGCTGATCAGCGTCCGCGGCCTGATCCGCTCCAGCCTTACGGGCTCCACCGGGGCCTGCGGCCGGATCAGCAGCACCTGCTGCCGGATCTGGGCCAGCAGGTCCTCCTCGCGGACCTCGTCCATCGCCTCGTCCAGCGCCCGCTTCTCGGCCTGCTTCTCGGCGCGCACCGCCTTGCGGTCCGCCTTCCTCTCCTCCTCGCTGCCGGCGGCGTGCCCCTCCAGCCGGGCCTGCTTGGCCGCCTCGGAGGCGGCGAGGACCGCCTCCCGCTCCCGCTGCGCCCGCTCCCGCGCCAGTCTGCGCAGGGTCGCCCGGGTCGAACGGCTCAGCGCGATCGGCTGGAGCAGCGGCAGGCAGTCGGCGACCCGGTCGGGGCCGAGCGCGTCGACCGCGGCCGCCACCGCCCGCCGCGCGCCGACGCGCAGCCCCAGGGTGGTCAGAAGCTGGGCGATGTCCATCCGCAGGACGAGGTCCCCGGCGGCGATCTCGCCACCCCGGAGATCCGTGACGATCACCCTGCCGGAACGATCCACCACAAGGGCGTCGCCCGTCAGCCGGCGGTGCGCGATACGGCGCGACTGGAGCGCCTTCACCTGCAGCCAGGCGCCCCGGACGACCTCGTCGGTGATCTCCTCGTCGTCCAGCGCGTCCAGAGAACGGCCGCCCAGGTGCTCGTACACCAGCATCACGGCGTCCGGGCCGAGCTCGGAGGTGGCGATCAGCTTGGGCGCGTTGGCGCCGGCGGCGATCGCCGCGTACGCCAGCAGCGCCTCCTGTTCCAGGGCCTGGCGCAGCGACTGGAGGGAGCGGCGGGTGGTGATGCCCCGCAGGGTGAGCCTGCGCCACACCCGGTAGAAGAACCCCTGCGCCTGCTGTTCGCGGTCCACCACGGTGACGTCGAGCGGCGGGCCCTCCTCCAGGGTGACCAGGTAGCGGCGGCCGCGGTCGCCCTGTTCGGCGGAGTCGACGACGTCCTCGGCGCGCATCGCCGTGACCGGGCGGAAGCCGACGTGGCGCAGCCCGGCCAGGAGCGTCTGGCCGGTGGGCCGCACGTTCGGGGAACCGACCGCGTAGAGGGTGCCGTAGGCGACGGTCCAGCCGATCAGGATGGTCAGGACGATCGAGAACGGGGTGGTGTAGTCGGCCACCAGCATCGCGAACGCGTCGAGCAGCAGCACCACCCACAGCGACACCCGCCAGCGAGGCCGGCGGGCCATGCCCACGGCCGTCATGTAGGCGATGACGGGGGCGAGGTACCCGTGGACCGGGTCGGACAGCCCGCCGCCCGCCTGGGGCTGCGTCAGCGCCTCCTGAATGGTGCCCGGCGCGGCCCTGGCGACCCACAGGTCGGTGGCCAGGGTGACCCCGTGCGCCAGTACGGCGGCGAGGACGCCGTCCGCGATGCGCAGCCCGTCCCGCTTGATCAGCCGCTCGATGGCGAAGGCGACCGGGACGAGCAGGACCGCGATGCTGGACACGAGCCCGGCGACCTTGACGAAGACGTCGGGAGCCTGGCCGGTGCCCTTGCTGATGTCCTCCTCCAGGCCCGTGGTCGTGGCGTGGGCGAAGGCGGCGATGGCGATGACGACACCGATCGCGAGGATGCCGATGAGCAGCCGCAGCAGGTCGGACGGCCGGTGGACGCGGGCGGCGAGCAGCGGCTCGTCACCGGAGACGCGGTCGATGTGCCTCTCCGCGTTCACGCATACCGTCTCCTTCGTCTCGTTCGTCTCCATCGTCTCAGGAGGCCCCGAAGTGGACTCCACCTCGGGAGGCCGCACATCCCGCCCCTTCGCCGTGTCTGTGTCTTGTTGATCTCGTATCACCGGTCACCGCCCGGAAGATGGTGGCATGACCGGGCGGCGGCGGGGGCCAGCAGGGTGCATTGCCCGCGTTGTCGGTGGTGTGGTGCAGGATGGACCGGATGAGTGCTGAGGAGCTTCCGGAGTACGCGGAACGGGTGCTGGAAGTCGCCGAGCTGATCCCGTCCGGCCGGGTGATGACATACGGGGACGTCGCCGAATGGCTCGCGCAGGAGGGGGAGCGCGAAGCGCTCTCGGACAAGGATGGTGGTGGGCGACGGGTGGGCGGCCCGCGCCAGGTCGGGCGCGTCATGGCGCTCTACGGCGGCGCGGTGCCGTGGTGGCGGGTCGTGCGGGCCGACGGGCAGCTCCTCCCCGGCCACGAGCTGCGCGCCCTCGGCCACTACCGGGCGGAGGGCACCCCGCTGCGCGAGGCCGCGCGGCAGGCCGAGGGCCACCTCCCGCGGCTCGACATGCGCCGGGCGCGCTGGGACGGCGGGGACGGGTCCGGCGGCGGCGGTTCCGGCGGCGGTGCGAGTGCGATGTCTCACAGGTGACAGCTTCGGCCACGCGGCCGCGCGGCGGACGTGGTGGGCATCGCGGGCACGACCGTACGGAGTACGCGTAACGTCGTCCCGCGTGGCGTGCTCCCCGCGCCCCCCACCCAGCATCCTCAGCACCAGCACACCCACCAGGACCGGCGATCCACGTGAGCTCCTCCTCGATTACCACCGGGCGTACGCCATCTCGTGGGCGGACCCCGGGCGCGTACCGACTGGTGCGTACCCCGCCGGCTCCCGTGAGCCCCCCTCTCCTGGACGCATCGCAGCGTGCCGTGGTTGACCATCCCGGCGGACCGCTCCTGGTCCTCGCCGGCCCGGGCACCGGCAAGACGACGACGCTGGTGGAGGCGGTCGCGGCCCGGATCGCCCGGGGCGCCGACCCGGAGCGGCTGCTGGTCCTCACCTTCAGCCGCAAGGCCGCCGTGGAACTGCGCGACCGGATGGCCGCCCGGATCGGCGGGACGCGCGCCCCTCAGGCGACCACGTTCCACTCCTACTGCTACGCCCTGGTCCGCGCCCACCAGGACGCGGACCTCTTCGCGGAGCCGCTGCGCCTGCTGTCCGGCCCGGAGCAGGACCTCGCCGTGCGCGAGCTGCTGGCGGGCCAGCTCGACCTGGAGCGGGAGGGCCTGGCCCGTATCCACTGGCCCGACGAGCTGCGGGCCTGCCTGACCACGCGCGGCTTCGCCGACGAGGTACGGGCCGTCCTGGCGCGCTCCCGGGAACTGGGCCTCGGCCCGCGCGCGCTCGCCGACTTCGCCGCGCGCACCGGGCGGCGGGACTGGTCGGCGGCGGCCGAGTTCCTCGCCGAGTACCTGGACGTGCTCGACATGCAGGGCGTCCTGGACTACGCGGAGCTGGTGCACCGGGCGGTGCTGCTCGCCGGTTCGGCGGCGCTGCCCGGCTACGACGCCGTGTTCGTCGACGAGTACCAGGACACCGACCCCGCCCAGGTGCGGCTGCTGCGGGCGCTGGCGGGGGGCGGGCGGACGCTGTACGCGTTCGGCGACCCGGACCAGTCGATCTACGCGTTCCGGGGCGCGGACGTCAACGGGATCCTCGACTTCCCCGGCGCTTTCCGCCGCGCGGACGGCGCCCCCGCGCCGGTCGCCGTCCTCACCACCTCGCGCCGGTCGGGCGCCGCCCTGCTGTCCGCCACCCGGCTGCTCACCACCCGGATGCCGCTGCCGCGCCTGCCCGCCGACAAGGCCCGGGCGCACCGGGACCTGACGGCGGGCCGGGGCGGCGGCCGGGTCGAGACGTACACCTTCCCCACCTCCTCCACGGAACTGGACAACATCGCGGACATCCTGCGGCGCGCCCACCTGGAGGACGGCGTCCCGTGGAACGACATGGCCGTCCTGGTCCGCGCGGGCGGCCGCACCCTGCCCACCCTGCGCCGCGCCCTCACCTCGGCGGGCGTCCCGGTCGAGGTGGACGGCGACGACGTCCCGCTGCGCCACGAACCGGCCGTCGCCCCCCTGCTCGCCGCCCTCCGCGCGGCGGCGACCCCGGAGGGGGGACGGGTGGAGGCGGGGGGATCCTCCTCGGGGTCCGAGGGGTCCGAGGGGTCCGAGGGGGCCGAGGGGGCCGAGGGGGCCGAGGGATCCGAGAGGTCCGAGGGGGCCGTGGGATCCGGAGCGCTCACTCCTGTGGGTGACGGCGACGACATCCGCGAGGGTGACGGGAGCGCCGGGGCCGGTCCCCGCGCCGACGACGACGATGCCCCGGCAGGCGCCGCCGCCGACGCCCCGGACGCCGACGCCCCGACCGGCGACACCCCGGCGGGGCCGGGTGTCCCGGTGGACGACACCCCGGCGGGGCCTCGGCCATGGCTGGACACCGAGACCGCCATCGGCCTGCTCGCCTCCCCGCTGGGCGGCATGGACGCGGCCGACCTGCGCCGCCTCGGCCGGGCCCTGCGGGACGAGGAGCGGGCTGGGGGCAACAAGGTCCCGCCGCCCTCCGACGTCCTGCTCGCCCGCGCCCTCGCCGAGCCCGAACGGCTGGTGGCGCACGACCCCGCCTACGCGCGCGGTGCCCAGCGGCTGGGCGACCTGCTGCGCCGCACCCGCGAGCTGCTGGCCGGCGGCGGGACCGCCGAGGAGGCCCTCTGGCTGCTGTGGAACGGCACGCCCTGGCCCGCCCGACTCCAGCGGGCCGCCCTCCGGGGCGGCGCGGCCGGCCGCAACGCCGACCGCGACCTGGACGCCGTGTGCGCCCTGTTCGACACCGCCGCCCGCGCCGAGGAGCGCACCGGCGGCCGGGGCGCCCTGAACTTCCTGGAGGAGCTCGACGCCCAGGACATCGCCGCCGACACCCTGTCCAAGCGGCCGGTACGCCCCGACGCCGTACGCCTGATGACCGCCCACCGCTCCAAGGGCCTGGAGTGGGGCCTGGTCGTCGTGGCCGGCGTACAGGAAGGCCTCTGGCCCGACCTGCGCCGCCGGGGCTCCCTCCTGGAGGCCGACCGCATCGGCCGCGACGGCATCGCCGAGCCGCTCAGCCCCGGCGCCCTGCTCGCCGAGGAGCGTCGGCTCTTCTACGTGGCCGCCACCCGCGCCCGCGACCGGCTCGTCGTCACCGCAGTCAAGGCGCCCGCCGACGACGGCGACCAGCCGTCCCGCTTCCTCACCGAACTCGGCGTCGAACCGAAGGACGTCACCGGCCGCCCCCGCCGCCCCCTCGCCGTGGCCGCGCTCGTCGCCGAGCTGCGCGCCACCACCGTCGACCCGGACGCCACCCCCGCGCTGCGCGACGCCGCCGCCCGGCGCCTGGCCCGGCTCGCCTCGCTCACCGACGACGAGGGGCAGCCGCTGGTCCCCGCCGCCCACCCGTACCGCTGGTGGGGTCTGTACGAGCCCACCCACTCGACCACCCCCCTCCGTGACCGCGACCGTCCCGTGGCGCTCTCCGGCAGCGCCCTGGACCAGCTCGCCAACACCTGTGCCCTCCAGTGGTTCCTGGGCCGCGAGGTCAAGGCGGACGCCCCCGCGACCGCCGCGCAGGGCTTCGGCAACGTGGTGCACGTCCTCGCCGACGAGGTGGCCTCCGGCCGCACCCCCGCCGACCTGGCCGTCCTCATGGAACGCCTCGACTCGGTCTGGGACGCGCTCGCCTTCGACGCCCCCTGGAAGTCCGCCCAGGAGAAGGAGCACGCGCGCGTGGCGCTGGAGAGGTTCCTGCGCTGGCACGTCATGGACCGCGGTGGCCGCACATCCGCGGCCACCGAGCACGCGTTCGACGTCACCCTGGAGGCGGGGGAGTACGAGGTGCGGATCCGCGGCTCCATGGACCGCGTCGAGGCCGACGAGCACGGCCGCGCCTACGTCGTGGACTTCAAGACCGGGAAGTCGGCCCCCACCAAGGACGAGGTCGCCCACCACCCGCAGCTCGCCGTATACCAGCTCGCCGTCCGCGAGGGCGCCGTCGACGAGGTGTTCGACGGTCGCCGTCCCGAGCCCGGTGGCGCCGAACTCGTCCAGCTCCGGCAGGCCGCCCCCAAGAAGGAGGGCGGCGAACGGCTGCCCAAGGTGCAGGCGCAGGAGCCGCTCGGCGGCGAGTGGGTCGGTGACCTGCTCGCCACCGCCGCCGGGCGCGTGCTGGACGAGCGGTTCACCCCGTCCACCGGCAAGCACTGCGACCACTGCGCCTTCCGGGCCTCGTGCAGTGCCCGGCCCGAGGGCCGCCACATCGTGGAGTGAGCCCGGCCGGGCCACCGGGGACCGGGCGCGGCCGGGCACTGGGGAGCGGGGCGGCCGGGGCACCGGGGACCGTGGACGGCCGGGGGCTGTCAGTGGGGCCGGTTAGCCTCGTTGACCGTGACCACTCGCCTCACCGACCCCGAGCAGCTCAAGGAGCTCCTCGGCATCCCGTTCACCCCGGAGCAGACGGCCTGCATCACCGCGCCGCCCGCCCCGCAGGTCATCGTGGCCGGAGCGGGCTCCGGCAAGACGACGGTGATGGCCGCCCGGGTGGTCTGGCTGGTCGGCACCGGGCAGGTCGCACCCGAGCAGGTCCTCGGCCTGACGTTCACCAACAAGGCCGCCGGCGAACTGGCCGAACGGGTCCGCACGGCCCTGGTGCGGGCCGGGGTGACCGACCCGGACGTCATCGACCCGGACGACCCGCCCGGCGAGCCGCGCATCTCCACGTACCACGCGTTCGCCGGTCAGCTCCTCACCGACCACGGCCTGCGCATCGGCCTGGAGCCCACCGCCCGCCTCCTCGCCGACGCCACCCGCTACCAGCTCGCCGCCCGGGTGCTGCGCGAGGCGCCCGGACCGTACCCCGCCCTGACCAAGTCCTTCCCCACCCTCGTCAGCGACCTGCTCGCCCTGGACGCCGAACTCGCCGAACACCTCGTACGCCCCGCCGACCTCCTCCGGCACGACACCGGCCTGCTCGCCGCCCTGGCGGACGCCAGGCTCACCAACGCCGACCTGCGCAAGGTCCCCGAGGCGGCCGACGCCCGCCGGGAGCTCACCGATCTCGTCGTCCGGTACCGCGCGGCCAAGCGCGAGCGCGACCTGCTGGACTTCGGCGACCAGATCGCCCTCTCCGCCGAGCTGGCCCTCACCCGCCCCGAGGTCGGCGCGATCCTCCGGGACGAGTTCCGGGTCGTGCTGCTGGACGAGTACCAGGACACGTCCGTCGCGCAGCGGCTGCTGCTGTCCGGACTCTTCGGCGGGGGCACCGGACACCCGGTCACGGCCGTCGGCGACCCGTGCCAGGCGATCTACGGCTGGCGCGGCGCGTCCGTCGCCAACCTGGACGACTTCCCCGAGCACTTCCCGTACGCGGACGGCACCCCCGCCACCCGCTTCTCGCTCAGTGAGAACCGCCGCAGCGGCGGCCGCCTCCTGGACCTCGCCAACGGCCTCGCCGAGCCGCTGCGCGCCATGCACGAGGGCGTGGAGGCGCTGCGCCCGGCGCCCGGCGCGGAACGCGACGGCAGCGTGCGGATCGCGCTGCTGCCCACCCAGGCGGAGGAGATCGCCTGGCTGGCCGACTCCATCGCCCATCTCGTCCGCACGGGCAAGGAACCCGGCCACATCGCCGTGCTGTGCCGCACGGCCACCGACTTCCCCGAGATCCAGGCCGCCCTGGTGGCGCGGGACGTCCCGGTCGAGGTGGTGGGCCTGTCCGGGCTGCTGCACCTGCCGGAGGTCGCCGACCTGGTCGCGGTCTGCGAGGTGCTCCAGGACCCGGGAGCCAACGCCTCCCTGGTACGGCTGCTCACCGGACCCCGCTGGCGGATCGGCGCCCGCGACCTCGCCCTGCTGGGACGCCGCGCACGGCTGCTCGTCCACCGCTCCCGGGACGACGCCGGGGCGGACGCGGACGAGCGGCTGGCGGCGGCGGTCGAGGGCGTGGACCCCGCCGAGGTGGTCTCGCTCGCGGACGCCCTGGACACCTTCCTGGAGCCGGCCGGCCACGACGACGGCCTGCCGTTCTCCGGAGAGGCCCGGGTGCGCTTCGCCCGCCTCGCCACCGAGCTGCGCGACCTGCGCCGCTCCCTGGCCGACCCCCTGATGGACGTCCTGCACCGGATCCTGGCCACCACCGGCCTGGAGGTGGAGCTGTCCGCCTCCCCGCACGCGCTGGCCGCCCGGCGCCGGGAGACGCTCTCCCACTTCCTCGACACGGCGGCAGGCTTCGCCTCCCTGGACGGCGAGGCGACCCTGCTGGCCTTCCTGGGCTTCCTGCGCACGGCCGCCCAGTACGAGAAGGGCCTGGACAACGCCCTCCCGGGCGGCGAGAACACGGTCAAGGTGCTGACCGCCCACAAGTCCAAGGGCCTGGAGTGGGACGTGGTCGCCGTCCCGGGACTGGTCACGTCCCAGTTCCCCAGCACCAGGTCCCGCGAGTCATGGACCTCCCAGCCCCAGGTCCTCCCGCACGCGCTGCGCGGCGACGCCCCGACGCTCCCCGCGATCGACGACTGGGACGCCCGGTCGCTCGCGTCCTTCAAGGCAGCCATGAAGGAGCACCAGCACACCGAGGAGCTCCGCCTCGGGTACGTGACCTTCACCCGCCCCCGCTCCCTGCTCCTGGGGTCGGCCCACTGGTGGGGCCCCTCCCAGAAGCGCCCCCGGGGCCCGTCGGCGTTCCTCCACGCGCTGTACGACCACTGCGCCGCGGGCTTCGGCGAGGTCGAGGCGTGGGCGGACGAACCGGACGGCGACGCCGGCAACCCCATGCTCCAGGAGTCGGCGGCCGACCATGCCTGGCCGCTGCCCCTGGACCCCGCATCCCTGGCCCGTCGCCGCGCGGCCGCCGACCAGGTCCTGGCGTACCTGGCCGCCCTGCCGGAGGCCGGCACCGAGGACCCCCGGTACCCCGCGGGTCACGACGCTCGGGACCCGGGCCCGGGCCCGGAGCCCGGCCGGGACCTGGACCTGGACCCGGACCTGGACCTGGACCTGGACCACGGTCACCCGGTGGCGGACGACCCGGACGCACCGGACGTCCCCGGCCACCCGGACCCGGACGAGCCCTGGCCCGACGATCCCGGTGCCCCGGAGGACCCCGCCGACTGGGCGGACTGGGACGACTGGCCGGCCGAGCCGCCCACCGAGGGCCCCGCGGTCGCACCCGCGGGGCATCCGCACGCCCCGGCCCGCCACCCCGCCGTCCCCGCCCCGCGCCACGGCGACACCGACGCGGGCGCTCCCCGCACGCGTGACGCGGGCGTGCCCGGCCACCCGGGCGAGGCCCCGCACCCGCACCCGGACCCGGACCCGGGCGAGGCCCCGCACCCGCACCCGGGGGAGCGCCTCACGCCCGAGGAGGCCCGCACCATCGCCTCCTGGGACCGGGATTTGGACGCCCTCACCGGGGAGCTCCTCCGCGCCCGCGCCACCACCCGGGACGTCCTCCTCCCGGCGTCCCTGTCCGCCTCCCAGCTGCTGCGCCTCGCCGCCGACCCCGAGGGCTTCGCGCAGGAGCTGGCCCGCCCCATGCCGCGCCCGCCGCAGCCCGCCGCGCGGCGCGGGACCCGGTTCCACGCGTGGGTGGAGGCCCGGTTCGAGGAGCTGCCCCTGCCGATGCTGGGCCCGGACGAGCTGCCCGGCGGCGAGGTGTACGCCGACGAGCCGGAGATCGCCGACGAGCGGGACCTGGCCGCGCTCAAGGAGGCGTTCGAGAACACCGCGTACGCCCACCGCACCCCGCACCGGGTCGAGGCGCCCTTCCAGTTGGCGCTGGCGGGCCGGGTGGTCCGCGGCCGCATCGACGCGGTGTACCGCGACGTCGACCCGGACACCGGCGCGGTGACGTACGAGATCGTCGACTGGAAGACCGGCCGCTCGCACACCGCCGACCCCCTCCAGCTCGCCGTCTACCGGCTCGCCTGGGCCGAGCAGCACGGGCTGCCCCTCGACGCGGTCACGGCCGCCTTCGTCTACGTACGGACGGGTGAGGTCGTCCGCCCCGGCGACCTGCCCGGGCGCGACGGGATCGAGCGCGTCCTGCTCCGTGGGACGGCCGACGAGACGGCCCCGGATGCCGGATAGGCTCAGAGGCATGAGCGACACCCCGGACAGCGCCGTCCAGACCGTACGTACGTACGTCGAGCAGCACCGCGACGCCTTCCTCGACGACCTCGTCGAGTGGCTGCGCATCCCCTCCGTGTCGGCGCAGCCCGCGCACGCCCCGGACGTACGGCGCAGTGCCGAGTGGCTCGCGGCGAAGCTCCGGGAGACCGGCTTCCCGGTGGCCGAGGTGTGGGAGACGGACGGCGCCCCGGCGGTCTTCGCCGAGTGGCCCTCCGGCGAGGAGGACGCCCCCACGGTCCTGGTCTACGGGCACCACGACGTCCAGCCGGCCGCCCGCGAGGACGGCTGGGACACCGACCCGTTCGAGCCGGTGGTCCGCGGTGACCGGCTCCACGCGCGCGGGGCGGCCGACGACAAGGGCCAGGTGTTCTTCCACACCCTGGGGGTGCGCGCGCACCTCGCGCTGACCGGCCGGACCACCCCCGCCGTCAACCTCAAGCTCCTCGTCGAGGGTGAGGAGGAGTCCGGCTCCCCGCACTTCCGGGCGCTCGTCGAGCGGCACCGCGACCGGCTCGCCGCCGACGCCGTGATCGTCTCGGACACCGGCATGTGGTCGGAGACGACGCCCACGGTGTGCACCGGCATGCGGGGCGTCGCGGACTGCGAGATCGAGCTGTACGGCCCGGACCAGGACATCCATTCCGGTTCCTTCGGCGGCGCCGTGCCGAACCCGGCCGCCGTCGCCGCCCGTGTGGTCGCCGCGCTCCACGACGAGGACGAGCGCGTCACGGTCCCCGGCTTCTACGACGGCATCGCGGAGCTCACCGACGCCGAGCGGGCGCTGATCGCGGAGCTGCCCTTCGACGAGGACTCCTGGCTGGCGACCGCCAGGTCCTACGGGACGCTCGGCGAGGCCGGCTACACCACCCTGGAGCGGGTCTGGGCGCGCCCGACCGCGGAGGTCAACGGCATCGGCGGCGGCTACCAGGGGCCCGGCGGCAAGACGATCGTCCCGTCGTCCGCCCAGGTCAAGCTGTCGTTCCGCCTGGTGGCCGGCCAGGACCCGTACGTGATCGAGGCGGCCGTGCGCGACTGGGTCGCCGCCCGGATCCCCGCCGGCATCCGCCACAAGATCACCTTCGGGGCGCCGACCCGTCCCTGCCTCACACCGCTGGACCACCCGGCGCTCCAGTCGGTCGTACGGTCGATGAGCAGGGCCTTCGACGGCGCGAAGGTCCGCTTCACCCGGGAGGGCGGTTCGGGCCCCGCCGCCGACCTCCAGGACGTGCTGGACGCGCCGGTGCTGTTCCTGGGCGTGTCCGTACCGTCCGACGGGTGGCACGCGCCGAACGAGAAGATCGAACTGGACCTGCTGTTCAAGGGCGTGGAGGCGACCGCCCACCTGTGGGGCGACCTGTCCGCCGCGCTCCGCTGAGCCGTACGGCGAGCGGCTGGACAGGCACCCAGGACAACCCATCCACCCGGGGGAGTTGGAAGTACCAGTGAGCACCATCAGTAACGAGGCCGGGCACCGGCCGATCAGCCTCACCGCTCCGAGCGGCATCGACCGCGCGGCCCACCACCGGCTCGACGAGGCCTGGCTGGCGGCGGCGTGGAGCCACCCGACGACCCGGGTCTTCGTCGTGTCCGGCGGTCAGGTCCTGATCGACGACACCCCCGACGGCCGCACCGAGCTGGTCATGACCCCCGCCTTCGAGGCGCCGGTCACCGAGACCCACCGGTACTTCCTGGGCACGGACGAGGACGGCGTCCGGTACTTCGCGCTCCAGAAGGACTCCCTGCCGGGCCGCATGGACCAGTCCGCGCGGCCGGCCGGGCTGCGCGAGGCGGGGCTGCTGCTGTCCCCGCGTGACGCGGGGCTGATGGTGCACGCGGTGGCCCTGGAGAACTGGCAGCGGCTGCACCGGTTCTGCTCCCGCTGCGGCGAGCGCACGGTGATCGCGGCCGCCGGCCACATCCGCCGCTGCCCGGCGTGCGGCGCCGAGCACTACCCCCGCACGGATCCGGCGGTGATCATGCTGGTGACGGACGACGAGGACCGGGCGCTGCTGGGCCGGCAGGTGCACTGGCCGGAGGGCCGCTTCTCGACCCTGGCGGGCTTCGTGGAGCCGGGCGAGTCGATCGAGCAGTCGGTGGCGCGGGAGGTCTTCGAGGAGGCCGGGGTGACGGTCGGCGAGGTGGAGTACGTCGCCAGCCAGCCGTGGCCGTTCCCGTCGAGCCTGATGCTGGGCTTCATGGCGCGGGCCACGTCGTCGGAGATCGACGTCGACGGGGACGAGATCGAGGAGGCCCGCTGGTTCTCCCGGGAAGAGCTGGGGGCCGCGTTCGAGTCCGGCGAGGTGCTTCCCCCCTACGGGATCTCGATCGCGGCCCGTCTGATCGAGCTCTGGTACGGCAAGCCGCTGCCGAGGCCCGGCACCGCGGCCTGACATCGCCCGGGCCCGGCAGCGCGGCCTGACACCGCCCGGGGTCCGGCAGCGCGGTGTGACGCCGGACCCCGGGCGGCGTCACACCGGCGCCGGCCGTCCGCTCAGGCGCCGATCTTCTGCTTGACCTGGGCCAGCGAGGGGTTCGTCAGGGTCGTCCCGTCCGCGAAGAGGACGGTCGGGACGGTCTGGTTGCCCCCGTTGGCCTTCTCGACGAACGCGGCCGACTCCGGGTCCTGCTCGATGTTGATCTCGGTGTACGCGATGCCCTCGCGGTCCATCTGGCTCTTCAGCCGACGGCAGTAGCCGCACCACGTCGTGCTGTACATCGTCAGGTTGCCCTGCATCGTCGTCGCTCCTCGGGGGTCGCTTCCGGGTGGGGTGCCTCGGGGCACCAGGAATCAGAACGTACCGGGCGGCGCCACCATTCCCGATAAGTACGACCGGAGGGCGGGCCCTGTGGACGACCGTCCCGTCCGCCCCGGGCGACCTGGCAGCATGGCAGGGTGACAGCAGCAACGCACTCCACTCTCTTCCCGCAGGCCCCGGGCGCCGGCCAGATCATGGCCCCGCCCCGGGACGCCGACGCGGTGCTCGACGGGCTGGACCCCGAGCAGCGCGAGGTGGCGACCGCCCTGCACGGTCCGGTGTGCGTGCTCGCGGGCGCCGGTACGGGCAAGACGCGGGCGATCACCCACCGCATCGCGTACGGCGTCCGCGCGGGCATCCTCCAGCCCAGCAGCGTGCTGGCCGTCACCTTCACCAACCGGGCCGCGGGCGAGATGCGCGGGCGGCTGCGGCAGCTCGGCGCGAGCGGCGTCCAGGCGCGCACGTTCCACTCGGCCGCCCTCCGCCAGCTCCAGTACTTCTGGCCGAAAGCCGTGGGTGGCGAGCTGCCCCGGCTGCTGGAGCGCAAGGTGCAGCTGGTGGCCGAGGCCGGTGCCCGCTGCCGGGTCCGGCTCGACCGCAACGAGCTGCGGGACGTCACGGCCGAGATCGAGTGGGCCAAGGTCACCCAGACCGTCCCCGCCGACTACCCGGCCGCGGTCGCCAAGGCCCATCGGGACGCCCCGCGCGACCCCGCGGAAATTGGCCAGATCTATGCGATGTACGAACAGCTCAAGCGGGACCGCGGGGCGATCGACTTCGAGGACGTCCTGCTGCTGACCGTCGGCATCCTCCAGGACCGGCACGACATCGCCGACCGGATCCGCGGCCAGTACCAGCACTTCGTGGTGGACGAGTACCAGGACGTCTCCCCGCTCCAGCAGCGCCTGCTGGACCTGTGGCTCGGCGACCGCGACAACCTCTGCGTCGTCGGCGACGCCAGCCAGACGATCTACTCCTTCACCGGCGCCACCCCCGACCACCTGCTGAACTTCCGCACCCGGCACCCGAACGCCACCGTGGTGAAGCTGGTCCGCGACTACCGCTCCACCCCCCAGGTCGTCCACCTGGCCAACGGGCTGCTCGCCCAGGCCCGCGGCCGCGCCGCCGAGCACCGCCTGGAGCTGGTCTCCCAGCGGGACCCGGGCCCCGAGCCGGTCTACACGGAGTACGGCGACGAGCCCGCCGAGGCGGAGGGCACCGCCCGCCGCATCCGCGACCTGATCGCCGCCGGCGTCCCGGCCGGCGAGATCGCCGTGCTCTACCGGATCAACGCCCAGTCCGAGGTCTACGAGCAGGCCCTCGCCGACGCGGGCGTGCCCTACCAGCTGCGCGGCGCCGAGCGCTTCTTCGAGCGGGCCGAGGTCCGGGAGGCGGGCGTCGCCCTGCGCGGCGCGGCCCGGGCGGGCGGCAACGACTCCCTGCTGGACGACGCGGAGGACCTGCCCTCCCAGGTGCGGGCCGTGCTGTCCACCAAGGGCTGGACCACCGAGCCGCCGGCCGGTTCCGGCGCGGTCCGCGACCGCTGGGAGTCCCTCGCCGCCCTGGTGCGGCTCGCCGAGGACTTCGCCCGGGCCCGCCCCGGGGCCACCCTCGGCGATCTGGTCGCGGAGCTCGACGAGCGCGCCGCCGCCCAGCACGCCCCGACCGTCCAGGGCGTGACCCTCGCCTCCCTGCACTCGGCCAAGGGCCTGGAGTGGGACGCGGTGTTCCTGGTCGGCCTCACCGAGGGCATGATGCCGATCACGTACGCCAAGACCGACGAGCAGGTCGAGGAGGAGCGCCGGCTGCTCTACGTCGGCGTCACCCGCGCCCGGGTCCACCTCACGCTGTCGTGGGCGCTCGCCCGCTCCCCGGGCGGCCGCGCCTCGCGCCGCCCGAGCCGGTTCCTGACCGGGCTGCGCCCCGGCACCGGCGCGCGGGGGGCCCGTGCCGCGGGCGCGGGCGGGAGCGGGGGCGTCGAGCGCGGCGGCGGAGGCACGGCCACCGCCCGGCGCGGGCGCCGCGGCCCGGTGCGGTGCCGAGTGTGCGGCGCGACCCTCACCGACGCGGGCGAGATGAAGCTGATGCGCTGCGAGGACTGCCCCTCCGACATGGACGAGGCCCTGTACGAGCGGCTGCGGGACTGGCGCGCGGAGCAGGCCGGGCGGCTGGGCCAGCCGCCCTACTGCGTCTTCACCGACAAGACCCTGATGGCGATCGCGGAGGCCGTGCCGTCCACGGACGGCGAGCTCGCCCGCATCTCCGGGGTCGGCGCCCGCAAGCTCGACCGCTTCGGCGCCGATGTCCTCGCCATCTGCGCAGGTCAGGAAGTGGATGAGGGTGACGGCGAGGACTGATCCAAACTCGTCGGAAAAATAGTTTGCGCCCGCCCCGTCAAGCCCCATAGGTTCTTAACCACGGAAACGGCGGCTTCTCCGAAGCCCCGTCTTCGTGCTGTACTTATCCGAATACGCGCGGGACCGGTTCCGACCGATCCCCCAGAGACGCCGAGAGGAGGCGATTCCAGTGATCAGCATCACCAGCAGCAACGTCAGCACCACCGCCAAAATGACCGATCGCTCGGTCGTCTCCGCCTGCTCGCTCGGCCTCTCCGGCTCGGCGCTCATCGGCACCGGTATGCCCGGCTTCGCAGCCGTGCGTCCCGCCGCCCTCCTGACGGCCCTGCCCGTCCTGGAGCGCAATGAGCGACCGACCGAGGCACTGGAAGCAGGAGTAGCAGCAGGCAAGGCCCAGGCCTATGCCTTTGCGGCGACCGGTGCCGAAACCAAGACGCAGACGCAGCAGCACCACACGATGTGGGCCTTCCGTGGGCTCGAACCCTGGAGTGATCCAGCCTGATCCCAGATCAGGCCGGCGCCTTCAGGGCCGCGGAACCCCACCCGGGATCCGCGGCCCTTCTGTTTTGCCCGAACGGGCGGAACGGACCGAAGGGGCCTCGGGACGACGCAGTACCCGGTACCAGCCCACCGGCCAACAGCCGGACCGACCAGACGAGGAAAAAGACACCGTGCAACTCGAAGCGCACGCCCCGTCCGTACCGCCTTCCGAAACGATCCCCCCGCCCGGTCTCACGGAGGACCCCACCTTGACCCCCCTCACCGCGCTCACCGCGCTCGACGACGCCATCGAGAACCTCGGCGTACCCGTCCCCTGCCGTTCGTACGACCCCGAGGTCTTCTTCGCCGAGTCGCCGGCCGACGTGGAGTACGCCAAGTCCCTCTGCCGCACCTGCCCGCTCATGGAGGCCTGCCTCGCCGGCGCCAAGGAGCGGCGTGAGCCGTGGGGCGTCTGGGGCGGTGAGCTCTTCGTCCAGGGCGTGGTCGTCGCCCGCAAGCGGCCCCGTGGCCGCCCGCGCAAGAACCCGGTCACGGCATGAACGTCCGCGCCGGAACCATCGACCGCCCCCTCACGCACGATCCCCAGAAGCAGGCCCCGATGACCTCTTCCGCCAGCGAGCCGTTCGGCTCCGCGACCCCAGCCGTCAGCACCATCAACGCGAACGCCTCGCGTCAGAACAGGAACCGTGAGATGCAACTCATCCAAGAAGCCCTGGCCCGTGCCCATATGCACGAGCGCCTGCGGGAAGCCGACGCGGAACGCCAGGCCCTGCGCCTGGTCGCCGCCCGGCGCATGCAGCGCCGCGCCGAGCGCGTGTCCATGCGCGCCCGCCGCGCGCTGGCCATGGCCGTCATGAACTAGTCACGTCCCAGTGCCGGCACGGCACTGAACACCACACGGGGACCGGTCCGCACGGGCCGGTCCCCGCGGTGCGTTGCGCACGGCCCGGGCCACCCGGCGGGGTTATCGTCTCGTAGTGAACGAGCGGACTCCTCCCCCCGCGCAGCCGGGAGCGCAGAGCGTGGTGTGCTCCCGCTGCGGCGCGACCGCCGACAGCCTCCCGGTCACCTGGACCTGTTCCATGGAGAACGGCGGCCGCCTCTACTTCTGCGACGACTGCGCCCGGGCCCACCTCAGAGCCATCGAGAGCAGACTCGACTCCTCCTGGTGGTGACCCGGGCCGGCGGCCCGCGCCCGGCCCGGGACAGGGCCACCGGGCCGGGGCGTGGTCAGGCGCGCGTCTCCGCGGGAGCCGGATCCACGTCGTCCTCCGGCAGGAAGCCGGGCAGCCACGACTCGAGTTCGTCCCGCAGCCGCACCGTCGCGTTCAGCTGGCACAGCACCCCGATGGTGCTCAGCGTCACCCGGTGGATCAGCAGGTACGACGGCGGCAGGTTGAGCTGCTTGCCCAACTGGTGGGCCGGGGAACGGATGTCCGCGATCCGGGCGGCCTGCCCCCGTATCCACTCCCGGGTGAAGGTGAACTCGTCCGCCTCCGCCGGCTCGATGATCGGCAGCAGGTACTCCAGCACCGCGTCCGGGTCGAGATCGATGTTCTCCCTGACGAAGCCCTCCTCGCGCAGCAGCGCGTACACCGCCTCGGCGTCGCCCTCCAGCGTCATGCGCAGCGAGACCCCGATGGTCTCCGGCAGGCCGCCCGGCAGCCGGTCGACGGTGCCGAAGTCCAGCACGCCCAGCCGCCAGCCCGCCACGTCCCCGTCGTCCTCCCCGGACGGCAGCAGCCGGAAGTTCCCCGGGTGCGGGTCCGCGTGCAGCAGCCCGGTGCGGGCCGGCCCCGAGAACAGGAACCGCGCCAGCAACTGCCCCGCCCGGTCCCGCTGCTCGGGCGTGCCGTCGGCGATGACCTTCGACAGGGGTATCCCGTCGATCCACTCGGTCACCAGCACTTGCTCGGACTGGTGCACCACGCCCGGCACCACCACGTCCGGATCGGCGGCGAACACCTCGGCGTGCTCCCGCTGGGCCTCCGCCTCCAGGCCGTAGTCCAGCTCCTCGGCCACCCGGTCGCGCAGCTCCGTGATCAGCGGCTTGATGTCCATGCCCGGCATCAGCGGCCCCAGCAGCCGGGCGAACCGGCTCAGCTGGGTCAGGTCCGACAACAGGGCCTCACCCGCGCCCGGGTACTGCACCTTCACCGCGACGGCCCGCCCGTCGTGCCACACCGCCCGGTGCACCTGCCCGATCGACGCGGCCGCCGACGGCTTGTCGTCGAACTCCAGGAACAGCTCCCGCCATTCACCGCCCAGCCGCTCCTCCAGCACCGCGTGGACCGTACGGGTCGGCATCGGCGGAGCGGCTTCCTGGAGCTTCGTCAGCGCCGCCCGGTAGGGCCCGGCTATCTCCTCGGGGAGTGCCGCCTCGAAGACGGACAGGGCCTGTCCGAGCTTCATCGCCCCGCCCTTGAGCTCTCCCAGCACCCGGAACAACTGGTCCGCCGTGCGCTGCTGGAGCTCCCGTCCCACGATCTCGGCGGACTTGCCACCGATCCGCTTGCCCAGCCCCCATGTGGCCCGGCCGGCGAAGCCCAGGGGCAACGCGGCCAACTTGACGGTACGGGTTACCGCCTTCCGGGGAAGATCAGACATGCGCCCCTCCAATTCCCGAACTGCCGAGCCGCGTCTGCCATCGGCGTCGCACCGTCGACCGCGGTTACCCGGCCATTGTGTCCTGCTCCCTCGCGGGCCCGGAGGGGCGCATCCACTCCGCGCTCCTCGCCGCCCCGCACGGGCACTCCGCGTGGGCCGGCAACCGCTCCGAGCGCCACTCCAGCGTCGGCAGCGACGCCTCCCAGCGGGCGCCCGTGCTCGCCGGCAGGTCCCCGTCCAGGAAGGACAGCGCGTGCGCCGCCGCGAGCCCGGCCACGGCGGCGGCGAGGCCCTGGTCGCACGCGGGCACCTTGTGCTGCCGGCCCGACCGCCACTGTGCCAGCATTCTCGGCCACACCGGGTCCCGGTCGGTCCGCTCCCGCTCCACGCACCCGGCGCAGGCCGTGCCGCCGGGCAGCACCAGCGGCCCCACCACCCCGGTCGCCTCGATCACCCCGGCGTACAGGTGGGGCGTGCCCGTGGCCACCCAGTCGTCCGCGGGCACCGGGTCCGGGGCGTACGCCGCCAGACCGTCCCGCGGAGCGACCACCACCAGCGACAGCCCGGGCTCCGACCCGGCCTCCCGCCCGCCCGGCGCCGCCCGCGGCACCCGCCCGCCCGGCGCCGACAGCCCGACCAGCCGCCGGGCCGACGCGTCACGCCGTCGGCCCACCGCCTCCGCCGGCAGCCCGCCGGGCGCCACGTCCCACGGCTCCACCCGCCCACCGTCCAGCACCTCCACCCGGCCCACCCCCGACGCGGACAGCAGCGCCGCGATGGCCGCACCCACCCGCCCGGCGCCCCTGACCTGCACCCGCATGCCCCGCCGCGCCGACAACCGCCGGGCCGCCGCGCCCGGTTCACGGTGCACGACCGACAGCGACGCCAGGTCGGCCCGCGGCCGGTCGGCCGCGTCGTCCTCCCGGCACGACGCGTCGGCCACCGGGCCGCCGGCCGTGGCGTCGTCCAGCAGCCCCGCTTCCGCCAGCCGGTCCAGCAGCGCCTCCAGCCGGCCGTCGGGCAGTCCGAGGGCCCGTGCCTCCTCCCGCAGCAGCGCCAGCCCCCGCGTGCCGTCGAACAGCGAGAGCAGGCTGCCCGTCGTCGTGTCCACCGGGCCGACCACCACCGCGTGCGCCGGTGCGGCGCCGAACTGCACGTACTGGAGATTCCGCCAGGCGCGCCGCAGCGCGGGCTTCACCATCGGATGCATATCCGCCCCCGTGATCATTTCCGCTCCCCGCCCCTCTCCGCCCGGCCCGCCGCCCCGGCCGTCGGCGATCTCAGCCATATCGGCCAACTCAGCCATCCCGGCGATCGGCGGTGGTCCGGTGGTCGTGGTGGTCGTCGATCTTTCGGCGTCAGAATGCCCGGCCGCGGTCGTCGTCGCGGAAAGTTGTCCACAGGGCAGGGGTATTAGTCGTTCAAATGGTGCAGCCTGTGGATGGATGAACGGCGAACCGTTCCCGGCTCGGGACTTCCCGTGCTGACAGCGGGTAACGTCGGGGCCGTGCCCGCCGACCCACAGCGCAGTCCGACCAGCGACCCGTCCCGCACCTCGGGGACGCGTGCGGTCGAGGTCCGCAGGAGCTCCCGGCGCCGCAGGACCGTGTCCGCGTACCGCGAGGGCGACCGGACGATCGTGCTGATCCCCGCCCGGATGTCGGAGGCGGAGGAGCGGCGCTGGGTGACCGTGATGCTCGACAAGCTGGCCGCGCAGGAGAGCAAGCGCGTCCTCGGTGACGCGGAGCTGACCGAGCGGGCGGAGCGCCTGTCCGCCCAGTACTTCGACGGCAGCGCGCGGCCCACCTCCGTCCGGTGGGTGACCAATCAGAACACCAGATGGGGCTCGTGCACCCCGGCGGAGGGCAGCATCCGCCTGTCGCACCGCCTCCAGGGCATGCCGGAGTACGTGGTGGACTACGTCCTCGTCCACGAGCTGGCGCACCTGCTGGTACCCGGTCACGGGCCCCGGTTCTGGCGGCTGCTCGAGGCCTACCCGCGCACCGAGCGCGCCCGCGGCTACCTGGAGGGCGTCGTCGCGGCGGGCCGGCTGCCGCACCCACCGGTCGCTCGCGGAGAGTGACGTTCACCGATCCTGTACCGAAACAGTCCCGACTTGGCTCATTGTCGTCGCCAGCCGTTAGCCTGGCGCGACGGATTCACACATCGGGATGGGGGACGGTCGTTACGCATGGCCAGGGAATT
Organism: Streptomyces sp. NPDC039423; assembly: GCF_055598725.1. Taxonomy (NCBI): domain Bacteria; kingdom Bacillati; phylum Actinomycetota; class Actinomycetes; order Kitasatosporales; family Streptomycetaceae; genus Streptomyces; species Streptomyces sp. NPDC039423. Next base: position 602,699 of record NZ_JBVKAH010000002.1, read on the forward strand.
CCAACGGGGCCACAAGGCCAAGATCAGCGATCTCACACCCGGAACCGATCTGTACGTGGGCGTGCAGATCGCCGCTCCAGGACTGACCTTCGACATCAGCTGCTTCGGCCTGGACGCCAATGAGCAGCTCTCGGACGACCGGTATTTCGTCTTCTTCAACCAGCCGAAGTCGCCAGAGGAGTCCATCCAGCTGCTGGGTCCGCAGGCCGGGGACACCGAGTCCTTCCGCGTCACGCTGGACCGCGTCCCGCCGCAGATCCACAAGCTGTCCTTCACCGCGACGATCGACGGTGCCGGACAGATGTCCCAAGTGGGGCCCGGTTACCTCCGTATCGTCGCGGGCGGCGAGGAGGTCGCCCGGTACGCGTTCGACGGCTCGGAGTTCAGCACCGAGCGCGCGGTGATGCTCGGCGACTTCTACCTCAAGGACGTCTGGCGGTTCGCCGCCGTGGGCCAGGGCTTCGACGGCGGTCTGGAGGCGCTGCTGAAGAACTTCGGCGGCGAGGTCGCCGAGGAGGAGCCGGCCGCCCCGCAGCAGCAGCCGCAGGCCGCCGCGCCGTCGTTCGCCCCGCCCCCGTTCGCGGCCCCCGGCGCCCCGGCGGCCGCCGCACCCCAGGCGCCCCAGCCGGCCCCGTCGTTCGGCGCCCCCGTCGCACCGGCTCCCGCGCCGGCCGCTCCCGCCCCGGCGCCCGCGCCGGTGCACAGCGCGCCGACACTGGCCGCGCCCATGGCACCGGCCGCGCCGGCCCCGCCGCACCAGCCGTCCCCGTACGGCCAGCCGCCCCAGCCGTCCCAGCCCTCTCCGTACGGTCAGGTCCCCGGGCAGACGCCCCCGCCCGGCACGACCCCGCCCTACGGCCAGCAGGCCCCGTCCCCGTACGGCCAGCAGGCCCCGGCCGCCTACGGCCAGCAGCAGTACGCGCAGCCCTACGGTCAGCAGCCGCCCGCCGGAATGCCGCCCGCCGGCATGACCCCGGGCGGCATGCCCCACGGGGCGCCCCAGGGCGGCGCCGGACTGGACGCCGCACTCCAGAAGTACCGCGAAACGGCCACCGGACAGCGCTGGACACCGCAGAACCAGCAGCTCATGCGGGTCGACCTCGCGATGGGCGGCACCCCCGTCCTGGCCCGCCAGGGCAGCATGGTCATGTACCAGGGCAAGGTCGAATTCGGCTACAAGGGAGCCGGTTTCGCCGGCCGCGTCGTCGGCAATGCCACCGGCCAGGAAATGCAGCTGATGCGCTGCACCGGCCGCGGCCAGGTCTTCCTCGCCGAGGAGGGCGCCCATCTGCACCCGATCGAGCTCCAGGGCGACGGCATCTGCGTCAGCGCCGAGAACGTGCTCGCCTTCGACGAGTCGCTCCAGTACGAGGTCCGCCGCATCGAGGGCCACGGCATCCCCGGCGGGGCGCTGTTCACCATGCTGTTCCAGGGCTCCGGCACGGTCGTCGTGAAGACCCACGGCGTCCCGGTCGTCCTGCCGGTGACACCGACCACCTTCGCCGACTGCAACGCGGTGGTCGCCTGGTCGGCCGCCTCCCAGGTGATCCTCTCCAGCCAGGTCCGGCTCCGGCGCAACGCCTACCCCGGCCACAGCGGGGAGACGGTCAACCTCCAGTTCCGGGGCGCACCCGGCAACTTCATCGTCGTCCAGCCCTACGAGGTCTGAGGGAGCCCGAACAATGAACCAGCAACTCGCGGGCTACGCCCCGACCCCCGTCGTGGCCCGGATGGAGAACCACGGCCGCTCCATGCTCAAGGTCGCCATGACCTCCGGGCAGGACCTGTACGCGCGTACCGGCTCTGTCGTCGCCTACGAGGGCTTCGTCCAGTACGAGCCCAACCCGCCCGCCGTCCGCCAGATCGCCTCCCAGTGGGTCACCGGCGAGGGCGCGCCCGTCATGAAGTGCTCGGGCGACGGACTGCTCTACCTCGCCGACTACGGCGCCGACGTCGTCGTCGTCAACCTCGACAACGACGCCCTGTCCGTCAACGGCACCAATGTGCTGGCCTTCGACGCGCACCTCCAGTGGGGCGCCGAACGCGTCAAGGGCATGGCCAAGTTCGCCGGCCAGGGCCTGTGGAACGTCCAGTTCGCCGGCACCGGCTGGGTCGCCCTCACCTCGCGCGGCACCCCGATCGTCGTCGACTGCGGACGGGGCGAGGACGAGACGTACGTCGACCCCGACGCGCTCGTGGCCTGGTCGCCGTCGCTCAAGGTGAAGGGCAAGCGCAGCTTCAAGGCCTCCTCCCTGATCGGGCGGGGCAGCGGAGAGGCGTACCAGATGGCCTTCTCGGGACAGGGCATCGTCGTCGTACAGCCGAGCGAGGACAGCACCGACCGCCTGCGGGTCCGGGGCTGAGGGGGAGCGAGAACACATCATGCAGAGCCCGCTTTTCAGCCACGCCGAACAGCAGAGCCAGGACCGGTACGTCGTGCAGAACCCGCAGCTCCTGCGGGTCGCCCTCACGGGGCACGACGACGTCCTCGCCCGCAAGGGCGCCATGGTCGCGTACCAGGGCCTGATCGACTTCGACGGCGAGTACCAGAACAACAACCAGCGCCGCGCCCGCGCCAACACCGGCGAGGGCCTGGACCTCATGCGCTGCTCGGGGCAGGGCACCGTCTACTTCGCCAACCTGGCGCAGTACGTCCACGTCGTGGACGTCGACCAAGAGGGCCTGACCGTGGACAGCGCCTACGTCCTGGCGCTGGACTCCACGCTGCACACCGAAGTGATCGCCGTCGACAGCCAGTACGGCATCTCCGGCTCCGGCAAGTACCAGCTGAACATCTCCGGCCGGGGCAAGGTGGCCCTGATGACCTCCGGCCAGCCGCTGATGATGCAGGTCACGCCGGACAAGTACGTCAGCGTCGACGCCGACGCGATCGTCGCCTGGTCGACGTCGCTGCGGGTCCAGATGCAGGCGCAGACCCACTCGTCCAACGTGCGCCGCCGGCGCGGCAGCACCGGGGAGGGCTGGGAGCTGAGCTTCCTGGGCCAGGGCTTCGCGCTGGTCCAGCCCAGCGAGGTCATGCCGCCGCAGAACGCCCAGATCGGGCAGGGCCTCGGCGCGCAGTTCGGCGTCGGCCAGCACGGCGCCCACGCCCAGAACCAGAACAACGCCTGGAACTGACGTCCACGAGGGGGCGGCCGCCACGGCGACCGCCCCCTCACGCGCGCCCGGAACCCGCGCCCGGAACCGGCGCCCGGAGACCCGCTCCCGGACCCCGCTCCCGGAGACCCGCCTAGAGTGACGCCCGGGCCGCCTCGACCAGCCGCACGACCGACGTGTCGGCCACGGCCGCCACCTCGTCGTAGGGGAACCAGCGCAGGTCCAGCGACTCGTCGCTGATCGCCTCCACCGCGTCCGCCGGGGCCACCGCCACGTACTGGACGTCGAGGTGCCAGTGGCAGGGCGCCGGGATCGGGTGCCGGTCCAGCCGGGCCGGCCCGCCGGGCAGCAGCGTCAGCCCGGCGATCCCGGACTCCTCCGTGGCCTCCCGCAGCGCCGCCCCGGCGACCGTCCCGTCACGGGGCTCGCAGTGCCCGCCCATCTGGAGCCACATGCCCAGCTTCCTGTGCAGGGTCAGCAGGACCCGGCCGCGCTCCGGGTCGACCACCAGCGCGCTCGCCGTCAGGTGCCCGGCACCGCACGCCTTCCACATCCCGTCCGGGTGGGCGGCCAGGTGGTCCAGGTAGACCTGCCGCAGCTCGGCCTGGTCCTCCCGCCCTTCGTACGCCTTCAGTACGAGGACGGCGTCGTCGTGCAGGCTCACTTGTCCGTGTCGTCCTTGCCGTCGTCCGTGCTGTCGCCCTTGTCGTCGCCCTCGGGCCGGTCCTGGTTGCCGGCGGCCTCGCCGAGCATCTTGTCGAGCTCCGAGAAGTCCAGGTGCTCGCGGTGGACGAAGCCGTCGGGGTCGTCCAGGTCGGAGGCCGTCGGCAGCATGTCCGGGTGCTCCCACAGACCGTCCCGGCCGTCGACACCGCGCGCGTCCGTGAGCGACGCCCACAGCCGCGAGGCGTCCCGCAGCCGGCGCGGCCGCAGCTCCAGACCGATCAGCGTGGCGAAGGTCTGCTCGGCGGGGCCGCCCGAGGCGCGGCGCCGGCGCAGCGTCTCGCGCAGCGCGTCCGCCGACGTCAGCCGGGTCCTGGCGGCCTCGTGCACCACGGCGTCCACCCAGCCCTCGACCAGCGCGAGCGCCGTCTCCAGACGCGCCAGCGCGGCCTTCTGCTCCGGCGTGTCCTCCGGCTGGAACATGCCCTGCTGGAGTGCCTCCTGCAACTGCTCCGGGTTGGACGGGTCGAGCCCGCCGACCGCGTCCTCCAGCTTGCTGGTGTCGACCTTGATCCCGCGCGCGTACCCCTCGACCGCGCCGAACAGGTGCGAGCGCAGCCACGGCACGTGCGCGAAGAGCCGCTGGTGGGCGGCCTCGCGCAGGGCCAGGTACAGCCGCACCTCGTCCTGCGGGACGCTCAGGTCCTTGCCGAACGCCGCCACGTTCAGCGGCAGCAGCGCGGCCTTGCCGGCCGGCCCCAGGGGCAGCCCCACATCGGTCGAGCCGACCACCTCACCGGCCAGGACGCCCACGGCCTGACCGATCTGCTGGCCGAACATGGCACCGCCCATGGAGCGCATCATGCCGATCAGCGGGCCCGCCATGGCCTGCATCTCCTCCGGCAGCACGTTCCCCATGGCCGCGCCGACCTGCTCCGCGACCGGGTCCACGAGCTGCTGCCAGGCGGGGAGCGTCGCCTCGACCCACTCCGCGCGGCTCCACGCCACGGCGGTGTTCGCCCCCGACGGCAGGGACGTCACCCCGTCCAGCCACAGGTCCGCCAGGCGCACGGCCTCCTCGACGGCCGACCGCTCGCCCGGACGGACGCTCGCGTCCTTGGTGCCGTCGGGCGTGCCCTGCGAGACCGTCTGGCGGGCGATCTGCTTGGCCATGTCCCAGTTGACGGGACCGCCCTCATAGCTGAGCATCTGCCCGAGCTGCTGGAAGGCCGCCCCCAGGTCCGTGGGGTTCAGGGAGCCGAACATCGCGGCGAACGGGTTGTCCCCGCCGCCCGGCATGCCGCCGATCCCGAAGGGGTCGCCACCGGCACCCTTGCCACCTTCGGCAGGTCCCTTCTTCTTGCCTTCGTCGCCGTCCTCCGGCTCCTCCGGCGGAAGGCCGAATCCGAATGGGGTGTCACTCACGGGGTTCCTCGGCTCGTAGGGCCGCCGGCTTCCTGCCGACGGCGGCTGCCCGACAACACCACCAGCGTAGACATCCGAGCCGGATGTGGGCTCGGTGCTCCACCGGCTCATGGCCTGCGGCAGGATGGACGCCACCTGGTACGTACGCGTCATACACGTACGTACTGAAGACAACCGCTGGAGACGCCCGGTGAGTTCCCCAGATCCGCAGGTTCCCGAAGCACACGACGATGAAGTTCGCCAGAGGCGAAACAACCGAATCCCGTCCGCCGGCCGCGGCCCCGTCGTCGCGGTCACCGGTGCCGCGTCCGGCGTCGGCGACCTGCTCACCCGGCGCCTCGCGGCGTCCGAGGAGGTCAAGCAGGTCGTCGCCATCGACGAACGCCGGGGCGAGGTCTCCGAGGCCCAGTGGCACGTCCTGGACGTGCGCGACCCGGCGATCGCCGAGAAGCTGCGCGGCGCCGACGTCGTGGTGCACCTGGCGCTCGACCTCGACCTGGAGACCGACGCGGCCGCCCGTACGGCGTACAACGTGCGCGGCACGCAGACGGTGCTGACCGCCGCGGCCGCCGCGGGCGTGCACCGGGTGGTGCTGTGCACCTCCGCCATGGTGTACGGGGCGCTGCCCGACAACGACATCCCCCTCTCCGAGGACGCCGAGCTCCGGGCCACCGCCGAGGCCACCGGTGTGGGCGACCTGCTGGAGATCGAGCGCCTGGCCCGCCGGGCGCCCCGCGCCCACCCGGGTCTGAACGTCACCGTCGTCCGGCCCGCCGTCCTGGTGGGCGGCACGGACACGGCCCTGACCCGGTACTTCGAGTCGCCCCGGCTGCTGGTGGTCGCCGGATCACGTCCGGCCTGGCAGTTCTGCCACGTCGAGGACCTGGTCAGCGCCCTGGAGTACGCGGCGCTGGAGAAGGTCGAGGGCGAGTTCGCCGTCGGCTGCGACGGCTGGCTGGAGCAGGAGGAGGTCGAGGAGCTGAGCGGCATCCGCCGCATGGAGCTGCCCTCCGCCGTCGCCCTGGGCGCGGCCGCCCGGCTCCACCGGATCGGGCTCACCCCCTCGCCGGCCGGTGACCTGGCCTACACGATGCACCCGTGGGTGGTCAGCGTCGGGCGGCTGCACGACGCGGGCTGGCGGCCGCGGTGGACCAACGAGGAGGTCCTCGCCGCGCTCCTGGAGGAGGTCGAGGGCCGCCACACGGTCGCCGGCCGACGCCTCGGCCGCAAGGACGCCACCGCGGCGGGAGCCGCCGGCGCGACGGTCGCCCTGCTCGGCACGGCCGCCCTGGTCCGCCGCGCCCGCAAGCGCCGCGGCCTGTAGTCCCCGCGCGGCCGTCCCGGCGGGGCGGCCGGGCCCCCGGGTGCACCGGGGGCCCGGGGCCGGGCCGGGGCGGGTGTCTGTAGGAGGCTCCAAGGGGCGCGGGGCCGGGCCGGGGGAAAACGCTATTCCGTGATGTCCGTGCGGTGCGGCACGATGGCTGTATGGCACCCATGTACGACCACCCCGGCGAGCGCGCGGCGGCGGACCCGATCCGGCTGCTGGCGATCCGTGACACCCCGCTCTCCCTCGACGAGGTCTTCCGGGCCGTCGGCGACGACGCGGCCGGCGGGACCGCCCTCTTCGTGGGCACCGTGCGCGATCACGACGGCGGCGCCGACGTGGACGCCCTGGGGTATTCCGGCCATCCCACCGCCGAGGCCGAGCTGCGCAGGGTGGCGGAGAAGGTCGTCGCGGACTATCCGGTGCGGGCCCTCGCGGCGGTCCACCGGGTCGGCGACCTGACGGTCGGCGACCTGGCCGTCGTCGTGGCCGTGTCGTGCCCGCACCGGGCGGAGGCCTTCGAGGCGTGCCGGAAGCTGATCGACGACCTGAAGCACGAGGTGCCGATCTGGAAGCACCAGCGCTTCTCCGACGGCACCGAGGAGTGGGTCGGCGCCTGCTGAGCCCCGGGAATCCACGGCCGTCCGGTTCCGGACGGTGGGCAGGCGTCCGATTTGCGTAACCCGACCCCCGGCACGAGCGTTGAACAGACGGATGGTTAATCTGCTGATCGGTCAGTGCGTTGTGAACATGGGGACGGGAGGTCGCGATGGCAGTTCTCGCCTGGTTGCTGATTCCGCTCTTCGCCGCCATCGGTGCTGCGATATGGGGAAGCTGGGCCTCCCGCGACCGCACCACCGGTGATGTGGCCGAGCTGGCCGGCTACGCGCGCTTCCGCGAGGTGATGGAGAAGTCCCACACCGGCAGCGGTACGGCCTGACTCCCACGGCCGCCCCGTACGGACCGGCCCCGGGGGTGCACGGACACGCGCGTCCCGTACTGTCGTTCCATGCCACGCCGCACCGCGACGATGCTCGCCTCCACCCTCGTCCTCATCGCGCTGCTCTGCGCGGGAGTGTTCTTTCCGGTGCCCTACTCGGAGATGAGCCCGGGACCGACGGTGAACACCCTCGGCGAGGCGGACGGCGAGCCGGTGCTCCAGATCTCCGGCCACAAGACCTACCCCACGACCGGTCACCTCAACATGACCACCGTCAGGGTCACCGGTGCGGACTACCGGATGAACCTCGTGGAGGCCGTCTACGGATGGCTGGCCCACGACAGCGTCGTGGTGCCGCACGACACGCTCTATCCCAACGGCAAGACCGAGGAGCAGTCGACCCAGGAGAACGCCGAGGAGTTCAGCCAGTCCCAGGAGAGCGCCAAGGTCGCCGCCCTCGGACAGCTCGGCATCCCGGTCGCTTCCCGCGTGATCGTCTCCTCCGTCCAGAAGGACAGCCCCGCCGAGGGCACGCTGCACGCGGGTGACGTGATCAAGGCGGTGGACGGCACGGCCGTCAAGGCGCCGGAGGACGTGGCGAAGCTCGTCACCAAGCACCGGCCGAAGGAACCCGTCGTCTTCACCATCGTCCCGGCGAAGGACGCGGCGGCCGCCGAGAAGGCGGGCCGGGAGCCCGCCACGACCGAGCGGGTCACCCTCACCACCAAGACCTCCGACGAGGGCGACCGGGCGATCGTCGGCATCCAGGCCGGGACCGACCACACCTTCCCGTTCGCCGTCGACATCAAGCTCGCCGACGTGGGCGGCCCGAGCGCGGGCCTGATGTTCTCCCTCGGCATCGTCGACAAGCTGACCCCCGGGGACCTCACCGGCGGCAAGTTCGTCGCGGGCACCGGCACGATCGACGACACGGGCAAGGTCGGTCCGATCGGCGGTATCGAGATGAAGCTCGTCGGGGCGCGGAACGCGGGCGCCAGGTACTTCCTGACGCCCGCCGACAACTGCGCCGCGGCGGCGTCCGACATCCCGGACGGACTCACCCTGGTCAAGGTCGACACGATCAAGGACGCGATGACGTCCCTGGAGAAGCTCCGCAAGGGCACCACCACCGGCCTGCCCGGCTGCTCCAAGAGCTGAACGGCCGGCGCGCGGGCCGCACGGCACCGCCGCGCCGCGCGGCCGCCCCCATGCCGCACCGCCGCGGGCGGGCCGCCCCCCGAGCCGGCCGGGCCCCCCGCCGACCGGCTCCGGGGGCCGCCGCCTCAGGACTCGAACGTGGCGGCCAGCGCCTCCGCGAGGCCCGGGACCAGGTCGGCGCCGGTGAGGACCTCGGTGGGGGAGTCCTTCTCCCGCAGCCGGAGGGCCGACTCGCGGGCACCGTCGCGGAGGACCGCCACGGTCATCCGGACCTCCTGACGGTCCGGGTGGGCGGCGACCCACTTGGCCAGCCCCGCCTCGTCGAGGCCGTCCGGGACGGAGGCCTCGGCGGACGGCGGGAGCATCAGCCGCTCCACCGTCATCGCGCAGCCCGCCACGGCGTCGGGCCAGGCGATGGTGCCGAGGAACTCGTCGAGCGGCCGGCCGGCCGGGATCTCGTCCTGCTCGATCGGGGTGAGCGGGGCGGCCGTCTCATCGGCGCCGAGGCCGAGCTGGGCGGTCAGGCCGGGCTCCTGGGAGCGCAGCCGGGCGGTGTCGACGAGGGCGAAGAGCCGGGCCGGCTGGTCCCAGCCGAGGCCGGACGCGTACTCGTCGATCTCGAGCACCGCGCGGGTCAGCGGGCTGGCGGCCATCGGGGGGCCTGAGGGGGAAACGTTGGACATGGTCAATATCCTGCCTCCTTTCGACCCCGAGGCGGGAACTAGGTAAAGCCTCAGTAAGTTGCATCAGTGGGCTCTACGATCGCTGGGCCTGCTACACCACACGACCGCGAACTCGAGGGGCGCACGTTGGCTTTCCAGATGCCGGACCGCGGCGGAGGCCCGACCGGGCCACGGATCAGAGTCGGCCGGCCGTCCCGGCGGGCCCGTACCCTGCTCATGACACTGGGTGTGCTGGCCGTCCTGGCCATGCTCTTCGTCATGTTCGCCGGGTTCTGGACGGACTGGCTGTGGTACAGGTCGGTCAATTATTCGTCCGTCTTCACCACCACCCTCTGGACCAAGATCGGCCTGTTCGCCGTCTTCGGCCTGCTGATGGCCGTGGCGGTGGGACTGAACATCTGGCTCGCGCACCGGCTGCGCCCGCCGCTGAGCGCGATGTCGCTGGAGCAGCAGAGCCTGGACCGGTACCGGATGGGGCTCGCCCCGTACAAGAAGTGGGTGCTCCTGGCGCTGACGGCCCTGATCGGGCTGATCGCCGGTGCCTCCGCCTCCGGTCAGTGGCGCACCTGGCTGATGTGGGTCAACGGCGTGTCCTTCGGGCAGAAGGACCCGCAGTTCGGCCTGGACGTGTCGTTCTTCGCGTTCGACCTGCCCTGGTACCGGTTCCTGCTGGGCTTCGGCTTCGCCGCGACCGTGCTGTCGCTGATCGCCGCCGCGCTGACCCACTACCTGTACGGCGGCCTGCGCATCACCAGCCCCGGCGCCCGCGCCACCGCGGCGGCGACCGGGCACCTCTCGGTTCTGCTCGGCGTCTTCGTCTCGCTGAAGGCGGTCGCCTACTGGCTCGACCGGTACGGCCTGGCGGTGAAGTCCAGCGACTTCAAGGCGACCGGCAACTGGACCGGCCTCCGGTACGTGGACGCCAACGCCTACCTGCCCGCGAAGACCATCCTCTTCTGCATCGCCGTCATCTGCGCCGTGCTGTTCTTCGCGACGCTCTGGCGCCGCACCTGGCAGCTCCCGGTCATCGGCTTCGGCCTCATGGTCCTGTCGGCCATCCTGATCGGCGGCCTCTACCCGGCGATCGTGCAGAAGTTCCAGGTTCAGCCGAACGAGCAGGCCAAGGAAGCGCCGTACATCGAGAAGAACATCGACGCGACGCGCAAGGCGTACGACATCGACCAGACCAAGCCGGAGAACTACTCCGGCAAGTCCACGGTCAAGGCCAAGGACAAGCTCCGGGCGGACGCCGACTCCGCCGCCAGCTACCGCCTGGTCGACCCCAACATCGTGTCGCCGACCTTCCAGCAGCTCGAGCAGCGGCGGAAGTACTACCAGTTCCCGACCACGCTGGACGTCGACCGGTACCAGGGCAAGGACACGGTCATCGGTCTGCGGGAGCTCAACATCAGGGGCATCCCGAAGCGGAACTGGATCAACGACCACTTCACCTACACCCACGGCTACGGCGCGATCATGGCCACGGGTACGGCGACCGACGCCAACGGCTCCCCGGTCTTCACCGAGTCCGGCCTGCCCACCAGCGGCCAGACCCCGAAGTACGAGCAGCGGATCTACTACGGCGAGAAGACCGAGCAGTACTCGATCGTCGGCGGCCCGCAGAAGGAGCTCGACTACGAGGAGAACGGCGAGAAGACCACCAGCTACCAGGGCAAGAGCGGGGTCAACCTCGGCAACGCGTTCAACCGGGCCGCTTACGCCGTGGCCTTCAGCGAGCCCCAGATCCTCTACTCGGGTGCCATCGGCGACGGGTCGCGGATCCTGTACAACCGCACGCCCAAGCAGCGTGTCGAGGCGGTCGCCCCCTGGCTGACCATCGACGGTGACGCGTACCCGGCGGTCATCGACGGCCGCATCCAGTGGATCGTCGACGCCTACACGACCACGAACGGCTACCCGTACGCGTCCCGTACGACGCTGGGGGACACCACCACGGACTCCCTCACCGCCGGCAACCAGACGCGCGCGGTCGTGGCCCAGCAGAACCAGGTCAACTACATCCGCAACTCCGTGAAGGCCACCGTCGACGCGTACGACGGCACGGTGAAGCTGTACCAGTGGGACACCAAGGACCCGGTCCTCAAGACCTGGATGAAGGCGTTCCCCGGCACGGTCGAGCCCAAGAGCGCCATCAAGGCGGACCTCCGGGAGCACCTGCGCTACCCGCAGGACATGTTCAAGGTCCAGCGCGAGCTGCTGACCCGCTACCACGTCCAGGACGCCGCGCAGTTCTACAGCGGCAGTGACGCCTGGCAGGTGCCGGACGACCCGACGAACAAGGACGGCAACGCGGTCCCGCCGTACTACCTGAGCATGAAGATGCCCGGGGACACGAAGCAGGAGTTCGCGCTGACGACGACGTTCACGCCGAACGGCCGGCCCAACCTGGGCGGCTTCATGGCGGTCGACGCCGACGCCAACAGCAAGGACTACGGCCGGATAAGGCTGCTCAGGGTCACGCAGGACGTGCCCGGCCCGGCACAGGTGCAGAACAAGCTCAACAGCCTCCCCTCCGTGGCCCAGTTCGTGCGTGACCTCAAGGGTGCCGACTCCGACATCCAGTACGGCAACCTGCTGACGGTGCCGCTGGACGGCGGCTTCCTGTACGTCGAGCCGATCTACGCGCAGGGCCGCAACGCTCTCTACCCGCTGATGCGGAAGGTGGCCGTGTCGTACGTGGACGCGGACCAGCCGGAGGGCGACACCACCAAGGACACCACGGTGTTCGAGGACAACCTCGCCAAGGCGCTGAACGCGGTCTTCGGGGTGGAGGGCGAGACGCCGACCACGCCGCCGCCGAGCGACCCGACCAAGCCCCCGGTCACCGGTGACGCCGCGCTGGCCCAGGCGATCGCGGACGCCCAGAAGGCGTTCGCGGACAGTGAGGCGGCTCTGAAGAAGGGCGACTGGACCGCGTACGGCAAGGCGCAGGACGAGCTGGCCGCCGCGTTGCAGCGGGTCGCGGACGCCGACGCCCAGCGCAAGGCCGACGCCGGCAAGAACGCCGACGGCAAGCCCGCGGCCGGGGCGGCCAAGCCCGCGGCCGGCGCCGGTACGGCCGGGGCGGCCAAGCCCGCCACGGGCGGCTGAACCACCGGCGCCCCCGCCCGTCCCCAGGGGCGGGCGGGGGGCCCTCCGGGTCGTGATACGGTAGTGACACAACGACGCGGGGTGGAGCAGCTCGGTAGCTCGCTGGGCTCATAACCCAGAGGTCGCAGGTTCAAATCCTGTCCCCGCTACTGAAGACAGGGGCCCGGATCCTTTCACAGGATCCGGGCCTTTGTCGTGTCCGTCGTCCTCCCCCGGGCAGGAGAGTCCGGGTGGGTGGGATCCGGTCGCGGGGACGTCCCGGGGCTCATGTGAAGAACGGCCCTGAGGGGGGCAGTTGAGGTGAGACGTGTTTGACTTGTCTCCCTGTGGGCATGTCGACAAAACGCTGAAGTGACCTCACTGGCTGCGGTATACCAGGTGTACGCGGGTAGCAGGTGGTGCGACGATGGGAATTATGGGGGACAGGGCAACTCTGTTGGAAACAGGGCGGTTTGTGCAGCGGTACACCGATAGCGCCGCGGATGTGATGAGCGACGCCGCCATGGAGACCACCGCCATGGACAGCGCCGAGTCCGGCGACCCCGTGGAGATCGAGGAGCGCCACCGCCGCGCCGCCGAGAACGGCGACACCGCCGCCATGAGCGTCCTCGGAGCCCTGCTGCTGCGCCGCGGCGACCTCGACAGCGCCGAGCCCTACCTGCGCGGCGCCACCGCCGAGGGCGACCGCGCCGCCGCCAACAACCTCGGTGTCCTCCTCCATCAGCGCGGGTACGCCGACGAGGCCGCCGGCTGGTGGCGCATCGCCGCCGTGGCCGGGTCCGCCGCCGCCGCCCACGCCCTGGGCCGCCACTACCGCGAGCGCGGCGACGAGCCGGCGGCCGAGTACTGGCTGCGCCAGTCCGCCGAGCAGGGCCACGCCCTCGGCGCGTACGCCCTCGCCGACCTGCTGGAGCACCGCAGCGACGTGGGCGCCGAGCGGTGGCTGCGCGCCGCCGCCGAGCAGGGCCACCGCGAGGCCGCGTACCGCCTGGCCAGGTCCCTGGAGCGCAGGGCCCAGGCGCGCCCCGCCGACGACCCCGCCACCGGCACGGCCACGGGCACCGAGACCGCCGAACAGTGGTACCGCCAGGCAGCCGCCCGCGGTCACCGCCGGGCCGCCCTGCACCTCGGGGCGATCCTCGAACGGCGCGGCGAGCTCAAGGAGGCCGGCCGCTGGTACCTGACGTCCGCCAAGGACGGCGAGTCCCGCGCCGCCTGCGCGCTCGGGTTCCTGCTCCGTGACGCGGGCGACGAGGAGAGCGCCGCCGTCTGGTGGCTGCGCGCCGCCCAGGACGGCGACGGCAACGCCGCCAACGCGCTGGGCGCCCTGCACGCTGCCCGCGGCGAGCACCAGACGGCCGAGCGCTGGTACCGCGCGGCCACCGACGCGGGCGACGTGAACGGCGCGTACAACCTCGGGCTGCTGTTCGCCGCCCAGAACCGGGTCGCCCAGGCCGAGCAGTGGTACCGCCGCGCCGCCTACGCGGGGCACCGCGAGGCCGCCAACGCCCTGGCCATCCTGCTCCTCCAGAGCGGCGACCCGAACGGCGCGGAACCGTGGTTCTCCAAGGCCGCCGAGGCGGGGAGCGTCGACGCCGCGTTCAACCTGGGCATCCTCCACGCGGGCCGGGACGACGACGCGACGGCGCTGAGCTGGTACGAGCGGGCCGCCGCGGCCGGCCACACCGAGGCCGCCCTCCAGGTCGGCATCGCCCGCCTCCGGGACGGCGACGAGCAGGAGGCCGAGCGCCACCTGCGGTGCGCCGCCGGCGGGGGCAGCGCCGAGGCCGCGTTCCGCCTCGCCACCGTGCTCGACGCCCGCCAGGCGCCGGCCGGGCCGCCCGCGCTGGGCGAGCCCCAGGCGCCCAAGAGCGAGTGCGAGGAGTGGTACGAGCGCGCGGCCGAGCAGGGTCACCGCCGCGCCCAGGTGCGGGTCGGCATGCTGGCCGCCGCCCGCGGGGACAGCGCCGAGGCGGCGCGCTGGTACCGCGAGGCCGCCGAGGCGGGCAGCCGCAACGGCGCCTTCAACCTGGGCCTGCTGCTGGCCCGCGACGGCAACGAGCGGGAGGCCTCGCTCTGGTGGTCCCGGGCCGCCCGGGCGGGCCACGGCCGGGCCGCCCTGCGCCTGGCACTGCTCGCCGCCCGCCGGGGCGAGCTCACCGAGGGCCGCCGCTGGTGCGCGCGCGCCGTCGAGCTGGGCCCGGCGGAGGTCGCCGAGCGCGCCGCCCGGCTCAGCGAGGCCCTGCACCAGGAACTCACGGCCTGACCGCCCCCGGGCGGTGCCCCCGGCGCCGGCGGGGCCCCTGGAGAGGCGGGCGGGCCCTGCCAGGGGGCCTCTTCGGTAAGGCGGGCTTATGGATTTGCGCTGGTCCACGCGGTCCCGTAAGGTTGTGTTCATCGACGCGGGGTGGAGCAGCTCGGTAGCTCGCTGGGCTCATAACCCAGAGGTCGCAGGTTCAAATCCTGTCCCCGCTACTGAAACCGAAGGCCCGGATCCTCAGGATCCGGGCCTTCGGCGTTCCCGGGCGGGCGGCGGCATCGGCACACGAGGCGGCGCATCGGCACATCCGTGCGCCGGCCCGGTCATGACGAAGCCCCCGGCGCGATGGCGTCCGGGGGCCTTGTCGTACGGAACGGGATGTCAGGCGGAGGCGCAGTTCGGGCAGACACCCCGGTAGGTGACCTCGACGTCCGAGATCGTGAAGCCGAAGCGCTCCGTCGCCGGCAGGTCCTCCAGCGGGTTGCCCGTGGGGTGCACGTCGCGGATGGCGCCGCACTGCGCGCACACCAGGTGGTGATGCGGCCGGTGGGCGTTCGGGTCGTACCGCTTGGCGCGACGGTCGGTGGAGACCTCCAGGACCTCACCCAGCGTCACCAGCTCACCCAGCGTGTTGTACACCGTGGCGCGGGAGATCTCGGGCAGCCGCTCCACCGCGCGCGCGTGCACCTCGTCGGCGGTCAGGTGGACGTGGTCCCCGTCGAGGACCTCGGCCACGACACGTCGCTGGGCGGTCATGCGCCAGCCGCGTCCGCGCAGTCGTTCCAACAGGTCACTCATGAAAACCAGCCTAACAGCAGGGGACCCAAGTCCCGAATCGGTGTGGCTTTGGAAGCGGGCTTGACTTAGACAATGTCCATTGTAGGATCGGGGACGGCATTAGCCAAGGGACAGGACTTGCAGGACACCGCAGGATTCACGCAGGAGGCGCACGTGACGCAGGGACCGCTCACCACGGAGGCCGGAGCGCCGGTCGCCGACAACCAGAACAGCGAGACCGCGGGCGTCGGTGGTCCCGTTCTGGTCCAGGACCAGCTGCTGCTGGAGAAGCTCGCGCACTTCAACCGCGAGCGCATCCCGGAGCGCGTGGTCCACGCGCGCGGCGCCGGTGCGTACGGCACCTTCACGGTGACCGCGGACGTCACGCAGTACACCCGGGCGGCATTCCTGTCCGAGGTCGGCAAGCAGACGGAAACGTTTCTCCGCTTCTCGACCGTGGCGGGCAACCTCGGCGCGGCCGACGCGGTCCGCGACCCGCGCGGCTTCGCGCTGAAGTTCTACACCGAAGAGGGCAACTACGACCTCGTCGGCAACAACACCCCGGTGTTCTTCATCAAGGACGCCATCAAGTTCCCCGACTTCATCCACACCCAGAAGCGCGACCCGTACACCGGCTCCCAGGAGGCGGACAACGTCTGGGACTTCTGGGGCCTGTCGCCGGAGTCGACGCACCAGGTGACCTGGCTGTTCGGCGACCGCGGCATACCGGCCAGCTACCGTCACATGGACGGCTTCGGTTCCCACACGTACCAGTGGAACAACGAGGCCGGCGAGGTCTTCTGGGTCAAGTACCACTTCAAGACCGACCAGGGCATCAAGTGCCTCACGCAGGACGAGGCCAACAAGCTCGCCGGTGAGGACCCCGACTCCCACCAGCGCGACCTGCGCGAGTCCATCGAGCGCGGTGACTACCCGTCCTGGACCGTCGGCGTGCAGATCATGCCCGCCGCCGAGGCCGCCACGTACCGCTTCAACCCGTTCGACCTCACCAAGGTGTGGCCGCACGCGGACTACCCGGTCGTCGAGATCGGCAAGCTGGAGCTCAACCGCAACCCGCAGAACGTCTTCGCCGAGGTCGAGCAGTCGATCTTCTCCCCGGCGCACTTCGTGCCCGGCATCGGCCCCTCGCCCGACAAGATGCTCCAGGGGCGGCTGTTCGCGTACGGCGACGCCCATCGCTACCGCGTCGGGATCAACGCCGACCACCTGCCGGTGAACCGTCCGCACGCCACCGAGGCGCGCACGAACAGCCGGGACGGCTTGCTCTACGACGGCCGCCACGCGGGGGCCAAGAACTACGAGCCCAACAGCTTCGGCGGTCCGGCCCAGACCGGTCGCCCGCTGTGGCAGCCGGTGTCCGTCACCGGGGTGACCGGCGACCACGAGGCTCCGGTCCACTCCGAGGACAACGACTTCGTCCAGGCGGGGAACCTCTACCGCCTGATGACGGAGGAGGAGAAGGACCGCCTGATCGCCAACCTGGCGGGCTTCATCGCCAAGGTCTCGCGCGACGACATCGCCGAGCGGGCGATCAACAACTTCCGCCAGGCGGACGCGGACTACGGCAAGCGGCTGGAGGCCGCGGTCCAGGCCCTGCGCGGCTGACAGCACTGGATCGCTTGTCGTGAGCGGAGGGCCGGCTCCCGGACGTGTCCGGGGGCCGGCCCTCTCGCGCGTCCGCTACCCGGCCGTCAGGGTGGCCGGCCGCAGCCGCACCGGGGCCCAGCAACGGATGATGTCGCGGACCGAGACGATGCCGACCGGTCCGCCGTCCTCCAGCACGATCAGGTGCCGGAAACCGCCGTGGGCCATGGCCCGGGCGGCCTCCTCCAGGGTCCAGCCGGGTGCCGCGAAGACGACGTCGGTGGTGGTGTGCGCGCCGGCCGTCTCCAGGTCGGGGTTCTGGCCGGATCCGACGGCCACGAGGATGTCGCGTTCGGTGAGGATGCCGAGGCCGCTGGTGTCGTGGTCCAGGACCACGGCCGCGCCGACGCGGCGCGCGGCCATCAGTGCTGCTGCCTGACGGAGGGTGTGTGCGGGGCCGATGGTGAGGACCACGGTGCTCATGGCGTCACGGACGAACATGGACGGAGCCACCTCCTTGAGGAATCCCCGCACGGGCCCGCGCGAGACCGCACGCGACCGTACGAGAAGGGATTCACAAGTTCACAAGCGGGGGGACTCTTAGAGTGGCAGTGATCGCGCGCGTCAACAAGGGGTGTGCGCCACGTGGCGCACGCACGCCACTACGCATCGTGCCGGACCGGCCTCGCCGGGCGGCCCCGGCCTGCCGGGCCCCGCCCGCTCAGGAGGCGGGGTTCAGGTAGCCCAGCAGTTCCTCGTGGAGCAGGCCATTGGACGCCGCCGCGTTGCCGCTGTGCGGGCCCGGCTTCCCGTCCAGCCCGGTGTACGAACCGCCCGCCTCCTGGACCACGATCGCGGGGGCCGCCATGTCCCACAGGGACAGCTCCGGCTCCGCGCAGATGTCCACCGACCCCTCCGCCACCATCATGTACGGCCAGAAGTCGCCGTACCCCCGCGTCCGCCAGCACGCGCGCGTGAGGTCCAGGAACCCTTCCAGCCGCCCCTGCTCCTCCCAGCCGCTCAGCGAGGAGTACGCGAAAGAGGCGTCGGACAGCTCGGCCACCTTCGACACCTGGATCCGGGTCGCCGACGTCAGGCTCCGCCCCGTGTACGCGCCCAGCCCCTTCGCCGCCCACCAGCGGCGGCCCAGCGCCGGTGCCGACACCACGCCCACGACCGGCTGGAACCCGCCCGGGCCCGCCTCCATGAGCGCGATCAGCGTCGCCCACACGGGCACCCCGCGCACGTAGTTCTTGGTGCCGTCGATCGGGTCGATGACCCAGCGGCGCGGACCGGTGCCCTCGACGCCGTACTCCTCGCCCAGGATCGCGTCCCGCGGCCGCGCCCGCTGGAGCTGGCCCCGCAGCAGCTCCTCGGCCGCCTTGTCCGCCTCGCTCACCGGCGTCATGTCCGGCTTCGTCTCGACCTTGAGGTCCAGCGCCCGGAACCGGTCCATCGTGGCGGCGTCGGCGGCGTCCGCGAGGACGTGGGCGAGACGCAGGTCATCGTGGTAATCGGCCATGGCCCGACTCTATCCCGGGGCACCGGCCGCCCCGGCAGGGCCTCTTGACAGTGCGTGGTCGTCCGTCAACGCTGAGCGCAGAGCCGAGGGACCGGCCCGGGAGGCGACGATGCCCACCACGCGCGAGGCACTGCTGGACGCCGCCCTGGCGGCGCTCGGGGAACTGCCCTGGACCGCGGTCCGCATGGTCGACGTGGCAGCGGCGGCGGGAGTCTCCCGGCAGACCCTCTACAACGAGTTCGGCAGCAAGGAAGGGCTCGCCCGCGCTCTGCTGCGGCGGGAGGCCGACGCCTATCTGTACGGGGTCGAGCGCGCCCTGCGGGCCACGGACCACCCCGCCGGCCCGGCCGCCCCGGCCGTCGACCGGCTCGTCCCGGTCGCCGAGTGGACCGTCGGCGAGGCGGCCGCCCGGCCGCTGCTGCGGGCGCTGCTCACCGGCTGCTGGGACGACCGGCTGCCCGCGCCCCGGCCCGCCCCCGCCCGCTCCCGGGTGCTCGCCGGCTCCGCGGCGCAGCGCCGCGCCGACGCCGGTGCCCCGGACCCCGGCGAGCTGCTGGCGGCCGTACGGGACCGCTCCCGCGCCGCCCTGCGGCGCGAGGGCGACGACCCGGGCGGGGAGGCGTGCGAACTGGCGGCGCGGCTGGCCCTGTCGTACCTGGTCGCGCCCGCCCCGGCGGGCTCCGGGATGCCGGACGGGGACCTCGGCGCGCTGCTCCGGCACGCCCTCAGTGCGACGAACCGGAGAGCTGGAGACCGATGACTCCGACGATCACCAGCGAGATCGAGATGATCTTCATGGTGGACACCAGCTCGCCCAGGAAGATCATCCCGTAGATCGCCGTGCCCGCCGCGCCGATACCCGTCCACACCGCGTACGCCGGGCCCACGTCCAGCTTCCGCAGCGACAGCGTCAGCAGGCCGAAGCTGCCGAGGGCGAAACAGGAGAACGCCACGGTGGGCCACAGCCGGGTGAAGCCGTGCGACAGCTTGAGGCAGACGGCGAAACCCGTCTCCAGAAACCCGGCGACAATCACCAGCAGCCACGCCATCGTCCGTGCCTCCCGCGTCCGTGACCTCGGTGAGTGAGGGATGTCGGTGACTGCCTTCTGTCACTCGGTGCGATTATGCACTTACCGACCGGCACCCACCGTGCACGCGCGCCGCCCCACGGCCCACGCGTCGCGGCGTCCCCGTCCCGGCCGCCGCTCCCCCTGGGGCATGTGCCGGAAGTTCCGTCTCAGTCGCCCTCGCGGCGCTCGCGCGTCGCCAGCAGCCGCCGCAGCGAGTACAGCCGCGCCGGATCGGCGTGCCCCTCGGCCACCCAGGCGTCCAGCCCGCAGTCCGGCTCGTCGTGGCCGCACGCCCGCGGGCACTGCCCGGTGCCCGCCACCAGGTCCGGGAAGGCCAGGATCACCCGGGACGGGTCGACGTGGTGCAGCCCGAACGACCGCACGCCCGGGGTGTCGATCACCCAGCCCTCGGCCCGGTCGAGCGGCAGCGCCAGCGCCGAGGTGGTGGTGTGCCGGCCCCGCCCCGTGACGGCGTTGACGTCACCCGTCAGCCGTCGCCGGTCCTCCGGCACGAGGGCGTTCACCAGGGTCGTCTTGCCGACGCCCGAGTGGCCCACGAACGCGGTGGTCCGGCCGGACAGGTACTCCCGCACCCGGTCGGCGGCCGTGTGCCCGTCGTACAGCTCCTCCTGGCTCGTCACCACGTACGGGATGTCGAGCGCGCCGTACAGGTCCAGCAGCATCGACGGCGGGGCCAGGTCCGACTTGGTGAGCACGAGCAGCGGCTCCAGGCCGCCGTCGAACGCCGCCACCAGGCACCGGTCGATCAGCCGGGGGCGCGGCTCGGGGTCCGCCAGGGCGGTGACGATGGCGAGCTGGTCGGCGTTGGCGACGACCACCCGCTCGTACGGGTCGTCGTCGTCGGCGGTGCGGCGCAGCACCGAGGCGCGCGGCTCGATCCGCACGATCCGCGCGAGGGTGTCCTTCTTGCCGGAGAGGTCGCCCACCAGGGAGACCCGGTCGCCGACGACCGCCGCCTTGCGGCCCAGCTCGCGGGCCTTCATCGCCATGACGACCCGGCCGTCGACCAGACAGGTCAGCCGGCCGCGGTCCACGGTGAGGACCATGCCCTCGGCCGCGCCCTCGTGCTTGGGGCGGATGCTGGTGCGGGGACGGTTGCCCTTGCGGTTGGGGCGGGACCGGATGTCGTCCTCGTCGGTGTGCTTGCCGTAGCGGCGCATGTCGTCAGGCCTCGAGCATTCCGGTCCACATCCGGGGGAAGTCCGGCAGGGTCTTGGCGGTCGTCCCGACGTTCTCGATCACCACGCCCTCGACGGCGAGGCCGATGACCGACCCGGCGGTCGCCATCCGGTGGTCGTCGTAGGTGTGGAACACGCCCTTGTGCAGCGGGCGGGGGCGGATGTGCAGTCCGTCGGCGGTCTCGGTGACGTCCCCGCCCAGCCCGTTGATCTCCTTGGTGAGCGCCGCCAGCCGGTCCGTCTCGTGCAGACGCAGATGGGCCACCCCGCGCAGCGTGGACGGCGAATCGGCCAGGGCCGCGACCGCCGCGATGCCGGGCGTCAGCTCGCCGACCTCGCCCAGGTCCACGTCGATGCCGTGGATCGTGCCCGTACCGGTGAAGGTCAGGCCCTGCTCGGTGAGCTCGCAGGAGCCACCCATCTCGGTGAAGATCTCCCGCAGCGCGTCACCGGGTTGGGTGGTCCGCCCGGGCCAGTCGGGGATGGTGACCCGCCCACCGGTGACCAGCGCGGCGGCCAGGAACGGCTGCGCGTTGGACAGGTCCGGCTCGATCGTCAGGTCGCGGCCGAGGAGCGCCGAGGGGGAGACCCGCCACACGTTCGGCTCGCCGCCCGTCTCCGGCTCGTCGACCTGGGCCCCCACCGCGCGGAGCATGTCGACGGTCATCCGGATGTGCGGCATCGACGGCAGCTTCGCGCCCGTGTGGCGCACCTCCACGCCCTGGTTGAAGCGGGGCGCGGACAGCAGCAGGGCGCTGACGAACTGGGACGACGACGAGGCGTCGATCTCGACCGGGCCGCCCTCCAGGGCCCCCGCCCCGTGCACCGTCATCGGCAGCGAGCCCCGGGCGTCGTCGTCGATCCGGGCGCCGAGGGCGCGCAGGGCGTCGATCACGCCGTGCAGCGGCCGCTCGTAGGAGCGCGGGTCGCCGTCGAACCGGACCGGGCCGGTGGCCAGGGTCGCGACCGGCGGGAGGAAGCGCATGACCGTTCCCGCGTTGCCCACGTCGATCGCGGCGGGACCGTGCAGGCCCGCCGGGATGACCCGCCACCGCTCGCCCGTGCCGTCGGGGCCCACGCCCTCCTCGATGCCGACGCCCATCGTGCGCAGCGCCTCGGCCATCAGCAGGGTGTCGCGCGAGCGCAGCGGGTGCCGCAGCCAGCCCGGCTCGGAGGCGAGGGCGGCGAGCACCAGGGCACGGTTGGTGACCGACTTGGACCCGGGCACGGTGACGGTCGCGTCCACGGCTCCACTCGCGTACGGGGCCGGCCAGAGATCGAGCTGTGCGGGGGTTTCGGTCATGCCCCTCACTTTAGACGGGGCAGATGGTCACGGCCGATCACAGGCCGAGCAGCCAGCGCCCCCCGCCGATCAGGGAGCAGAGGGAGACGGCGTGGAACAGGAACAGCCACAGTGCCGCCGGTACGTGGGTGAGCCGCGAGAGCTGGTCGGCGTCCGAGTCCGGCGCCCCGCCGTGCCGCCGCTTGGCCTGGAGCTCGAAGACCGGGCGTACCCCGCCCAGCAGCAGGAACCACACGGCCGCGTACGCGAACCCCGACCGGACGTCCGGCTCCGCCAGCCACGACACGAGGACGAACGCTGCACCCGTCACCAGGAGGGTGAGCGCCCCGTACGCGTTGCGGATCATCACCAGCATGGCGAGCAGCAGCGCGGTGGCCACCCACAGCAGCAGCGTGACCCGGTGCGCGGCGAGCAGCCAGGCGCCGCCCAGGCCCAGCAGGGACGGCGCGGTGTACCCGGCCGCCGCGGTGAGGATCATCCCCATGCCGGTGGGCTTCCCGCGGCTGACGGTGAGGCCACTGGTGTCGGAGTGGAGCCGGATGCCGTCGAGACGGCGCCCGGTGAGCAGGGCGACCAGCCCGTGGCCGCCCTCGTGCGCGATGGTCACGGCGTTGCGCGACACCCGCCACACCCGGTGCGGGACGGTCACCGCGAGGGCGGCCACCGCGGTGACGACGACGAGCCACAGGTCCGGGGCGGGCTGGGTACCGAGGAATCCGGTGCTGGCCATTTTCTCGGACGGCTCCTCATGGTGTCGGTGGCTCGTGGCAGTGTGGGCAAGTATGTGCGGACGTTATTCGGCGAGTCGTAGGCCCGAGGACCTGACCGGACTCTTCCAGGTGGAGAAGTGGGAGCCGGAGGAGACCCTGGAGCCCGACTGGAACGTGGCCCCGACCAAAGAGGTGTACGCGGTCCTCGAACGCCCCCTCAAGGACAAGGACGCGGATCCGGGCCGTCCGGTTCGGCAGCTACGCGTCCTGAAGTGGGGTCTCGTGCCGTCCTGGTCCAAGACGCCGGAGGGCGCCGCCCGCATGATCAACGCCCGCGCGGAGACCGTGCCGGACAAGCCGTCCTTCCGCCGGGCCTTCGCCCAGCGCCGCTGCATCCTGCCCGCCGACGGCTATTACGAGTGGGTGACCGGCGCCGACGAGCGGCAGCTCGAGGAGCAGGGCAGGAGGAAGCGCCCCCGCAAGCAGCCGTACTTCGTCACCCCCGCCGACGGCTCGGTCTTCGCCATGGCCGGGCTGTACGAGTTCTGGCGCGACCCCACCCTGCCGCCCGAGCACCCGCGGGCCTGGTGGGCCACCTGCTCGGTGATCACCACCGAGGCCGACAAGGAACCGCTCGGGGTGGCCCCCGAGGAGGGTCCGCACTCGCTGGCCGACATCCACCCGCGCATGCCGCTGATGCTGACGCCCGACCGGTGGGACGCCTGGCTGGACCCGGCCCGCACCGACCCGGAGGACCTGCGCTCCCTGCTGACCCCGCCGCCCGCCGGACTGATGCGGGCGTATCCGGTGGCCACCGCCGTCAGCAACGTCCGCAACAACGGCCCCGAGCTGCTGGAGGAAATCGCCGCCCCCGAGGAGGGAACCCTCTTCTGAGCCCGGCGCACGGCAGGATGGGCCGGTGACCACCACCGAGACCGTCCCCACCGGCACCGGGGACGCCCGCATCACCTGGTACGAGGCCGAAGGGCGACCCGCCCGCCTCGTGATGGCCCTCGGCCACGGAGCCGGCGGCGGCATCGAGGCGCGCGATCTCCGGGCGCTGGCCGCGAGCCTGCCGCCCGCCGGAGTGACCGTCGCGCTGGTCGAGCAGCCCTGGCGGGTCGCCGGGAAGAAGCTGGCCCCCGCGCCCAAGCGGCTGGACGAGGCCTGGCGCGACCTGTGGCCGGCGCTCCGCGCCGCCGGCCCGCCCGTGGTGGCCGGCGGGCGCAGCGCCGGCGCCCGGGTGGCCTGCCGCACCGCCCGCGAGCTGGGCGCCCTGGCCGTACTGGCGCTGTCCTTCCCGCTGCACCCGCCCGGCAGGCCGGACCGCTCCCGGGCGGACGAACTGCTCGGCGCCGGCGTGCCCACGCTCGTCGTGCAGGGCGGCAACGACCCGTTCGGCCGCCCGGAGGAGTTCCCGGCCGGGGACCACGAGCTGGTCGGGGTGCCCTTCGGCGACCACGGGTTCGCCGTGCCGAAGCGCGCGCCCGTCACCCAGGCGGACGCCCTGGAGGTCATCACCGGGGCGGTCGGCACCTGGGCCGCCGGCCTGCTGTGAACCCGGCCGCCGGGGCGGGAATGCGGGACGGGGCGCCCGGTGTTGTGACGGGCGTCGGTGAGAGAACAGAGCCAGGAGAGGGAGTCCGTCGCATGGGTTCGACCATCTGCCCGAGCCGGTCGCAGTCAGCCGGCGAGCTGGACTGGACCGTGCTGCCGGCTGCCAGGACCGCCCCCGGCCTGACAGGCCGCACCCCGGGCGGGAAGAATCGGAAGGACCTGTCCGTGGAAGGTCGACTATTCTCCGATTCGAGCGGGTCCGCACTCGGTCTCGCCGCCGCAGCGCTGGAGGAGGTGGGTCCGGTCACTGGGACCGACACAGGGACCGACGACGGCCACGAGGAGACGACCGCCGAGCGCAACGCGCGCTTCGAGCGGGACGCGCTGGAGTACCTCGACCAGATGTACTCGGCGGCCCTGCGCATGACGCGCAACCCCGCCGACGCCGAGGACCTGGTGCAGGAGACGTACGCGAAGGCGTACGGGTCGTTCCACCAGTTCCGCGAGGGCACCAACCTCAAGGCGTGGCTGTACCGCATCCTCACCAACACCTTCATCAACTCGTACCGCAAGAAGCAGCGCGAACCCCAGCGCAGCGCCGCCGAGGAGATCGAGGACTGGCAGCTCGCCCGTGCCGAGTCGCACATGTCCACCGGTCTGCGGTCCGCCGAGTCCCAGGCGCTGGACCACCTGCCCGACTCCGACGTGAAGGAAGCCCTCCAGGCGATCCCCGAGGAGTTCCGCATCGCCGTTTACCTGGCCGATGTCGAGGGCTTTGCGTACAAGGAGATCGCGGACATCATGGGTACGCCCATCGGTACGGTGATGTCCCGACTGCACCGTGGCCGTCGCCAGTTGCGCGGCATGCTCGAGGACTACGCCCGCGAACGCGGACTGGTCCCGGCGGGGGCCGGAGAGTCGTCGAACAACGGGAAAGGCTCGGGCTCATGAGCTGCGGAGAGCCGCACGAGACGGACTGCTCGGAGGTGCTGGACCACCTCTACGAGTTCCTGGATCACGAGATGCCCGACAGCGACTGCACCAAGTTCGAGGTGCACTTCGAGGAGTGCTCCCCGTGCCTGGAGAAGTACGGGCTGGAGCAGGCCGTGAAGAAGCTGGTCAAGCGGTGCTGCGGACATGACGACGTCCCCGCCGACCTGCGGGC
The DNA here is from genome assembly GCF_055598725.1 of Streptomyces sp. NPDC039423. NCBI lineage: Bacteria > Bacillati > Actinomycetota > Actinomycetes > Kitasatosporales > Streptomycetaceae > Streptomyces > Streptomyces sp. NPDC039423. Next base: position 628,288 of record NZ_JBVKAH010000002.1, read on the forward strand.
CAAGGTCATGGGCCGCATCGAGCTGATCCGGTCGGGCGAGACCGTGCCGGACCACGACATCACCGCCGCCACCCAGGAGTGACCTCCGCCCGTGCGGGATGCCGCACGGAGCGCCGGCCGAGCCCGGGGAACGGGGTCCGCCCTCACGGCGGACCCCGTTTTTCCGTCGTCATGCCTGTCTTCACCCAAAGGTGCTAATCGCCCTCTTCACCCCGCCGCGCCACCCCCAACTCGCTAGCCTGACGCTCCACTTGGTCGACGAGAGCCGAGGAGCCGGCGAGAGGCCGGCGAGGCGGCGGGAGACGGTGGGGAGACGTGGTGGGGATTCCGGTGACGGCACGCGCGTACATCGCGGGAGCCGTGGTCTGTGCCGCGGCCTGCGCGCTCCCGGCGCTCCTCCCCGGTGCGGGGACCCCGTGGCGCGCGCTCACGCTCCTCGCCGCGCTCTACGCCTTCTGCGAGTGGCCCGTCCGCTGCCCCCTGACCGGCAGGGCGCTCGGCGCCGGCGCCGTCCCGATGGGTGCCGGATCGTTCCTCCCCGTGCTGCTCGCCGCCACCCTGCTGCTGCCGCCCGCCGCCGCAGCGCTGGCCGCCGTCCCGGGCGCCCTGCTGTCCGGGGTCGAGGAGCGGCCCGCCCTGCCGCGCCGGATCTGGCGGGCCGCGCGGCTCGCCCTGGCCGCGTGGGCCGCCGCGTACACGGCGGTGCTGCTCGGCGGTCCCGCCGCGGTGGCCGCCTCCGACTTCCCGTACGTCCTGCTGCCGGCCGGCTGCGGCGCGCTCGCCTTCTGCCTGGTGCTCACCGCCCTCGACGGCGGCATCCTCGCCACCGCGGAGCCGGTGCCGGTGCGCGACGCCTGGCCCGGTCTGCTCACCCGGTCGCTCCTCCCGCACGCCGTGCACGGGCTCGCCGGGCTGATGATGGCCGTGCTGTGGCGCAGTCCGTACGGATGGTCGGCGGCCCTGTTCGTGCTGCTGCCGATGTACGTCTCCTGCTGGATGTACGGCCAGTACCACCGGGAGCGCGCCGCCCACCAGGCGACGATCCGGGCCCTGGTCCAGGCGGTGGACATCAAGGACGCCTACACCCGCGGGCACAGCGAGCGGGTCGGCCGGGCCTCCGTACTGATCGCCCGCGAGCTGGGCATGGAAGAGGACCGGCTGGACGTGATCCGGTTCGCCGGGATCCTCCATGACGTCGGCAAGCTCGGCGTACCGACCCGGGTGCTCCGCAAGGACGGGCCGCTGACCCCGCAGGAGCGGCGGGTGATCGAGCTGCACCCGGAGTACGGGCACGAGATCGTGCGCGGCATCGGCTTCCTGGGCGAGGCGCGCGCCGCGATCCTCCACCACCACGAGCGGATGGACGGCAGCGGCTACCCGTACGGGCTGAGCGGCGACCGGATCCCGGAGGCGGCCCGGGTGGTCGCCGTGGCCGACGCGTTCGACGCCATGACCTCGACCCGCTCCTACCGGAGGGCCAGGCCCGTGGCGACCGCTGTCGCGGAGCTGGAGCGGTGCGCGGGGCGGCAGTTCGACCCGCGGATGGTGCGGGCGCTGACGCGGGCGCTGGACCGGTACGGCTGGACGACGGCGGTCACCGCCGACGAGCCCGAGGGCACCGGTGCGGGCACGGAGGCCGGTGCGGGTGCGGGTGCGGGGCCGGGCGGACAGGGCGGACAGGGCGGGGCCCCGGCGCCCGGCGCCTCCCCGGCCGGGGCCCCGGGGGCCGGGGCCGGCGGCTCGCCCCGGGCGGGCGCGCGCCCCGGGACCCCGGCGCGGGCACGCCGCGGCGCGCTGCCCGGGCGGCGCCCGGCACCCGGCCCGGGCCACGGCCAGGCCTGGGGCGGCGCCCGGTGAGGGCGCGGTCGTGGGGGGTGCCGGCCACGGCCGGCGCGCTGCTCCGCACGGCCGCCGGGACGGTCGCGGTGGCCGGACTCGCCTGGACGCTCTGGCACGGGGTCGCCGAGCCGGGAACCGCGCTGGCCTTCGGGGTCCTGGTCACCGTGGGCGAACTCGCCCGGCGGGGCGCCCGCCCGGACGCCGGCCCGCCCCCGGCGCCGGACGACCCGCGGGGCAGGGAGCCCGCCCCCCTCGGGGCCGCCGGGGCCCTGGCGTACGCCCTGCTCGGCGAGTCCGCCGGGCGGGCCACCACCCACGGGGTCGCCCAGATCGTCGCCGTGGTCGTCGCGGGCGCCCTCGTCGGCGCCGTACCGCAGGTGGCCCGGGGGCGGGGGCGCGCGCTCGACCACGTGGCCCGCCGGGTGCTCACCGCCGGCTTCGCCGCCCTGTGCTTCCAGCCCCTGTACAACTCGGGCGAGCTGCTGCGGACCGTCGGACGGGGACACGGCTACGTCCTGTTCCTGCTGGTCCTCCTGGTGCTCACCACCCTGTGCGACGCGGTGCTGGCCGCCCTGCTGCTGCGCTCGCGCACCGGCCATCCGTACGGCCCGCTCCTGCGCGACGAACTGCGCGCCCGGCTCGGCATCGGGTCCGCCGTGTGCGCCACCGGCGCGGTGATGGCCCTGGCGGTGGCGGTCGCCGGGCTGTGGGCGCTGCCGGTGTTCTGCGTGCCGCTGCTGCTCACCCAGCTCTCCTTCCGCCGGTACGCGTCCGTCCGGGACACCTACCGGCAGACCATCGCCTCCCTTGCGCGTGCCACCGAGATCGCCGGGTACACGCGCCCCGGACACGCCCACCGGGTGGCGGCGCTCAGCCGTGCGGTAGGACGCGAGCTGGGACTGTCGGAGCCCGATCTGACCGTTCTGGAGTACGCCGCGCTGATGCACGACATCGGACAGCTGTCCCTGATCGATCCCGTACCGGAAGGAGCCACGGCCCGCCTCCCGGAGGCCGAGCAGCGCCGCATCGCGCTGCTGGGCGGGGCCGTGGTGCGCCGGACCGGCGCCCCGGCGGCCGTCGCCGTCGTCGTGGAGCGGCAGGCCGACCCGTACCGGGAGCAGCCGCTGCCCGCCCGGATCGTCCGCGCCGTGAACGCGTACGACGAGCTGTTCCGGGAAGGCGCGGGGAACGCGGACGGGGCGCTGAGCGCCCTGGAGCGGCTGCGGCTGGGCACCGCGCGGGACTATCACCCGAAAGTGGTGGAGTCACTCGCCAGAGTCCTCGCCCGCGGCGGCGTCACGGGGTCGGCCCCGGGGTAACCCATGGGTAATGAGCGGGCGTGCGACCCGGCATGGTTGGATGCGAACAAGAGGGTGTCCGGGGGCAGAGACCTTCAGCGACCGGCAGACCGGCAGGCGGGAATCGTGAGGATCTTCGGGAAGGTACGGCATCGGCCCTCCGCCTCGTGGCGGCAGGCCACCGACCGCGCGTTCACGCTGATCGGGGACGGGCGGTACGAGGACGCGGGTGCGTTGCTGACGCGTGCGGCGGACCTGGAGCCCTGGCTCTCGGAGTCCTGGTTCAACCTGGCGCTGCTGCACAAGTTCCGGCACGACTGGGAGCAGGCGCGCACCGCGGGGCTGCGGGCCGTCGCGCTGCTCGACAAGGAGACCGGTGCGCCCGACTGGTGGAACGTGGGCATCGCCGCCACCGCCCTCCAGGACTGGCCGCTGGCCCGCCGCGCCTGGCAGGCCTACGGGCTGAAGGTGCCCGGGGCGGCCGCGGCCGGCGGGGAGCCGACCGGGATGGAGCTGGGCAGCGCCGCCGTGCGGCTGTCGCCGGAGGGCGAGGCCGAAGTGGTGTGGGGCCGCCGGCTGGACCCGGCCCGGGTGGAGGTGCTGTCCATCCCGCTGCCGTCCTCGGGCCGGCGCTGGGGCGAGGTCGTGCTGCACGACGGGGTCCCGAACGGTGAACGGACGACGTCGGCGGGGCACAGCTTCCCGGTGTTCGACGAGATCGAACTGTGGGCGCCGTCCCCGGTGCCCACCTGGGTGGTGCTGCTGGAGGCGGCCACCGAGGCCGACCGGGACGCCCTGGAGCGGCTGGCGGCGGACGCCGGGTTCGCCGCCGAGGACTGGTCGTCGTCGGTGCGGCTGCTGTGCCGGGCGTGCTCCGAGTCGCGGATGCCCAGCGCCGAGGGCGAGGGCGAGCACCTGGACCCGCACGACCACAGTGAGCCGGGGCATCCGGGGCCGCTGGGCCACCGGTCGCCGGGCGAGCTGTGGGTGCCCGAGCGGGAGTGCGGCATCGCGGCGCCCGCCGGGCTGGTGCGGGGGCTGCTGGACGGCTGGGTGGCGGACAGCCCGGACAGCCGTGAGTGGCGGGATCTCGAAGAAGTCTGCTGACCCCTGTCGCTCGCGGCCCGTAGGCTGTACGGGCACAACGCGGCGTGCCGTACGGGCACGGCGCGGGCATCGGGTACTCAGGAAGGCGCAGAAGCGGACATGGCGCAGCAGGAGACGGCTCAGCAGGTCGACGACGAGGGCTTCATCGTCGACACGGAGGACTGCGAGGAGCGCGAGCGCGCGTACCGCGAGCGCGGCACCTCCCGCCCGATCACGGTGGTCGGCAACCCGGTGCTGCACAAGGAGTGCAAGGACGTCACCGACTTCGGTGACGAACTGGCGCGGCTCGTGGACGACATGTTCGCCAGCCAGCGGACGGCGGAGGGCGTGGGCCTGGCCGCCAACCAGATCGGCGTCGACCTGAAGGTCTTCGTCTACGACTGCATGGACGACGAGGGCGTCCGGCACGTGGGCGTGGTGTGCAACCCGGTGCTGGAGGAACTGGTCCCGGAGCGGCGGCTCCTGGACGACTCCAACGAGGGATGCCTGTCCGTGCCGGGCGCGTACGCCTCGCTGGCCCGCCCCGACTACGCGGTGGTGCGCGGCCAGGACGTCCAGGGCAACCCCATCAAGGTGCGGGGCACCGGCTACTTCGCCCGCTGCCTCCAGCACGAGACGGACCACCTGTACGGGTACCTGTACATCGACCGCCTGTCGAAGCGCGACCGTAAGGACGCGCTGAAGCAGATGGCCGAGGGGACGCCCCGCTACCCGGTCGTCCCCAACGACTGACCGCTCCGCCGCGGCCCCGTTCCGGTGACCGGGACGGGGCCGTCGCGCGTCCGCCACTGGATCCGCGTCGCCGGCCACCCCGGCTACGGAGGCGTCCTCGCCGTCGACGGGTTCTACGGCCCGGCGACCACCGCGGCGGTCAAGCGCTTCCAGGCCGCCTACGGACTCACGGCCGACGGCGTCGCGGGCCCGGCCACCTTCGGCAAGCTCTACGCACTCCAGGACGACGACTGCACGCCGTCCACTTCACCTACGCCGAACTGAACGACTGCGACACCACCTGGGCCGGCGGAGCCATGAGCGCCGCCACCGCCAACGCCAGCGCGCTGCGCACCATGTGGAAGCTGGAGGTGCTGCGGCACGCGCTCGGCGACCAGCCCATCACCGTGACCAGCGGCTTCCGCTCCCACGCCTGCAACGACGCGGTCGGCGGGGCGTCCGGCAGCCGCCACCTGTACGGGGACGCCGCCGACCTGGGCGCGGGCCCGCGCTCCCTGTGCAGGCTCGCCCGGCAGGCCACAACCACGGCTTCCACGGCATCCTCGGCCCCGGCTATGCCGGGCACGGCGACCACACCCACCTCGACCACCGCGCGCGAGCCGCTTCTGGTCCGCCTCCGCCTGCGGCGTCTGACGGCTCAGGCCACCCGCGCCGGCCCGCGGAAGGTGCGGCGGTACGTGTTCGGGGTCGTCCCCAGGGTGCGCAGGAAGTGGTGCCGCAGCGCGGCCGCGTTCCCGAACCCCGACCGGCCCGCGATCGCGTCCACCGTGTCGTCCGTGGCCTCCAGCAACTCCTGTGCCAGCAGCACCCGCTGGCGTAGGAGCCAGCGGTAGGGCGTCGTCCCGGTCTCCTGCTGGAACCGGCGGGCGAACGTGCGCGGGGACATGTGGGCCCGCGCCGCCAGCTGCTCCACGGTGATCTCCCGGTCCAGGTGCCGCTCCATCCAGTCCAGGACGTCCCCGACCGTGTCGCAGCGGGTGCGCGGCAGGGGCCGGTCGACGTACTGGGCCTGGCCGCCGGCCCGGTGCGGGGGCACCACCATGCGGCGGGCGATGGTGTTGGCCACCTCGTGCCCGTACTCCTGGCGCACCAGGTGCAGACAGGCGTCGACTCCGGCGGCCGTACCCGCCGAGGTGATGACCGGGCCGTCGTCGACGTACAGCACGTCGGGGTCCACCAGCGCCCGCGGGTGGCGCCGGGCCAGCTCGGCCGCTTGCCGCCAGTGCGTCGTGCAGCGGCGGCCGTCCAGCAGCCCGGCCGCGCCCAGCACGAAGGCGCCGGTGCAGACGGACAGCACCCGCGCCCCGCGGTCGACGGCGTCGCGCAGGGCCGCGAGCAGGGGCTCGGGGTAGGGGCGCTGCGCATAGCGGCCGCCCGCGGGAACCGCGACCAGGTCCGCCTCCGCCAGCCGTTCGAGACCGTGCTCCGTCCCGATCGTGAAACCGGCGTGCGTGCGCAGCCGGGGGCCCTCGGCGGACACCACGGCGAAGTCGTGGACGGGCAGCCCGTCGTCGCTCCGGTCGAGGCCGAAGACCTCGCAGACCACCCCGAGTTCGAAGGGGTTCACGCCGTCCAGCAGGACGGCCGCCACATTCCTCAGCATGCGACGAGCATGGCACGGCCCTGGCAGTAATTCGATGGTCGGTGACAGTCCTGCCACTGATCTTTTCCCGCCGCGAGGACGACAGTGGAGGACATGACAACGGTCCTGAACGCCTTCGTCCCCGTCGCCCTCTTCGTCCTTCTCGCCCTGCCCTCGCTCGTCGGGCACGCCCGGGAGCGCGCCGTCGACCGCCAGTTGCGCGGGCCGCGGCGCCCGGCGGACACCCGTCGCCGCGGACCCTCACCCGGGCCCGCGGCGACGCTCGGCGCACGACCGGTCTGATCGACAAGACCTCCTAGAAGTCCTCGTCGAGGTCGACCGAGCCCTCCACCGCCACCTGGTAGGCGGACGGGCGGCGCTCGAAGAAGTTCGTCAGCTCCTGGACGCCCTGGAGCTCCATGAAGGAGAACGGGTTCTCCGAGCCGTACACCGGGGCGAAGCCCAGACGCGTCAGGCGCTGGTCGGCCACGCACTCCAGGTACTGCCGCATCGACTCGGTGTTCATGCCCGGCAGGCCGTCACCGCACAGGTCGCGGCCGAACTGGAGCTCCGCCTCGACGGCCTCCCGCAGCATGTCGGTGACCTGCTGCTGGAGCGCGTCGTCGAAGAGGTCCGGCTCCTCCTTGCGGACGGTGTCCACGACCTCGAACGCGAAGTTCATGTGCATCGTCTCGTCGCGGAACACCCAGTTGGTGCCGGTCGCCAGGCCGTGCAGCAGACCGCGCGAGCGGAACCAGTACACGTACGCGAAGGCGCCGTAGAAGAACAGACCCTCGATGCAGGCGGCGAAGCAGATCAGGTTCAGCAGGAAGCGGCGCCGGTCGGCCTTCGTCTCCAGCCGCTCGATCTTCTCCACCGAGTCCATCCAGCGGAAGCAGAACTGCGCCTTCTCCCGGATGGAGGGGATGTTCTCCACGGCGTCGAACGCCGCCGCCCGGTCCTTCGGATCGGGCAGGTAGGTGTCCAGCAGCGTCAGGTAGAACTGGACGTGCACGGCCTCCTCGAAGAGCTGCCGCGACAGGTACAGCCGCGCCTCGGGGGAGTTGATGTGCTTGTACAGCGTCAGCACCAGGTTGTTCGCCACGATCGAGTCACCGGTCGCGAAGAACGCGACCAGCCGGCCGATCAGGTGCTGCTCACCGGGCGTCAGCTTGGCGAGGTCCGCCACGTCGGAGTGGAGGTCGACCTCCTCCACCGTCCAGGTGTTCTTGATGGCGTCCCGGTAGCGCTCGTAGAAGTCCGGGTAGCGCATCGGGCGGAGGGTCAGTTCGAAACCCGGGTCGAGCAGGTTCTTCTCGGGGGAAGCGGACATCACTGGCAGGCCTCGCAGGACTCGGGGTTCTCAAGGGAGCAGGCGACCGCGTCCTCCGGGGTCACCTGCGCGGGGACGGGGACGGACGCCCGGGCCGCGCGGGCGATCCGGGTCGCCGGGCGCGAGCGCAGGTAGTACGTCGTCTTCAGGCCCTGCTTCCAGGCGTACGCGTACATCGACGACAGCTTGCCGATGGTCGGCGTCTCCAGGAACAGGTTCAGCGACTGCGACTGGTCCAGGAACGGCGTACGGGCCGCCGCCATGTCGATCAGGCCGCGCTGCGGGATCTCCCACGCCGTCCGGTACAGCTCGCGCACCTCGGCCGGGATCCAGGTGAAGCCCTGGACCGAGCCGCTGGACTCGCGCAGCGCCTCACGGGTCTTCGCGTCCCACACGCCGAGCCGCTTCAGCTCGGCCACCAGGTAGGAGTTGACCTGGAGGAACTCGCCCGACAGCGTCTCGCGCTTGAACAGGTTGGACACCTGCGGCTCGATGCACTCGTACACGCCCGCGATCGAGGCGATCGTCGCCGTCGGCGCGATGGCCAGCAGCAGCGAGTTGCGCATGCCGACCTCGGCGATGCGGGCGCGCAGCGCCTCCCACCGCTCCGGCCAGTTCAGCTCGACGTCGTAGTGGTCGGGGTGCAGCACCCCGCGCGCGGTACGGGTCTTCTCCCAGGCCGGCAGCGGGCCGTTGCGCTCGGCGAGGTCGGCGGACGCCTCGTACGCGGCCAGCATGATCCGCTCGGCGATACGCGTCGACAGGGCCCTGGCCGCGGGCGAGTCGAACGGCAGCCCGAGCTGGAAGAACACGTCCTGGAGGCCCATCGCGCCCAGGCCCACCGGCCGCCACTTCGCGTTGGAGCGCCCGGCCTGCTCGGTCGGGTAGAAGTTGATGTCGACGACCCGGTCCAGGAACGTGACGGCCGTGCGGACGGTCGCGTCCAGCCGCTCCCAGTCGAGGTCGCCGCCGCTGACGAACGCGCCGAGGTTCACCGAGCCCAGGTTGCAGACGGCGGTCTCCCCGTCGTCCGTGACCTCCAGGATCTCGGTGCACAGGTTCGAGGAGTGGACCGTGTGGCCCGGCTGCGCCGTCTGGTTGGCCGTGCGGTTGGAGGCGTCCTTGAACGTCATCCAGCCGTTGCCGGTCTGCGCCAGGGTCCGCATCATCCGGCCGTACAGGTCCCGGGCGGGCATGGTCTTGCGGGCCAGGCCCTTCGCCTCGGCGGCGCGGTAGGCGGCGTCGAACGCCTCGCCCCACAGGTCGACCAGTTCCGGCACGTCGGCCGGCGAGAACAGCGACCACTCGGCGTCGGCGTCGACCCGGCGCATGAACTCGTCGGGGACCCAGTGCGCCAGGTTCAGGTTGTGGGTGCGCCGGGCGTCCTCACCGGTGTTGTCCCGAAGCTCCAGGAACTCCTCGATGTCGGCGTGCCACGTCTCCAGGTACACCGCCGCCGCGCCCTTGCGCCGCCCGCCCTGGTTCACCGCCGCCACCGAGGCGTCCAGCGTCTTCAGGAACGGCACGATGCCGTTGGAGTGCCCGTTGGTGCCCCGGATCAGCGAACCGCGCGCCCGGATGCGGGAGTACGACAGGCCGATGCCGCCCGCGTGCTTCGACAGCCGCGCGACCTGGTGGTAGCGGTCGTAGATGGAGTCCAGCTCGTCCAGCGGGGAGTCCAGCAGGTAGCACGAGGACATCTGCGGGTGTCGCGTGCCGGAGTTGAACAGCGTGGGGGAGGAGGGCAGGTAGTCCAGCCGGCTCATCAGCCCGTACAGCGCCGCGACCTCGTCCAGGGCGCGCACCGAGTCGTCCTCGGCGAGGCCCGCCGCCACCCGCAGCATGAAGTGCTGGGGCGTCTCGATCACCTTGCGGGTGAGCGGGTGGCGGAGAAGGTAGCGCGAGTACAGCGTCCGCAGCCCGAAGTAGCCGAACCGGTCGTCCCCGGCCGGGTCGACCAGCGCGTCCATCCGGTCCGCGTGGAGCGAGACGAACGCGGCCGTGCGGTCCGCGATCAGGCCCTCCCGGTGCCCGACGGCCACCGACGCCGAGAACGCCACCGCGCCCTGCCCCGCCGCCTCCTCCGCGATGGTCCGGGCCAGCAGCCGCGCCGCGAGCCGGGAGTACGCCGGGTCCTCGGCGATCAGACCGGCGGCCGCCTCGGTGGCGAGCTCCCGCAGCTCCGCCTCGTCGGACCCGGCGTGCCGGCCGCGCAGCGCGGCGGCGGCGACCCGGCCGGGGTCGGTGTCGGGCAGATCGGCGGTGAGGTCGGTCAGGGTCCGCAGCAGTACGGTCCCGGGTCCGTCGTTTCCGTCGCTCTCGATCGCTGAAACCGGATCGGCTGGCGCGATGGTCACGTGGGGGCTCTCCCTCGCTCGGCTCGGGGCCACCGGCGGCGCGGGCAGGGGAGCGGGCACGCCCGGGTACGGGGGCGCAGGGCACCGCGTCCACCGGCCCACTCCGCGAGGCCCGGACGTCTGGGCACCCGGGCCGGACGGTCCGGGCGCGCTGTCGGCAGGTCTTCGGACTCGTACGTACCCATAGGCACACCAACACACCGTTGCGGGACAGTTCCGGAATTGCACCGGATTCCCCTGCGGCGACAGCGAGGACGAGCATACATGTGGGGGGCGCCGATTGAGGCACCCCCCACATGTTGTGTCGACCGGGGCTCAGAGTTCCACGGCGTAGGTGCGGAGCGTGACGCCCGGAGCGGCCTGCCAGTCCCGTTCCGGGGTCCGGTCGAACCCCAGCCGCTCACAGATCCGGTGCGCCGCCCGCATGGACTGCCACGAGGACACCACCAGCCGCCGGCACCCCTCCACCTCCCGCGCCCGCTCCACGCACGCCCGTACGAGCGCCTCGCCCGCGCCGCGCCGCCGGGCCGCCCGCGCCACCGCCAGCATCCGGAACTCCGCCTCCCCGTCCCGCGCGTGCCCGCCCCACGGACCGCCGCCCCGGGGGACGAACGTCACGCCCCCGAGCACCCGTTCGTCCTCCGCGACCGCGACCAGCACCTCGGCCCGCGCGGCGCGCCCGGCCACGTCCCGCAGCTCGATCAGGTACTCGTCGCTCTCCCCGAAGGCCAGCAACCCGTCGCCGAGGTAGGCCTGGGCCGTGACGTCGGCGAGCGCCTCGTGTTCTTCCGGCCGTACCGCCCTGATGGTGATGTCCATGGGGCCAGAGTGCACAACGAACGGGCCGCCGTGCCCCCACCGGGGGAGGCACGACGGCCCTCGTACGCGGATGGGTCAGTGCCCGGCGCCCGCCGTGGCCGGAGGGAGCTCCACCTTCACGCCAGGGTCGCCCGCGTCGGCCGTGTAGTCCCCGGGGGACGTCTCGTCGACGCCGTCCGGCGCGTTGGTCGCCCGGAGCACGAACGTCAGGACCACCACGACCAGGGCGTTGAGGACGAACGCCGTCAGACCGATGTAGCCGATCTCGCCGATGCCCGGGATCTCGGCGGACGAGCCGCCGAAGTGCTTCTGGGTCGGGCTGGCGACGCCGTACGCCGCCGCCGTGCCGTAGACCATGCCGACCGCCCAGCCGGCCAGCAGCGCCCAGCGGTGGAACCACCGGGTGAACAGGCCGCCCACCAGCGCCGGCAGGGTCTGGAGGATCCAGATGCCGCCGAGGAGCTGGAAGTTGATGGCGACCGTCTTGTCCATGGTGAGCACGAAGGCCAGCGCGCCCACCTTGACCAGCAGCGACACCAGCTTGGACACCTTGGTCTCCTGCTCCGGCGTGGCGTCCGGCTTCAGGAAGTCCTTGTAGATGTTGCGGGTGAACAGGTTGGCGGCGGCGATCGACATGATGGCCGCCGGGACCAGCGCGCCGATGCCGATGGCCGCGAAGGCGACGCCCGTGAACCAGTCCGGGAACATGTCCTCGAACAGCTGCGGGATGGCGAGCTGGCCGTTCTGCACCTTCACGCCGGCCGCGATCGCCATGAAGCCCAGCAGGGCCAGCAGGCCCAGCATCAGCGAGTACAGCGGCAGGATGGTGGTGTTGCGGCGGATCACGTCACGGCTGCGCGAGGACAGCGTCGCCGTGATGGAGTGCGGGTACATGAACAGCGCCAGCGCCGAGCCGAGCGCGAGCGTCGCGTACCCCCACTGGCCCATCTCCCCGGGCACCAGCGCGCCGCGCGGCTTGTCGGTCGCCGGGTTGATCTGCGCGTAGGCCTCGCCCGCCTTGCTGAAGATCTCGTCGAAGCCGCCGAGCTTGATGGGGATGTAGATGATCGCCACCGCGATGACGATGTAGATGAGCGTGTCCTTGACGAAGGCGATCATCGCCGGCGCCCGCAGCCCGGAGGAGTAGGTGTACGCCGCGAGGACACCGAAGGCGATGAGCAGCGGCAGGTCCTTGACGAACCAGTGGGTGGTCTCGCCACCGCCCACGCCCATCACGTCGAGCACCGCCTGGATGCCGACGAGCTGGAGCGCGATGTACGGCATGGTGGCGAGGATGCCGGTCACGGCCACCGCCAGCGACAGGCCCTTCGAGCCGAACCGTCCCCGGACGAAGTCGGAGGTGGTGACGTACCCGTGCTTGTGGGACACCGACCACAGGCGCGGCAGGAAGGTGAAGATCAGCGGGTAGACGAGGATCGTGTAGGGGACGGCGAAGAAGCCGGCCGCGCCGGCCGCGTAGATCGCCGCCGGGACGGCGACGAAGGTGTACGCCGTGTAGAGGTCGCCGCCCAGCAGGAACCAGGTGATCCAGGTGCCGAACGAGCGGCCGCCCAGGCCCCATTCGTCGAGGCTGTGCTCGTTCTCGGCCTTGCGCCAGCGCGAGGCCATGAAGCCCATGACCGTGACGGCCAGGAAGAAGAAGATGAAGACGGCGAGCGCGACGCCGTTCACGCCGTCGTTCACCGCGACGCACCCCCCTGGGCGGAGGGGGCCGAGGACCCGCGCGCCGCCGCGCGGGCCCGCTGGTCACGGTGCCAGAGCTGGTACGCGACCATCGTCAGCACGGTCGATATGACGACCCAGGCCATCTGGTACCAGTAGAAGAACGGGATCCCGGCGAGGGTCGGCTCGACCTTCGCGTACGAGCCGACCCACAGCATCGCCACGAAGGGCGCGAACAGACAGAGCGCCACCACCACCCGCACCGGGGTGATTGCTGGTTGTTTCTCCTGTGTCATACGGCGACTCCGTCCCCTCGCTGATCACATGGCGTAATGCGCACGCAATCTAGGGGACCGGTCCGCCGCGCGGAACCCCGGTCCGGATAACGGACGGGTCTCGTAAGGATCTCGGTGGCGTCAGCCGTTGGGCCGCTTGAGACGGGCCACGAACTTGTACCGGTCTCCCCGGTACACCGAGCGCACCCATTCCACCGGTTCGCCGTTCTCGTCCAGCGAGTGCCGGGAGAGCATCAGCATCGGCAGGCCCACGTCGGTCCCGAGCAGGCCCGCCTCCCGGGGCGTCGCCAGGGAGGTCTCGATGGTCTCCTCCGCCTCGGCGAGGTGGACGTCGTACACCTCGGCCAGCGCCGTGTAGAGCGAGGTGTACTTGACCAGCGACCGCCGCAGCGCCGGGAAGCGCTTGGCCGACAGGTGGGTCGTCTCGATGGCCATCGGCTCGCCGCTCGCCAGCCGCAGCCGCTCGATGCGCAGCACCCGGCCGCCGGGGGAGATGTCGAGCAGCCCGGCGAGGGTGTCGTCCGCCGTCACGTACCCGATGTCGAGGAGCTGCGAGGTGGGCTCCAGGCCCTGCGCGCGCATGTCCTCGGTGTACGAGGTGAGCTGGAGCGCCTGCGAGACCTTGGGCTTGGCGACGAACGTGCCCTTGCCCTGGATGCGCTCCAGCCGTCCCTCGACGACCAGTTCCTGGAGCGCCTGCCGGACGGTCGTGCGGGACGTGTCGAACTCGGCGGCGAGCGTCCGCTCCGGCGGTACGGGCGTACCGGGGGGCATGGTCTCCGTCATGTCCAGCAGGTGCCGCTTGAGGCGGTAGTACTTGGGCACGCGCGCGGTGCGGGTGGCTGCCCCGCCCTCGGTCTCGGTGCCGCCTCCATCCGTGGCCATGACCCGCCTTCCCGACTCCTGTGCTGTTGCCGTCACCGGCTCCTCCGTCTATTGCGGCTCACATGGTGGCACGGACCGGTCACGGGTCGTCGCCCTCCCTCAGGTGTCGGTCCGGTAACGGACCCGACTGCCCTTCTTATACACCCTTGACACCCCTAAAGGTCTAGGCCAAGCTCCGGGTTACTGGTCTAAACCATTAAAGACCAGGTCCCAGTCCCACGGGCAGCACGGGCAGTACACCGGTATGGCTTCGCGGTGGGGGCAGGGTTTGCAGGCATCCCTGAGGAGGGTGGCGTGAAGCGCAAGCTCATCGCGGCGATAGGCGTCGCGGGCATGATGGTCGGTATTGCCGCGTGTGGCTCGGACGACGGCAAGGGGGGCGGCTCCGACGCCGGTGGCGACAAGACCCTGACCGTCTGGGTGATGGACGGCTCGGCTCCCGACGCGTGGATCAAGAACGTCAACAAGGAGTTCGAGGCCAAGCACAAGGGCGTCAAGGTCAAGGTCGAGATCCAGCAGTGGAACGGCATCCAGGAGAAGGTCACCACGGCCCTCTCCGAGGACGCCCCGCCGGACGTCATCGAGCTCGGCAACACCCAGACCGCCGGCTACGCCGCCACCGGTGGCCTCGCCGACCTCACCGAGGACAAGGCCGAGCTCGGGGCCGACGGCTGGAACAAGGGCATGCTCGCCTCCAACGAGCTGGACGGCAAGCTCTACTCCGCCCCCTGGTACGCCGCCAACCGTGTCGTCGTCTACGACAAGGCCGCCTACAAGAAGGCCGGCGTGACCCCGCCGAAGACCCGCGCCGAGTGGATCGACGGCCTCAAGAAGCTCAAGGCGTCCGACGCCAAGACCCAGCCGATCTACCTGCCCGGCCAGAGCTGGTACGTCTACGCGGGCTTCGTCTGGGACGAGGGCGGCGACCTCGCCGTCAAGGACGGCGACAAGTGGAAGGGCAACCTGTCCTCCCCCGAGGCCGTGGCCGCCATGAACTTCTACAAGGAGCTCCAGTCGTACTCGACCGCTCCCAAGGACAAGGACGAGGCGACCCCCCAGCAGTCCACCGACATCGTCCCCAAGGGCGGCGTGGCGTCCTGGATCGGCCTCGGCTGGGAGGCCGGCGGCGCGATCGACGCCATGAAGAAGGCCGGCAAGACCGCCGACTTCGGCTACTTCCCCATCCCGGGCAAGACCGCCGACAAGCCCGGCTCCGTCTTCTTCGGCGGCTCGAACCTCGCGGTGTCCGAGCGCTCGCGGAACAAGGACCTGGCCAAGGAGTGGCTGGCGCTCGCCGCCGGCAAGGAGCACATGGCCAAGTACGCCGAGGCCACCCAGGGCGCGCTGCTCCCCAACAACGACGCGGCGCAGTTCAAGCCGGCCGCCGGCTCCTTCGCCGAGGCGATGGCCAAGGCCGCGCCCGTCGGCAAGATCACCCCGGTCACCCCGGGCTGGGCGAACGTCGAGACCGCTCCCAACCCGATCAAGGACTACATGACCAAGGTCCTGAAGGGCGAGGACGCCAAGAAGGCCGGCGAGGCGGCCGACAAGGTGATCACCGAGCGCGTCAACCAGCAGTGACCGCACCGCCGCGGGTCGCCCCAGGGGTGCGGCCCGCGGCGGTCGCCAGCCCCCCGGTGGTGCGACCGGTGACCCCATGCCGGTCGCACCACCGGGTCCATGACCCGGTCAGCACAGAACCGCGAGGAAGAAGACCATGACCGTGGACTCCCAGGGAGCGGTGAGCGCCGCCCCCCAGGACGCGCCCGGGAGCGCGGCGGGGACGCCGAAGACCCCGCCACCCCCGGCCGGCTCGAAGAACGCCCCGAAGCCTCCTCGCGGCAGGCGCTCCCTGCCCGGCGGGGTGCTGCCCTACCTGCTGATCGCCCCCGCCGTCCTGTCCATGGCGGTGCTCCTGCTCTACCCGCTCGTCCGCAACGTGATCCTCTCCTTCCAGCAGGTCGGCCGGAGGGAACTGATCACCCGGAAGCCCGAGTGGAACGGCGTCGAGAACTACACCGAGCTGCTGGGGGACTCCCAGTTCTGGACCGTCGTGGTCCGCAGCGTCGTCTTCACGGCGGCCAACGTCGCCCTGATCATGCTCCTCGGCACCCTGATCGGCCTGCTGCTCAACCGGCTCGGCACCAAGATGCGCCTGGTGCTGTCCCTGTCGCTGATGCTCGCCTGGGCCATGCCGATCGTCGCCTCCGTCACCGTCTTCCGGTGGCTGTTCGACGAGCAGTTCGGCGTCGTCAACTGGCTGCTGCGCACCCTCGGCTTCGCGGGCTACGAACAGCACAACTGGTTCGAGACCGGCTTCTCCACCCTCGTGATCGTGATGATCCTGCTGGTCTGGGGCTCGATCCCGTTCGTCGCGCTCAACATGTACGCGGCCCTCACCACCGTCGGCGGCGAGCTGTACGAGGCGGCGAAGATGGACGGCGCGAACGGCTGGCGGACGTTCTGGTCCGTGGTCTTCCCCAACCTCAAGCCGTTCTTCCTGATCACCACGTTCCTGGAGATCATCTGGATCTTCAAGGCGTTCGCCCAGGTGTACGCGATGAACCTCGGCGGCCCCGACCGGGGGTCGGAGACCCTGCCCGTGTTCGCCTACATCGAGGGCCAGGGGCAGTTCCACTACGGGGTCGCCGCCGCCATCTCCGTACTGACCATCGTGATGCTGATCGCGGCCATGTCCTTCTACTTCCGCCTGATCCTGAAGCAGGAGGAGGAGCAGTGAGCACCACCACCGCCACCACCGAGGCCGCCGCCCGCACCCCGCAGGTCCTCCGCCGCAGGAAGCCGCTCCGGCCGGGGACGGTCGCCAAGAACGCCGCCGCGCTCGTCCTGGCCGCGCTGTTCGTCTTCCCCGTCTACTGGATGCTCAGCTCCTCGCTGAAGCCGCAGTCGGAGATCCTCAGCAAGGACCCGGTGTTCCTCTTCGTCCCGACGTTCGAGAACTACCCGACCGCCACCGGCGTCGACCTGTTCTGGACGTACGTGGGCAACAGCCTCACCGTCACGATCGGAGCCGTCCTGCTGGCCCTGGTCGTCGCCCTGGCGGCGAGCTTCGCCGTCGCCCGGATGAAGTTCCGCGGCCGCAAGGGCCTGGTGCTGGGCGTGATGATGGCGCAGATGGCCCCCTGGGAGGTCATGGTCATCGTGATGTACATGATCGCCCGGGACGGCGACATGCTGAACAGCATCCCGCTGCTGACCGCGATCTACTTCGTCATGGTGCTGCCCTTCACCATCTGGACCCTGCGCGGCTTCATCGCCGCCGTCCCGGTGGAGCTGGAGGAGGCGGCCCAGATCGACGGCTGCACCCGCGGCCAGGCCTTCCGCAAGGTGATCTTCCCGCTGCTGGCGCCCGGCCTGATGTCGACCTCGCTCTTCGGCTTCATCACGGCCTGGAACGAGTTCGCGATGGTCCTGATCCTGAACAAGGAGAAGACCGCGCAGACCCTGCCCCTGTGGCTCACCCAGTTCCAGACGGCCTTCGGCAACGACTGGGGCGCCACCATGGCCGCCTCCTCGCTCTTCGCCCTGCCCGTCCTCATCGTGTTCCTCTTCCTCCAGCGCCGGGCCGTCGGCGGTATGACCGCCGGCGCAGTGAAGGGATAACGGCACCCCATGACGACTCTCGTACGCGGCGCCTCCCCGACCCTGGTCAGGGACGCGCTCACCGTGCTCCAGCCCGGCTTCACCGGCACCACCCCGCCCGACTGGCTGCTGCGGCGCATCGGCGAAGGCCTGTCCGCGGTGGGCCTGTTCGGGCGGAACATCAGCGACGACGCCCAACTGGCGGCGCTCACCGCCCGGCTGCGGGCCGAGCGGGACGACGTCCTGGTCGCCATCGACGAGGAGGGCGGGGACGTCACCCGGCTGGAGGTCCGCACCGGCTCCTCCTTCCCCGGCAACCTCGCCCTCGGCACGGTCGACGACACCGGCCTGACCAGGGCCGTCGCGGCGGAGCTCGGCCGCCGCCTGGCCGCCTGCGGCGTCGACTTCAACTGGGCGCCCTCCGCGGACGTCAACTCCGACCCGGACAACCCGGTCATCGGCGTACGGTCCTTCGGCTCCGACCCGGAACTGGCCGCCCGCCACACCGTGGCCTATGTCGAGGGCCTCCAGTCCGTGGGCGTCGTCGCGTGCACCAAGCACTTCCCCGGCCACGGCGACACCAATGTCGACTCCCACCTCGCCATGCCCCGCGTCGATGTGGACCTCGACACACTGCACGCCCGTGAGCTGGTGCCCTTCCGCGCCGCGATCGCGGCGGGTACCAAATCGGTGATGAGCGCGCATATCCTGCTTCCCGCGCTCGACCCGGACCGCCCGGCGACCCTGAGCCCGCGGATCCTCACCGGTCTGCTGCGCCAGGAGCTGGGCTTCGAGGGCCTGATCGTCACCGACGGCATGGAGATGCAGGCCATCGCCTCGACGTACGGCATCGAGCGCGGCTCCGTCCTCGCGCTCGCGGCGGGCGCCGACGCCATCTGCGTCGGCGGCGGCCTGGCCGACGAGGAGACCGTCCTGCGCCTGCGCGACGCGCTGGTCGACGCGGTACGAACCGGCGAACTGGCCGAGGAGCGGCTGGCCGACGCGGCGGCGCGGGTGCGCGCCCTCGCGTCCTGGACCCGGGCGCACCGGGCCGGGGGGCCCACGACGGAGCCGGGCGCGCCCATCGAGGAGGGGAGCGCGCCCGGCACCGGCATCGGTCTGGTGGCCGCGCGCCGCGCGCTGACCGTCACCGGCCGGCGCGAGCCGCTCACCGGCCCCGCCCATGTCGCCGTCTTCGCCCCGGTCGCCAACATCGCGGTCGGCGACGAGACCCCCTGGGGCGTCGGCCCCGAGCTGGCGCGGCTCCTGCCGGGCACCACGACGGGGACGTACGCCGCCGACGCCGCCGTGGACCGGGTGCTGCGGGACGCGGGGGAGCGGCGGGTCGTCGCGGTCGTACGGGACGCCCACCGCCACCCGTGGATGGCGGCCGCCCTGGACGGGCTGCTGGCCGCCCGCCCGGACACCGTGGTCGTCGAGATGGGCGTGAACCAGGCGCCGGCACGCGGGGCCCTGCACATCGCGACGCACGGGGCGGCGCGGGTGTGCGGCACCGCCGCGGCGGAGGTCGTCGCCGGGGTGTGAGACCCATGGGGAAGGGCCGGTACCCGAGCGGGTACCGGCCCTTCCGTGTACGCGGCGGGCGCGCCGGCGCGCCCGCCGGGGGAGCGCTCAGATGCCCTGCCAGGAGGGCTTGTTGGCGTAGGTGTGGCGGAAGTAGTCCGCGAGCTTCAGCTTGGCGGCGGCCGCCTCGTCGACCACCACCGTGGCGTGCGGGTGGAGCTGGAGCGCGGAGGCGGGCACCACCGCGGCGACCGGGCCCTCGACGGTCTGGGCGACGGCCTCGGCCTTGCCCTCGCCGGTGGCGAGGAGGACCAGGTGGCGGGCCTCCAGGATGGTGCCGATGCCCTGGGTGATGACGTGGTGGGGCACCTGGTCGATGTCGCCCTCGAAGAACCGCGCGTTGTCGACGCGGGTCTGCTCGGTCAGCGTCTTGATCCGGGTACGGGAGGCGAGCGAGGAGCAGGGCTCGTTGAATCCGATGTGCCCGTCGGTGCCGATGCCCAGTATCTGGAGGTCGACGCCGCCCGCCTCGGCCAGCGCCCTGTCGTACGCCTCGCACGCCGCCTGTACGTCCTCGGCCGAGCCGTCCGGGCCCAGGAAGGCCTCGGGGCCCAGGCCCAGCGGCTCGACGACCTGGCGCAGCACGGTGGAGCGGTACGACTCCGGGTGCCCGGCCGGCAGCCCCACGTACTCGTCGAGCTGGGCGATCCGGGCGCGGGAGACGTCCACCGCTCCCGACCGGACCTTGGCGGTCAGCGCGTCGTAGATGGGCAGCGGGGTGGAGCCGGTGGCCACGCCGAGCAGCGCGTCCGGCTTGCGGCGCAGAAGAGCGGCGATGCCTTCGGCGATGAGCTCGCCGCCCGCCTCGGCGTCCTGGACGATGACAACTTCCACGCTGGGCCTGCCCTCTCGGAGAACGTATGTGGTATAGACCAATCTAGCAGAACGGGCCCTCCGACTGGCGGCTTCCGGAGCGTCCGTGCTCGACTGGTGCGCATGAGCGAGCAGCCGGGCCGGATCATGTCGGGTGAGATGGCGGAGCAGCCTGCCGTGCTGCGCCGGATCCTGGAGCGGGGCGCGCCGGCGATCCGCTCCGTGGCCGGGGCGATCGCCGCCCGCCGCCCCCGGTTCGTCCTGCTGACCGCGCGCGGGACGTCCGACAACGCCGCCCTGTACGCCAAGTACCTGCTGGAGATCCGGCTCGGCCTGCCCTGCGGGCTGACCTCCATGTCGACGACCACCGCCTACGGGGCCCGGCCCGACCTCACCGACGTCCTGGTCATCACGGTCAGCCAGTCCGGCGGCTCACCCGACCTCGTCGCCTCCACCAAGGCGGCCCGTGAGGCCGGCGCGATCACGCTCGCCGTCACCAACAACGCCGACTCGCCCCTCGCGGCCGTCTCCGAGCACCACATCGACATCCTGGCCGGCCCCGAGAAGGCGCTGCCCGCGACCAAGACGTACACCGCCTCGCTGCTGGCCCTCTACCTGCTGGTCGAGGGGCTGCGCGGCGGCGCCGGCGAGACCACCGCCCGTGCCGTCCCCGACCTGGCGGCCCGCGTCCTGGAGCGCCGCCCGGAGGTCCAGGCCCTGGCCGGCCGCTACCGCTTCGCCGAACGCATGGTGATCACCTCGCGCGGCTACGGCTACCCCACGGCCAAGGAAGCCGCGCTGAAGCTGATGGAGACCAGCTACATCCCCGCCCTCGCCTACTCCGGCGCCGACCTGCTGCACGGCCCGCTCGCCATGGTGGACAACATCTCCCCGGTCATCGCGGTCGTCCCCGACGGCAAGGGCGGCGCCGCCCTCCAGCCCGTCCTGGACCGCCTCCGCGGCCGCGGCGCCGACCTGGTGGTCATCGGCCCCGCCCCCCAGGTCGAGGCCGCCTCCGCCGGCTTCGTCCTGCCCACGGAAGGGCTCCCGGAGGAGCTCCAGCCCATCCTGGAGATCCTGCCGCTCCAGCTCCTGGCCCATGAGGTCACCATCGCCCGCGGCCAGGACCCCGACGCGCCCCGCGCCCTCGCCAAGGTCACCGAGACGCGCTGAGCGCCCCGGCCGGGGTCACGGCAGGGAGCCGTTCGTCGCGTCGATCCAGTGCCCCGTCACCGCCCGCGCCCCGTCCGACGCCAGGAACGCCACCACGTCCGCGATGTCCGACGGTGTGCCGACCTTCCCCAGGGCGGAGTACGCCGCCGCCCGCGCCCGCGCCTCGTCGTCGCCCCGCAGCCAGCCCGCGTTGATGTCCGTGTCGACGATGCCGGGCGCCACGGTGTTGACCGTGATCCCCCGGGGCCCGAGCACCTTCGCCAGGTACGACGTGAACAGGTCCAGCGCACCCTTGCTCATCGCGTACGTCAGGTGCTCCGGCATCAGCGCCGCCCGTGAGAGCCCCGTCGAGATGTTGATGATCCGGCCGCCGTCCCGCAGCCGCCCGAGCCCCTCCCGGGTCACGAAGAACGGCGCCTTGGTGTTGACCGCGAAGACCTGGTCGAACCCCGCCTCGTCGATCTCCGCGAACGGCGCCGGAGCCGTGATGCCCGCGTTGTTGACGAGGATGTCCAGCCCTTCCGCATGCCGGTCGAACGCGGCCCACAGCCCCTCCGCGTCCCCCGGCACGCCCAGCTCCTGCCCGATCGCGAACGCCGAGCCGCCGGCCTCCTCGATCGCGGCGACGGTCTCCTTCGCGGCCGTCTCGTTGCTGCCGTAGTGGACGGCGACGAGCGCCCCGTCGCGCCCGAGCCGCTCCGCGATGCCCCGCCCGATGCCCCGGCTGCCGCCGGTGACCAGTGCCGTCCTGCCCGTGAGCGCTCCCATGGAAAACGCCCCCCCTTTTCTCTAGTGGTCGTTACAGAAAGACCGTAGCAGAGATTTTTTAGCGGGCGCTATAAAATGCTTCCCATGGCGACGACACGACGCGGCCGCCCCCGCTCCTTCGACCGTGCCACGGCCCTGGAGCGGGCGACGATGGCCTTCTGGGAGCACGGCTACGAGACGACGTCGGTGGCCGACCTGACCCGGGTCATGGGCATCGGCGCGCCGAGCCTCTACGCCGCCTTCGGTGACAAGCGGGCGCTCTTCGACGAGGTCGTGACCGTGTACGCGGAGTCGTACGGCTCCTACGCGCGGCGCGCGCTGGACGGTGAGCCCACGACCCGGGCGGGCGTCGCCCGGATGCTGCGCGAGGCGGCGACGGAGTTCACCGACCCGGCGCACCCGCGCGGCTGCCTGATGATCTCGGCGGCGCTCAACTGCGGTACCCCCGAGGTGGCCGACTCCCTCCGCGACCGCCGCAACGCGAACCTGGCGGCCGTCGAGTCCCGGATCCGCGCCGACATGGCGGCCGGTCTGCTCCCGCCGGACACGGACGCCCGGGCGCTGGCCCGCTTCAGCGGGGCGGTCCTCCAGGGCATGTCCCAGCAGGCGCGGGACGGCGCGACCAAGGAGGAGCTGGAGGCGGTGGCCGAGGCGGCCATGCGGGCGTGGCCCGGACGGGAGGCGGCGGCTCCCGCCCCGTGACGCACCTGGGTGTCCGGCGGCGGCTCCCGCTCCGTGACGCGCCCGCAGCCGGCGGCTCCCGCCCCCGGAAACACCCGCGGGCCGCGGCGCCAGGACGGGACCCTCAACCCGTCCGGCACCGCAGCCCGGAGTTTCCCGGCCGTGGGTGTGCGGTCCCCCGGCCGTGTGGAGGACTCGGCGCAGTCAGGGCAGAGAGCGCCGGGTACCTCGATCCACCCTCCTGTGCGGGGAGGGCGGAAGCACGTGTTGTCGCATTGTGGACTAGACCAATCCGGTCTGTCCATCGGGCCGCGATCGATAATCCATCACCCATACTCCCTCACCGACCGGCAGAACACCAGGCTCGGGACCGCGGGTACGCTCGCACACGTGCCCTCCATGAACGATCTCGTACGCCAGCACACCGCACTCAGCGAGTCCGACCTCGAATGGCTCCACCTGCTGGTGTCGGAGTGGCAGCTGCTCTCCGACCTCTCCTTCGCCGACCTCGTCCTGTGGGTCCCCACCCTCGACGGCACCCGGTACGTCTCGGTCGCCCAGATGCGGCCCAACACCGGACCCACCTCCTACCAGGACGACATGGTCGGCCACCTCGTCCCGCGCGGCCGCCGTCCGCTGCTCGACGCCGCGCTCGACGAGGGCCGGATCGTGCGCGAGGGCGACCCGGAGTGGCGCGAGGAGGTCCCGGTGCGCGTCGAGTCCATCCCCGTACGCCGCGAGGGCCGGGTACTGGGAGTGATCGCCCGCAACACCAACCTGCTCACCGTCCGCACCCCCAGCCGGCTGGAGCTGACCTACCTCCAGTCCGCCTCCGACCTGGCGCAGATGATCGCCGCCGGGACCTTCCCCTTCCCCGGTCAACAAGTCGACATGGATGCCTCGCCGCGCGCCGGTGACGGCCTGATCCGGCTCGACGCGGACGGCGTCGTGCAGTACGCCTCGCCCAACGCGCTCTCCGCCTACCACCGCCTCGGCCTCGCCGCCGACCTCGTCGGCCAGCACCTCGGCCAGATCACCGCCGAACTCGCCCCCTCCCGGGGCCCGGTGGACGAGGCCCTGGTCAAGCTGGCCAGCGGGTACGCCCCGCGGGAGGCGGAGGTCGAGGGCAACGGCGGCGTCATCCAGCTACGGGCCATCCCGCTCAAGCCCAAGGGGACCCGGATCGGTTCCCTGGTCCTGCTCCGGGACGTCACCGAACTGCGGCGCCGCGAGCGTGAGTTGATCACCAAGGACGCCACCATCCGGGAGATCCACCACCGGGTGAAGAACAACCTCCAGACCGTGGCCGCCCTGTTGCGCCTCCAGGCCCGCCGGATGGACTCCGACCACGGCCGCGAGGCGCTCAACGAGGCGGTGCGGCGCGTCGGCTCGATCGCCATCGTGCACGAGACGCTGTCGCAGAACCTCGACGAGCGGGTCGAGTTCGACGAGATCGCCGACCGGGTGATCTCGATGGTCGCCGAGATCTCGCCCGGCAAGGTCACCTGCCGCCGCAACGGCCGCTTCGGCATCCTCGACGCCGAGGTCGCCACCCCGCTCTCGATGGTCCTCACCGAGATCCTCCAGAACGCCCTGGAGCACGCCTTCGCCCCGGCCGAACGCGGCACGGTCGAGGTCTCGGCGGTACGCGGCGACCCGCGCGCCCGCGACGCCCGCCTGCTGATCACCGTCCAGGACGACGGCCGCGGCCTGCCCGAGGGCTTCGACCCGCAGCGCGCCGGCAACCTGGGCCTCCAGATCGTACGGACCCTGGTGGAGGGGGAGTTGGGCGGCACGTTCGACATGCAGCCCGCCCCGGGAGGCGGCACCCGGGTGGTGCTCGACGTCCCGGTCCAGACGCAGAAGTAGCGGCGGACGCGGCCGGGCGGCCGGCGAGGCCGGTCGGGGCCGGGCGGGAGGACAGCAGCGAGCCCCGGACCGTGGAAAACGGTCCGGGGCTCGAACGCTTTGGGTTACTGCTGCGCGCTGCGGCTCGGGAGGCGGGTCAGTGCGTACACGCTGTACGCGCCGCCTGGCTCAGGCTCGTAGCGGTGGCGTCGCTCAGGCGCTGGCGTTACGCGCCCGGTTGCGGGCGGCGCGGCGCTTCATGGCGCGACGCTCGTCCTCGCTGAGGCCACCCCAGACGCCGGAGTCCTGGCCGGACTCGAGCGCCCACTGCAGGCACTGCTCCATGACGGGGCAGCGTCGGCAGACAGCCTTGGCTTCCTCGATCTGCAGCAGCGCAGGACCGGTGTTGCCGATGGGGAAGAACAGCTCGGGGTCTTCCTCACGACAAACGGCGTTGTGACGCCAGTCCATGGCTGCTACCTCTCCTTGGTGTTGCATGCACGGTGCTTGTGAATGTGAACGCTTTCACGAATCCCCCAACAAGTGAAGGGCCGAACGCCAGATGAACTGGTGTGGTCCTGGATTTGAGGAGGGGTTCTGGCTCTCACTGGAGGCCGGTCTTGCGGGCCGTCCCGATCGCCATGTAGAGATTCGCAAACCTCGGCTGCGGATACAACCCCTTCTGGAAAGTTTTTTTTGATTCCTCGGTGTCGGCTAGGTCACAGCCGTACTTCTATGGGGTGGACCCTGGCCCATACGTTCGAGATAAAGGACCAAGGGCCCTTCCACTCACACAATCACACGCAGTGCACGACGAACGCCTGTGAACGTCACGCTGCTGCGCAGACCCAGGTGGTCTCCGTCCATCTGGAAGGGCAGCGGCACCTTCGAATGCAAGGTGAAGTCGGTCAGGTCGTGCAGGGAGAGGGCGTGCTTGCCCTGGGGTCCGCGCTCCGGGCTGGACGTCAGCAACTGGGTCGCGTACCGCGCCACCGAAGCGGTCGACAGCCGGCTCAGCGCGAGCACGTCGAGCGCGGTGTCGAAGGACGCCCCGGGCGACGCGTACACGGGACGATTCCCCAGGTAGGTCCAGGGGGCGGTGTTGCAGACTATGGACAGCGAGAGGTCGTGGACCGGGTCGTGGCCCGGGCGCTCCAGCGTGATCGCACCGCGGCCCCGGCGCGGCTCGTCCAGGAACTGACGGACGGCCTGCCGGATGTAGAGCGCGTGGGTCGATCTCTTGCCGCGCTCCCGCTGCTGCTCGACCCGGCCGATCACACCGGCGTCGAATCCGAAACCGGCACAGAACGTGAACCAGCGGGCCGGAACGGACTCGTCCTCGGTACCGGGCGTCCCCGCCGCCAGCCCCAGACCGACCGTCCGGTCGCGGCGCTCGCGCAACGCGTCCAGCAGCACGCCCGTCGCCTCGACCGCGTCGTTGGGCAGGCCCAGCGCGCGGGCGAAGACATTGGTGGACCCGCCGGGCACCACCGCCAGGTGCGGAAGCCGGTCGGGATCGGGGCCGTGGTGCAGCAGACCGTTGACGACCTCGTTGACCGTGCCGTCACCGCCGAGGGCGACGACCAGCTCGATGTCCTGGGAGTCGGCGGCCCGGCGCGCGAGGTCACGGGCGTGCCCCCGGTACTCCGTCGTGACCGCCTCCAGCTTCATCTCGCTGGCCAGCGCGTGGATCAGTACGTCACGGGTGCGGGCACTGGTGGTGGTGGCTGCCGGATTGACCACGAGGAGTGCGCGCATGCCCGCCAGGTTACCTACCGCGCGGTACCCGGCGCAGTGGGTCCCCGCCCCTGTCCACGGGCCGGACGCGCCCGGCGGGCTACCCTGCGGGGGTGAGCAGTACGGAGCAGACCCCCGCCACCCCCTCCCCTTCCGCCTCCCGCCCGGGCCGGGTGACCGGCGCCGCGGCCGTGGCCGCGCTGGAGGCGCTCGCCCTGCTCGCGGGCGGCGCCTACCTGCTCGTGACGAGCCTCACGGGCCGGCCCGACGACCTGACGCAGGCGCTCACCGGCGGCGCCACGCTCGTCGCGCTCGGCCTGATCCCGCTCGCCGCCGCCCGCGGGCTGCTGCGCTGCCGTAGCTGGAGCCGCGGGCCGGCGATCATCACCCAGCTCATGGCCGTGCCGGTGGCCTGGACGCTCCTCCGGTCCTCCGGTGCCGCCGTCCCGGCCGGCATCGCCCTGGCGGCCGCCGCGGTCACCGGACTGGTCCTGCTGGTCCACCCGGCCACCACCCGGGCCCTGGGCATCCGGCCCCGCGCCTGACCCCGGGGCATCGCGGGGCCGCGGCGCCGGAGCGCCGAGGGAACCCGGGTGCCGGAGCCGGAGGTCACTCCTCCACGAGGAGCTTCTCGCGCAGCTGCGCCAGTGTGCGGGCCAGCAGACGCGAGACGTGCATCTGCGAGATGCCGACCTCCTGGGCGATCTGCGACTGGGTCATGTTGCCGAAGAACCGCAGCAGCAGGATGCGCTTCTCGCGCGGCGGCAGGTCCTCCAGCAGCGGCTTGAGCGACTCGCGGTACTCGACTCCCTCCAGCGCCTCGTCCTCCGCCCCGAGGGTGTCGGCGACCGCCGGGGACTCGTCGTCCGTGTCCGGGACGTCCAGCGAGAGCGTCGAGTACGCGTTCGCCGACTCCAGGCCCTCCAGGACCTCCTCCTCCGAGATCCCGAGGCGCTCGGCGAGCTCGTGCACGGTCGGGGAGCGGCCGTGCTGCTGCGAGAGCTCCGCGGTGGCCGTGGTCAGGGAGAGGCGCAGCTCCTGGAGGCGGCGGGGCACCCGCACCGCCCAGCCCTTGTCGCGGAAGTGGCGCTTGATCTCGCCGACCACGGTCGGGGTCGCGTACGTGGAGAACTCCACGCCCCGGTCGGGGTCGAAGCGGTCGACGGACTTGATCAGGCCGATCGTGGCGACCTGCGTCAGGTCGTCCAGCGGCTCACCGCGGTTGCGGAACCGGCGCGCCAGATGCTCGACCAGCGGCAGATGCATCCGCACGAGCCGGTTGCGCAGCTCGGCCCGCTCGGGCGAACCGTCCGGCAGTGAGCGCAGCCGCACGAACAGGGCCTTCGCGCCACTGCGGTCGTTCGGATCGTGGTGGTTCTGCTGCTGCTCGTTCATCCGGTCCGCCCGCTCATCCAAAAGACCGTCCACCGGGTGCGGCCGCGCCTGCTGTTCCGGGATCGAGCTCAGTGCCCGTGGGCCGCGCTCCTCGTCTCGCACCGGACCGTCCCCGTTCCTCACGCCGGCCCGGGTCCCGCGCCGCGCTGTTTGTACAGGCTGATGGAGACCGTCCGGTCGTCGGCGACGGACGAGTCGACCTTGCCGGCCAGCGCCGAGAGCACCGTCCAGGCGAACGTGTCCCGCTCCGGCGCCCTGCCGTCGGTGGTGGGCGCCGAGACCGTGACGTCCAGGGAGTCGTCGACGAGGCGGAACACGCAGCTCAGGACCGAGCCGGGCACCGCTTGCTGGAGCAGGATCGCGCATGCCTCGTCGACCGCGATGCGCAAGTCCTCGATCTCGTCGAGGGTGAAGTCCAAACGCGCCGCGAGACCGGCCGTGGCCGTACGCAGCACGGACAGGTAGGCACCCGCAGCGGGCAGCCGGACTTCCACGAAGTCCTGGGTCCCGGGCTCGCCTGCGATCTGGGACACCCTCACCTCCAAGGTGGCACAAGCTCTTTCGGGGCTCCGGGAAGGTAGATCCTCCGCGGAACCGGTGCGGTACGCAGGTGTGCGTAGTCCGCCGTGACGCTATCGCGATCCATGGTGCCGTGTCGCCGGGACCCCCGGTCCGGCGCCTGTCACTCATGGTAAGCACATGGGTACGCTCAGTGGCTAGTGTCGTGCGGGGCCCAATCGCGAGAAACCGGCGGAGGGTTGACGTACCCAGACGTCACACGATCGAACCGTCGACGAAGCACCAACGCCACTTCTCACCGGGTTCGTACGTCCGCATCACCGGATGACCGGTCTCCTCGAAGTGCCCCGTCGCGTGCCGGCCGGCCGAGGAGTCGCAGCACCCGACGTGCCCGCACAACAGGCACAGCCGGAGCTGCACCGGGTGCGTGCCGTCGGCGGCGCACTCCGGACAGGTGTCCGACAGCGGGACGGGCTCGGGACGTGGCAGTTCGGCCAGGTGCAGACACTCACGCATGATGGCCAGGGTACCGAGGCGGGGCCTCGGTGGTCGGTGATCACGGGTGGAGCCGGGGCGGAACGCGCACGGCCGTCCCGCCCGGGAGTGGGGAGACGATGGACGTACTGTCACTGGTGGCCCTGGTCGCGGTGAGCGCCGTGATCGCCGGCGCGGCCCGGCTGACGCCGGTTCCGGCACCGCTGCTGCTGGTCGCCGCCGGGCTGGCCGCCTCGTACGTGCCCGGGGTGCCGGACTACACCCTGGACCCGCACGTCGTGCTGCCGCTGGTGCTGCCGCCGCTGCTGCACACCGCCGCCCTGGACTCCTCCTACCTGGACCTGCGGGCCAACATCCGTCCGGTCGCCCTGCTGTCGGTCGGGTACGTGCTGTTCGCGACCCTCGCCGTCGGCTGGCTCGCCCACCTGATGGTGCCCGACCTGCCGCTGACCGCCGCCCTGGTGCTGGGCGCGGTGATCGCCCCGCCGGACGCGGTGGCCGCCACCGCCATCGCCCGCCGCCTGGGACTGCCCGGCCGGATCACCACGATCCTCCAGGGCGAGTCCCTGGTGAACGACGCGACCGCGATCACCGCGTACAAGGTGGCGCTCGCGGCGGCCGTCGGGGAGGGCGTGAGCTGGGCCGGCGGGATCGGCGAGTTCGCCCTCGCGGCGCTCGGCGGGATCGGCGTCGGCCTGGTGCTGATGGTGCCCATCCACTGGCTGCGCCGCTGGCTGCGCGAACCGCTGCTGCAGAACACCCTGTCCTTGCTGATCCCGTTCGTCGCCTACGCGGCCGCCGAACGCGTCCACGCCTCCGGCGTCCTCGCCGTCGTCGTGGTGGCCCTCTACCTGGGGCACCGCTCCTGGCAGGTCGACTTCGCCACCCGCCTCCAGGAGGAGGCCGTGTGGAAGATGGTCGCCTTCGTGCTGGAGACGTCCGTCTTCGCGCTGATCGGGCTCCAGCTGCCCCACGTGGTGCGGGAGCTCGGCACGTACGGGACGGGGGAGGCCGCCCTCTACGCGGCCGGTGTGTTCGCCGCGGTGGTCGTCGTCCGGTTCGTCTGGGTCTTCCCCGCCACCTACCTGCCGCGGGCGCTGTCGCGCCGGGTGCGGGAGCGTGAGCCCGCCGTCGACCGGACCGCACCGGTGATCGTCGGCTGGGCCGGGATGCGGGGCGTGGTGTCCCTGGCGATCGCCTTCTCCATTCCCGTCAGTACGGCGGGGGAGGCGTTCCCGGCCCGGAACCTGGTGCTGTTCCTGACGTTCACCACGGTCATCGGCACCCTGGTCGTACAGGGCCTCACCCTGCCGCCGCTGATCCGGGCGCTGAAGCTGCCCGGCCGGGACACCCAGGCCGAGACGCTCGCCGAGGCCCAGGCGCAGAGCGAGGCGTCCCGGGCGGCCGAGGAGCGCCTGGAGCAGCTCCTGACCGACGAGCACAACGCCCTGCCGCAGCCGCTCGCCGACCGGCTCCGCACCGTCCTGGAGCGGCGCCGCAACGCGGTCTGGGAGCGGCTCGGCGCGGCCAACCCGGTCACCGGCGAGTCGGCGGACGACACCTACCGGCGGCTCGCCCGCGAGATGATCGAAGCGGAACGCGAGGTCTTCGTCCGGCTGCGCGACGAGCGGCGCATCGACGACGAGATGATGCGCACCCTGCTGCGCCGGCTGGACCTGGAGGAGGCGGCCGCCTACCGCGAGGCCGCCGACGGCTGAACGGGGTCCGGACGGCCGGTGACGACCGCGGCGAGGACGGTCCCCGGTGGGAAGGCTCCCTCCCCGGCGAGCGTGACGAGCCCGTACAGCATTTTGGCGACATATATGCGCTCGACGGCGACCCCGTGCCGCGCCCCGAAGTCGGCGGCGAACGCCTCCAGGGCCGGCGCGGTACGGGCGTAGCCACCGAAGTGGAACCGCTCGTCCAGGCTCCAGTCGCCCGCCGGCCCGCCGAACGCCGCCTCCTGGAGGGCCCGTATCTCTCCGCCCAGGAACCCGCCCCGGAGGACCGGTACGCCGAGCGCGCGGCGGCCGGCGCCCAGCCCCGCCGCCAGCCCGGCGAGCGTGCCGCCCGTCCCGCACGCGACCGCCGCCACGTCCACGCCCCGCGCGGCCAGCTCGCGCCCCAGTTCGGCGCAGCCGCGCACCGCGAGCGCGTTGCTGCCGCCCTCGGGGACGACGACGCTGTCCGGCGGGGCCTCGCCCAGGAGGCGCGCCAGCACCTCCGGATCGCCCTTCGCGCGATACGTGGCGCGGTCCACGAACAGCAACCGCATCCCGTCCGCCGCGCACCGCGCGAGCGACGGGTTCAGGGGCCGGTCCGCGAGCTCCTCGCCGCGCACCACCCCGGTGGTGGGGAAGCCCAGCAGCCGGCCGGCGGCGGCCGTGGCGCGCAGGTGGTTGGAGTAGGCGCCGCCGAAGGTGAGCACCGGGCGCCCGGCCGCGGCGGTCAGGTTGGGTGCGAGCTTGCGCCACTTGTTGCCGGGCAGGTCCGGGTGGATCAGGTCGTCGCGCTTGAGCAGCAGCCGCACGCCGTGCCGGGTGAAGCGCTCGTCCTCCACCGGCTCCAGGGGGGAGGGGAGCCGGGGACCGAGGGAGGACGGGGGCAGCGCGTTCACCCGGCCATTGTCACTTCAGCCGTTCCTCGACGCGTGCCCGCATGGTGTTCATGGAGAAGCCGCGCGGATCGACCTTGCCCGGCTGCCACTCCAGGTGGCCGATGACCGAGCGGGCCGTCCAGCCGTGCCGGCGGCAGATGGCCGCCGCCACCTTCTCGATGGCCAGCAGCTGCGCCTCGGGCCACGGGTCCTCGCCGTCGCCGAGGTTCTCGCACTCGAAGCCGTAGAAGTGGGTGTTGCCGTCGGCGTTCGTCTGGTTGTCGTGCGGCAGCGCCTTCTCGGCGATCACGGCGCGCAGCACGTCCCGGTCGCCCGGACCGGCGTGGTTGGCACGGCCGTAGCCGACCAGGTGGACGCGGCCGTCCTTGGTGATCACGCCGTGGCAGAGCGGGCCCGGGAGGCCCGGGCGGCCCTTGCGGCAGAGATCCACGGTGTGGTCGCTGCCCTCGGTGACGCTGTGGTGGATCATCACACCGTGCACCGGCCCCCAGGGGCCCTTGTGGTTGCGGTTGTGGGTGCGCCAGTCGCCGACCTCGACGACCGTGAGGCCTTCGTCGCGCAGCGCGTCGAGAAAGCCGTTCGCGGACATGGGTGGGGCCACGCCGCCTCCTTCTGGTTGTGCCGTGCCGGGGTGCTACCCCGCCGGCGGGAACGGGTCATGGGGTGTTCGCGGTGTTCGGATGGCGTGCGAGCCGATCCGGACAGCGACGGGTGAGGCTGCTGGGGAGGGCGAAATCCCTGTCATGCCCAGTGGGTGAAAGATCCAGTCTCGCTCTTTTGTGTAATGGCGCCGCCACACACCGTGATGAAAGGCTTTTCCTCTGAAGGTCGGTTCATGGTCGAGAGGGATGTTCATGTCGGTTGGTTCGGTTGGCGAGGAAGTCCGCGACGAGGTAGGGCGGCCGCAGCAGAGTCTCGGCACGGCCGCCGCGCGGAACCTGGCGACCACCACCAAGTCGGTGCCGCAGATGCAGGAGATCACCTCCAGGTGGCTGCTGCGGATGCTGCCGTGGGTGCAGGTGCAGGGTGGTACGTACCGGGTGAACCGGCGACTCAGTTACGCGGTGGGTGACGGCCGGGTCACCTTCGTCCAGACCGGTGAGCAGGTCGCCGTGATCCCGAACGAGCTGCGGGAACTGCCGGCCCTCCGCTCCTACGAGGACGACGCCGCGCTCACGGAGCTGGCGCAGCGCTGCGCGCAGCGGGAGTTCGCGCCCGGCCAGGTGATCGCCGAGGCCGGCGCGCAGACCGACCGGGTGTTCCTGCTGGCGCACGGCCGGGTCGAGCAGGTCGGCACCGGGCCGTACGGGGACGAGGCGGTGCTCGGCGTCCTCGCCGACGGGGCGTACTTCGGCGACGCGTGCCTGGCCGACCGGGACGCCACCTGGGAGTGGACGGCCCGCGCCGCGACCGCCTGCACCGTGCTGGAGCTCACCCGCGCCGACGTCACCAACCTGGCCGAGCGCGCCCAGTCGCTGGCCGGGCACCTGGCCGCGCTGGCCTCCCTGCCGCACCAGCGCACCAACAAGTACGGCGAGAAGGCCATCGACCTGTCGGCCGGCCACGTCGGCGAGGCGGTCGTCCCGCACACCTACGTCGACTACGAGGCCTCGCCGCGCGAGTACGAACTGAGCGTGGCCCAGACGGTACTGAAGGTGCACAGCCGGGTCGCCGACCTCTACAACCAGCCGATGAACCAGACCGAGCAGCAGTTGCGGCTCACGGTCGAGGCGCTGCGCGAGCGCCAGGAGCACGAGCTCATCAACAACAAGGAGTTCGGGCTGCTCGCCAACTGCGACTACGGGCAGCGGCTCCAGCCGCACGACGGCGTGCCCGGCCCGGACGACATGGACGAGCTGCTCTCCCGCCGCCGCGGCAACAAGATGTTCCTCGCCCACCCGCGCGCCATCGCCGCGTTCGGCCGCGAGTGCAACAAGCGGGGGCTGGTGCCCGGCTCGGTGGAGGTGGCGGGCCACCAGATCCCGGCCTGGCGCGGCGTGCCGATCTTCCCGTGCAGCAAGATCCCGGTCTCCGAGGCGCGTACGACCTCCATCCTCTGCATGCGTACGGGCGAGGAGGACCAGGGCGTCATCGGCCTCCACCAGACCGGCATCCCGGACGAGATCGAGCCCAGCATGTCGGTCCGCTTCATGGGCATCGACGAGCAGGCGATCATCTCCTACCTGGTCACCGCCTACTACTCGGCGGCCATCCTGGTGCCGGACGCCCTCGGCGTCCTGGAGAACGTGGAGGTCAGCCGCTGGCGCTGAGGCCGGCCGTGCCCCGTGCCCGCCCGGTGGCGGATGCCCACCGGGCGGGCACGAGCCAGCCCGGCCCGGTGGGCGGGCCGCCGGGTGGCCTCCGGCCGCCGGTGCGGCCGCGAGCGGGGACGGGGGCCTGTCCCGCACCCCGGTCCGCCGGTGCGGCCGCGAGCGGTGACCGGAGCCTGTCCCGCATCCCGGAACCGTCCTACCCTGGGGGTATGGGCAGCGAAGGACGCCGAACCGTCCGCCGCCCGCAGGCCGCGCGCGAGCCCGTGTGCCCGGCCTGCGGACAGCCTGTCGGTACGGCCATCGAACGACACAAGGTGCTCGGAGCCTGGGTCCCGGTGTGGCGCCCACGGCCCTGCCACAACCCCGTGTGCCTGCGGTACACCGCGGCGGAGAGGGAGGACGACCCGGGCAAGGGCGCCAAGACCGGATGAAGTCCGGCTCCTGGGGTGACCGGCGCACGCCGGGGGCGGTCGTAGCGCTACAGTCCGCGCCATGTCATCGGAGTCGACGGAAGTCTGGACCGGCTGGTACCGGGACCGCCGCGGTGCGGAAGCGATCGCGATCACGGCGGACGGGCGGCGGATCGCCACCCGCGTCAGGGGCGTGGAGTACGCGGGCGCGCGCCTGGACGCGCTGAGCGCGGCGGAGGAGAACGGCGGCCTGCCCCTGGCCGGCTGCGTACTGGAGTGGGACCTGCCGCTGCCGGTCCTCCTCGACGGTGACGCCCAACGGGCCACGCTCAGTTGCCTGTTGGCGCTGGGCGAAGCCCTGTCCGACGGCTCGCCCGAGCGGGTGGACCTCCAGCTCACCCTGCACTGCGGGGGAGCGGCGTACGAATCGGGCCTGGCCGGCGGGGACGTCGACCACGCCCTCGACCGCATCCTGCGCCAGTTGCCGCCGGGGACCCGGTTCGGCCGCACGCTCCTGGAGGGCGCCGGGGCCGCGGCCTGACCTTCCGGTACGGCCCCCGGAGGCGGGCCCGGGGCGGCTCGCCGCGGGCCCACCGGGGTGTGGCGAGGGTCAGGACACCCGGGCCACGGCGGCCGCCAGGCCGTTGCGCCACAGGTAGTCGACGCGGGCGCGTTCCTGGGTGTTCGGCTGGGCGTTCTGGCAGGACGTGCCGGGCCCGCCGCCGGACATCAGTTCGCTGCACGGCCCGGAGTAGTGGTCGGGCAGCCCGAGGACGTGACCGGTCTCGTGGGCGGTGACGCGCGTGGAGTTGTACTGCTGGTTCTGCCGGTAGTCGAGGAAGATGTAGCCCCGGCCGTGGCCGTCGGTGCTGGCGTACGAACCGCGGGAGTCGTTGCCCTCGTAGTACCGGAAGTCCGGGTTGCTGCCCTCCTGGAGCTTCACGTTGCTGACGGAGCTGTTCCAGATCTGGGTGGAGCGGGCTATCTGGGTGCGGAAACTCGGGGCGCCTGTCGACGAGTAGACGACGGTGACGGCCAGGGCGCCGGGGTTCGCGGCGCGCTTCTCGGCGACCGACTCCATGACCGCCTCGAAGAAGGCCCGGTTGGCCCTGGCCTCCTCGGCGGAACCGGCGTACGCCGCGTACGACGACGGCACCGGGGCGGAGGCGGCCACCGGGGCGGACGCGGATGCGGGGGCGGCGGTGGCGGTCGCGGCCGGTACGGCGGCCAGGGCGGCGGCGAGGCTCAGGGCAGCCGACAGCACGGCCTTGGGGTGTCTCATGGGGGGCTCCTCGTGATCCTGAACGGCTGGGTGGGCCGTTCGGTTGGGGAGAGTGTCGGGGAGTCGGCGTCCCGTACGGATGATGTCAGCGGGCGATAGCACCGGCGCATCACCCGGCCCCAAGTCCCCTTCCGTATCTGGTGGTTCGGCCGTCAACCGCCTTACTCTCGGGGCATGGAGCTGGAGGTGAGGCACCTGCGGGCGCTGTGCGCCATCGCCGACACGGGCAGTCTGCACAAGGCCGCCCGCCTGCTCGGCGTCAGCCAGCCGTCCCTGACGACGCAGCTACGGCGCATCGAACACGCCCTGGGCGCCGAACTGTTCGCGCGCGAGCGCACCGGGTGCCGGCCCACCCCGCTGGGCCACGCGGTGCTCAGCCGCGCCCGCCCCCTGGTGACCCAGATGGCCGCGCTCGTCACCGAGACCAGGGCGGCCGCCTCCCGCGCCGACGGCGCCCGGCTGCGCGTCGGCTCCACCGCGAGCCGGGCGCTGGCGGGCTGGCTGCGGCGGCTGCGGGACCGGCTGCCCGGCACGGACATCACCCTGCACATGGACGTCTCGGCGGGCGCCCTGCTGCGGGCCCTGGCGGCCGGGCGGCTCGACGTGGCGTTCGTCCACGAGGTCGAGGGCTGCCCGCTGCGCGTACCGGACGGGCTGGAGCGGCGCGTCCTGGTCGAGCGGGAGCCGCAGTTCATCTCCATGGCGCGGGACCACCCGGCCGCCGCCGCGCCCGTCGTCGAACTCACCGACCTGGCCGGTGACCGCTGGATGGTCGACCCCACCGTGGACGGCGAGTGGGACGGGCTGCGCCGGGTACTGGGGGCGGCCGGCATCGACCCGCCCGTCCTGCACGGCGACTACCACACGGCCGCGTCCCTCATCGTGGCCGGTGAGGTCGTGGCGCCCTGCCAGCCGACGTCGGGGCCGCGCGACGACATGGCGATACGGCCGTTACGGGGCGACCCGCTGGCGGTGCGCCTGCTGCTCTACAGCCGCCCCGGGCCGGACCCCGATGACGCCGGCGGCCCGGCGTACCGGGAACCGGCCCGCACCGACCTGCTGTACGCCGACCTCGCGGCCGCCTACCGCGAAGCGGCACTCCGCACCTCGGCGTACCGCCAGTGGCTCCTCCGCCACGGCAGCCCCCTCACCCACGCCGCCTGACCCCGGAAGCCGCCCGTGCCCCCCACCCCTGCCTCCCTCACCGACGGCCACCTCGTGCTGCGCGAATGGACGGACGCGGACCTCCCCGCCATGAGCGAGCTGTTCGACGAGCCCGACGTCGCCCACCGCACGCCCCTCGCCTCCCCCTTCGACCGGGCCGCGGCGACCGCCTACCTGGCGATGATCCGCCGCACCCGCGCCGACGGCACCCGGCTCCATCTGGCGATCACCGAGCACGGCGGCCCCCCGCTGGGCGAGGTCCTGCTCGGCACCGGCCAGGGCGCCATCGGGTACGCCGTGGGCGCCGCCCACCGCGGCCGGGGCCTCGCCGCCGGGGCCACCCGCCTGTTGACCCGCCACGCCCACGAGGTGCTGGGCCTGCCCCGGGTGGTCCTCCTGATCGAGCCGGACAACACCGCGAGCGCGGCCGTCGCCCGCGCGGCCGGCTTCCGCCTCATCGTCGAGCCGCCCGTGACCGTACGCGGCAACGGCCGCACCCACCCGCTCCTCACCTGGGCCCACACCGCCCCCGCCGCGTCCTGAGCCCGGACGCACGGCGGCCCGGCCCCGGAGTCGCCGCCCGGGCCGGGCCGTCGCTGGATCGCGCTGTGCCGCTGGAGGAGCGGCTCAGGCCTTCTTGGTCTCCCAGAAGATCTTGTCGATCTGAGCGATGTGGTCCAGCGCCTTCTGCCCCGTCGCCGGGTCGGTGGACGCCTTGGCGGCCGAGAGGGCCTTCAGGGCGTCGTTGACCAGCTGGTGCAGCTCCGGGTACTTCTCGAAGTGCGGGGGCTTGAAGTAGTCGCTCCAGAGCACCGAGACGTGGTGCTTGGCGAGCTCCGCGCGCTGCTCCTTGATGACCGTGGCGCGGGCCTGGAAGTGCGGGTCGTCGTTCGCCTGCATCTTCTCCTGGGTGGCCTTGACCGACTCGGCCTCGATACGGGCCTGGGCGGGGTCGTAGACACCGCAGGGGAGGTCGCAGTGCGCGCTGACCTTCACCTTCGGGGCAAACAGGCGGGAGAGCATTGAGCTGTCCTTCCTCGTGATCGTCTTCTCAGGTGGGACATTACTCCGTGACAGACGGCTTTTCGCGGGTGCCCCCATGGGCTTACGACAAAAGTCCAGGGTGACCATGGGACTCGTGGAGGAAGGTCCACGAAGGTACGGGAGGTGTGCCGGATGACGGAGCGGGGCCCCGAGCAGGGGCGGGGGCCGAAGGTGGCGTTCGGGATCGCCGAGGTGACGGGGCCGTCGATGGTGCCCACCTTGCACCACGGCGACCAGCTGCTGGTGCACTACGGGGCGCCGCTGCGGGCCGGGGACGTGGCCGTGCTGCGGCATCCCCTCCAGCAGGACCTGCTGATCGTCAAGCGCCTGGTGGAGCGGCGCGACGGCGGCTGGTGGGTGCTGGGGGACAACCGGGCCGTCGAGGCCGTGGACAGCCGTGCCTTCGGCCCCGTCCCGCCGGACCTGGTGCTGGGACGGGTGCGGGCGCGGTACCGGGGGATACGGCCGGGGCGTCAGCGGTCGGCCGGGGTGGTGCTCTCCTGGCTGGTCTCGGCGGTGCGGCCGGTGCTCGCCGACCGCTCCGTCTCCAGGCGCTTGCGGGCCCGGTAGGCGGCGACGTTCGCGCGCGTG
Source organism: Streptomyces sp. NPDC039423 (assembly GCF_055598725.1). Lineage (NCBI taxonomy): Bacteria > Bacillati > Actinomycetota > Actinomycetes > Kitasatosporales > Streptomycetaceae > Streptomyces > Streptomyces sp. NPDC039423. The sequence continues at coordinate 666,216 of NZ_JBVKAH010000002.1, forward strand.
GCGCAGCGGTCCGAGCAGTAGCGCCGGGACCGGTTGGTGGAGGTGTCCAGGTACGCGTTGCGGCACGGCGCCGCCTGGCACAGCCCGAGCCGGTCGGCGCCGAACTCGGTCAGGTGGAAGGCCAGGCCCATGGCGGCGATCGCCGCGTACCCGGCGGTCGCGTTGGACGGGTGGTCGGCGAGGTGCATGTGCCAGCGCGGCCGGCCCTCGTCGTCGAGGAAGTCGTGGCCGGAGATCTGCGGGCTGACCGGGAACTCCAGCAGCAGTGAGTTGAGCAGGTCCACGGCCCGCGTCTGGTCGCCCGCGTCGGCCGCGGTGAAGACCGCCCGCAGCCGCGCCCGCACCGAGCGGAACCGGGTGACGTCCGCGTCGGTGGCGCGCCGCGCCATCTGCGAGGCCTCGCCGAACAGATCGCGGACCACCTCCACGGAGGTCAGGGAGTCCTTGTTGCGCGCCGGCTCCTCGGTGTTGACCAGACGTACGGCGTAGTCCGAGTAATAGGCCAGTTCCACTTGTAGTCCTTACGGCGACGATTTAGGCTCAGTAAGAGACGGGTCTGATACGAGGGTATTACGGAGGGCGGAGGTCGTGGTGACGGAGACGGCGGCGGGAACCGACTGGCAGGCCTGGCAGGACAGCTGGGACCGGCAGCAGGAGTGGTACATGCCCGACCGCGAGGAGCGGTTCCGGGTCATGCTCGACATGGTCGAGGCGCTCGTCGGCACCGCGCCGAGGGTCCTCGACCTCGCGTGCGGCACGGGCAGCATCACCAAGCGGCTGTTCGACCGGTTCCCGGACGCCGTGAGCACGGGCGTGGACCTCGACCCGGCCCTGCTCACCATCGCCGAGGGGTACTTCGCCGGGGACGAGCGGGTGACCTTCGTACGGGCCGACCTCACCGATCCGCGCTGGACCGCGGCCCTGCCGTACGACGCGTACGACGCCGTCCTCACCGCCACCGCCCTGCACTGGCTCCGCACCGAGCCCCTGGCCGCGCTGTACGGACAGCTCGGCGGGCTCGTCCGGGAGGGCGGCGTGTTCATGAACGCCGACCACATGCGCGACGCGACCACGCCCCGCATCAACGCCGCCGAGCGCGCCCACCGGCACGCCGCCATGGACCGCGCCAGGGAGGCCGGCGCGCTCGACTGGGCCGCCTGGTGGGAGCTGGCCGCCGAGGACCCGGTCCTGGCCGCGCCGACCGCCGAGCGCTTCGCCCTCTACGGGGAGCACGCCGAGGGCGACACGCCCTCCCTGGAATGGCACGCGCGCACCCTCCGGGAGGCCGGGTTCGCCGAGGCGCGGGCCGTGTGGTCCTCGCCGTCGGACGCGCTGGTGCTGGCGCTGAGGTAGCCGGGAGCACGGGAAGGGGCGGTACGGGAGGAGTCCCGTACCGCCCCTTCCCCCGTCCTTACAGCACCTTCGACAGGAACGCCTTCGTCCGGTCCTGCTGCGGGTTGGTCAGGACGTCCCGCGGGTGACCGGACTCGACCACCACACCGCCGTCCATGAAGACCAGCGAGTCGCCGACCTCACGGGCGAAGCCCATCTCGTGCGTGACGACGACCATCGTCATGCCCGACTCGGCCAGGTCCCGCATCACGTCCAGCACGTCGCCCACCAGCTCCGGGTCGAGCGCCGACGTCGGCTCGTCGAAGAGCATCAGCTTCGGCTCCATCGCCAGCGCCCGGGCGATGGCCACCCGCTGCTGCTGGCCGCCGGAGAGCTGGGAGGGGAAGTTGCCGGACTTGTCGCCCAGCCCCACCCGGTCCAGCAGCTTCAGCGCCCGCTCGCGGGCCACGGCCTTGGACTCGCCCTTGACCTGGACCGGAGCCTCCATGACGTTCTCGACGGCCGTCATGTGCGGGAACAGGTTGAAGCGCTGGAAGACCATGCCGATGTCCCGGCGCTTGAGCGCGACCTCGCTGTCCTTCAGCTCGTACAGCTTGTCGCCCTTCTGGCGGTAGCCGACCAGCTCTCCGTCGACGTACAGCCGGCCGGCGTTGACCTTCTCCAGGTGGTTGATGCACCGCAGGAAGGTCGACTTGCCGGACCCGGACGGGCCGATGAGGCAGAACACCTCACCGGGCGCCACCTCCAGGTCGATCCCCTTGAGGATGTGGGCCGCGCCGTAGGACTTGTGCACGCCCTCGGCCTTCACCATGGCGGTCATCGCGCCACCTCCGGGCGTCGCAGGGTGGACAGATTGGCCTTGACCTTCTGCCACGGGGTCTGGGGGAGGTCACGCAGCGAGCCGCGGGCGTAACGCCGCTCCAGGTAGTACTGGCCGACGCTGAAGATGCTGGTCAGCGTCAGGTACCAGAAGGAGGCCACGAACAGCATCTCCATCACCGCGTACGTACGGCCCGAGATGATCTGCGCGCTGCGCAGCAGGTCGGGGTACGAGACCACGGCCACCAGCGACGAGGTCTTCAGCAGGTTGATGAACTCGTTGCCGGTCGGCGGGATGATCACCCGCATGGCCTGCGGCAGCACCACGCGGCGCATGGTCTGCGCCTGGGTCATGCCGAGCGCGTGCGCGGCCTCCGTCTGGCCCTCGTCGACCGACTGGATACCGGCGCGGACGATCTCCGCCATGTAGGCGCCCTCGTTGAGGCCCAGGCCCAGCAGCGCCACGACCAGCGGGGTCATGACGTCCGACATCTCGTCCTTGTAGATGAACGGGATCTCGAAGTAGGGGAAGATCAGCGACAGGCTGTACCAGAGCAGTAGCTGGACGTAGACCGGGGTGCCCCGGAAGAACCAGATGAAGAGCCAGGAGACACTACCGGTGACCGGGTTCTTGGACATCCGCATCACGGCCAGGACGACGCCGAGCACCAGACCGATGACCATCGAGATGACGCTGATCATCAGGGTCCGGCCGGCGCCGGCCAGGATGTCGCCGTCGGTGATGTAGTCGCCGACGGTCGCCCAGCGGACGTTGCCGCCGGCGAAGGCGGACACCAGCCAGACCAGGACGGCCAGCACGAGCGTGCCGCTGACGTAGCGCCCGTAGTGACGGACGGGGATCGCCCGGATCGGCTCGGCGGCGTCGCCGTCCTCCTTGGCGATCCGGGGGGTGCCCCCGGACCCGCCCGCGTTCCCGGCGTCGCCGGTGGCGGGCTCCTTGGTGAGCGTCGCGGGACGCGCGTCCTCGGGGGCCGCGGCGGGGGTGGCCGCGGGCTCGTCGGCCGGGGAGTCCTTGACGGTCGCCACGGCGTCGGCCGCGGTGGCGGCGGTCGCGGTGGCCTCGGCCGCCTCGGTCGCCTTGGCGGCGGCCTCGGTGGCGTCGCCGGCCGGGGCCGTACCGGCCTCGGCCGCAGTCTCGGTCATGGTCTCGGTCGCCTCGGCGGCGGCCGGGGCGGTCTCCGGGGCGCCGGTGGCCCCGGCGGTCCCGGTGGCCTCGGCCGTCTTCACCGCGTCGGCCGCGGTGGCGGCGGTCGCGGTGGCCTCGGCCGCCTCGGTCGCCTTGGCGGCGGCCGTGGCGCGCTTGGCGGGGGCCTTCTTGGCCGGCGTCGTCTTGCGCGCGGTGGTGGTCTTCTTCGCGGCGGCCGCCTTACGGGGAGTGGCCGTCTTCTTGGCCGCCGTCTTCCTCGGGGTCGAGGTCTTCTTCGCGGCAGCGGCCTTCGCCGGGCCGCTGCCGGGCTCCTCCGACGGGGTGTCGGAGGATCCCGGGTTGAGCTTTTCAGTCACGATGACTGCCTTTCACAGAGCGCGGGGTGGATCACTTGCCGCCGTTGATGACGGCCTTGTCGATCGCACTCTGCGAAGCGCCCCACTTGTCCAGGATCTTCTGGTACGAACCGTCCGCGATGATCGCGTCCAGCGCTTCCTTGATCGCGTCACGGAGCTGGGTGTTGCCCTTGTCCACGGCGATGCCGAACGGACCCGCGTCGACCGGGTCGCCGGCGACCTCGAAGGCCTTGCCGGCGTCCGCGGTCTTCGCGACGTGGACGGCGACCGGGTAGTCGTTCAGGTCCGCGTCCGCGCCGCCCGCCTTCACGCGCACCTGCGCCTCGGCGTCCGTGTCCGGCGTCTCGATGGCGATCTTGGGCTTGCCGTCCTTCTCGCACTTCGCGGACTGCGCCTTGGCGGCGTCCGCGTACGTCGTGCCGAGCTGGACCGCGACCTTCTTGCCGCACAGGTCGTCGAGGGTCTTGATCCCCTTGGGGTTGCCCTTCTTGACCAGGATGGCCGTGCCGGACTGGAAGTAGTCGACGAAGTCGACGCCCTTGCCGGTCTTCTTGCCCTCGTCCAGGCCCTGCTGCCGGTCCTTGTTGTCCGTCATGCCGGACATCACGATGTCGACGCGGCCCGAGTACAGGGAGCCGACCAGACCGTCGAACTTGCCGTTCTCGAACGTGAAGGTCACACCCAGCTTCTTGCCGAGCGCCTCACCGATCTCCGGGTCGATGCCGACGACCTTGTTGCCCTCCATGGACTCCATGGGGGCGTAGGCGGCGTCCGTGCCGACCTTGATGACACCGGACTTCTTGTACTTCTCCGGCAGCTTCGCGAACAGCGGGGCCGAGCTGCCCTGGGAGACGGCGCCCGAGTCCTTCGCCTTGCCGGCTTCGGTCTGGTCGCCGCAGGCGGTCAGCAGCATGGAGCCGGCGACCGCGATCGCGGCGACCGCGGCTATCCGGGACGTCCGGAGCGACCCGGACTTCGCGGCGGTCGTACAGCGGGTGGTGCTTGCGGTCATGGTCGGGTTCCTCCGGCGGGTGAGGGAGTTGCCAAACGGTCGCGCACGCACCATCGGGTGCTTCGACCGCGTGTGATTACGGCATCTTGCCATTCGGACTAGCCCAAACAGGGGGGCCCGCATGTCAAAATCGGATAACGGGAGACCCCCGAACCCCAACAGGCCGGTACATCAAGGCCGGACCTTCTACGGGGTTGCCTTCTTCCGGCCGGAAAATCTCCGGTTGATCTCGTCATTCGGACGCGATAGCGGCCGCAAAGCGGGTTGCGTACGGACTTGTCCAGAAATTCAGCTATGAGTCATGTCACCGGATCCGGGCTGTGGTCCGTGTCGAGGCTCATATGAGATACCGACTCGTCGTCAGAGCGGTCCGTCCGGTAAGAAGGATCCTTACACCCCTCATCCGGGGCTCAGGGCGCGTGTGCGGCGCGCCCGACGCGTACGTACCTCCCCTGCCCGGGCGGGCCAACCACCTGGCGCAGGCACGGACGCGGTGCCCGCCCACCCCTCCTCAACCAGGAGTGGCCACCCTCGAACGAAATGACTTAAGGGGTCAACACAATGGCAGCGGAGATCGTCAATCCTCGCAGCGACAGCGACAACAGCACCGAAGGTGCCGCCGACGAGCCCTTCGATCCGGCGTTCGCGCTGCATCGCGGCGGCAAGATGGCCGTGCAGGCCACGGTGCCGATCCGCGACAAGGACGACCTGTCCCTCGCGTACACGCCCGGCGTCGCCAAGGTGTGCAGCGCCATCGCCGAGCAGCCCGAGCTCGTGCACGACTACACCTGGAAGTCCCAGGTCGTCGCCGTCGTGACGGACGGTACGGCCGTGCTCGGACTCGGTGACATCGGCCCGGAGGCCTCCCTCCCGGTCATGGAGGGGAAGGCGATCCTCTTCAAGCAGTTCGGCGGCGTGGACGCGGTGCCCATCGCGCTCGCCACGACCGACACGGACGAGATCGTCGAGACCGTCGTCCGCCTCGCCCCGTCCTTCGGCGGCGTGAACCTGGAGGACATCTCGGCGCCCCGGTGCTTCGAGATCGAGCGCAAGCTCCAGGAGCGGCTCGACATCCCGGTCTTCCACGACGACCAGCACGGCACCGCCGTGGTCACCCTGGCCGCCCTCCGGAACGCCGCGAAGCTGACCGGACGGGGCCTCGGCGACCTGCGCGCCGTGATCTCCGGCGCCGGCGCGGCCGGTGTGGCCATCGCCAAGTTCCTGCTGGAGGCCGGACTCGGCGACGTGGCGGTCGCCGACCGCAAGGGCATCGTCAGCCGGGACCGCGAGGACCTCACCCCGGTCAAGCGCGAGCTGGCCGAGCTCACCAACCGGGCCGGGCTCTCCGGCTCCCTGGAGAGCGCGCTGGCCGGCGCGGACGTCTTCATCGGCGTCTCCGGCGGTACGGTGCCGGAGCCGGCGGTCGCGTCGATGGCGCCGGGCGCCTTCGTCTTCGCGATGGCCAACCCGAACCCGGAGGTCCACCCCGACGTCGCGCACAAGTACGCGGCCGTCGTGGCCACCGGCCGGTCGGACTACCCGAACCAGATCAACAACGTGCTCGCGTTCCCCGGCATCTTCGCGGGCGCGCTCCAGGTCCGGGCCTCCCGGATCACCGAGGGCATGAAGATCGCCGCCGCCAACGCGCTGGCGGACGTCGTCGGTGACCAGCTTGCCGCCGACTACGTGATCCCGTCGCCGTTCGACGAGCGGGTCGCCCCCGCCGTCACGGCCGCCGTCGCCGCCGCCGCCCGTGCGGAGGGCGTCGCGCGCCGCTGACGCCCGGCGGGTGCTCGTACGGACGAGGGCCCCGCTCCGTCGCCCCCCGGGGAACGGAGCGGGGCCCTTCGGCGTCCGCCCGGCACCCGGGGTCACCCCCGGGACGCACCCGCGTCCGGGAAGGTGGGCGGGCGGCGGCCGGCCGCGCCCACCGGACGGACGGGGGACGGGACTGACGTCACACCGGCGCCCGGTACCGCCGCGCACCGCCCCGCCCTATGGTCAAGGTCATGTTCGCTGCCTATGCCGCCCGAATCGACCGCGACCAGCCCCTGAACGGCCTTGAGCTGGGCGAACGCCCCGCTCCCGAGGTACGCCCCGGCTGGACCACCGTTACCGTCAAGGCCGCTTCCCTCAACCACCACGACCTGTGGTCGCTGCGCGGGGTCGGGCTCGGCGAGGACAAGCTGCCGATGATCCTCGGCTGCGACGCCGCCGGCCTCGACGAGGACGGCAACGAGGTGGTCGTCCACTCCGTCATCGGCCAGACCGGCCACGGCGTCGGCCCGGACGAGCCCCGCTCCATCCTGACCGAGCGCTACCAGGGCACGTTCGCCGAGAAGGTCGCCGTCCCCGCCTGGAACGTCCTGCCCAAGCCCCGGGAGCTGTCCTTCGCGGAGGCCGCCTGCCTGCCGACGGCGTGGCTCACCGCGTACCGGATGCTCTTCACCAACGCCGGCGTACGCCCCGGTGACTCGGTCCTCGTGCAGGGCGCGGGCGGCGGCGTGGCCACCGCCGCGATCGTCCTGGGCAAGGCGGCCGGCCTGCGGGTCTTCGCCACCAGCCGCGACGAGGCCAAGCGCAAGAGGGCCGTCGAGCTGGGCGCGCTCGAGGCGTACGAGCCGGGCGCGCGGCTGCCGCGGCGGGTCGACGCGGTGATCGAGACCGTCGGCGCGGCCACCTGGTCGCACTCGGTCAAGTCGCTGCGGCCGGGCGGCACCCTGGTGATCTCCGGCGCCACCAGCGGCGACCGGCCCTCGCACGCCGAGCTGACCCGCATCTTCTTCCTGGAGCTCAAGGTCGTCGGCTCGACGATGGGCTCGAAGGACGAGCTGGAGGACCTGCTCTCCTTTTGCGCGGCGACGGGCGTACGGCCGGTCATCGACGAGGTGCTGCCGCTGGACCGGGCGCGGGAGGGCTTCGAGAAGATGGCGGCCGGCGACCTCTTCGGAAAGATTGTCCTTTCCACCTCTTGATGGGCCGTCAGTCGCGCTGATGGGATCTCCGGCACCGACACCGTGCCGGAGGTCCCCATGCGCGCCCTCGCCTTCGCCCTCGCACTCTCCGTCCTGCTGGTCCTCGCCCCGCCCGCCGGGGCGTCGGCCCCCTCCCCGCCCGCCGGGCGGGACGTCCCCCGCCTGACCGACGACCGCGGCCGCGTCCTGACGCTGCGCGGCTGGAACGTCGAGGACAAGATCCACCGCGGTGACGCCGCCCTGTCGGCCGTCACCGAGCGGCACTTCCGCGACATGCGGGCCCAGGGCTTCGACTTCGCACGGCTGCTGGTCTTCTGGGACGACCTGGAACCACGGCGGGGCCGGTACAGCGAGGCCTACCTGCGCAAGATCGAGCGGATCCTGGACTGGGCCGAGGCCCATGACGTACGGGTCCTCATCGACGCCCACCAGGACGTCTTCGGCCCGGCCTTCGGCCACCGGGGCATCCCCGCGTGGGCCACCCGCACCGACGGCCTGCCGTTCACCCCGCACCCGGACGACTGGTTCGCCGAGTACTTCGAACCGGCCGTGCAGCGCGCGTTCACACACCTCTACGAGGACGAGGACCTGCGGCGTGCCCAGGCCCGGATGTGGCGGGTCCTCGCCGGCCGCCTCGCACACCACCCCGCGGTGTTCGGCTACGACCTCGTCAACGAGCCGATGGGCGAGCTGCGCGAGGGCGAGGACCTGCCCACCGCCGCCCGCCGCATCGAGCGCGAGCACCTCACGCCGATGTACAACCGCCTCGCGGACGCGATCCGTGCCGTCGACGACGACCACTGGCTCTTCGTCGAACCGACGCCGATCGTGGGCGAGGGCGTCCCGACGGGCCTCGGCCGCGTCGAGGACCACAAGGTCGTCTACGCCCCGCACTTCTACAACACCGCCATGGAGGCGGGCGCCGACTACGACCCGGACGCCGGCTGGATCGAGGCGTACGAGGCGGCCGTCACGCGCTACCCGAAGGAGTACGGCGTCCCGGTGGTCGTGGGGGAGTGGGGCCCGCTGAACAACTCCCTGCCGGGGATGGGCCGCTTCTACCGCGACGCGCTGGCCTCCCTGAACCGCTACAGCTCGGGCTGGGCGGGCTACGTGTGGTGCTACGGCGGCGGGTACTGCGCGGTGGACGGCTCGGGCGCCTGGCGCGCCAACAAGGAGCAGACGGCCGCCCCGTACGCGGAGGCGGTGGCCGGCCGGGTGATCACCCAGAGCCCGTCCCGGCTGTCCTACGTCGCCGGGCGCGGCGGTGCCACGGTGCTGTCACTGCCCCCGTCCCGGGACGGCTGGCGCCTCACGGTCGAAGGCCGGGCCAGGCCGACCGCCACCACGGTCCCCCCGCACCGCTCGGCCCGCATCGACGTACGAGCGCTCCCGGGCGCGGCGGTCACGATCTCGATGGTCCCGGGAACTCGGGGCGGGGACGGGGGCTGAGCCGTCCCCGCACCGGCCGGGACGGCTCAGCCGCCGGGTCGGTCCCGGGTCGGTCCCGGGTCAGTCCCGGGGGGTCCTGAGGAGGGCGGTGATGTGGGCCGCGGCGGTGGAGAGGTGGTGGCGGGCCTCGGTGAGCTGGGCGTCGGTGACGCCGTGGTCGCGGGCCGCGTCGCGGACGTCGTCGCGGAAGCGGTCCAGCAGGCGCTCCAGGTCGCGGGCCGGGTCGGTGGACGGGGTGCCGCCGGCCGCGGCCCACTCCGGGGGCTGCGGGGCGGGGCCGGGCTTCGTGGGGGGCGTGCCGCCGAGCAGGTTGCCCAGCCGGCCGGCGAGGTCGGCCAGGCCGTCGCCGCGCAGCACGGTGTCCTGCACCTGCTGGGCGAGCCGCTGCATCTCCTGGCGGGCCCGGTCCTGGGCCTCCTTGGCCTGGCGCCGAGCGGCCTGCGCGTCCTCGCGGGCGCGCCGGGACTCGTCCTTGGCGCGCCGGGCCTGGTCCTTCCACTCCTGCTTGGCCCGGCGCCACGCCGCCCACTCGTCGCCCGGCGGCGGCGTGCTCCGGGACTCGCCCGCCGCCGCCCGCATCTCGCGGCGCAGCGTGCCCGCCGCCCCGCGCACGTCGTCGCGGATCTCGGCGGCCAGTTCGGAGACCGAGTCGCGGATCTCCCGCTCCAGGTCGGCCAGTTCGGCGCCGCGGCCGGCGAGCTCCTCGCGGCCGGCGTCGGTGATCGAGTACACCTTGCGGCCGCCCTCGGTGGCGTGCGTGACCAGGCCCTCGGCCTCCAGCTTGGCCAGCCGGGGGTAGACGGTGCCGGCGGAGGGCGCGTACAGGCCGTGGAAGCGCTCCTCCAGGAGCCGGATCACCTCGTAGCCGTGGCGCGGCGCCTCGTCGAGCAGCTTGAGCAGGTAGAGGCGGAGCCGGCCGTGGGCGAAGACGGGGGACATGTCAGAGCACCTTTCCGGTGGGGGCTTCCTCCGGCCGGCGCAGCAGCGCGATGGAGCCGGAGACCGTGGAGGCCTTCAGCGAGCCCCTGCCGTCGCCGAGCGTGCCGGTGATCTTCTTCGCGCCCCACTGGCCGGTGACGCGCAGGTCGTCGAAGGCGTTGGAGACGGCCCCGCCCACGGTGTTGGCCTCGACCTGGGCGTCCGCCGGGTGCGGCAGCCGGATGGCGACCTCGCCGGAGACGGTGGTGAGCCGGATGTCGGCGGGCTGCCCGGCGGGGTCGAGGTCGACGACCATGTCGCCGCTGACCGACTCGGCCCGCACGGAGGTGCCGGCCCCGTCGACGACCGTGAGGTCGCCCGACACGGACGTGAAACGGAGGTCCCCGGTGAGCGCCTGGGCCTCCACGCTCCCGGAGACGGTCTCCGCGCGCACCTCGCCGGAGAGGCCGACCAGGGTGGTGTCACCGGTGACGCCGCGGACGTCCGTACGCCCCCGGACACCGGAGACCACGGCCCCCGCGCCGATCACGCCGACCTCGACGCGCGCGCCCGCCGGAACGGCGAGGGAGACCACGGCGCTGCGGTGCCACCCCTTCGGGTCCAGCCACTTGAGGAACCCCTGCCAGGGCAGGTCCTCATAGGCGATGGTCAGGGTGGAGCCCTGCTGGGTGACGATCAGGGGCGGGCCCTCGATCGCGGAGACCTCCAGCCGGACCGGGCCCTCGTCCGTGCCCACGACGTTGACCGTGCCGTTGACCAGACGCACGTTCAGCGCGGTCACGGCTGTGTCGTCGAGGGTGAGTTTCGTCGGCGTGTCGACGGACCACTCCGGCATGGGGCCTCCCTGGGGCAGGACGCGAACGCAACATATCGCGTCTCGTGGAGAACACGATATATCGCGGTGCGGTGAAGTCAAGCGTGCCGAAACGGGGCAAATTGCCCTAGGTTGAGGGCCATGAACGCGACTTCCCCGGGTGCGCTGCTGCTCTGCCGGGCCGATACGGCATCCGTACGGGCCCCGGCCCCGCTCCTGCGCGAGCCTCTGCTCCTCGCCCCGGCCGGTCCCGGCTGGACCGTGCTCGTCCCCGAGGGCGGCCCCTGGCGGGACGGCACCGAACCGGTCGACCGGGTCGCCGCGGGGTGGGCCGGCGCGCTGGGCGTCGCGGGGACGTGGCCGGTGGTGGCCCTGTGGTGGGACGAGGACCGCGCGGGGTGCGTCCTCGCGACCGGCTTCCGCCGCCCCGTCGGCTACACCTGGCTCGCGGACGGCACCCCCGCGGGCGAGGACGAGGCCATGCACACCTTCGCCGCCCGCCTGGGGCTCGACCCCGTCCTGGACGTCCAGGACCTCGAACCCCTCACCCGGCCCGACCCGCACGCCGCCGCCCCGGCCCGGCTGCTGGGCCTCACGGCCGTCCTGACCCGGCACGGCCTGACCCTCCCGCCGGGGCTCACCCCCGGCGCACCGGCATCCCGCCTCTGGGCGGCCGCCGAGGCGCGGGGCGCCGAGCCGGTCGCTCCGGCCACCCGCCCCGGAGGCACCGCACCGGAAACCCCCCGCCCCGCGGAACCGGAAACCCCCCGCCCCGGGGACACCGCCCCGGAGAGCCGGCCCGGCCGCGCCGCGCCGGCGCACCGCGCCCTCGCGGCCCGGCCGCACGGCCCCCGCCACCGCGCCCGCGCGCTGGCCACGGCCCAGCTCGCGGCGGGTCTCCCGCTGCTCGCCTGGGCGCTCACCCGACGCAGCCCGGGCTGGGCGACGACGGCCGTCCTGCTGATCGCCCGGGGCACCCTGGGGCTCGCCCGCGAGCACCCCCCGTACGCCCCGGTCCCGGCAGGGAGCTGACCGCGGAGCCGACCGCGCGGAGCCGGCCCGGCGCGGGGACGGCCGCGCGGGCCCCCGGGCGGGAGCCGACTACTCGTCCTCGTCCTCGTCGTCCAGCCGCGCCAGCCAGGTGGCCAGCCGCTCGACGGGGACCTCGAAGTCGGGGTTGAGGTCGACGAACGTCCGCAGCTGCTCGGCGAGCCACTCGAAGGTGACCTCCTCCTCGCCGCGCCGCTTCTCCAGTTCCTCGATGCCACGGTCGGTGAAGTACAAGACGTGCTCCATAGAAAAGGTCAGGAAGGTTCCCCGCCAGGATATGCACCCGCACGCCGGAGGGCCCGGCCCGCATCGGTGATGCGGGCCGGGCCCTCCGGGTGAGGCCGGGGCGCCGGTCAGGCGTCGAAGACCTCGCTGACGAGCTGGGCCTGCTCGGCCTGGTGGCGCTTGGCCGAGCCGACCGCCGGGGACGAGCTGTGCGGCCGCGAGATGCGGCGCAGGCGCTCACCGTGCGGGATGTCGGCGCCGACCGCCAGGTCCAGGTGGTCGATCAGGTTGAGCGCGATGAACGGCCAGGCACCCTGGTTCGCCGGCTCCTCCTGGGCCCACAGGTACTTCTCGGCGTTCGGGTACTTGGAGATCTCGGCCTGGATCTCCGCACCCGGCAGCGGGTAGAGGCGCTCGAGGCGGATGATCGCCGTGTCCGTGACGCCGCGCTTGACCCGCTCGGCCTCCAGGTCGTAGTAGACCTTGCCGGAGCAGAACACGACCTTGCGGACCGCGTTCGCGTCGACCGAGTCGTCACCGATCACCGGGCGGAAGCCGCCGGTGGTGAACTCCTCCGCCTTCGACGCGGCGGCCTTCAGGCGCAGCATCGACTTCGGGGTGAAGACGACCAGCGGCTTGTGGTGCGGGTTGTGCACCTGCCACCGCAGGAGGTGGAAGTAGTTCGACGGCAGCGTCGGCATGGCGACCGTCATGTTGTCCTGCGCGCACATCTGGAGGAAGCGCTCCGGACGGGCCGAGGAGTGGTCCGGGCCCTGGCCCTCGTAGCCGTGCGGCAGCAGCAGCGTGACGCCGGAGGTCTGGCCCCACTTCTGCTCGGCCGAGGAGATGAACTCGTCGAGGACGGTCTGCGCGCCGTTGACGAAGTCACCGAACTGCGCCTCCCACATGACCAGCGACTCGGGCCGCGCCAGGGAGTAGCCGTACTCGAAGCCCATCGCCGCGTACTCGCTCAGCAGCGAGTCGTAGACGTTGTAGCGGGCCTGGTCGTCGGAGAGGTACTGGAGCGGGGTGTAGTCCTCGCCGGTCTCCTGGTCCACCAGCACCGCGTGGCGCTGGCCGAAGGTGCCGCGGCGGGTGTCCTGCCCGGCGAGCCGGACCGGGGTGCCCTCCATCAGCAGTGAACCGATGGCCAGGGTCTCGCCCATGCCCCAGTCGATCGTGCCGTCGTCGATGGAGGCGGCACGGCGCTGGAGCTGCGGCATCAGGCGCGGGTGCACCTTGACGTGGTCGGGGATGTTGACCTGCGACTCGGCGATCCGCTTCACGACCTCCTGGGAGACCGCGGTGGTGACGGCGACCGGGAACTCGGCCTGCACCTCGGGGCTGTGCGCCGGGCCGGGCTGCGAGGTGGCCTCGCGGACCTCGGCGAACACCTTCTCAAGCTGGCCCTGGAAGTCCTGGAGCGCCTGCTCCGCCTCTTCCAGCGTGATGTCGCCACGGCCGATCAGCGACTCGGTGTAGAGCTTGCGCACCGAGCGCTTCTTGTCGATCAGGCTGTACATCTGCGGGTTGGTGAACTGCGGGTTGTCGCCCTCGTTGTGACCGCGGCGGCGGTAGCAGATGAGGTCGATCACGACGTCCTTGTTGAACGTCTGGCGGAACTCGAAGGCCAGGCGCGCCACGCGGACCACGGCCTCCGGGTCGTCGCCGTTCACGTGGAAGATCGGCGCCTCGATCATGCGGGCCACGTCGGTCGCGTACATCGAGGAGCGCGACGACTCCGGGGCGGCGGTGAAGCCGACCTGGTTGTTGATCACGATGTGGACCGTGCCGCCGGTGCGGTAGCCGCGAAGCTGCGACATGTTCAGCGTCTCGGCGACCACGCCCTGGCCGGCGAAGGCCGCGTCACCGTGCAGGGCGACGGGCAGGACGGTGAAGTCCGTGCCGCCCTTGTTGATGACGTCCTGCTTGGCGCGGACGACACCCTCCAGGACGGGGTCCACGGCTTCCAGGTGCGACGGGTTGGCGACCAGGGAGACCTTGATCTGCTCGCCGTCGAGCCCGGTGAAGGTGCCCTCGGCGCCCAGGTGGTACTTCACGTCGCCGGAGCCGTGCATCGACTTCGGGTCGAGGTTGCCCTCGAACTCGCGGAAGATCTGCGCGTACGACTTGCCGACGATGTTCGCCAGCACGTTCAGGCGGCCGCGGTGGGCCATGCCGATGACGACCTCGTCCAGGCGCGACTCGGCGGCCGAGTCGATCACCGCGTCGAGCAGCGGGATGACGGACTCGCCGCCCTCCAGCGAGAACCGCTTCTGGCCGACGTACTTGGTCTGGAGGAACGTCTCGAACGCCTCGGCTGCGTTCAGCCGGCGCAGGATGCGAAGCTGCTCCTCGCGCTCCGGCTTGGAGTGCGGGCGCTCCACACGGTCCTGGATCCACTTGCGCTGCTTGGGGTCCTGGATGTGCATGAACTCGATGCCGGTGGTGCGGCAGTACGAGTCGCGCAGCACGCCGAGGATGTCGCGGAGCTTCATCATCGACTTGCCGCCGAAGCCGCCGACCGCGAACTCCCGCTCCAGGTCCCAGAGCGTCAGGCCGTGCTCGGTGATGTCCAGGTCGGGGTGCTTGCGCTGGCGGTACTCCAGCGGGTCGGTGTCGGCCATGACGTGGCCGCGGACCCGGTAGGAGTGGATGAGCTCGAAGACGCGCGCGGCCTTGGTGACGTCGTCGTCGTGCGACGCGTCGATGTCCTTGAGCCAGCGGACCGGCTCGTAGGGGATGCGCAGCGACTCGAAGATCTCGTCGTAGAAGCCGTTCTCACCGAGGAGGAGGCCCGCGACGATGCGGAGGAACTCGCCCGACGCGGCACCCTGGATGACCCGGTGGTCGTACGTCGAGGTGAGCGTCATCACCTTGGAGATGCCCAGCTTGTTCAGGGTGTCCTGCGAGGTGCCCTGGAACTCGGCCGGGTAGTCCATCGAGCCGACGCCCATGATGACCGACTGACCGGGCATCAGACGCGGCACGGAGTGGACGGTGCCGAGGCCGCCGGGGTTGGTCAGCGAGACGGTGACGCCGGTGAAGTCGTCCATCGTCAGCTTGTTGTTGCGGGCGCGGCGGACGATGTCCTCGTACGCCTGCCAGAACTCGAAGAAGCCGAGCGTCTCGGCCTTCTTGATGCCCGCGACGACGAGCTGGCGCTCGCCGTTCGGCTTCACCAGGTCGATCGCCAGACCGAAGTTGACGTGTTCCGGCTTGACCAGGACCGGCTTGCCGTCCTTCTCGCCGTACGAGTAGTTCATCGACGGCATGGCCTTGATGGCCTGCACCATCGCGTACCCGATCAGGTGCGTGAAGGAGATCTTCCCGCCGCGGGCGCGCTTGAGGTGGTTGTTGATGACGATGCGGTTGTCGAACAGCAGCTTCACCGGGACGGCGCGGACGGACGTGGCCGTCGGCAGCTCCAGCGAGGCGTTCATGTTCTTGGCGACCGCGGCGGCCGGGCCGCGCAGCGGCACGTACTCGGGGCCGGCGGGGGCCTCGGTGGCCGGCTGCGCCTTGGCGGCGGGCTTCGCGGCGGGCGCGGCGGCCGGCTTCGCGGCCGGGGCCTGCGCGGCGGGCTTCGCGGCCGGGGCCGGGGCGGGAGCCGGGGCCTGCGCGGCGGGCGCGGGCTGGGCGGCGGGAGCCTGGGCCTGGGCGGGGGCGGGAGCAGCGGCCTGTGCGGGTGCCGCTGCTGCCGGCTGCGCCGGAGCGGCCGGGGCCTGGGCGGTGCCCGCAGCCCCCGCGGCTACGGCACCCTCACCCGCGGGCTTGTCCGCCGAGCCGGACGAGGCGCCCGGCTTGTAGTCGGCGAAGAAGTCCCACCAGGCACGGTCGACCGAATTCGGGTCCTGGAGGTACTGCTGGTAGATCTCGTCGACGAGCCACTCATTGGCACCGAACGCGGCGGCAGGGTTCGAAGGACCCTGCCCGTCTTGGTCGGTCGAGATACTCGAGTTACTGGGGGACTGAGACGACACGGCGGCAACCGCCCTCTTCCGCTTCACAAGGTGATGGACAGCGGAAATAAAGGCTACGCCTCCCTGGCCGGGACGTGCAGGCCGGGCATGCCATCGTCGCGTAGATCACATCCGAGGGCGTGTTTCGGCGCTGTAAATGGCGGGAAACAAGCGTGGTTGCCCTGCGAATGGGTAGGGGACAGCGCGGCTACGGCCCCTGCCGGCGCGCACCCTCGGACACGTCCTGCCCATGTAGACGCAGAACGTGGCCTTCCGGTTCGAACCCTACGTCAACCCCGGGACTGCGGGATCCCTGGAAGAGTGACGTGAATACGGCATCCACGTGCGGATTCGGCCACTCCGATGCGGCCACCGTGCAGATCGACCGCCCAGCGGGCGATCGCCAGCCCCAGTCCCGTACCGCCGTCGCTGCCCGGGCCGTGCGGCGAGGCCACGCTGCCCCGGTTGAACCGCTCGAAGACCTTGTGCCGCTCGGACTCCGGGATGCCCGGCCCCTCGTCCACCACTTCCAGGTCCAGCGACTCCGGCTGCCGCCCGCGCCGGGCCCGCACCGTCACCCGGCCGTGCGGCGGCGAGTGCTTCACGGCGTTGTCGATCAGGTTGGCCACCACCTGGTGCAGCCGCTCGCTGTCCGCGTGCGCGGTCAGCTCCGGCGGCGACACGTCCAGGTGCAGGTGCACGTCCTTGCGGGTGTGGCTGCCCGACCCGGAGTCCAGCCCGCGCCGCGCGGCGGCCAGGTTGGCCTCCTTCAGCACCCCGGACAGATAGGGCCACACCTCGAAGCGCCGCGACCTGAGCGGTACGACACCGTTGTCCAGTCGTGACAGGTCCAGCAGCGTCTCCACCAGCCGGCCCAGCCGCTCGGTCTGCTTCAGCGCCGTGCGCATCGTCTCGGGGTCGGCGGCCGAGACCCCGTCCACCACGTTCTCCAGCACCGCGCGCAGTGCCGCGATCGGCGTGCGCAGCTCGTGCGAGACGTTGGCCACCAGCTCCTTGCGGTGCCGGTCCACCGCCTCCAGGTCGTCCGCCATGCGGTTGATCGTGGAGGCCAGGTCGCCCAGCTCGTCACGGCGGTCCGCGCCGCGCACCCGGCGGGTGTAGTCACCGTGCGAGATGGACTTCGCCACGGTGTTCATCTCGTCCAGCGGCGCGGTCAGGCCGTGCGCCACGAACTGGGTGATCAGCAGCGTGGCGATCACCGAGAAGACGGTGATGAAGCGCAGCTCGGTCTCCGTGCGCAGGGCCACCATCAGCAGGCCGGTCGTGATGAAGACCGAGACGACGACGAGGGTGCCCAGTTTGGTCTTGATCGAGATGGAGATCGAGACCGGGCGCAGCCGGGACCGGAGCCACCTCATGGCGCGGGCGTCTCCAGTGCGTACCCGACGCCGTGGACCGTACGGATCCGCTCGGCGCCGATCTTGCGGCGCAGCGCCTTGATGTGGCTGTCCACGGTCCGGGTGCCCGACGCGTCGGCCCAGTCCCACACCTCGGCGAGCAACTGCTCGCGCGAGAGCACCGCGCGGGGCGTGTTCGCCAGGCAGACCAGCAGGTCGAACTCGGTCGGGGTGAGGTGGACGTCCTCGCCCTTCACCCGCACCCGCCGCTGCGCGTGGTCGATCTCCAGTTCGCCGAGCCGCAGGATGCCGCTGCGCGGGGTGACGGCGGCCAGTGCCGCCCGCTCGACCCGCCGGAGCAGCACATGCACCCGGGCGGCCAGCTCCCGCATCGAGAACGGCTTGGTCATGTAGTCGTCGGCGCCGACCCCGAGGCCGACCAGCATGTCGGTCTCGTCGTCGCGGGCCGTCAGCATCAGCACCGGCACCGGCCGCTGGGCCTGGACCCGGCGGCAGACCTCCAGGCCGTCGAAGCCGGGCAGCATGATGTCCAGCACCATCAGGTCCGGCTGCCACGCCTCGGCCGCGTCCACGGCCGCGGGGCCGTCGGTGGCCGTCTGCACCAGGAACCCCTCGGCCCGCAAACGGGCGGAGATGGCCTCGACGATGGTGGTGTCGTCCTCGACGACCAGCACGCGGCGCTGTGTTCCCGGCGCGACCGCCGTGCCGGTACTGCTGGTGTGTGTCTGCTCCATCGCCCCGCCCCTGTCGCGTCCTGCGCGAGCGTGTAGATCCGTGTGTTCGGTCAGCAGCGTAAAGGCACCGGCCGCGTCCCGGCTACGCAGGGCGAACGGCGAGGTGGACCACGTCCGGTACGCCCCGGGCAACCGGGACCTCTTCGGTTCTTACCCCGCTGAACCCGGCATTCCGCAATGACTCTTCGAAATCGGTGGAGGGCTGGGCGGACCACACGGCGAGCACTCCGCCGGGGTTCAGCCGGGCCGCGCAGGCGGCCAGACCGGACGGCGAGTAGAGGCTGTCGTTGTCCTCGGTGACGGTCCAGCCGGGTCCGTTGTCGATGTCCAGGCACAGCGCGTCGAACGTGTCGGAGGAGCCGTGGACGTACGCGACGAGGTCGCCGTGGACCAGCACCGTGCGGGGGTCGGCGAGCGCCTCGCCGGAGACTCGGGCGAGCGGGCCCGAGCGGTGCCAGTCGATGACCGCCTCCTCCCGCTCGACCACCGCGATGCGCCCCCAGGCGGGTTCGGCGGCCGCGTGCGCGAGCGAGAACCCGACGCCCAGCCCGCCCACGAGCACGGCGGGATGCGGCCGGGTCCCGAGCGCCCGGAGGGCCGCGTCGACCAGCAGCCGCTCGGACCGGCCGTCGGAGGTGTCCATCAGGAAGATGCCGTTGGCGATGATCTCGAAGACCTCGCCGCGCCGGCGCAGCACCACCTCGCCGTACGGGCCCTCGCGGCGGTCGACCGTCACGGGTGCGGGCGGGTGGGCCGTACCGGCCGGGTCGGCGGGTGCGGCCGGGCCGGCCCGGTGGGCCGGGTCGGTGGTGGCGGACGGCGTCGGGGCCGGGGGCGTCGTCACGGAAGTCGTCGCAGCCATGATCCTCAGCGTAGCGACGGACGGGCCCGGCGCTGTGACCTATGTCATGGACGAGGCGCACATGATCGCGTTGGCTGGGGCAAGCATGATCCGGGGGTGTCGTGCGGGGGGTTCCGTAGCAACAGGGAAGGGCGGCCTCGCGGTGCACCAGCTCCGGACGCGCGCGACGGCGGACGGCGCCGGGCTGCTGGAGGGCATCCCCGGCCAGCGCCGGGCCGCCGGTGCGGCGACGGATGCCGCGGGTGCGGCGACCGGTGCCGCCGGTGCTTCCCCCGGGGGCTCCCGTCCGGAAGGCGCTTCCGGGTACGACGCCGCGTGTCCGACCGTCCGTACGGAGGGACCCTGGCGGAGGGCGGCGCGGCTCCTTCCCACGCCCACCGGTACGCCGTTCACCTTCGGCTACACGGTCGTCCTGGTCGCCACCTCGCTGTTCGCCCGGTACGGCGACCCCGCGACCGTCGCCGGGCTGCTGCACGCCTCCAGCACCGACGTCGCCCACCTGTCCCGGACGCCGCTGCTCGTGCTGGTCGCCAGCGCGCTGTGGGTGGCGGGTGGCCTGTTCTCGCCGTACGCCCTGGGGTTCGTCTTCGTACTGACGGCGCTGGAGCGCCGGATCGGGGCGTGGCGGGCGGCCGCCGTGTTCCTGGTGGGGCACGTGGTGGCGACCCTGGCGACGGAGATCCCGGTCGGGCTGTCCGTCCTGGCCGGACACCTGCCCCACACATCACTGCACCGGCTCGACTACGGGATCAGCTTCGGCCTGATGGCGTCCGTCGGGGCGCTGGCCGGGCTGCTGAGCCCGGTGGCGCGCGGCGTCGTGCTGGCCTGGGTGTCGGTGATGCTGTTCCAGGACCTGCTGGCCTTCGAGGACCCCCTCACCAACTGGGGGCACCCGCTGGCCCTGTTGATCGGTGTCGGCGGCTGGCCGCTGCTGCGCCGCGTGCGACGGCGCCCCGTGGCCTGAACCGGCCGGGCCGGTCGGGCTCACGGTCCCGGCCGGCTCCGCGATCCCGGCCGGCGGCCCCGTCCCCGGCCCGCCCCGTCACTGCCCGGGGCGGGGCGCCTTCACGCCGTGCAGGACCCGGTACTCCTCCGCCAGCCAGGTCCCCAGGTCCTCGATCAGCACCGCCAGCACCTCCGCATCCACGCCCGCCGGGCGGCGACCCACCGCCGCGGCCGTCCGCATCTGCCCCGCCCGTGCCGGGTAGTGGGTGCCGAACACCGCCGCCATCCCCTCCAGGTCGCTCGTCCAGTCGCCGTGCCGGGGCAGCACCAGCGTGAAGCCCGTGCGCACCAGGTGCCGGCCCACCCCGCGGGCCAGCCGCTCCCGTTCGGCCGCCGTCCCGGCCCCGGCCAGCCGCCGTCGCCAGCGCGGCAGCAGCAGCGCCAGGTCGCCGTTGGTCTCCCGGGCCAGCAGGGAGGTGGGCCGGTAGCCGGGCAGGTGCCCGGCCAGGTCCTCGCCCAGCAGCGGGGTGCACAGGCAGGCCACGAAGAACCCGAGGTCGTACCGCTCCCGCTCGCTGAGCAGGGTGGGCACGCCTAACAACAGCGCCGAGGCGCCGTCGATCTGCGCGAACCGGCCGTCCAGCTCGGCCTCCAGGTCCGCGACGGCGGCCCGGTCGGCCTCCGTGGGCTCCGCCCGCAGCGCGATGAGCAGGTCGAGGTCGGAGACGCCCGCGACGGCGGTGCCGCGCGGAACGCTGCCGTACAGGTACGCGCCGTGCAGCCGCTCGGGACCGAAGGCGGCCGCGATGCCCGCCCGCGCGGCGTCGACCACCGGGGCGAACACCTCCGGCACCCGGTCGAGGGAGCCCTCCCGGGCCAGGGTCCCGTCCTCGTTCAGCACCGGCCCGCCCCGCCGGCCGGACCGAGGGGCGACAGGACGTCCCGGAGCCGGTCGACCGAGGCGCGCCAGCCGCCGTCGGCGGAGCCCCACAGCTCCGGCAGCTCCGACGGCTCCCGCACCACCCGGTCCAGCGCCTCCACGGCCAGGGCCCGGAGGCCGGTGAGATCCGGGAGGGGTTCGTCGGGGCCGTAGTGCGGGTCGGCGGGGTCACCGCCCGGGCACTGCGCGGCGACCAGCGCGGCCGCGGCGACCGCCTCCTCGGCCACGGGCGCCTCCAGGTAGCCGGTCGTGCCGGCCACCACCAGCAGCCGGTCACGGACCAGGCGCGCCCGGTCCTCCTCGCCGGCGTCATCCAGGTCGCCGCAGAAGTCGGCGGCGGTGTCGTTGTCGAACGGGCCGGAATCCCAGGTCCCCATGCGTATCCCCCGGTCGTCGGTACGGTCCCGCGCATCATCGCAGTACCCCCGGGTGACGCCTGATCGCTCAGAGCGAACAGGTCCGGGGAACACCCCGCACGGCAGAAGCATTGAGTGTGTACAGCTCAACTTGACTGCCGAAGGGGAGATCATGGCTTCGACGTCCACACCGCTCACCCTGCCCGTGCTGCCGCTCGACGACGAGGTCGTGCTGCCCGGGATGGTGGTGCCGCTGGACCTGTCCGACACCGAGGTGCGTGCCGCGGTGGAGGCCGCCCAGGCGGCGGCCCGGTCCTCGGGGGGCCAGGGGGGCAAGCCCCGGGTCCTGCTGGTGCCACGCATCGACGGGACGTACGCGGCGACCGGCGTCCTCGGCACCGTGGAGCAGGTCGGACGGCTCTCCGACGGCGACCCCGGCGCCCTCATCCGCGGTCGCGGCCGGGTGCGGATCGGCGCCGGCACGACCGGCCCGGGCGCCGCCCTGTGGGTCGAGGGCACCACCGTCGAGGAGACGGTGCCCGAGCCGCTGCCGGGCCAGGTCGCCGACCTCGTCAAGGAGTACAAGGCGCTGGCCACCAGCTGGCTCAAGAAGCGCGGCGCCTGGCAGGTCGTGGACCGCGTCCAGCAGATCGACGGCGTCTCCGCCCTCGCCGACAACTCCGGCTACTCGCCGTTCCTGACCCTGGCCCAGAAGGTCGAGCTGCTGGAGACCGAGGACCCCGTCGCCCGCCTGAGGCTCGCCACCGAGCAGCTTCGCGAGCACCTCGCCGAACAGGACGTCGCCGAGTCCATCGCCAAGGACGTCCAGGAAGGCGTCGACAAGCAGCAGCGGGAGTTCCTGCTGCGTCGTCAGCTCGAAGCCGTACGCAAGGAGCTGCGCGAGCTCAACGGCGAGAAGGAGGGCGACGAGTCCGACGACTACCGGGCCCGCGTCGAGGACGCCGGGCTCCCGGAGAAGGTGCGCGAGGCCGCCCTCAAGGAGGTCGACAAGCTGGAGCGGTCCAGCGACCAGAACCCGGAGACCGCCTGGATCCGCACCTGGCTCGACACGGTCCTGGAGATGCCGTGGAACGAGCACACCGAGGACAGTTACGACATCGGGGGCGCCAAGGAGGTCCTGGACGCCGAGCACGCCGGTCTGGAGGACGTGAAGGAGCGCATCACCGAGTACCTCGCGGTGCGCAAGCGGCGGTCCGACCGCGGCCTGGGCGTCGTGGGCGGACGGCGGGGCGGCGCGGTGCTGGCGCTGGTCGGCCCGCCCGGCGTCGGCAAGACCTCGCTCGGCGAGTCGGTCGCGCACGCCATGGGCCGGAAGTTCGTACGGGTCGCCCTCGGCGGCGTACGCGACGAGGCGGAGATCCGCGGCCACCGGCGCACCTACGTGGGCGCCCTGCCCGGCCGGATCGTCCGCGCGATCAAGGAGGCCGGGTCCATGAACCCGGTAGTCCTGCTCGACGAGATCGACAAGGTCGGCTCCGACTTCCGGGGCGACCCGGCCGCCGCGCTGCTGGAGGTGCTGGACCCGGCGCAGAACCACACCTTCCGCGACCACTACCTGGAGGTCGAACTCGACCTGTCGGACGTGGTCTTCCTCGCCACGGCCAACGTGCTGGAGGCCATCCCCGAGGCGCTCCTCGACCGGATGGAGCTGGTCCGCCTCGACGGCTACACCGAGGACGAGAAGGTCGTCATCGCCCGGGACCACCTGCTGCCGCGCCAGTTGGAGCGGGCGGGCCTGGAGAGCGGCGAGGTGACGCTGGACGAGCCGGCGCTGCGCAGGCTCGCGGGCGAGTACACCCGCGAGGCCGGCGTCCGGAACCTGGAGCGGTCGATCGCCCGGCTGCTGCGGAAGGTCGCCGCCCGGCACGAACTGGGCGAACAGGAGCTGCCCTTCACCATCGGCGCGGACGACCTCCGGGGCCTGATCGGGCGGCCGCACCACGTGCCCGAGTCCGCCCAGGACCCGGCGGAGCGGCGCACCGCCGTCCCCGGTGTCGCCACCGGGCTCGCGGTCACCGGCGCGGGCGGCGACGTCCTGTTCGTCGAGGCGTCGCTGGCCGACCCGGAGACGGGCGCGGCGGGCCTGACGCTGACCGGCCAGCTCGGTGACGTGATGAAGGAGTCCGCCCAGATCGCGCTGAGCTTCCTCCGCTCGCACGGCGCCGAACTGGAACTGCCCGTCACGGGCCTCAAGGACCGGGGCGTGCACATCCACTTCCCGGCCGGCGCGGTGCCCAAGGACGGCCCGAGCGCGGGCATCACCATGACGACGGCGCTGGCGTCGCTGCTGTCCGGGCGGCTGGTCCGCACGGACGTGGCGATGACCGGCGAGGTCTCCCTGACCGGGCGGGTGCTGCCGATCGGCGGCGTCAAGCAGAAGCTGCTGGCGGCGCACCGGGCGGGCATCACCACCGTGATCATCCCCAAGCGGAACGAGGCCGACCTGGACGACGTCCCGGCCGAGATCCTCGACAAGCTGGAGGTCCACCCCGTCACCGACGTCCGCCAGGTCCTGGAGCTGGCGCTCGCCCCCGCCACCACGGAGGTCCCGGTGGCGGCCTGACCCGGCGGTCCGCCGGCCGGAGCCCCGGGGCGCGCCCGCGCCCCGGGGCTCCGGCCCGTCCCCCGGAAAGTCCCACGCCCCCTACGTGGCGGCGGCCTTGACGGCCCGGTCGAAGAGCGCGCGGGTACGGGCGTCGAAGAGGACCGCCGTGGACTCGGTGTCCGTCTCGCCGCCGCTCAGGACGCCGATCAGGCGGCCGGCGGCGAGCCACGGGCTGCCGCTGGTGCCGTCGAAGAAGCCGTCGCACTCCATCAGCATCGAGCCGGACAGGTCCGGGTCCCGCCGGGTGTCCGTGGTGCAGGAGACCGGGCCGTCGGCCGGGTTGTGCTCCTTGTTCGGGTACCCCACCACCGTCACCCGGCGCTCGGGGCCGGACGCCCAGTCCGGCCGGGCCGCGCCCACCACGTCCTGCACCTGGCGGCCCCGGCCGTCCGGCGCCAGGGTCAGGAAGGCGTAGTCGTGGGCGTCCGCGTCGTCCCCGGCGGCCTTCCACGCGTCGGCCACCTGCACCGTACGGACCTTCCACGTCCCGTACGGCGTCCGCTTCGCGCCCGTGCCCCGGTAACCGGGCGCGAACGAGAAGCCGGAGCTCGCCGAGCCGTCCGCGAACACACAGTGCGCGGCCGTCGCGACGACGTTGCCCCGCGGGCTGTCGACGACGCTCGCCGTGCACCAGTGGCCGTCCTCGTCGAGCAGCACCCCCACCGACGGCAGCCCGGCGGACGGCGCCGCCGACCGCTGCGGAGCCGGAGCCCCGGCCCGGGCCTTCGCCCGGTCCGGCGCGGGGGAGCCGCTCGCGGCGCCCCGGGCCGTACCGTCCGGGCGCGCGGCGGAGTGCGACGGCCCCCCGCACGCGGTGGCGGTGGTGACGACGGCGACGATCCACAGCAACGGCCTCTTCCAGCGCATACGGCCATCCTTGCCCATGGCCGCGCCGCTCAGCCATCCAGCCAGCCCCGTGACGACGCGCGCGCCCCCGCCTGGAACCGCGTCCGCGCGTCCAGCGACTCCAGCAGCCGGCTGATCCGGCGCCGCGCCGTGTGCACATGGACCCCCAGCCGGCGGGCGATCGCCTCGTCCTTGTGCCCCGCCGCCAGCAGCGCCAGCAACTCCCGCTCCGGCCCCGGCAGCGCCGCGGCCCCGTCCTCGACGCCGCCGCCCAGCGGCCCGGCCCGCTCCCACACCGCCTCGAACAGCGGCAGCAGCGCCCCGCACAGCAGCCCGTCCCGGCTCACCAGCGCGGCCGCCCGCGGCCCGGCGGCGTCCGCCGGCGGCAGCAGCGTGACGCGCCGGTCCACCGCGACCAGCCTCGCCGGGACGTCCGCGGCCACCCGTACCCGAAGTCCGCGCCCCGCCAGGCCGGTCAGCGCCCGCGCCCGCCCCGGGTCCGCGAGCCCCGCCCGGTCCAGCACCGCCCGCACCCGTACGCCCCGGGCCAGCAGCGACTCCACGTCCAGCGCGGTGTACGGCGGCCGGTCCATGACGACGACCTCCCGCTCCGCGCCGTCCAGCAGCCGGGCCGCCCGCTCGGCGATGGCCCGCCGCCCCGTCACCACCTCGACGCGCCCCCGTTCGCCCCCCGGGGCACCGGCGTCCCCCGCCAACCGGTCGGCGGCCAGGCGTAACCGGGCCAGTTCGGCGGACCGCAGGTGCAGTTCCGCCTGCCGGCGGTGGATCAGCGTACGGATGGCGGCGGCCGGTGCGGCCGGGTGCGGTAGCGCGTCCCCCGCGCAGGACGGATCGGACGGGTCGGGCGGATCGGGCGGCCGGGCGAAACCGTGCTCGACGAGCCGGTCCAGCGCCGCGTCCAGCCGCTCGCGCGGCAGGCCGAGCAATCGCGCCAGCTCGTCCGCCCCGTCCGCCTGTTCCTTCAGCAGCGCCTCGTAGGCGCGCTCCTCGGTCCTGCCCAGGCCGAGAGTGGTCAGTTCTCCCTGGATCATGCGTCGGATTCTCACTCCGCCTTCACATGCCCCACAAGTGTGCGTGTCCACTTCTCAACCCCGCCCGTCCATTGCCGCGTTGGCGGCCCACGGCTTGCATGGCCATGACCACCTGAACGGCTGACCAGCACGTGGGAGGGATACGGACTGTGCGCGAACCCAGCACGCCCAGCACGCATGCGGGAACATCCGGCATACGGGCGGGGGCCCGGGCGGCGGCTCTGCTCGCCGCCGCCGGGCTCCTGATCACCGCGGTTCCGGCCTCGGCGGCGACCCCGCCGCCCGCCGGACCGCCCGCCGACGTGATCCCGGGGGCGCGGACCGCGACCCCCGCCCTCGTCGACGGCCTCGACGAGGCGACGGACGCGGGGGCGAGCCCGGCGGACGCGGCGCGCGAACACCTCGCCGCCAAGGAGAGCCGCTACAAGATCGCCGAACCGCGGCGTGATCTCGCCCCCGTGCAGACGCTGAAGCGGGGCGCCGAGGAGACCGTACGGTTCCAGCAGAAGCACAAGGGCGTGCCGGTCCTCGGCGGGCAGTACGTGGTGCGGATGGAGAAGGAGGGCGCCGAGCGGGTCGTCACCGGCACCTCCGGCAAGTACTTCACGGGCCTGACGACCGGCGTGGAGCCGGCCGTCGCCAAGGACGTGGCGGTCCGCCGCGCGGTCACCGCGACCGAACGGCGGCTCGGCGGCCACCGCCTGGCGCTCGCCGACGCGGAGCGCGCCCGGAAACACGAGCAGCCGCTGCGCGGCACCGCCGGGGGACTGGTGGTCGTCCCGCGCGGCGAGGGCGTGCTGACGTACCACGTGACGGTGAGGGGGACGCACCCGACCACGGGCGCCCCGGTCCTCCAGCACGTGTACGTCGACGCGCGGGCCGGGTTCCCGGTCCTCCAGTACAGCGGCATCAGGACGCTCACCGCGCCCACCTCCCCGGAGGGGGCGGCGAACGGGACGGCCGGCGCCCCGCCCGCCCCCGGTACCGGGGCGGTCGGCAGCGGCACGCTGCTGAGCGGCGCCAAGGTGGAGCTCAACGTCAGCAAGGCCGGGGACGACCGGTACGTGATGGCCGACCGGGCCCGGATGGCCGACGGCAGCAAGGCCGCGCTCACCACCTGGGACGCGCGCGACAAGGACGTCTCCGAGGTGCTGGGCGGCTGGCCCGCCGACCTCAAGGAGTTCGGCTCGCCCGGCGCGGAGTTCGGCAAGGACGCCACCGAGGCGGGCGCGGTCGACGCGCACTGGGCGGCCGGGCAGGTCTACGACTACTACAAGAAGCACCACGCCAGGGACGGCCTCGACGGGCGCGGCTCGGCGGTCGACAGCCTGGTGGGCGTCACCCAGTTCGGCATGCCGTACGTGAACGCCTTCTGGGACGGCACCAAGATGGTGTACGGCTCCGGCGACAGCGAGTACAAGCCGCTCTCCGCCGACCTCGACGTGGTCGGCCACGAGATGACCCACGGCGTCGTGGAGAACACCGCCAACCTGGTCTACGCGGGCCAGTCCGGCGCCCTCAACGAGGCCGTCGCCGACTACTTCGGCAACGCCATCGACGTCACGGCGTCCGGCACCGCGATGGATCACCCGGACGCCGGGCTCATCGGCGAGGACCTGTGCCGCAAGGCCGCGCCCCGCGCCTGCGCCCTGCGGGACCTCAACGACGGGGCCACCACCTCCAGGAGCTTCCTGGGCGCCACCTTCGGCACCGACAACGGCGGTGTCCACCTCAACTCGACCATCTTCTCCGGCGCGCTGTGGGACATGCGCCAGGACCTGGGCGCCGAGCTCGCCGACCGGATCGTGTACAAGGCGCTGACCGAGTACATGACCCCGCTCGACGGCTTCACCGACGGCCGCAACGCCGTCCTCGCCGCGGCGAAGGACCTGGGCGTCACCGGGCAGCGGCTGAACGCCGCCAAGCGCTCCTTCAACGCCCACGGCATCGTCGCGGGCTGGGAGGACGCCCTGGGCGTGGACTCCGACGAGCTGCTCGGGAAGCTGAACACCACCGGTACCGGGGTGCAGGCCGGCGGCGGCTGGTGGACGGCCGCCAGGTCCAACGACGACGGCACCGAGCCGTACTCCGTCCTCGCCGGCCGCGCGGACGGCAAGGGCGCCCCGAAGCTGCTGAGCCCCAACGACGGCCGCTACCACGTGTACCCGGCGACGGACGGGAAGACCGTCGTCTGGGCGGCGTACGGCCCGGCCGGCGTGGACGTCCTGTCCCGCCCCCTGGCGGGCGGTCCGATCCGGAAGCTGTACTCCGCCACCACCTCCGACGTGGCCGGACTGCGGGTCGAGGGCGGGGTGACGGTCTTCGAGACGACCGGTCTGTTCACCCGGCACGTCGTCCACCTCCGCGCCGGTGACAAGGAGCCGACGTACGTGGACGGCGCGGGCGACGACGTGCTGACCGCCCTGCCGTCCATCGCGCACGGCAGGATCGCCTACGCCAAGCTGTACCCGGAGGGCGGCGAGTACCGCCTCGGGGTCGAGCTGCTCGACCTGAAGACCGGGAAGAAGACGCTGACCGAGCGCCTGGACGAGCCGCAGAACCTGGGGCAGACCGCCCTCAACGGCGGCAACGTCTTCTGGCTCACCGAGCAGAACGTCACCGACAACGGTGAGATGGGCATCCGCCGGGCGAACCTCGACGGCACCGGCGCGTACGACATCAGCTCCGAGCACAAGCCGGGCGCGCTGATCGCCTCCGACCTGACCGTCTCGGAGACGGCGGTGACCGTCAACGCGGTCCTGCCGGACGTCCAGTACCGCAACGAGACCCTGCCGAAGAACTGGCAGTTCACCACCGACGGCTCCCGCCAGGAGCGGGTCTCGTGCAACCGCGGTGAGCAGCTCTCCCCGGCGGCGCTCGCCGGCACCGGCGTCGTCTGGGTCGACGGCACCACGGGCTGGACGAACCTCGTCACCCGCGACCGCCCGGCCGGCCGCTGCGGCTGACGCCGCCGCTCCCGCCCGCCGGCTCCCCGCGAGCCCCCCGGCGCCCGTCCGCGCCGGGGGGCTTCCCCATGCCCGGCGGGGGGTCAGCCCACAGCGAGGGCCTGGAGGCGGTCGTAGGCGCCGTTGAACCTGTCGTGGTCGCCGACGATCGGTCCCGTGGAGGTGTACTGCCACATGGTGTGGTACGCCCAGCCGGCCGGGAGTTCGCCGACCGTCGTGTTGTAGCGGGCCACCCACAGCGGACTGGTCGCGCCGAAGCCGCCGTAGTTGCCGGTGCACTGCTTCCACCAGCTCGTGGCGGTGTAGATCACCGCGTGGCGGCCGGTGCGGTACTGGTAGCGGTTCAGGAAGTCCCGGATCCAGGTGACCATCGCCGACTGGCTCTTGCCGTAGCAGGCCGCGCCGTACGGGTTCCACTCGATGTCCAGCACGCCCGGCAGCGTCCTGCCGTCGCGCGACCAGCCGCCGCCGTTGTTGACGAAGAAGTCCGCCTGGGCCGCGCCCGACGTGGTGTCGGGGGTGGCGAAGTGGTAGGAGCCGCGGATCATGCCCACGTTGTAGGAGCCGTTGTACTGCTGGGTGAAGAAGGGGTTGGTGTAGTACGTCCCCTCGGTGGCCTTGGCGTAGGCCCAGCGCACGCCGCTGTTCCAGAGTGCACCCCAGTCCACGGCGCCCTGGTGGCTGGAGACGTCCACGCCCTCCGTCTGGGCGGCGCGGCCGTCCGGCGGCAGGCCGCCGACGCCGTCGTGGGCGGCGACGCCCATGCCCATGCGGGCACTTCCCCGGGCGGGTCCGGCGGTGGCGGCGGCCGGGTCCGGGAGGGCGAGGGTGAGCAGGAGGGCGAGTACGGCCAGGGTGGTGAGCAGCGCGAGGGCTGGGGCGGAGCGGGTCGTTCCGGATCTGTGCACGGACATGGCGTGCCTCCGAAAGGCCTCGGTGGGGGTGGTGCGGGGATGAGGGGGCATGTCTGGCGTGAACATGCCATTCATGACGCTACGCACGTAGACCCGGCCCGTGGAAGAGTCTCTGGGTGACGCCGTTGGTCTACGCCTGCGAAATACTGGACGAGCTGCGGCGATGGCCGCCGCCGGAAAGAACTTTCAGAACCTCGAAAGCGCGCGAAGGGTGCTGACGTGCAGGAAAGCCCGACGGAGACGGACGCCCGGGGCGGCGAGGGGTGCGCCGCCGCGCACCAGGAGTTCCTCGCCCTGGAACGCGAACTGGCCGTCTTCCTGCGCCGCGCCCGCGCCTCGTCCGGGGAGATGGCCCGCGAGGTGCACCCCGACCTCGAACCCGCCGCCTACGGCCTGCTCGTCCGCCTGGAGGACGCCGGCACGCAGCGCGCCACCGCCCTCGCCGCGTACTTCGGCGTCGGCAAGGCCACCATGAGCCGCCAGTTGCGCGCCCTGGAGGACCTCGGGCTCGTCGCCCGCGACCCGGACCCCGCCGACGGCCGCGCCTCCCTCGTCCGCCTCACCGACGAGGGCCGCGGCCGCTTCCGCCGGGTCCGCGACGCCCGGCGCGCCCGCTACATGCGCAAGCTCGCCGGCTGGGACCGCGCCGAGGTCGCCGAACTGGCCCGGCTGCTGCACCAGCTCAACGCGGGCAGCGAGGACTGACGGCTCCCGCCGGCTCCGGTTCCGGCCCGCGCCCGGCGGGCGGGACCGGCCC
The DNA here is from genome assembly GCF_055598725.1 of Streptomyces sp. NPDC039423. Lineage (NCBI taxonomy): Bacteria > Bacillati > Actinomycetota > Actinomycetes > Kitasatosporales > Streptomycetaceae > Streptomyces > Streptomyces sp. NPDC039423. Next base: position 696,718 of record NZ_JBVKAH010000002.1, read on the forward strand.
CGGCCGGCGGTCCCTCACGGCTGCCGGAGCCCGACGTGCACCACCGTCGCGTCGTCGTGCCTCTTCCAGCGGTACGTGTACGAGGGCGACGCCTCCAGCTCCCGCACCCGCGCGATCAGGCCGCGCGGTCCCTCCTTGGCCACCACGTCGAAGCAGTCGGCCCAGTCGCCCCGCCGGAACACCTCCGTCCAGCGGGTGGCCCCGTCCGTCATCGCCACCAGCGCCCGCACCTCGGCCGCCGGCACGCTGCCCGTGACCGCGAGCTCCGCCACCGACGGGTCGGCCGCCGCCGTGTAGAACCCGCCCTCCTTGTTCCGCACGGTCGCGTCCGCGATCGCGTGGGACGCCAGCGAACCGGGCGGCAGCCGGTCCAGCCGGTCGTCCACCACCGCCCGCACCACCCCGTCGGGCGAGCGGAGCAGCAGCACCGAGTCGGCCAGCACCAGGTAGTCGACCTCCAGCGCCCCCCAGCGCGCCAGGACCACCGTCGCCTGGGGCGTACGTACGTGAGAAAGGTCACACGTGTCGCGGTGGGCGTCCGCGGTGCGCCGGATTGCCTCCGCCAGCACCCCGGTCAACGGCAGATCCGGCCGGGAACCGGACAGTTCGGTCAGCGCGCCCCCGAGCCGCGCGGTGAACCAGGGCACCGAGTGCACACAACCGTCGTCGTCGATCGGGGGAGTGACCCCGTCCAGCACCACCAGCGTGCCGCCCTGGCCGGACGCAGGAACCGCCACGGACGCCCAGTCCTCGTTGGGGCGTTCCGGCGAGCCCGGGACGGAGGAGATCTCGGTCTGCATGGGCCCAGTCTGCATGACTCCTTCACACCGTCCCCGGAAACCGGGAAGAGCCCCGTAGCGGCTGGTCAGCACCGGCCGAGCGGCGGGATCCGAACGTCCGGCGAGGTGCGGGCGGGCATCCTGCCAAAGCCCCCGTCGATCTTTCAACCCGTCCCCCCGCACGACCGCCCGGCACGTGCCCGGGAGAGTTGTTCGCCAACTCCGGAGTGTTGTTCACTCGTTCGGGTGGCGGAGTGGCCGACGTGTGCCTTCTTCGACGGCGGCGCTGGAATGGTCGGGGCCGTACCAGGGGTCGGAGGGCTGTGCGCGTGCGTGACCGGTCGTCACCTCTGCTTCATGGGCGGACGAGTTCGAGAATGTGAGCACCGGTGCAGAAGCGCAGTGAGACTCCCGGCGACCCCCAGGCACCGGGCGGCCGCCGCGTACGCGTACGCAGCCGGCTCGTCGCCGGTGTGGCGCTGGTCAGCATCACCGTCCTGGCGGCCGGAGCCCCCGCCGTCCTCACCGCCTCCGCCGACCTCAACGACTCCCAGCGGCTGGTGACCCTCGCCGAGCTCAACCGGCAGGCGGTCACCCTCGCGCATTCCCTCGCCGACGAACGCGACCAGGTCACCGCCTACATCGCCGCCGGCCGGGGCACCGGCGACGACGACCCGAAGGCCGGGGACACCCCCGCCGTCGACGCCGCCCACCGCGCCCGCGTCGACCGGCAGATCGACGAGATCCACGCCGAGGCCCCCGCCGGCCTCCGCCGCGACCTCGCGGGCCTCCCCGCCACGAGGCGCGCCGCCCTCACCGGCAAGGGCACCGCCATGGAGGCCCACCGGGCCTACACCGAGGTCATCGCCAAGCTCCAGGCCCTCGCCGCCGAACTCGCCGACAAGACGCCCGCCCGCGCCGCCGACGCGGGCGCCGGCACCCGCGCCCTCACCGAACTGGGCCGCGCCGTCGACCAGGCGTCCGCCACCCGCGGCCTGCTCCTCGGCGCCCTGTCCGTACCCGGCAGGAAGAGCACCGGTCCCGTCTACGACCCCGTCACCGGCCGGTTCGTCGAGCCGGAGGACCCCGCCGGGGACGAGGCCGACCGCGCGCGCGGCGTCCTCAGCGCCGCCGCCCAGACGGCCCGGGTCCGCGAACAGGCCGCGCTCGCCGACTTCGACCAGGCCGCCCCGCCCGCCGCCCGCGAGTCCCTCGCCGCCACGGTCACCGGCCCCGAGGTCAAGAGCGCCGAAACGTACCTCGCCCGCCTCACCGACCGGCCCGAGCTGTCCGAGGGCGACCGCAAGACCGACCGGGACAAGCTCCGGGCGGCCCTCACCGCCCGCATCGAGCAGATGCGCGGCGCCCAGTCCGCCCTCGCCTCCGGCGAGGTACAGCGCATGGAACAGCTCCGCGACGACGACGTCACCGCCCTCGAACTGCGCGTCGCGCTCCTCGGCGGCTGCCTGCTCGTGGCCATCGGCGTCTCGGCCGCCGTCGCCCGCACCCTCACCCGGCCGCTCGCCGTCCTCCGCATCGGCGCCGCCCGGATCGCCGAGGAGCCCGAGACCCAGGAGCCGGTCAAGTTCACCGGCCGCAACGACGAGTTCGCCCAGGTCGTCCGCTCCCTCAACACCCTGCACGGCAAGCTGCTGGAGCTCGGCGCCCGCGCCGGACAGCTCGACGCCGACCGCACGGACGCCGTCGCCGCCCGCGAGGCGCTGGCCGCCGAACTGGCGGGGCAGCGCGCCGAGCTGCGCGAGCGGACCGCCGAGGTCGGCGCCGAACTGGAGGCGCTGCGCAGCAGCGTCCACCACACGTTCGTCAACCTCTCCCTCCGCACCCTCGGCCTGGTCGAACGGCAGCTCGCCGTCATCGAGAAGCTGGAGGAGCGGGAGCAGGACCCCGAGCGCCTCGCCACCCTCTTCAAGCTCGACCACATGGCCACCGTCATGCGCCGGCACAGCGAGAACCTGCTGGTCCTCGCCGGCCACGAGCACAACCACGCCCACCAGGGCCCGGTGCCGCTGGTCGACGTGCTGCGCGCCGCCGTCAGCGAGATCGAGCGGTACGAGCGGGTCACCATCCAGTCCCTGCCGCCGCACGCCCACGTGGCCGGGTTCGCCGCCGACGACCTCAGCCACCTGCTCGCCGAACTGCTGGAGAACGCCACCTCCTTCTCCCCGCCGGACGCCAAGGTCCGGCTCTCCGGCTGGCTGCTGGAGAGCGGCGAGGTGATGCTCTCCGTTGAGGACGAGGGCATAGGGATGACGGAGGGCCGGTTCGCCGAGCTGAACGCCCGGCTGGCCGACCCGGAGGCCCGGCCCGCGTCCGAGGAGGACCGGGACGGCGAGGGCCTCGGCATCCGGGTCACCGCGCTGCTCGCGGCACGGCACGGCGTACGGGTCCAGCTGCGCGAGCAGAAGCAGGGCGGTGTGACGGCGGTCGTCGTCCTTCCCTCCGCGCTGCTCCCGGAGGCCCCGCCCACCGCCCTGCCCCCGTCGGTCGCCGTCGCGGGCACGGCCCCCGCGCTGAACCTCCCGGGCTCGGCCGCCGAGGCCAACTCCAACACCCTGCCCGGCGCCCGTACGGCCCGCGACCCCCTGGTCGCCGCCGCCGAGGCGACCCTCGGCGCCACGCCCGGCGCCACCCCGGCGGACGGCGACGCCCCGGCCGAGGGCGACACCCCGGCGGACAGCGAGGCCCCGGCGGACGGCGACGCCCCGGCGGACGGCGACGTCCCGGCCGAGGACGCCGCGGCGCACGAGCGCCCGTCGGCGGACACGCCCGCGCCCGAGGCGCCGGCCCGGGACGTCCCCGCCGAGGTCCCGCCTGCCGCCGAGCCCGCGACGACCGGGTCCGAGCCGGAGTCCGGGTCCGAGGCGTCCGAGCCGGAGTCCGGGCCCGAGCCGGAGTCCGGGTCCGAGGCGTCCGAGCCGGAGACCGCGCCCGAGCCGGAAGCCGAGCCCGGACCCGCCCGGGCCGAGACCACCCTCCAGGTACGGGCACCACGGCCCGCGCCGGAGGCGGAGCCGGCGCCCGCACCGGAGCCGGAGCCGGAGCCGGAGCCGGCGCCCGGGTCCGCGTCAGGGCCGGACGCCGCCGGCGCCGACGACCCGGAGACGCGGACCCACGAGCGGGCCGACGCCCACGGCCCGCGCGCCGAGGACGACGAGCCGCGTGCGCGGGAGCCCAAGTGGGAACGCGTCACCGACAAGGGCCTGCCCAAGCGGACGCCCAAGGTCGTCGAGCCGTCCACGCCGCCCGCCGGGCGCAAGGGCGGCCTCGACGCCGAGGCGCTGCGGCGCCGGCTCGGCGGGTTCCACCAGGGCGCCAAGGACGGCCGCCGCGACGCCGAGGCGGAGATCGCGGAAAGCACCCAGCAGGAAGAAGCGGTACGCAGCGAAGAGACGGGGGACACAGTCGAGGAGGCACGCAGTTGACTGCGACGACCGGCAGTACCACCGGCACGGCGACGTTCGGACTGAGCAGCGAGGCCAAGAACCTGCACTGGCTGCTCGGCAACCTGGTCGAGGAGGTGCCAGGAGTCCGCTCGGTCGCCGTCGTCTCGTCCGACGGACTTCTCCTGCTCTCCTCCGACCCGGCGGCCGGCAAGAGCGACAGGGACCGGACCGACCGGGCGGACCAGGGCCGGTCGGACGGGCCGCGCGGGGCGGCGGCCGACCTCGCCACCATCGTCTCCGGCATCGGCAGCCTCACCATCGGCGCCGCCCGGCTCATGGACGGCGGCGGCGTCAAGCAGACGATGGTCGCCATGGAGGAGGGCAGCGTCTTCGTCATGTCGATCAGCGACGGCTCCCTCCTCGGCGTGCACGCCACCGCCGACTGCGACATGAGCGTCGTCGCGTACCACATGGCGCTCTTCGTGGGCCGCGCCGGACACGTACTCACGCCCGAACTCCGCAGTGAACTGCGCAAGTCGATGGAGAGTGCCGCATGACCTCCGTGTCCGCCGCCGGCCGGCTGCCGGTCCGGGGAGGCGGGCGGCGGCCCGCCCGCGTCCGCCCGTACTCGCTCACCGGCGGCCGTACCCGCTTCGGCCACGTCCTGCTCGTCGAAACGTTCGTCGCCGCGCTCGAAGCGCCGGAGGAGCGCAAGGAGCTCACGAAGGGCGGGCTCGCCCGGGTCATGCCGGAGATGCGGGCCATCGTGGACGTCTGCCGCCGCATGCGCACGGTGGCCGAGATCTCCGCGCTGCTGAAGATTCCGCTGGGGGTGGTCCGGGTGCTGCTCAGCGACCTGGCCGACCAGGGGAGGATCCGCGTGTACGGCACCGGTCACGGCACCGGCCAGCCCGACCGCGCACTGCTCGAAAGGGTGCTGAGTGGTCTCCGCCGTCTCTGAGATATCCCTGGACGAGCCCGAGGCCCAGGCCTGGCAGCTCGACCACACCCGCGCCCCCATCGCCACCAAGGTGGTGGTCGCGGGCGGCTTCGGTGTCGGCAAGACGACCTTCGTCGGGTCCGTCTCCGAGATCACCCCGCTCACCACCGAGGCGCTGATGACGCGCGCGAGCGAGGACACCGACGACCTCTCCGCGACGCCCGGGAAGCTCACCACCACCGTCGCCATGGACTTCGGGCGCATCACGCTCGACGACGACCTGGTGCTGTACCTGTTCGGCACGCCGGGGCAGCAGCGCTTCTGGTTCATGTGGGACGACCTGGTGCGCGGCGCGATCGGCGCGGTCGTCATGGCCGACACCCGGCGGCTGACCGACTGCTTCCCCGCGCTCGACTACTTCGAGAGCTGCGGCCTGCCGTACGTGGTGGCGGTCAACCACTTCGAGGGGACCGAGCTGTTCGAGGCCGAGGACGTGCGCGAGGCCCTCACGGTGCCCGCGGACGTACCCGTAGTGATCATGGATGCCCGGAACCGGATCACGGTGATCGAGTCGCTGCTGGCGCTCGTCGCCCGTGCCCTCGAGATATCCCCCGAGTAAGGAAGAGAGACCCTCGATGCGGAAGATACTCATCGTCGGAGCCGGGCAGTCCGGGCTCCAGCTCGCCCTCGGGCTCCAGTCGCGGGGGTACGAGATCACCCTGATGTCCAACCGCACGGCGGACGAGATCCGGGCCGGCCGGGTCATGTCGACGCAGTGCATGTTCGACACCGCGCTCCAGCACGAGCGGGACCTCGGCATCAACTTCTGGGAGTCCCAGGCTCCGCGTATCGAGGGCCTCGGCGTCTCGGTCGCCGCGCCGGACTCCACCCGCGCCGTCGACTGGGTCGGCAGGCTCGACGGGTACGCCCAGTCCGTCGACCAGCGCGTGAAGATGGCCGGCTGGATGGAGACCTTCGTCCAGCGCGGCGGCCAGCTCGTCATCCACGGGGCGGCCGTCTCCGACCTCGACTACTTCTCCCGCACGTACGACCTGGTGCTGGTCTCCGCCGGCAAGGGCGAGCTGGTGTCCATGTTCGGCCGGGACGCGTCCCGCTCCCCGTACAGCGAGCCGCAGCGCGCGCTGGCCGTCGCGTACGTCCACGGGCTGGGCCCGCGCCCCGAGCACCCCGACTTCGACGCGGTCCGCTGCAACCTGGTGCCGGGGGTCGGCGAGCTGTTCGTGATGCCGACGCTCACGACGAGCGGCCGGGCGGACATCCTGTTCTGGGAGGGGCTCCCGGGCGGCCCGCTCGACGTCTTCCAGGGGGTGAAGGACCCCTCGGAGCACCTGGCGCTGACGCTGGAGCTGATGGAGAAGTACACGCCCTGGGAGTACGCGCGGGCCACCAAGGTCGAGCTGACCGACGCGGGCGGCACGCTGGCCGGCCGCTACGCCCCCACCGTCCGCAACCCGATCGGCCGGCTGCCCGGCGGCGGCCTGGTCCTCGGTGTCGCGGACGTCGTCGTCGCCAACGACCCGATCACCGGCCAGGGCTCCAACTCGGCCTCCAAGTGCGCGGCCTCCTACCTGGCGTCCATCGTGGAACACGGTGACCAGCCGTTCGACGAGAGCTGGATGCGCGCCACCTTCGACCGCTACTGGGACACCGCGCAGCACGTCACCAAGTGGACGAACGCCATGCTCGGCGTCCCGCCGGAGCACGTCCTCGACCTCATCGGCGCCGCCGGGCAACTCCAGCCCGTCGCCGACCGCTTCGCGAACGGCTTCAACGACCCGGCCGACTTCGAGAACTTCTTCTACGACCCGGAGAAGACCGCCGCGTACCTGGCCTCCGTCTCCGGCGCGTAGCGCACCGGCCACCGGCCGCCCCCTCGTGACTCCGTGTCCCCCCGGCCCCGACGGGCCGGGGGCACACACCTTCCCGCCTTCGCGCCTCGGCCCCGGCGCGCCTGGCGGTCAGGCGCCGTCCGCCGGGCGGCCCCGGCGGGTGCGGACGGTGAGGGCGGCGGAGGCGATGACGGCGAGGCCGCCGAGGACGGTGGGCCAGGTGAGCGGTTCGCGCAGGAGGAGCGCGGCCCAGCCGATGGTCATGACGGGCTGGACGAGCTGTATCTGGCTGACGCGGGCCATCGGGCCGATCGCGAGGCCGCGGTACCAGGCGAAGAAGCCGAGGAACATGCTGACCACCCCGAGGTAGGCGAACGCGGCCCATTCGAGCGGGCCACCGGCCGGGGTGTGCGACGCCATGGCGTGGGCGGTCAGGGTGACCATCAGGGGCGCGGACAGGACGAGCGCCCAGGAGATCGTCTGCCAGGCGCCCAGCTCCCGGGCCAGGAGGCCGCCTTCGGCGTAGCCGGTGCCGGCGGCGAGGACGGCGCCGAGGAGCAGCAGGTCGGACCAGCGCAGGCCCCCGAGGCCGCCGCCCTGCGCCGAGGCGAAGCCGATGGCGGCGACGGCGCCGACGGCCGCCAGGCCCCAGAAGCGGGCCGGGGGACGTTCATGGCCGCGCAGCACGGCGATCACCGCGGTCACGGCCGGCAGGAGCGCGATCACGACGGCGCTGTGACCGGCCGACGCGGTGGTGAGGGCGTACGAGGTGAGGACGGGGAAGCCCACGACCACCCCGCCCGCGACGACCGCCAGCCGGGCCCACTGGACGCCCCGGGGCAGCCGCTGCCGGGTGAGCAGCAGGGCGGCGGCCGCGAGCACGGCGGCGACGACGGCCCGCCCGGAGCCGATGAACAGCGGCGACATCCCGCCGCTCCCGACGGCGACCCGGGTGAACGGCACGGTGAAGGAGAAGGCCGCGACTCCGAGCAGACCCCATCCGAGACCGGCTCGGCTCGGGGATAGCACCGGGGCCGCGGGGAGAGTAGCGCTACTGTTGTGTCTCATGAACAACGATAGCAGTGCGCGGATCGTCGCGGGGCTGAGCGAGTGGATCTCCACGGCGGCGCCAGGAGCCCGGCTGCCGTCCACCCGTTCCCTGGTGGCGCGGTACGGGGCGAGTCCGGTGACGGTGCAGAAGGCGCTGCGGACGCTGGCCGCGCAAGGGACGGTGGAGAGCCGGCCCGGCGTGGGCACCTTCGTGCGGGCGGTGCGCGTGGCCCGCCCCCACGACTACGGGTGGCAGACCGCCGCCCTCGGCTCGCCGCAGCACCGCATCCCGCAGGTGTCGGCCGCGCTGCGGCCCGTCCCGAACGACGTGATCGCGCTGCACTCGGGCTACCCGGACCGGGAGTTGCTGCCCGAGCGCCTGGTCCGGGCGGCGTTCACCCGGGCGGCCCGGGGGGACGCCGCGGTCAGCCGTCCGCCGGCCGCGGGGCTGCCGGAACTACAGGCGTGGTTCGCCGCCGAGCTCGGATCCGCGACGCCGGCCGGGACCGCGCCGCCGGCCCCGAGCGACGTGGTGGTCTTCCCCGGCAGCCAGAGCGGGCTGAGCACCGTCTTCCGCGCCCTGGTCGGCGCGGGCCGCCCGCTGCTGGTGGAGTCGCCGACCTACTGGGGCGCGATCCTCGCCGCCGCGCTGGCGGGCGTGCGGCTGGTCCCCGTCCCCAGCGGGGCGGACGGCCCCGACCCGGAGGAGCTGGCCCGGGCGTTCGAGCGGACCGGGGCCCGCGCCTTCTACGCCCAGCCGAACTTCGCCAACCCCACCGGCGCCCGGTGGTCGCCCGGCCTGGCCGCCCGGGTCCTCGACGCCGTGCGCGCGTACGGGGCGTTCCTGATCGAGGACGACTGGGCGCACGACTTCGGCATCACCGCCGACCCGGTTCCGCTCGCCGTCCGCGACGACAGCGGCCACGTCGTCCACCTGCGTTCGCTGACCAAGAGCGTCTCCCCGGCCGTCCGGATCGCCGCGATCACCGCCCGGGGCCCGGCCCGCGAGCGCATCCTCGCCGACGCCCAGGCCGAGTCCATGTACGTCAGCGGCATCCTCCAGGCGGTGGCGCTCGACGTGGTCACGCAGCCCGCCTGGCGCACCCATCTGCGCGGTCTCCGCCGCCAACTGGCCGCGCGCCGCGACCTGCTCGTCGGCGCGCTCGCCGAACACGTGCCCGACGCCCGCCTGGAGACGGTCCCGGAAGGAGGGCTGAACCTCTGGGTCCGGCTGCCGGACGCCACCGACCTGCCCCGGCTCGTCCGCGACTGCGAGAGCGCGGGTGTGGTCGTCGCCCCCGGCGGGGAGTGGTTCCCCGCCGAGCCGACCGGGGCGTACCTCCGCCTCAACTACTCCGGCCCCCACCCCGGCGCCTTCCCCGAGGGGGCCCGCGCCATCGGCCGTGCCCTCGCCGCCCAACGGGCGGGCTAGGGGGTGTCCGGAAAGTATCGGCCTCCGCCGGAGGGCGGGGGCCGCGGTGTCCGGTGCCGTCACCGGACCGTGAGCGGTGGCCGGCCCGCCCCCCTGCCGCCCGGCCGTCAGCCCGCCCCGTACCCCGTGTCGTACCCCTCGTCGGAGCCGCCCGCCGCGCCGGTGGGCAGCCCGGGCGGGGTGTAGGAGCGGAGGGGGCGGGCCGCGGGGTCGGGGCGTACCGCGCCGAGGAGCGGGTTCGCGGCGATGGGGGACACCTTGACCCGGGCGCCGGGGCGCGGCGCCTGGATGACCTTGCCGTCACCGAGGTAGATCGCCACGTGGGTGGCCTTCGGGAAGTACACCACCAGGTCGCCGGGGCGCAGCGCGCGCAGCGGGACCTTGGGCAGGGTGCGCCACTGCTCCTGGCTGGTGCGGGGGATGGCGCGGCCCGCCGCGGCCCACGCCCGGGAGGTCAGGCCCGAGCAGTCGAACGACTCCGGCCCCTCGGCGCCCCAGGCGTACGGCTTGCCGATCTGGCCGGCGGCGTACGCCAGAGCCTGGTCGCCCAGTTCGGAAGGGGTGCGGGCGCCTTCCAGCCGTCCGGTGGCGAGGAGTTCCCGCTGGGCGTCGGCGGTCTCCGTCTCCTCCAGGGCGGTCAGTTCCCCGACCTCCTCGTCCGACAGTCCGGCGAGGGTCTCCTCGACCTCCTTCAGCCGGGCGGTGACGTCGTCCCGGGCCGCCCGCTGCTTCTCCGCCAGCGCCCGCTCCCGGTCCAGCGCCTCACGGGACGCCGCCGCCAGCAGGTCCGCCCGCTTCGTGCCCTTCTCCAGCCGGGCGACGGTGGCGGCCCGTTCGCGCGCCGCGCGCCGGAGCAGGTGGTGCTGGTCCAGGGCGTGGTCGGGGTCGCGGGCGAGGAGCAGCCGCAGCGAGGAGGAGAAGTCGGTGCGCCCCTGGTACTGGGCGCGGGCCAGCCGGCCCGCTTCCGCGCGGCTGCGGGCCAGGGCGTCGCGCGTCCTGGTCAGGTCGCCGGTCAGCTTCTTCGTCTCGGCGGCGAGCGCCTTCAGCTCCTCCTCGGTGGCGTTGTACGTCTCGGTCGCCTCTTCCGCCTGCTGGTACAGGGTGCGCAACCGGGTGAGCAGCTCCGGCACCCCGGCCGGGGCGGCCGGTTCGGGAGCGGCCGGTTCGGGAGCGGCCGGTTCGGGGGCGGCGGACGCGGGTCCGGCGGGCAGCGTGACGAGCAGTGCGGCCGCGCAGACCGCGCGCAGCAGTTTTCCTGACATGGCATCACCTCCGCCCCCATCATGGGGCGGTGGATCATACGACTAACGTATGAAATGCCCGAGGGGGCGGATCGGCCCAACGCGGTCACCCGTCCCGGTGGGGCGGGTCACTCCACCGGCAGCGCGTAGAACATCCGGCCCCGGCGCACGACCGCGCCCGCGGGCCCGGCGGCGAGCACCCCGTACGCGGCCGACTCCTCCCGGCCGCCCGGCTCCTGGACACCGGCGTCCTGGAACTTCCACAGCCGCCGCCCGTCACCCGCCGCGAACGCGGTGACCTGCGAGCCGTCCGCCACGAGCAGGGTGCGGCCGCCGGCGCCGACGGTCACGCCCGGGAGGTCACCGCCGGCCGCCGCCTCCGTGTCCCGCCGCCAGCGCGTCCGGCCGGTCGCCGCGTCGACCGCGTACACCGTCCGGGCGCCGTCCGCGACGTACAGCGTGCCGCCGACCACCTGGGGACGCCCGAAGGCCGCGCCGCCGGGCAGCCGCCACAGCGTCCGGCGGGTACGGGTGTCGAACGCGGACAGCCCGCCCGGGACCGCCGCGTACAGCCGCCCCGATCCGTCCCCCGCCACCGCGCCGCCCGGGAGCGCCCCGCCGAAGGGCCGGAACCACCGCCGGGCGCCGGTGGCCCGGTCGTGCGCGTAGAAGACCGCGAGCCCCTTGGCGGCCTCGACCTGCGCGGCCGTCAGCGACTTCGGGTCCTGGCGGACGACCAGCGCGTCCGGCCGCAGCGCCAGCACCTCGTAGGCCGGGGCGTACGGGGCACGGCCGTTGGGGACCTGGACGCGCCACAGCTCCCGGGCCCGCTCGATGTCGTACGCGAAGAGGTACGTACGGGCCGCGAGCGTGCCGGTGAACCAGACCACGCCGCCGGACTGCCCGGCGACCGACGCCAGGCGGACGCCGGCCGGGTACGCCCGCCGCTCCGCGGTCGTGCCGTCCGTGGGGGACAGCAGCCGGAACCCGTCCGCGCCGGCCACCGCCGGCCGGCCGCCCGGCAGGGTCAGGGCGGGGTGGCCGGAGGCGGCGTCGGCCCGCTGCCACAGGCGCCGGCCGCCGGCGAGGTCGACGCCCGTGGTGTGGGCGCCGGTGGTGAGAACCAGCACCCGGTCCCGCCAGACCGCGGCGTTCGGCGACGGGCGTCCGTCGGCGGGGTGCCGGTACGCCCAGCGGGGCGCGGGCGGCACACCGGGAACCGCCGCGCGGGGGCGGGCGGGCGGCTTGGCGTCGGGCCGCCGCTCCTCGCCGTCACCGGGGGCGAGGGCCAGCACGCCGCCGCCCCCGAGGACGGCACCGGTCACCCCGGCGGCCAGCCCGGTGAGCAGCCCCCGCCGGGACGGCCCGGACGCGGGGGCAGCGGGCGCGGACGCGGGGCCCGGTACCAGCACGGGCGCCGGCCCGGCGGCCCCGCCGGGCAGGACGGGAGCGGTGGACGGCGGCGGCGCGGTCGGCGGGGCGGGCGCGGTGGACGGCGGCGGGGCGGGCGGCGGGGCGGGCGGACCGGACGGGGTCGGCACGTCGGACGTGGCCGGCGGGGCGGGCGGGAGGAGGGCCGGCGGGGCGGCGTCGGGCGTCCGGGGCGCCACCACCAGGCCCGGGCCGGCCGGGTCGCGCCGCCGGACCTGCCGTCCCACCCGGACGGTCCGGCCGTCCCCGTCGGGCCCGGGCGGCAGCGGCGCCACCAGGGCGGCCACCCGTGCCGCCTGCTCGTCCAGCGCCCCGGCCACCCGGTCGGGCAGCCACCCGTCCCCGGCGAGCGCGGACGCGCCCTCCGGGGCGAGGGCCCCGGCGGCCTCCCCCGCCCCGGGCCGGTCCTCCGGCGTCTTGGCGAGGCACCGGGCGATCAGCGGGCGCAGATCCTCCGGCACGGCGCCGAGCGCCGGTTCGGCGTCCGCGATGGCCGCCGCGTCCGCCAGCGGAGGGGTGCCGGTCGCCGCGTACGCCAGCAGCAGTCCGAGCACGAAGACGTCCGACGGCGGGCCCGGCTCCTGCCCGGCGGCCTGTTCGGGGGTGAGGTAGCCGAGCCGTACCGACAACTGCCCGCCCGGCCGGGCCTCCGCCGACTCGGCGGCGCCCAGCGCCCCGAACGCGGTCAGCCGCGGCCCGTCCGCCGCCAGCAGGACGGTGCCGGGGGCGAGCCCGTGCAGCACGGCGCCGGTGGCGTGGACCCGGGCCAGCGTCTCGGCGAGCCCCGCGCCCAGCACCCGTACCGCCCGCCCGGGCAGCGGCCCGGCCAGGGCGACGGCTTCGGCGAGGGTGAGCGCGGGCACGTACGGCGTCGCGGTCCACGGCCTCGGCCCGTCCACGGCGCCCTCCAGCGCCGCGGGCACCCAGCCGCCGGCCAGCCGCTCGGCGGTGCGTGCCTCGGCCGCGAACCGGCGCCGGAAGGCGGGGAGTTCCGCGAGCGCGGCGGGCGCGGCGGTGACGACGACCACCGTGCCGGCGTCGTCCCGCGCCAGGTACCGCACGGCGCTCGCCGACTCCCGCGTCCGCGCGAGCACGGTGTAGGGCCCGCACCGACGGGGGTCACCGTCCCGCAGCGGCTCGATCGGCTGAAGCGGCGACGACGGTTCCATACGGAAGCTCCCCCTTTGGCGGCGCGAATGCCCGTGATCCTACGACTTCTGTGACCACGGCCACTTCAGCTCGCGCCGCTCGCGGCCCTCGGGGGCGTACTCGTACTTCCAGCCGCGCTGGAGGCCCAGGCGCCTGGTGTAGCCGGAGGGGACCCGGCGGTAGGCGTGGACGGTGGGCGGGCCGCCGCCCTCGTCGGGGACGGGGACGGTGTACCACTTGGGCGGGTGGCCGGTCGGGCCGGTCAGCACCGGCAGGATCCGGCCGTCCAGCGGGCCGCCGTGGAATGGGGTGTTCTCGCTTCGCACGGCAGCCAGTGTCACAGCAGGTGCGCGGCCTCGCCCACCACGGGCACCACACGGCGTGCCAGGGTGCCGACCGGTCCCTCGGCCGTCTCCTGCGCCAGGAGCGCCGCCACGGCGCCCGCCGTCTGCTCGTCGGTGGCGGCGGTCGCGGTCAGCAGCGCGACCAGGTGGTCGACCAGCCAGGCGCGCAACTCGGCGGCGGGCGGCCGCTTGTCCTCGTCCAGCCAGATGAGGGACGCCGCCTCGACAGCCGCGATCCAGGTGCGCACCATCATCCGCAGCCTCGGCCCCGGGTCCGGCACCCCCAGGTGCAGCAGGATCTGCTCGGCGGCCGCGCGCCGCACCCCGTCGACGATCGCGGTGGTGCGGGACGTCTCGGCGACGCTGCCGCCCTGGAGCAGGGCGCTGAACCCGGCGTCGTGCTGGTCGACGAAGGCGAGGTACCGGTCGAGGACCCGGGTGAGCCGCTCGGTGGGCGGGCCCACCGGCGGCTCGGCGAAGCACAGCTCCAGCTCGTCGGCGGCCGACCGCAGCGCGGCCTCGTACAACTCCTGCTTGCCGCCGGCGAAATAGCGGTACACCAGCGGCCGGGAGACCCCGGCCGCCTCGGCGACGTCGTCGAGGGAGACCTCCTCCGGCGCCCGGTGCGCGAAGAGCGAGAGGGCGACGCCGAGGAGCTGCGTACGGCGCTCCTCGACGCTCAGCCGTCGGTACGCGGGTGCGGGCGTCGCGGCACTGGTCATGACCGCAGCGTAACTCCGCCCCGTCCGGCGTGGTGCCGGGCTTCAGGCGAGGAGGCCGGAACTCTTCCAGAGCCTGCGCCCCACGCCCCGCAGCACCCCGATGTCGTCGAGGAAGTCCGTCAGCCGCCGGGCGCCCGACTGCATGACCTCGCGGCGGTGACCGCTGGCCCTGACCTGGGCGACGGCCTCGCGCCGGTCGAGGCCGACGTTCTCGTACACCTGGGGGTTGACGAAGCAGACGGAGAAGACGCGGGCCGCCTCGCCGCAGCTGATCCGGGTGAACTCCTGCTCCCAGCGCGGGGCGGTGACCATCTGGCGGCGCAGCTCCTCCCGGGCGTACCGCACGTGGCGGGCCTCCTCCACCACGTGGATCCGGGTCACCCCGCGCACCAGGGTCTGGACCCGCTCGTCGGGGAAGGTGAGGCGCTGCATCCAGTCGAGGATCTCCTCGCCGAGCAGCGTGGCGGCGAACGAACCGGGGGTCGTCGACACGGTCTTCAGCACCCGCGCCATGTTGTGGTAGACGCGCGGCACCTGGTAGGCGGGCGTCCCGCCCTTCTGGATCATCCGGGCGAACATCATCGAGTGGCGGCACTCGTCGGCGATCTCGGTGAGCGCGTACCGGACGTGGTTGCTGGTGACCGACTTGTCGTAGATGTGCCGCACCAGGAGCTGCATCAGGATGATCTCGAACCAGATGCCCAGCGAGGCGAGCGAGGCCGCCTCGTGCCGGGCCAGGTCCATGCGCTGCTCCTCGGACATCCGCCGCCAGAGCGGCGTGTCGTAGAGGGAGACCAGCTCGGGCGGCCAGAACCACTTGCCGTCCTCGACGGGGGCGTCCCAGTCCAGCTCCCTGTCGGGGTCGAAGGAGTGCTTGGCGGAGGACTCGAGCAGACGCTCCGCGACCTGTTCGCGGTCCCGGAGCGGGCCGAGCGCGTCGCTGAGCAGACGTATGTCGCGTTCGGACACGGTGGTCATCGGCGGGGCACCTCGCGCAGTTGGCGTTACTGGGGGTCATCCCTTATAAGACTGCTTGTCAGCAAGGCCGTCAATCCCCTGTGCCCGACTTGTTGACCCGGCGTCTACCAACGTGTGAGCCTGCCAACCACCCGTCAGCGCACAGGCGAAGGAGCCGTCGTGTCGTCGCATGACCTCTACAGCAAGGCCCCGGGAGACCCGATCTGGCAGGTGCCGGCCACCGGCGCGGCCCGCTTCAGCTGGGAGTACGACGACGGCCGCGACCGGCTGCTCGCCCTCTACCAGAAGGGCAAGGACAAGCAGTGGGACGGCGCCCGGCGCATCGACTGGGATCTCGAGGTCGACCCGTACGACCCCCTGGGCACCCCCGACGAGGCCCTGACGCTGTACGGGACGCGCCACTGGGCCAAGATGACCGACAAGGACAAGGGCGAGCTGCGCAAGCACTACGCCTCCTGGCAGTTCAGCCAGTTCCTGCACGGTGAGCAGGGCGCCATGATCTGCGCCGCCCGGATCGTCGAGTCCGTGCCCGACATGGACGCCAAGTTCTACTCCGCCACCCAGACGATGGACGAGGCCCGGCACGCCGAGATCTACGGCCGCTTCCTGCACGAGAAGATCGGGATGCTGTACCCGATCAACGACAACCTCCAGGGCCTGCTGGGCGACACCCTCCGCGACTCCCGCTGGGACATGCCCTACCTCGGCATGCAGGTCCTCATCGAGGGCCTCGCGCTCGCCGCGTTCGGGATGATCCGGGACACCACGGACAAGCCGCTGCCCAAGCAGATACTCGCCTACGTCATGCAGGACGAGGCCCGGCACGTCGCCTTCGGCCGCATGGCCCTCCGCGACTACTACAAGCAGCTCACCGACGCCGAACTGCGCGAACGCGAGGAGTTCGTCATCGAGGGCTGCTACCTCATGCGCGACCGGCTGCGGGGCGTGGAGGTGCTGGAGAACTTCGGGGTGTCCCGGAAGGAGGCCGAGCAGTTCTCCGAGGAGTCCGAGTTCCTGCACCTGTTCCGCAAGCTCCTCTTCAGCCGCATCGTCCCCTGCGTCAAGGACATCGGCCTGTGGGGCGAGCGGCTCCAGAAGGCGTACGTGGACATGGGCGTCTTCGAACTCGGCGACTCCAACCTGGACCTGCTGATGACCCAGGACGAGGAGATCGCCGAGGCGCTCGACCGCGAGCGCTTCGCGGCGGAGGAGGCCGAGCGGGTCGCCGAGGTGACCGAGGCGATCGCGGAGGGCGGCGCGTGACCGGGGCCTTCGCGGAGGGCGGCGCGTGACCGGGGCCTTCGCGGAGGGCGGCGCGTGACCGGGGCCTTCGCGGAGGGCGGCGCGTGACCGGGGCCTTCGCGCCCGTGACGTAGCCTGACGGCATGACCATGCCGCCTCCGTCCCCGCAGCAGCCCGGCCCGTACGGCGCCCAGCCCGGCCCCTACCCGCAAGCACCCGGGCCGGCTCCGTACCCCGGTGCGCAGCCGCCCGGCCCGCAGCCCGGCTTCCCGCAGCAGTACCCCGGGCCGTACGGCGGCGTCCCCTACGGCGCCCCGCCGCCGCGCAAGAAGCGCACCGGACTGGTCGTCGGGATCGTCGCCGGGTCGCTGGTCCTGCTCGGCTGCCTCGGCTACGGCGTGAAGATGGTCGTCGACGGCTCCGGCGGCGGCACGCCCTTCCCGGCGGCCACCCACAAGCTCGTGGTCCCCAAGACCCTGGTGGGCGGCGAGTACACGCTCGCCCAGGACATGTCCGGCACCGAGGGCAAGAAGCTGCTGGAGGACACCTACAGCTCCACCGTCCGCACGGACGGCGCGGCCGTCGCCCAGTACACCGCCCAGAAGGACGGCGCGGTCAAGGCGCTGGTCGTCTCCGGCTACTACGGGCAGGTCAAGCGCCCCGATACCGAGCGCCGCAGCCTGCTGCGCGGGGCGGGCACCGCGCAGAACGCCAAAATCGAGCAGCCGGCCAAGGACGTCACCCCCGCCGGCTCGGACGTCAAGGTCGAGTGCGAGGTGCTCTCCAACACCGAGGCGGGCAACGAGGTGACCTTCCCGATGTGCGCCTGGGGCGACGACAACACCGTCGCCGGGGTCGGCGTGGTCGACGCCTCGCGGCTCGACCAGAAGCCCGGCGACATCGACCTCGCGGCGGCCGCCGAGCTGACCCTGAAGGTCCGCGAGGAGATGCGCAAGCCGATCGGCTGACCCGGCCGGGGCGGTGTCACGGCCCGAACGGCCCGCCCGCCCCGTCCCGTCCGCCGAGGCGCCCGGGGCCGCGCCGCTCCTCCTCGCGCAGCGCGGCCTCCATCACCGCCCGGGCGACGGGCGCCGCGCTGCCGCCGCCGCTGATGTCCTCCCGGTTGGCCGACGCGTCCTCCACGACCACCGCCACCGCGACCGCCGCCCGCCCCGACCCCCCGGCCTGCGCCCAGCCGATGAACCACGCGTACGGCGTGCCCGTGTTGCCCAGCCCGTGCTGCGCCGTGCCGGTCTTTCCGCCGACCGTCGCACCCGGGATCGCCGCGTTGCTGCCCGAGCCGCCCTCGACCACCTCCACCATCAACCGCTGGAGCCGCAGCGCGGTCGGCGGCAGCATCGCCTGCCGGTAGCCGCGCCGGACGTGCTGCGTCACCGTGTCGCCGTCCGAGGTCGTCGTCCGGTCCACCAGGTGCGGCTGGACGATCTCCCCGCCGTTGGCCACGGCGGCCGCCACCATCGCCATCTGGAGCGGGGTGGCCGTGGTGTCGTACTGGCCGATGGCCGAGAGCGCGAGCCGGTCGGCGGACATCCCGTCGTCGAAGTTCGACCTGGCCACCACCGACGGGACGCGCAGCGAGGCGTCGTTGAACCCGAACCGCCCCACCGCCTCGGACATCCCGGCGGTCCCCACCTTCACCCCCAGGTGGGCCATCACCGTGTTGCAGGACCAGCGGATCGCGTAGGCCAGCGAAGCCCCGCCGCACCCCTTCGCCTCGTTGGGCAGCACGGTCCGGGTGCCGGGCAGCAGGTACGGGTCGGGCGTGCCGGTCGGGGCGTCGACGTCCGTGACCACTCCCGCGTCCATCGCCGCCGCCGCCGTCACGATCTTGAACGCGGAGCCGGGCGGATAGGTCTGCCGCAGCGCCCGGTTCAGCATCGGCTGCTCCCGCGCCGCGTTCAGCCGCCGCCACGCCGCCGCCACGCCCCTGCCCGTCCCGGACAGCAGCCCCGGATCGTACGAGGGGCTGCTCACCAGCGCCAGGATGCGGCCGCTGGACGGCTCGATGGCGGCGACCGCCCCCCGCCTGCCGTCGAGCCCCTCGTACGCGACGCGTTGCAGCGGCTCGCGGATCGTGGTGACGACGTTCCCGCCCGGGGGGCGGGTGCGGCTGAGGTCGTACCAGAAGGGGAAGGGCGTCAGCATCGGGCTCGTCCCCGACAGGACGGGATCCTCGGCGTTCTCCAGCAGGGTGGTGCCGTACGTCTGCGAGGCGTACCCGGTCACCGGGGCGTACAGCGGCCCCTCGGTGTACGTGCGCTCGTGGCGAAGCTGCTCGCCGGTGTCCTTGGAGCCGGTGACGGGCCTGCCGTCGACCAGGATGTCGCCGCGCGGCTCGGCGTAACGGGCCATCACGGGCCGCCGGTTGCCCTGCTTCGCGTCCAGCTCCGGTGCCTCGACGATCTGCACACGGGCGGCGTTGACCAGCAGCGCGGCGAGCAGGAGCAGGCACAGGGCGGCGGCGTGCCGGATGCAGCGGATCACCGGACCTCCTCCACGGCGGGCAGCACCGCGCCCGGCTCGACGCCCGGCGGTTCGGGGGCGCGGGCGCAGTCGCTGACCCGGATCAGCAGGGCCACGATGATCCAGTTGGTGACGACCGACGAACCGCCCTGCGCCAGGAACGGCATGGCCATGCCGGTCAGCGGGATCAGCCCCATCACCCCGCCGGCGATGACGAACGCCTGGAGGGCCGGGATGGAGGAGAGCCCGGTGGCGAGCAGCCGGCCGAACGGGTCCCGCAGCGCGAGGCCGGTCCCGAACCCGCGCGCCACCAGCAGGGCGTACAGCAGGAAGACGGCCGTCAGCCCGACCAGCCCCAGCTCCTCGCCCGCCGTGGCCAGGATGAAGTCGGACTTCGCGGCGAACCCGATCAGCACCGAGTCGCCCAGCCCCAGCCCCGTGCCGAGCATCCCGCCGGCGGCGAACGCGAACAGCGACTGGGCGAGCTGACCGGGGCCCTGACCCGCCTCGATGGAGGCGAAGGGATGCAGCCAGTCCTCCACCCGGCCGTGGACGTGCGGTTCGAGACCCCCGACCACGAACGCCCCGGCCGCGGCGAGCAGCAGCCCGACGGCGACCCAGCCGGTGCGGCCGGTGGCCACGTACAGCAGGATCACGAACAGCCCGAAGAACAGCAGCGAGGTGCCGAGGTCCCGCTCCAGCACCAGTACGCCCACGCTCACCAGCCAGATCGCCACGACCGGCCCCAGTACCCGCCCGGCCGGCAGCCGCACCCCCCACACCCGGCGGCCGGTGTGGGCGAGGGCGTGGCGGTTGGCGGCGAGGTACGCGGCGAAGAAGACGGCCAGCAGGATCTTGGCGAACTCGCCCGGCTGGAAGGAGAGGCCGCCGATCCGGATCCAGATCTTGGCGCCGTTGACGGCGGGGAAGAAGATCGGCACGAGCAGCAGGAACAGGGCGGCCGCGACGGAGACGTACGCGTAGCCCTGCAACGTCCGGTGGTCGCGCAGCAGGACGACGACCGCGATGAACAGCCCGACGCCCAGGGTGGACCACACAAGCTGCGTGGGCGCGGCGTGGTCGGCGGGGGTCTCCAGGTCGAGGCGGTAGATCAGGACCAGGCCGAGGCCGTTGAGCAGCACCGCGATGGGCAGCAGCAGGGGGTCGGCGTACGGGGCGCGGAGGCGGACCGCGAGGTGCGCGAGCAGCGCGAGCAGACCGAGGCCGGCCCCGTAGGCGGCGGCGTCGGGGGGTACGGCGCCGTTGCGGGCGAGTCCGACACCGATGTAGCCGTGCACGGAGATGAGCACGGCGCCGACCAGGAGGGACAGCTCGACTCCCCGGCGCCCGGGCGCCCTCGTTGCGGTCATGCTCCGCAACGTAGCGCGGCGTATGTCCGTTATGTCGGACCTGGCGCCCCTCCCGGGCCCGGGTCGTGCCCCACCGCCCACCGGTGGTGACCGCCCCACCCGCCCCCAGCGAGGGGGTACGGCACCCGGCGGGGAGGGTCAGGGGTCCGGGCGGTATTCGGGGAGGGTCAGCCGGGCTTCGGCGCCGCCGTCCGGCGCGTTCGCGAACCGCAGCTCCGCGCCGATCACCGCCGCCTGCCCCGCCGCGATCGTCAGCCCCAGGCCGTGGCCCTTGCCGCCGCTCTCCGTGCGGAACCGCTGCGGCCCGTGCTCCAGGAGGTACTCCGGGTACCCCGCCCCGTGGTCGCGGACCGTCGCCACCGGGCCGTCCACCGTCAGGGTGACCGGCGGCCGGCCGTGCTTGTGGGCGTTGGCCACCAGGTTCCCGAGCACCCGCTCCAGGCGCCGTTTGTCCGTCTCCACGCGCGCGTCCCTGACGACCCGTACCTCCGTGCCGGTGCCCGACGCCCGCACCACCCGCCGCGCCAGCGGGCCCAGTTCGTGCACGTCGAGGTCGACCTCCGCGGTGCGCGCGTCCAGCCGGGAGATCTCCAGCAGGTCCTCCGTCAGCGCCCGCATCGCCTTCACGCGGTCCCGTACGAGCTCCGCGGGCCGGCCCGGCGGCAACAGTTCGGCCGCCGCGGAGAGTCCCGTGAGCGGGGTGCGCAGCTCATGCGCCACGTCCGCCGTGAACCGCTGTTCGCTCAGCAGTTTGCCCTGGAGGCTGGAGGCCATGGTGTCCAGCGCCCCCGACACCGTGGCCACCTCGTCCTCCGGGTGCGCGGGGTCCCGGGTGCGGGGGTCGTTGACGCGCGCGTCCAGGTCGCCGGCGCTGATCCGCCGCGCGACCTGCGCGGTCAGGTGCAGCCGCCGCGTCACCCGGGTCACCGCGAACGAACCGACCAGCAGGGTCGCCCCGATGGCCAGCACCGACGAGCCCACGATCGCCTGGTCCAGCCCGCTGATGGTGCTCGCGCTCAGCGAGTAGTCCACCCGTACCGCCAGTGCCCGGCCGTCGGCGGGGCCGGCCGCCCACATGGTGGGCCGGCCCGCCGGGTCGTCGGCGACCAGGGTGCCGCGGTCGCCCCGGAGGGCGAGGGCGCGCAGCGGTGACGGCAGGCCGTCCGGGTCGACGCCCGCGTACGGCGGGAGCGGCTCGCCCGCCTCGTACGCGTGCGTCACCTCCTCCAGCCGGTCCAGCGCCTTCTCCCGGGCCGTGTCCACCGTCTGCCGGGTCACCGAGACGTGCACGAGGGCGCCCAGCAGGGCGGCCAGCGCGCAGCACATCACCGTGATGAAGAGTCCGGCCTTCCAGGTGAGGGTCGCCATCCAGGCGGGCGGCCGCGGACGCCGCATCACGCACCGCCCGAGGGTGACGGGGAGGGCTCCTCCGTGGCCTGCTCCGGCGGCACCGGCTTGACCCGCACGATCTCGTCCCTGGTCGGCAGCATCGCCTGCTGCTGGGCGTCCCACGACCAGGCGGTGCGGTACTCGTAGCCGGGGATGCCGGCCGAGACCACCCGGACGACCAGGTCCTTGCCGGCGAGCTGCACGCCCACCACCTGGTCGATGGTGGACATGATCCGGGTCAGGTCGTCCTTCCCGGGCATGTACACGCGGAGGCCGGTCTGCTGGTCGGGCATGCGGATGCCGACGACCAGTTCGTCCTTGCCGTCCCCGGTCAGGTCCCGGTAGTACGGCGTCATCACCGGGCACTCCCTCGGCTTGCGCCCGCACTCGCGGATCCGGACGACCGTCTCCTTGTACATGCCGTCCGGCCCGCTGTACTCGTCGGGATGGGCCGCCACCTCGGCCTGGACGACCGCCACCGGATCGACGCGGTGGACGTCGCCGCCGGGGACGCGGACGCCGGGCACCTTCGCGGTGTCGCTCTCGCCGTAGTCGTACGGGGGCGCCGTGACGGGCGGCAGGTCGGGCCACAGCCGCACCGGGCCGACGGCCGTCGGGGTGGGGCCGGCGCTCCGGAGCTCGCCCGCGTCGCCGCAGCCGGTCAGCAGCAGCGCGGCCACCGCGGTGCCGGGCAGCAGCAGTGCCGCGTTCACGGCCGGGCGGTGCGGGCTCACGGTGCTCCTGACGATGCCGCGGCGCGCGCGGCGCGGCCGGTGGTCGGGTCGGTCTTCGCCCACCTTATTCGGACGGAAGTCCCTTTTGTCGACCCGGCCCCAGGCCGCGGGCCCCGCCCCAGGCCGCAGCGGCCCCCGGCTCCGGCGGCCCCGGCCCCAGCGGCCCCCGGCTATCCCCGCCCGCCCAGCGCCCGCCGGCACAGCGCCAGCAGCTTCTCGTCCTGGTGGACGTCATGGTCGCCCGCGGTGCCGTCCGACGCGTTGTGCCGACGGGAGCGGGCCAGCTCCGCCCGCAGCAGCGAGGCCGCCTCCGCCGGTACGGGTCCCGGCTCCCCGAGGCACCCGGCGATCTCCACCCGGGTGTGCTGGTTCTCCTTCCAGGCCCCCACCAGCACCGGCAGCGCCTCGCCCGCGGCCTCGCCGCTCACCCGGCACAGCGCCACGGCCGCGTCCACCCGCAGCCATACCCCGGGCGCCGCCAGGCACGCCCGCAGCTCCGGGACCGCCGCCGCGCCCGCCCGCCCCATCGCGCCGACCACCCTGGCCGCCTCCCGCCGGTGCGCCGCGTCCGGCGCCAGCAACAGCGCCCGCAGCCCGGGCAGGACCGCCCCGGCGTCACCCTCCACGGCCCACAGCGCCCGGGCGGCCGAGGCCGCCACCGCGACCGAGCGGTCCGCCAGCAGCGCCCGCAGATCCCCCAGCGCCTCGCCCGCCGCCGGGCCGAAGGCGGTCAGCGCCCGCAGCGAGGACTCCAGCACCCACTCGCGGCGGAACGCGGGCGCCCCGCGCAGGACCCGCAGCACCTCCGGCAGCGCCTCCACCGCCCCCAGGCGCGCCAGGGCCAGCAGCAGTGGGCCCGCACCCTCACTGAGCCCGTCGTCCAGCGGCAGCGCGCCGAGCCGGTGCCGCAGCGCGGGCACCAGCGGGGCGGCGTGCCCGCCCAACTGCGGGATGGCGTAACCGAGCCGGCTGTCCAGCCCCGGCCGCTCCAGGGCGCGCGCGAGCGCCGGTACCGCCCGCGGATCACCGGTACGGGTGAGGGCCAGCAGCGCGCTGCCCGTTCCGGACCGGCCGCCCGCCCGCGCGGGCGCCCAGGGCACCGGGTCGGCCGCCACCCGGGCGGCCAGCGCGTCCGCCGCCGGACGGGCCACCTCGAACAGCTCGCCCAGCCACGCCACGGCCGCCTCCCGCAGCCTCGGCTCGGGGTCGGCGAGCTGCGCCCCGACGAGCCGCACCACCTCGTCGTACGTCCCCCGCCAGGTGCGCACCAGGCCGCCGCACATCCACACCGCGTCCGCCCGCCGGTCCCGGCCCGGGCTGCGCAACTGGGCGGTGACCAGCGCGATCCGGTCCTCGACGCGGTCGTCCAGGGCGCTGTGCAAGGTCCGCAACAGGTCGTCCGCCCACGCCGAGCCGCGGCCCGCCCGCTGTTCCTCGCGCACCTCCCGCACCTGCCCCACCAGGGTGGGCGCCCCGGGCCGCGGGTCGGCCGGCTCCGGGAGACCGGCGGGGCCCGCGAGGTCGGCGAGCTCGCACAGCTCGGCCAGACCGGTCGCGTGGGCCAGGCCGGGTTCGCTCACCGGACCGGCCGGACCCATGCCGGTCTCGGGCGCCGGGCCGGGCGGCCCGCCCGAGGCCGGCTGCCGGGCGCCGTCCCGCCCGGGGGCCTCCCGCAGCCGGTCCAGCAAATCCGTCACGGTCACCACCACGTCGCCGGGGAGCCGCCCGGGGGCGCACCGGGCGAGCTGGGCGAGTGCGGCCAGGCGCAGCGCCGGGTCCTGGGCGGCGCCCATCAGCCAGCCCAGCCAGTCGACGATCTCGTCGCGCAGCGACTCGTACCGCAGGGCGATCCGGCCCACCGCCTCCACCAGCGCCAGCCGCACCTCGGGGTCGGTCTCGACGGTCAGCCGCTCCCGCAGCAGGGCCAGCACCCGTGCCGGGTCCCCGTGCAGCGAGGCGAGCGCGCCGGGTGCCGCGAGCCGTACCTCCCGGTCGTCGTCGGCGACCAGCGCCAGGAACACATCGGCACCGGCGGCGACGGCGGCGGCCGCCATCGCGTAGTTCGCCGCGTCCTCGAACTCCTCGTCGTCGGGGTCGAGTTCGTCCAGCCCCTCGTCGCCGCCGAGGTCGATGCCGCCGATGCTGGTGAGCAACTCCACGACACACCCCCGGTCCTGCACCTCGGGGTCCGCCACCAGCTCCAGCAGGAAGGGGATGCAGGCGAGCGTCGCGTCATAGACCTCGCCCTGGTGGTGCACCGCGCCGTACATCCCGTCCAGCGCGACCTCCCGCTCCACCGGGTCGGGAGAGGCGAGCCCCCGCAGCAGCCCGGGCACGTCGTCGGCCGGACCGTAGGCATGACCCAGCGAGGCCCAGTCGACCTCGTCGATCCCCGTGAACATGCCGTTCCTCCCCGCGAAACACTGCACTTGGGGGCAATAGTGCACCACACCGGCGAGCGCGGTGCCCCGGCAATCGGACACGCTCGGCACCCCGTTCCCGACCGCCTCCCGTCCTTCTCTTGCCCCCGGACGGGCGGCCTGTTCCCATGGGCGTGGGGGTGATGGGGCATGACGGCACCGCGGGTCACACCGGTCGGCGCGGGAGGCCGCGGCCGGCTCCGCGTCAGCCTGCCGGACGGCCGTGACATCGCGTGGTACGACCCGGAGCGCGGCCGGATCAGTCTGTTGTCCGACGCGTACGAGGACGAGGCGCTGGCCGCGCTCGCGCCGTACATCACCGGCGAGGTCACCGTCGGCCCGCCACCCGTCCCCACCGCCTCCGACCTGGCCCGTCTCACCCTCCACCCCGACGACGACCTCGCCCCCAACCGCCCCGGCGAAGTGCTGCGCGGCGCGCTCGACGCGGTCGCCGGGCGGCGTTTCGCCGGGCTGGGGCGGCCGGATCCGCGCCTGGCCGAGCTGGCCGCGCAGCAGCACGTCGGCGACGCCCTCGACGCGCTGGACGGGGCGGGATGGCGGGTGCTGCACTGCGTGCCCCTGCCGGGCGCCGCCCTGATCGACCACCTGGCGATCGGCCCCGCCGGTGTGTTCGCGGTGCGTACGCTCGCCGGGCGGGGCCGCCGGGTCCGGGTCGCCGGGCAGGCGGTCGCCGTCGGCCGCGCCGAGCCCCGGCCGCACCTGCGCGGGCTGCGCCGGGACGCCGACCGGGCCGCGCACGCCCTGGCCACGGCGGTGCGCCCGGTCCTGGCGGTCGCAGGCCCGGCCCGCCTGGACGTGCCGCCCCGCCCCGACGGGGTGCGGGTGCTGCGGGACGGCGAGATCCCGTCCCTGGCGCGGCTCGGCGCGCTACTGAAACCGGCGGACGTGGACGCCCTGTACACGAGGGCCCGCAACCGCCGCACCTGGCTCGGGTGACTGTCGGGGGCCTCGCTCCGTTCGTCGGGGCGGTCGTGGCGTGCGGGCCGGTCACGCCGGCTCCTTCAGCCGGAGGACGGTGGTGACGGTGTGCCGGGTGGTGCCGGTGGCGACCTCGGCGGTCAGCTCCGGCGGTACGGACCGGTAGGGCACCTCGCCCAGGCCGGCCGCCATGGCGACGTCCTGGCCGCCGGGGGTCAGCGTGGCGAGGGCGGCGCCCGCGCGGGCGCGGAGGCGGGGCGGCAGGGGGCTGGAGACCACCGGGGTGTCGTCGTCGGGGAGGACCAGGACCAGCGAGGCGGGCCGCTGAAGGCTTCCGGTGAACCCGACCACCACCGCGTCCCGGGTGTCGGTGTGCCGCAGCTTGCGCCACGCGCGCGTGCCCGCCTTGTAGGGCTGGTCCAGGCGTTTGACGACCAGGCCCTCCACGCCGATGCCGGGCAGTGTCTCGTACCAGGTCGCCGCCAGGTCCGGGTCGGTGGTCATGGGGACGGGCTGGATCGGCGGGCCCAGGTCCGCGAGCAGGTCCACCAGCCGCTCGCGCCGCACCGCGTAGCGCCGGGGCCGCAGGTCGGTGCCGTCCGCCGCGAGGACGTCGAAGGCGGCGTACGAGGCGGGCAGCCGCCGCGCGAGCCCGGGAGCCCGGCCGGGGGTGGCGGCGGCCCGGCCCTGGACGGCGGCGAAGTCGATCCGGCCCTCCCGCCAGACCACCACCTCCCCGTCCAGCACCGTGCCGGCGGGCAACCGGCGGGCGGCCGCCTCCAGGTCGGGGAACGCGGCGGTGACGATCCGGCCCGAGCGGGCCTGGAGGACCACCCCGTCCTCCTCCCGGAACATCACCATCCGATGACCGTCGAACTTGGGTTCGTACGCCAGTCCCGCCTCGCGCGGCAGGCTGCCCACCGTCTGCGCGAGCGCCACCTTCAGGGGCGGCCGGAGCGTCACGGCAGCGCCCCCGCCCGGCCGGGGTCCAGCAGCGGGGCCAGCAGGTCCCCGTAGTCCTGGAGGCGCGGGGCCATGTCGGCCATGAGGAAGACCAGCCGCGCGGGGTTGCCGCAGGACTCCACCTCCTCCCAGGTCACGGGCGCCGAGACGGCGGGCTCGCGGCGGGCGCGCAGGGTGTAGGGGGCTGCGGTGGTCTTGGCGGCGTTGTTCTGGCTGTGGTCGACGAAGACCTTGCCGGGGCGCAGCGCCTTGGTCATCCGGTGCACGACCAGCGACGGGAGCTCCGCCTCGGCCTCCACGGCGAGCTGCTTGGCGTACGCCTGGACCCGTTCCGAGGGGGCCGGTTCGAGCGGGACGTACAGGTGGAGGCCCTTGGCGCCGGAGGTCTTGGCGTACGCCTCCAGGCCGTCGGCGGCGAGGCGCTCCCGCAGCCAGAGGGCGACCCGGCAGCACTCGACGACGGTGGCGGGGGTGCCGGGGTCGAGGTCGAGGACGAGGCGGTCGGCGAGGGCGGGGGCATCGGCCAGCCACTGGGGGGTGTGGAACTCCACCACCAGGTTCGCCGCCCACATCAGGGACGCGAGGTCCTCGACGATCACCTGGTGGGCGTTCTTGTCCTCCGATCGGGGCACGGAGACGGTTTTCACCCAGGAGGGTGTGCCGGGCGGCGGGTTCTTGGTGAAGAAAAGCTGGCCGTCGGGGCCGTCGGGGTAGCGGAGGAAGGACAGCGGGCGGCCCCGGAGGTGGGGCAGGAAGCAGGGGGCGGCGGTCGCGTAGTAGTGCAGGAGCTCGCCCTTGGTCGTCCCGGTGGCGGGATGGATGACCTTCTCCAGGTTGCTGAGCGCCAGGCGCCGCCCCTCCACCTCCGTGATCGGCGTCATACGATGAGAATCCCACGAATCCGGACGAAAGGGATGAACCGTGCGATCCATCTGGAATGGCGCCATCTCCTTCGGTCTGGTCAGCATCCCGATCAAGCTGGTGAACGCGACCGAGAACCGCTCCATCTCCTTCCGGCAGATCCACACCGAGGACGGCGGCCGCATCCGCTACCGCAAGGTGTGCGAGCTGGACGGCGAGGAGGTGGCGACGGACGAGATCGGCAAGGCGTACGAAGAGGCCGACGGGACCATGATCCCGATCACCGACGAGGACCTGGCCTCGCTGCCGCTGCCGACCGCCAAGACGATCGAGATCGTCGCCTTCGTGCCGGCGTCGCAGATCGACCCGCTCCAGATCGACACGGCGTACTACCTGTCGGCCAACGGGGTCCCGGCCGCCAAGCCCTACACGCTGCTGCGCGAGGCGCTCAAGCGCAGCGAGCGGGTGGCGATCGCCAAGTTCGCCCTGCGGGGACGGGAGCGGCTGGGGATGCTGCGGGTCGTCGAGGACGTCATCGCCATGCACGGGCTGCTGTGGCCGGACGAGATCCGGCGGCCCGAGGGCGTGGCCCCGGACACCTCGGTGACCGTCCGGGACGCCGAGCTGGACCTCGCGGACGCCCTGATGGACACGCTCGGGGAGGTCGACATCGAGACGCTGCACGACGACTACCGGACGGCGGTGGAGGAGATGATCGCCGCCAAGGCGGAGGGCACCGAGGTCGCCGCGCCGCAGGAGGAGAAGCCCGGCGGCCAGGTCATCGACCTGATGGCCGCGCTGGAGAACAGCGTCCGCGCGGCCCGTGAGGCGCGCGGCGAGGACGAGGCGGAGGCGTCGGTCCACGAGCTGCCCGGCCGGAAGAAGACATCCGCCCGCGCGGCGCCCAAGGAGAGCGGCGCCAAGAAGTCCACGGCCGCCAGGAGCCCGGCCAAGAAGGCCGCCCCCGCCCGCAAGTCCACCTCGAAGAGCGCGGCGAGCGGCAAGGAGGCCGAGAAGAGGACCACGGCCAAGTCGACGGCCAAGTCCACGGCCAAGTCCACCGCCAAGAAGACCCCCGCGAAGAAGGCACAGCCCCGCAAGCGGGCCTCCTGACCGATGAGCCACCCGCGCCGGGCGGAGGCGGCCGCTCCGCCCGGCGGGGGGACGCGCGGGGGCGGAGCGATTGGCTAGCGTCCGCGACAGGGGGGACCGCGGCGGGGGGAACGACCGCCCCGCCGTACCGCCGCCGTGGGCCTTCCACCGGGGCCGCGCTCCGCACCGGGGCGCGGCCGCACCGTCTTTCAGGCCCTCGACGTCAGGAAGTACGCATGAATACGCCATCTCCCCGCACCCGGCCCTCGATACGCGTCGACCTGCTCACCAAGGAGTACCCGCCCGAGATCTACGGCGGCGCCGGCGTCCACGTCGGCGAACTGGCCGGGGAGCTGGCCGCGCTGGTCGACCTGCGGGTGCACTGCTTCGGCGAGCCGCGCACCGCCCCCGGGGTCACGGCCTACCGCGAACCCGCCCTGGCGGAGGGCGCCAACCCGGCGCTGCGCACCCTGGGGGTCAACGTGGAGATGGCGGCCCGCTGCGAGGGCACGGACGTGGTGCACAGCCACACCTGGTACGCCAACGCCGCCGGGCACCTGGCCAAGCTCCTGTACGGCGTCCCGCACGTGGTGACCATGCACAGCCTGGAGCCGCTGCGGCCCTGGAAGGCCGAGCAACTGGGTGGCGGGTACGCGCTGTCCTCCTGGGTGGAGCGCACCGCGGTCGAGGCCGCCGACGCGGTGATCGCCGTCTCGCGGGGGATGCGCGACGACATCCTCCGCGTCTACCCGGACGTCGACCCCGACCGGGTCCACGTGGTGCACAACGGCATCGACACCACCGTCCAGCGCCCCGACCACCGGGTGGCGGCCCTGGAGCGGTACGGCGTCGACCCCACCCGGCCCATCGTGCTGTTCGTCGGCCGGGTGACCCGCCAGAAGGGGCTGCCGCAACTGCTGCGCGCCGCCTTCGAGCTCGACCCGGCCGCCCAGCTCGTGCTGTGCTGCGGCCAGCCGGACACCCCCGAGATCGCGGCGGAGACCGCCGCCCTGGTCGACGAGCTGGGCCGGGTGCGCGGCGGGGTCGTCCGGGTGGACGGCATGCTCGACCCGGAGTCGCTGCGCCAGTTCCTCACCCACGCCTCGGTGTTCGTCTGCCCCTCGCTGTACGAGCCGATGGGCATCGTCAACCTGGAGGCCATGGCGTGCGGCACGGCCGTCGTCGCCACCGCCACCGGCGGCATCCCCGAGGTCGTCGCCGACGGGGAGACCGGGCTGCTGGTCCCGATCGAGCAGGAGCGGGACGGGACCGGTACCCCGCTCGACGAGAAACGGTTCGCCTCCGACCTGGCGGCCGCCGTCAACCAGCTCCTGGCCGATCCGGCACGCGCGGCCGCCATGGGCGCGGCGGGGCGCGCCCGGGCGGAGGAACGGTTCGGCTGGGAACGGGCGGCGCACCGGGTGCACGCCGTCTACCAGGGGCTGACCGGGGCGTGAACCCCCGCGCGTGAACCCCCGCGCGTGAACCTCATGTTGTCGAGCCGGAACCTTTGACCCCGCCGTACCGGACGCCGTTAGCGTCGTCATCATGTCCCACGCGCCGCACACAATCCGCACCGCGCTGGTCACCGGCGGCAACCGGGGTATCGGCCTGGAAGCCTGCCGCCAGCTCGGCAGCGCGGGGCTCGACGTCGTCCTGGCCGCGCGCGACCCCGCGCGCGGCCGCGCGGCGGCGGAGAAGCTCACCCGCCAGGGCCTCTCCGTCCGGTTCGAGCAGCTCGACATCACCGACGGCGACAGCGTCACGGCGTGCGCCGCCCGGCTGGCGGACGACGGCGTCGAGGTCGACGCGCTCGTCAACAACGCGGGCGTCTACCCCACCGAGCCGTTCTTCTCCCTCAGCGAGGAGACGATGCGCCGGACGGTCGACATCAACCTGATGGGCGCCTTCCGTACCTGCCGGGCCTTCGTCCCCGACATGGTCCGGCGCGGCCACGGCCGGGTCGTCAACGTCTCCTCCGGCCTCGGCGCGATGACCGACAACGTCCCTTCCCCGGCGGCGTACGGCATCACCAAGGCCGCGCTCAACGCGCTCACCCTCGTCGTGTCCGCCGCCGTCCCGCCCTCGGTCAAGGTCAACGCGGTCTGCCCCGGCTGGGTCCGCACCGACATGGGCGGCTCGTGGGCGCCGACGGGTGTGGAGAAGGGGGCGGACACCGTCACCTGGCTGGCGCTGCTCCCGGACGACGGGCCCAGCGGCGGGTTCTTCCGCGAGCGGCGGCGGATCCCGTGGTGACCCGCCGCCCGCACCCCGACCCGTACACGAAGGGAAGAACGATGAAGCTCTCCTCCGGCCGCGGGCGCCGCACGGCGGGGATCGTGATCGCCGCCGTCGTGCTGTTCGGTGCCACGGCGGCGTTCAGCAGCGACTACGTGCAGGCGGCGGCGAGCGAGGCACTGCGCTCCACTCCCGAGGCGCACGAGCCGAAGGCCCTGTCCTCCCTCGACCCGGCCGTCCGCGCCTACGTGGACGCGGTGGACGACGGGGACGCGGACGCCCTGGCCGCCGCCTTCCACGAGGACGGCACGGTGACGGACACCGGGCGCCGGTTCCAGGGGCGGGAGGCCATCCGCGCGTGGGCGGCGGACGAGGTGATCGGCGGCAAGGTCACGGTGCTCGGCAACACCCCGGGCGCCAACGGCTCGACCGTGCTGCTGCGGTTCGACCCCGAGGGCCTGCTCGCCGGGTTCCGGGCCCGCTACGAGTTCACGCTCAGGGACGGGCTCATCCACGGCGTGTCCATGAGCTACGCCTGACCCCCGACCCTCCCAGGGAGGAACCCCATGAGAAAGCGCCTGACACCCCCGGCCGTCCTCACCGCCGCCCTGCTGCTGGGCGCCACCGCCACCGCCTGCTCCGACGACGGTGGCGGCGGCGACGCGACCGCGGACCGGCCCGCGGCGGCCGCCGCACCGTCCACCCCCGGCGGGACCGCGCCCGGGGCGGCGACGTCCGCCTCTCCCGCGGCCTCCAAGCAGGCGGCGCCCGACAACGATGCCGTCGACCCCGCCGCCCAGGCCTACGTCGACGCCGTGGCCGCCGAGGACCTCGACGCACTGGTCGACGCCTTCCACCCGGACGCCGAACTGACCGACGTGGGGCGGGAGTTCACCGGGCACGACGAGATCCGCGACTGGGCCCGCAACGAGGTCATCGGCGGCAGGCTCACCGTCCTGAAGAACACCCCCAAGAGCAACGGCACCACGCTCCTCGTCCGCTTCGCCCCCGGCGGCGACGGCGGCTTCGAGGCCACCTACGAGTTCGACGTCCGCGACGGGCGCATCGAGAAGCTGAACCTCCAGTACGCGTGAGCACACGCGTCCCCCCAGCCGAAGCACCGACGAACCAGAAGGGCTCCCGTATGAGCACCGCAACCGGAACCGGGCCCGGCCCGACCCGCAACAAACCGGCGCTGGCCGCGCTCGGCCTCGGCGCGTTCGTCATCGGGACCGCCGAACTCGTCATCGTCGGCGTGCTCAGCCTGATCGCCGGTGACCTGGACATCTCCGTCAGCACGGCCGGCCTCCTGGTCACCGCGTACGCGCTCGGCGTCTCCCTCGGCGGTCCGGTGGTGACGGCGGCGACCATCCGGCTGTCCCGCCGGACGCTGCTGCTGGTCGCGCTCGCCCTCTTCGTCGCGGGCAACCTGATCGCCGTGTTCTCCGCGGCCTTCGGCCTGCTGGTGGCCGCCCGCGTGCTGTGCGGCGCCATCCACGGCC
Source organism: Streptomyces sp. NPDC039423 (assembly GCF_055598725.1). Taxonomy (NCBI): domain Bacteria; kingdom Bacillati; phylum Actinomycetota; class Actinomycetes; order Kitasatosporales; family Streptomycetaceae; genus Streptomyces; species Streptomyces sp. NPDC039423. The sequence continues at coordinate 729,272 of NZ_JBVKAH010000002.1, forward strand.
TCTACCTCGGCGCCGCGTCCACCGTGGCGACCGGCCTGGTGGCCCCGGAGCACCGCGGCCAGGCCGTCGGCCTGGTCTTCGGCGGCATCTCCGTCTCGACGGTCATCGGCGTGCCGCTGGGCACCCTGATCGGGCAGGGCATGGGCTGGCAGGCCACCTTCGGCAGCGTCGTCGTGCTCGGTGTGCTCGCGCTGGTGGCCACCCTGCTGTGCGTGCCGCGGGTCGAGCACAGCACCGCCGACGGGCTCCGCGCCCAGGCCCGGCACGCCTTCCACCCGCGGGTGCTGGCGATGCTGGCGGCCACGGTCCTGCTGATGGGCTCGCAGTTCATCGCGTTCACCTACCTCACCCCGTTCCTGGAGGACGTCACCGGCATCTCCGGCGGCGCGGTGGGCGCCTTCCTGCTGATCTTCGGTGTGTTCAGCGCCATCGGTACGTTCGCGGGCGGGCGGTTCGCCGACATCAACGCCTCCGCCACCCTGCTGGTGGGCAACCTCGTCGTGATCGTGGCCATGGCCGCGCTGTGGGCGTTCGGCTCCAGCGCCTGGCTGGTGGGGCTGGCCCTGGCCGGCTGGGGCATCGTCGGTTTCGGTGTCACGCCGTCCTTCCAGCTCCGGGTCATCTCCCTCGCGGGTGAGGGCGCCGACCTGGCCGCCACGCTCGGGGCGTCCGCCGCCAACGTGGGCGTGGCGCTGGGCTCGGCGGTCGGCGGCTGGGCCCTGGCCTCCTTCGGCACCGGGGAGGTGCCGGTGGCCGCCCTGGTGGCCGCCGTCGTCGCGCTGCCCGTGGTGTGGGCCACCCGGTTCCTGAAGGCGCCGCAGGGGCCGGCGTCCGGGCCGCGCGCGGCGGACGGGGGCGGCGCGGGCGGCGCCGGGGACGTGCGGACCGTACCGGTGACGACCGCCGGCTGAGGCCGGGTCCGCCGGGCCGGAGGAGCGGCGGGGGGACCGGGGCGGGCCCCCCGGTCCCCCCGCCGTCGGCCTCAGAACCCGGTCACGTCGGCGATGGTGAACGGGAGTTCGGCCGTACCGCCGGCCATCTTGTCGAACTGCGAACGCACCACGTACAGGTGGCTGTTGCGGCGCACCAGCGTGGTCGGCATGTCCAGCGTGGCATCGACGACCTGGCGCTCCACGGTGAAGGACGTGACGTCCGGGTTCAGCCGCAGCCGGGTCAGCGTGTCGTTGCCGTAGTGCGCGACCCACACCCGGCCGGACTCCAGGTGCAGTCCGTCGCCGTACTTGAGGCTGACGGTGCCCGCCACCTTCTGCATCGCGCCCGATCTCAGGTCGATCTTGTACAGTCCGCCGCCGGCCGAGTCGACCGTGATCAGGTAGCCGCCCGCGGCGTCGGCCTCGATGCCGTTGAGCGTCACCGTCTTCGCCGGCTGCGGCGGGATGACGCCGGTCAGGTTGTACGCGGTGGTCAGCGTCCCGCCGTCGCCGCCCGCCGATATCGCGGTCCGGAGCTGCGCCGGGGTGACGCGGTAGACCACCGCGAGGTACGAGTCGGTCACGTAGGCCGAGCCGTCCGGAGCGATGTCCAGGTCGTTGAGCAGGGACGCCTCCGGGGCGGACACGGCGAAGTGCGCGACGCGCTTGCGGGTCGCGAGGTCGTAGACCATCACGCCCTTGGGGTCGGTGACCCACAGCCGGCCGGCCGGGTCGACCTTGAGGCCGGCCGCGACGGTCCGTCCGTCGGTGCCGTCCGGGAGGAACACCTCGGCGGTCTTCTGGCCGGCCGGGGTGCGGTATATCGCGCCGGTGGCGTACGAGCCGACGTAGAAGTCGCCGTTCCTGGCGTCCACGGCGATGCCCTCGGGGAAGGCCCGGGCACCGGGCAGCGTGAAGGCCGTACCGGCCGCGTACTTGGCCTCGGCGCCGTCATCCTCGGCGGCGGCCGTGCCGGTCATCGCGGTCAGGGTGAGCAGACCGGCCAGCGAAAGCCCGGCGGCCATCAGGGAACGGAAAGGGCGAATGCGGTGCACGTGTGTCTCTCTTCTCTCGAAGGGCGGCTTCGGGCCAAGCCGCCCAGGTGTGGGAGACCTTATGTTTCGGACGGCGGCGGACCGCCGGGCCGAAATGCGCCCCCAAAAACCTTCCGGTCGACCGGAAAGCTGAGGTGGGACCGAGGGTGTGGGCGCAGAAAATCCCCCGATTTCGAGGCCCGAGGACAGGCAGACTTTCTTATGTCAAGGGCGGATTTTGCCGTTCCGTGAACATTCGGGCCGGTGTTCGGGCATCGGACCGGTGCGCCGGGCGTCCGCGCGACTTCATGATGTCGAGCCGATTTCTTCGACCCCCGCCCGAACCGGCCGTTACCTTCACGGCCATGTCCCTCGCACCGGAACTCACCCGGGAAACCGGCGACGACGCGCCGCTGGATGACAAGGCGCGGGTCACCACCCTGGAGTTGTTCTTCGACCTCGCGTTCGTCTTCAACTTCACCCAGCTCGCCCGCGTCTTCAGCGACCGCATGAACCCCGAAGGGGTCCTCCAGGTCCTGCTGATCTTCTGGCTGCTGTGGTGGATGTACGGCGGCTACGCCTGGCTCACCAACCACGTCCCGCCGCACGGCAAGCACCAGCGGCTGCTGCTGCTCCTCGGCATGGCCTCGTTCCTGGTCATCGGGCTCACCACGCCCAACGCCTTCCACGGCGACGGCGTCGCCTTCGGCGTCGGCTACCTGCTGATCGTCAGCGTCCACGCGGCCCTGTTCGCCTTCAGCGGCCCCAAGGCCGCCCGCAACATGCTGCGCATCGCGCCCTTCCACGTCACCGGAGCGCTCCTGATCATCTGCGCCGGCTTCCTCGACGGGCCGCCGATGTACGCGTGCTGGGGCGGCGCCGTGCTCCTGGAGATCCTCGCGCCGATCATCACCGGCGTCTCCGGGTTCGACCTGAAACCCGGCCACTTCGTGGAACGCCACGGGCTGCTGATGATCATCGCGCTGGGCGACTCCTTCCTGGCGCTGGGCATCGGCACCGACGGCGCCCCGGCCGGACTGTCCGTGGTCACCACGGCCGTACTCATCTTCGTCATCCCGGCCTGCCTGTGGTGGGTGTACTTCAACGAGTCGGAGAAGGCGCGCCGCGCCGAGGTCGCCCTGGAGCGCCAGGACTCCACCACCCGCTCCCGCATGGCGCTGTCCGCCTTCTTCTACGCGCACGTCCCGATGCTGCTCGGGCTCATCCTGATCGCCGCGGCCGTGAAGAAGACGATCGTGCACCCCTTCGCCGAGCTGCCGCTCGCCCCCTCCCTCGCCCTGGCCGGCGGCGTCGCGCTCTACCTGGCTGGCATCGCCTGGTTCCACGGCATCCTCAAGATCGGCCCGCAGCGGTTCCACTTCGCGGCCGCCGCGCTGGCCTTCCTCACCGTGCCGGCCGGCCACTTCGGCGCCGCCGTCGGCGAGGTGATGTCCCTCGGGGCCCTGATCGTCTGCGCCCTGTTCATCGAGCACCGGTGGACCAAGCAGTCGGGCCACACCTGTTACGCACCCACGGAGAATCTGGAGGTGGTCGGCCGATGAGCACCACGGCGGATCGACTTGACGTCATCGACACCTGCACCCGCATGGGCTGGTACACCGACCAGCGCGACTGGGAGGCGCTGGAGCGGGTGTTCACGGACGAGGTCCGGCTCGACTACACCAGCCTCAACGGCGGCGAGCCGGCCGTCGTCCCCCGCAAGGGCCTGGTGGCCGCCTGGTCCGGGCTGCTCGGCAGCTTCACCGCCACCCAGCACGTGTTCAGCAACTTCCTCGTCGACCTCGACGGCGACACCGCCGTGTGCACCGCCATGTTCCAGGCCACGCACCGGCTGCCGAACGAGCACGGCGGCCCGCTGTGGACCCTCGGCGGCCACTACCGCTTTGCGCTCGTGCGCACCGACAGCGGCTGGCGCATCTCCGACATCGTCATGACGGCGACCTGGGCGGACGGGAACCAGCAACTGCTCACCATGGCCGCGAAGTCACAGGAATCCTGACCCCAGAAAGTCCGCGGCACATTGTTGGCGAGCAGCCGAAAACGGAACCACTATCTTCTGGGAATTCTCTCGGGCTTATCGAGGAGTACACATGAGTGACCTCACGGCAGCGACGCGCATCGTCGCCCAGCGCTGGTTCGACGCGCTCTCCTCCGGGGATTTCGAGACGTGTCTCGGACTGCTCGCCGACGATGTCGAGTGGATCAACTACACGCCGGTCCCCGGCTACAACGACGACATGAAGTGGATCGGCACGATCCGCGGCCGCGACGCGGTCCTCGCCAGCCTCCAGATCTTCTCCGGGGAATGCGAGATCAAGTTCGAGAAGCTGGTCAACCTGTCGGTCGACGGCGAGAACGCGGCGGGCGTCATCCACGAGCTGTCCGTGGTGCGGAGCACCGGGCTGGAATTCGAGATCGAATTCGTCCAGTGGCTGACCGTGCGCGACGGGCGGATCGTCCGCTGGAAGTCCTACACCGACCCGTCCACCATCATCCGCGCCCTGCGCGGTGACACCTCCGGGCAGGTGGCCGCCTGATGAGCGCCGACCTCGTCGCGGCGGTCCGCGACCGCGACACCGCCGACGTGGCGGGGCTGCTGGCCGCCGGCGCCGACCCGTCCACCCGGGACACCGCCAGCGGGCTGACCGTGCTGATGATCGCCGCCGGTCAGGCCGACGCCCCGACCGTCCGCGCGCTGATCGGCGCGGGCGCCGACGTCCACACCGCCGACACCCGCGCCGGCGCCACCGCCCTGCACAAGGCCTGCCAGGGCGGCAGTCTCGACGTGGTGCGCGCCCTGGTCGAGGCCGGCGCGTTCGTCGACGCCGTCGCGCCCACCACCGGGCACACCGCCCTGATGGACGCCCTCTGGTACAAGTACCCGGACATCGCCGCGTACCTGCTCGACCGGGGCGCCTCCCTCAAGGTGTACACGCACTACGGCTTCTCGCTGGAGCAGCACTTCCAGTACGAGCTGAACGTCAACACCTTCGGCAAGGACAAGCTGCTGGAGGCCGAGCGGCACCTCGACGCCCGGCGCGCGAGCGACGAGGCGGCGGTGGCCCGCCAGGAGCTGATGGCCGCCACCGCCGACGGCGACACCGCCCGCGTCCGCAAACTGCTGGACGCCGGCGCCGAGGTCGACGAGCGCTTCCCCTTCCTGGGCGGCTTCAACGACTGGCACACCCCGCTGCTGGTCGCCTCCCGCGACGGCCACGGCGAGATCGTCGCCCTGCTGCTGGAGGCGGGCGCCGACGTCAACGCCGTGGAGCCCACCTTCGGCGCCGTACCGCTGCACAAGGCGGTCTACAACGGCCACGCCGACATCACCGCGCAGCTCGTCGGCCGGCCCGGCATCGACCTGGACTTCCAGGGCGCCACGAACGGCTACACCCCGCTGCACGACGCCCTGTGGCACGGCTACGAGGAGTGCGTCCGCATCCTCGTCGGCGCCGGCGCCCGGCTCGACCTGGTCGGGCACGACGGCAAGACGCCGCTCGATCTCGCGGTCGAGGTGTTCGGCGCCGACCACGCGCTCACCGCACTGATCCGCGACACCGACGGGAAGTGACCCCATGCTGTTCTACGTCCAGATGAAGTGGAAGCACGAGGGCCGGCTCACGCTCGACGAGCTGTGGGAGCTGGAGCAGGAAGAGGCGGTCCACGCCCAGGAGACGGTCGACTCCGGCTTCTGCGTGGGCATCTGGAAGGTGGCCGCCCAGAAGCGCGTCATCGCCATCATCGACTCCCCGGACGCCGAGGAGCTCGACCGCACCGCCCTGGGCCGCCTGCCCATGCGCGAGTACCTGGAGTTCGAGCAGGTCTGGCCGCTGCGGGACTACCTCGGCTTCGCCGAGGACGTCAAGCAGCGCTACAAGGTCTGAGCGGAGCCCGCCCGGCCCCGGCCGGCGGCCCGCGCCCGCCCCCCACACCATCACCCCCACACCCCCACCCCCACCCCCACACCCCCACCCCCACGCCGTCCGGCCGCCGCCGTCCTCGCGCGGCCGGGCGGCCGCGGGGCGTGCGCACACACCGTCCGAACGGAAAACGAAGGAGGGGCTCGCGGATGAGCGGGACCCGCAGCAGTACCCACGCACTGGCCGCCCTCGGGCTCGGCGCGTTCGTGATCGGCACCGCCGAGCTGGTCATCGTCGGCGTCCTGAGCCTCATCGCCGGTGACCTCGACGTGTCCGTCGGCACGGCGGGCCTCCTCGTCACCGCGTACGCGCTCGGCATCTCCCTCGGCGGCCCCCTCGTCACGGCCGCGACCATCAAGCTGCCCCGCCGCACCCTGCTGTGGCTCGCCCTCGCGGTCTTCGTCGCCGGCAACCTCGTCGCCGTCTTCGCCTCCGCGTTCGGCCTGCTGCTGGCCGCGCGGGTCGTCACCGGCGCCATCCACGGACTGTTCATCGGCGTCGCCTCGGCCGTCGCCGCCGGACTCGTCCCGGCCGAGCGCCGCGGACAGGCCGTCTCCATGGTGTTCGGCGGCATCGCCGTGTCCACCGTCATCGGCGTCCCCCTCGGCACGCTCGTCGGCCAGTCCATCGGCTGGCGCGCCGCCTTCACCGGCATCGTGATCCTCGGCGCCCTCGCCCTCGTCGCCGTCCTCGCCCTCGTCCCCCCGGTCGACGGCAGCGGCTCCGGCGGGCTGCGCGCCCAGGCGCGGCACGCCTTCGCGCCCCGCGTGCTGGCCATGCTCGGCATCGGACTGCTGCTGCTCGGCGGGCAGTTCACCGCCTTCACCTACCTCGCCCCCTACCTGGAGGAGGTCACCGGCATCTCCGGCGGCGGCGTCAGCGCCTTCCTCCTGGTCTTCGGCCTCGCCAGCGCCATCGGCACCTTCGCCGGCGGGAAGTTCGCCGACCGGAACGCCGACCTCACCCTCCTCGTCGGCAACACCGTCCTGGTCCTCGCCCTCGGCGCGCTCCACCTCACCGGCTCCAACCCGGTGCTCGCCGCGCTCGCCCTGGCCGCCTGGGGCCTCGTCGGCTTCGGCATCGTCCCGTCGCTCCAGTTGCGGATCATCTCCCTCGCCGGCCCCGGCGGCGACCTCGCCGCCACCCTCGGCGCCTCCGCCGTCAACGCGGGCATCGCCGCCGGCGCCGCCATCGGCGGCTGGGCGGTCGCCACGTACGACGTCGGCCGCGCCCCTCTCGTCGCGCTGATCGTCTGTGCCCTCGCCCTCCCCGCCACCTGGGCCGGGCGCAAGCTCACCCTTCCCACAGTCGTGGCAAGCCCCGCCAACTAACCCACCCCCGTCAGGAGAATGACCGTGACCGAGGCAACCGGCCACCGGACCGTACGCGACGAAACGCTGGACGTCCTGCGCCGACTGGGTCTGACGACCATCTTCAGCAACCCCAGCCACACCGAGATGAAGCTCTTCGAGGCCTGGCCCGAGGACGAGTTCCGCTTCGTCATGGGCCTCCAGGAGGCCTCCGTCGTCGGCATGGCGGACGGCTACGCCCAGGCCACCGGTGAGCCCGCGCTCGTCATCATCAACGGTGGCCCCGGCCTCGCCAACGCCATGGGCAGCGTCTACACCGCCGCCTCCGCCAAGACCCCCATGGTCATCCTCGGCGGCCAGCAGGCCCGCAAGATGCTCCTCGGCGACCCGTTCCTCATCGCCAAGGACGCCACCCAGCTCCCCAAGCCGTACATCAAGTGGGCCGCCGAACCCGCCCGCCCCCAGGACGTCCCGGCCACCATCGCCCAGGCCTACCGGATCGCCAAGCAGGCGCCCCAGGGGCCCGTCTTCGTGGCCGTCCCCGAGGACGACTTCGTACGCCCCGCCGACCCCGACCCGGTCCGCATCCCCACCGTCGAGGACGCCACCGTCCCGTCGCCCGCCGCCCTGGAGCGCATCGCCGCCGCCCTCAACGGCGCCCGCCGCCCCGGACTGATCGCCGGCGGCCCGGTGGACGCCCAGGGCGCGCGCGGCGCGCTGGTCGAGCTGGCCGAGAAGCTCAACGCCCGTGTCTGGGGCGCCCCGGTGTGGAACCGCGGGGCGTTCCCGGAGGACCACCCGCTGTTCGCCGGTGTCCTGCCGCCCATCCCGGAGCTGATCAACGAGCGGCTCGCCGCCCAGCATGACGTGGTCGTCGTCCTCGGCGGGCCCGCGTTCACCCTGTTCACCGCGTGGGACCTGTTCTCCACCGCGCCCGCCGGCCTCGACCGGAGCCCCCGCCCCACCCTCACCGCCGACGTGCGGTTCCTGCACGTCACCGACGACCCGCAGGCGGCCGCCGCCACCTTGGCCGACGCGGCGTTCATCGCCCGGCCCGGCGACGTCGTCCGCGGCCTGGTCCCGCTGGTCGAGCAGCGCGAGCGGGTCGAGCTGGCCCCCGTGCGCGAGCCCGTCGCCGTACCGGAGCCGTCCACGCCGCTCACCCAGGCGTACCTGTTCCACCTGCTGTCGAAGGAACTGCCCGAGACGGCCGTCCTCTTCGAGGAACTGCCCATCGCCCGCGCCGACTTCCACGAGCAGATCCCGCTCGGCGCCGGCAACGGCTACTTCGCCACCGCCAGCGGCGCCCTCGGCTTCCCGTTCGCCGGCGCCGTCGGCTACGCGCTGGCCCGGCCGGACCGCCGCGCGGTCGTGGTCGTCGGCGAGGGCTCGGCCCAGTACACCCTGCACTCCCTGTGGACCGCCGCCCAGCACAACCTGCCGGTCACCTTCGTCATCCCCGACAACGCCGGCTACCTGTCGCTGAAGTACTACCTCCAGGACCAGAAGTCCTGGGAGAAGGGGTACGACCTCAGCGGCGTCGACATGGCCCAGCTCGCCCGCGGCTTCGGCGTGCGCGGCGAACGCGTGGAGACGCCCGAGGGCCTCCAGGCGGCGCTGCGCGAGTCGCTGAGCGCCGACGGCCCGGTCCTGCTCGACGTCGTGGTCGCCGACCCCGGCCTGTTCCGCCTCTGACCCCCCGGGAGACCCAGATGACCACCACCGCGCAGCCCACCACGGGGGCCACCGGCCCCCACCCCGAGGGCGACGTCGTCCACCACCCGGCGGGCACCGGCCCGACGTACTGGTTCGGCGACGCCATCTACACCTTCAAGGCCACCCGCGAGAACACGGGCGGGTCGCTCACCTTCGCCGAGGCGTCCGTCCCGCCCGGCGGCGGCCCGCCGTCGCACATCCACCCGCACGCCGACGAGGCGTTCTACATCCTCAACGGCGACATCGAGTTCCTCAACGGCGAGAAGACCTTCACCGCCCACGACGGCGACTTCGTCTTCGTGCCGCGCGGCACCCGCCACCGCTTCCGCAACGTCGGCCTCCACACCAGCCGGATGCTGTTCCTGTTCACCCCGGCGTACCTGGAGAAGTTCTTCATGGAGATCGGCCGGGAGGCGCGGGCCGGCGAGGCCCCGGTCCCGCTCACCGACGAGCAGAAGCGGCAGATCGTGGAGTTCGCCCCCAAGCACGACCTGCGCCTGGCGCCGTGACGGGGACCATGCGCGCCGCGGTCGTCGACGCCTTCGGCACCCCCGGCACCCTCCACGTGCGGGAGCTGCCCGTCCCGGTGCCCGGCGAGGGCGAGGTGCTGGTCCGCGTCCACGCGGCCGGCGTCAACGCCATCGACTGGGCGACCCGGGCCGGGCGGGGCGTCGGCGTCGAACGGTTCCCCGCCGTGCTCGGCTGGGACGTCTCGGGCACGGTGGCCGCCACCGGCCCGGGCGTCCGGCGGTTCACCGAGGGCGACGCCGTGTTCGGCATGCCGCGCTTCCCGGCCCTGGCGGGCGGGTACGCCGAGTACGCCGTCGCGCCGGAGGGGGAACTCGCCGCCAAGCCGGACGGGGTGGACCACGTGGTGGCCGCGTCGCTGCCCATGGTCGGGCTCACCGCCTGGCAGACGCTCTTCGAGCACGGCGCCCTGAAGGCGGGCGACCGCGTCCTGGTGTCCGGCGCCGCCGGGGGAGTGGGGCACATCGCGGTGCAGCTCGCGGCCGGCGCCGGCGCCGAGGTCATCGGCACCGCGTCCCCCGCCAACCACGACTTCGTCCGCTCCCTCGGCGCCCAGCGGGCCGTCGACTACCGGACCGTGCCCCTGGGGAAGGAGGTCACGGACGTGGATCTGGCGGTCGATCCCATGGGCGGGCCCGAGTTCCACCGGCTGCTCGACGTGGTACGGCCCGGCGGCACCCTCGTCACCCTCAAGGGCGAGGGCCCCGATCACCGGCGGACCGCCCAGGACCACGGCGTGCGCGCCGCCTTCACCTACGTCCACCCCGACGGCCCGGTCCTCGACCGGCTCGCGGGCCTGCTCGCCGCCGGGAGCATCCGCCCCGAGATCCAGCGGACCTTCCCGCTTCAGGAGGTGGCAAAGGCGCACGCACTCGGCGAGCAGGGCCACGTCCGCGGCCGCCTCGTCCTCGACCTGACCTGACCTGACCCGACCTGACCAGATCCGATCCGACCTCACCCGACCCGAGGAGCCCCCATGATCCTGGTGACCGGAGCCACCGGCCACGTCGGCGGCGAGCTGACCGCGAGGCTGGCCGGCTCCGGCCGGCCGGTACGCGCCCTGGTCAGGAACGCCGCCGAACCCCCGGCCGGGGCCCAGGCGGCCGTCGGGGACCTGAACCGCCCCGCGTCCCTGCGCGACGCGCTCGACGGCGTCCGGGCGGTGTTCCTGCTGCCCGGGTACGCCGACATGCCGGGCCTGCTCGCCGAGTTCGCCCGTGCCGGGGTCGAGCACGTGGTCCTGCTCTCCAGCATCGCCGCCCCGGACGGCGACATGGACAACGCCATCTCGCGCTTCATGATCGTCTCCGAGGAGGCGGTACGGGACTCCGGACTGCCCTGGACGATCCTGCGGCCCAGCGGCTTCATGTCCAACACCTTCCAGTGGACCGCGCAGCTCGCGGCCGGCGACCTGGTGCGCGCCCCGTTCCCGGACGTGGCCGTCGCCATGATCGACCCGTACGACATCGCCGCCGTCGCCGCGCACGTCCTGCTCGACCCCGGCCACTTCGGCCGCGCCCACGCCGTCAGCGGCCCCGAACCGCTGCTCCCCGCCGACCGGGTGCGGATCCTCGGCGAGGTCCTCGGACGCCCCCTGCGCTTCGAAGGCCTGAGCGACGCCGAGGCCCGCAAGGAGATGGAGAGCGACGGCACGCCCCCCGAGTACATCGACGCCTTCTTCCGCTACTACGCGGACGGCACCCTCGACGACTCCCGCGTCCGGCCCACCGTCGCCGAACTCCTCGGCCGGCCGCCCCGCACCTTCGACCAGTGGGCCCGCGCCCACGCCGACGCCTTCCAGGAGGACTCGCCATGAGCACCATAGAGACCGTGCAGTTCAAGCTCGTGCCCGGCACCGAGACCGCCGTGTTCGAGGACCTCGACCGCAAGGTCGAGACCGAGTACATGGTCCGGCGCCCCGGATTCGTCTCCCGCGAGGTCTCGCGCAGCGAGGACGGCGAGTACCTGGTGATCGTCCACTGGGCCACCCCCGAGGACGCCGACGCCACCATGAACGGCTTCTTCGGCGCCGCCGAGACGCAGGACTTCCTGGCCGCCGTCGACAAGACCACGGTCCGGTCGGCGCGTTACGCCAAGGTCGCCCGCTGACCCCACCGGGTCCACCGCACCACCCCCAAGGGCGCCCGGCCTGCCCGGGCGCCCTTCGCTCTGCCGCCACACCGACCGAAGGGGCACATCCATGAGATCCACTTCGCTCAGCACCGCACCCGGCCGGGAACTGCGGACGGTGATCCGCGGCGCCGTCCACCTCCCCGGCGACGCCGCCTACGACGGCGCCCGGCGGATCTGGAACGGCGCCGTGGACCGGCGGCCCGCCGCCCTCGTCCGCTGCGCCGACGAACGGGACGTGGCCACCGCCGTCCGTGTGGCCCGGGCGCACGGCCTGCCCCTGTCGGTGCGCGGCGGCGGCCACGACTGGGCCGGCCGGGCACTGTGCGACGGCGGCGTCGTCGTGGACCTCCGGGCGCTCGACGCCATCACCGTGGACGCGGCCGTCGGCACCGCCGAGGTCCAGGGCGGCGTCCGGGCCGGGGGCCTGGTCACCGCGGCCCACCGGCACGGCGCGCGGGCCGTGCTCGGCACGGTCAAGGCCGTGGGCGTGGCCGGGCTCACCCTGGGCGGCGGGTACGGGCTGCTCACCGGCAGCCACGGCCTGGCCGCCGACAACCTGCTCGGCGCGCACGTCGTCCTCGCCGACGGCACCGAGGTCACCGCGGACGCCGAGGAGCACCCCGACCTGTACTGGGCGCTGCGCGGCGGCGGCGGCAACTTCGGCGTCACCACCCGGCTGCGCCTCCGCGTCCACCCCGGCACCACCGTGGTGTCCGGCCTGCTGCTGTTCCCCCTGGACCAGGCCGCGTCCGTGCTGCGCGCCCACCGCGAGGTGCTGGCCGGCGCACCGGACGGACTGACCGTGATGGCGGGCTTCTTCACCGGCCCGGACGGCTCCCCGGTGCTCTTCCTGCTGCCCCTGTGGAGCGGCGACCCGGCGCGGGGCGAGGAGGTCACCGGCGCGCTCGCCCGGCTCGGCACACCGGTGTTCAACGGGCTCGCCCCCATGGCCTACCAGGACGTCCTCGGCCTGTTCGACGACACGATCGTCGACGGCCGGCACAACGAGATGCGCACCCGCTGGCTGCCCGGGCTCACCGACACCACCACGGACCTGCTCGTCTCGGCGGCCGCCCGGATGACGTCCCCGTACTCCGGGATCTTCCTGCACCACTTCCACGGCGCCGCCGCCCGCGTCCCCGCCGACGCCACGCCGTTCGCGCTGCGCCGGGACCACCTCCTGGTCGAGATCGCCGGGTCGTGGGTGCCGGAGGGCGACACGGCCGCCGACGTCGCCCACCGCGAGTGGGCCCGCGGGGTGTCCGCCGAGCTCGCCGGGCACGCGCTGCCGGGCGGCTACCCCAACCTCCTCGGCGCGGACGAACGCGACCGCGCCCTGCTCGGCTTCGGCCCCAACGCCGCCCGGCTGCTGGACGTCAAGCGCCGCTACGACCCCGACGGCGTGTTCAGCGCCGTACCGGCCCTCGCCCCGGCCCGTCACCCCTGACGGCCCGCCGCCCGGCCCCACGACGAGGCCGCCGCCCCGGCGGACAGCCGGGGCGGCGGCCTCCCCGCACGGGCGGCGGCCCGACGAGCGGGTACCGGCGGCCCTCAGTCCGGCACCGGGACCGGCTCGGGCTCGGCGCCCGCCACCGGGGCCGCCGCCACGCCCCGCCCCCGGCCGCGCCGGGCCGTCACCCACAGCGCCACCGGCTCGGTGAACCGCGCCGCCACCGGCCCGAAGACGACCAGCAGCAGGACATACGCCGTCGCCAGCGGCCCCAGCGCCGGTTCCACGCCCGCCGCGACCGCGAGCCCCGCGATCACGATGGAGAACTCGCCCCGCGCCACCAGGGCGCCGCCGGCCCGCCACCGCCCGCGCTCGCCGATGCCCGCGCGCTTGGCCGCCCAGTACCCCGTACCGATCTTCGTCAGGGCCGTCAGCAGCGCCAGCACCAGCGCGGGCGCCAGCACGGGCGGGATCGTCGCCGGGTCCGTACTGAGCCCGAAGAAGACGAAGAACACCGCGGCGAACAGGTCCCGCAGCGGCATCAGCAGGTGGTGGGTGTTCTCCGCCACCTCGCCGGACAGCGCGATGCCCACCAGGAACGCGCCGACCGCCGCCGACACCTGGAGTTCCTGGGCGAACCCGGACACCAGCAGCGTCAGGCCGAGGACCACCAGCAGCAGCTTCTCCGGGTCGTCGCTGGAGATGAACCGCGAGATGTGCCGCCCGTACCGCACGGCGACGACCAGCACCACCCCGACCGCGCCCAGCGCGATGGCCAGCGTGACCCCGCCGGCCGCCCAGCCGGCGCCGGCGAGCAGCGTCGTCAGGATCGGCAGGTACACCGCCATCGCCAGGTCCTCCAGGACCAGCACGCTCAGGATGGCCGGCGTCTCGCGGTTGCCGATCCGCCCCAGGTCGCCCAGCACCTTGGCGATCACCCCGGACGACGACACCCACGTCACCCCGGCCAGCACCACCGCCGCCACCGGGCCCCAGCCCAGCAGCAGCGCGGCGGCCGCCCCCGGCACGGCGTTGAGCACGAAGTCCACGGCACCCGCCGGGGCGTGCGTCCGCAGATGGCCCACCAGGTCACCGGCCGTGTACTCCAGCCCCAGCATCAGCAGCAGCAGGACGACCCCGATCTCGGCGCCGATCTCGATGAACTCCTCACTGCCGCCCAGCGGGACGATCCCGCCGTGCCCGAAGACCAGCCCGGCCAGCAGGTACAGCGGGATGGGGGAGAAGCGCACCCGCGCGGCGAAGCGGCCGAGCAGGCCCAGGGCCAGCACGACCGCACCGAACTCGATCAGGAAGACGGCGGAATGCACGGCATCACTTCCGTTCGAGGATCGCGTGCGCCGCGTCGACGCCCTCGCGCGTCCCGACGACGATGACCGTGTCCCCACCGCGCAGCCGGAACTCCGGCCCCGGCGACGGGATGGGGTGCGCCCGCCGCATCACGGCGACGATCGACGCGCCGGTCGCCGTCCGCATCCGCGTCTCGCCGAGCTGCCGCCCGTTCCAGTACGAGTCGCCGGTGACCGTGACCCGTTCCGCCAGCAGCCCGAAGTCACTGGTGTGCAGCAGGTTCGGGTTGTTGTGGCCGGGCAGCAGCGCCTCGGTCAGGGTGAGCGCCTCCGCTCCGGTCAGCCGCATGGACAGACCGCACGAGTCGGGGTCGTCGTCGTGGTGGACGTTGAGCGTGCGGGTGCCGTCGCGGTGGGCGACGACCGACAGGGTGTCGTGCCGGCGGGTCGTGAGCTCGTACTGCACGCCGATCCCGGGCAGCGGGGTGGTCCTCAGTCGCGGTGCGGGCATGGCGGGTCGCCTCCCTCTCAGTCGTAGTCAGCGGTGCGGGCGGAGCCAGACGGCACCCAGCGGCGGCAGGGTGAGCTCCGCGCTCGCGGGCAGCCCCTGCCAGGGCACCTCCCCGGCCCGGACCGGCCCGGGGTTCGTCGCACCGCTGCCGCCGTAGGCCGCCGCGTCGGTGTTCAGCACCTCGGTCCAGTCGCCCGCCGACGGCAGACCGACCCGGAAGCCGGGGCGCGCGGCGGGCTGGAAGTTGTAGACGCACACCAGCGGTCCGCCCGGTCCGCCGTACCGCACGAACGAGTACACGTTGTCCTGGGCCGCGTCGGCGTCGATCCAGCGGAAGCCCTCGGGCCGGCAGTCCCGGCTCCACAGCGCCGGGTCCGCGAGGTAGTGCCGGTTGAGGTCGCGCACCAGGTCGCGGACGCCCGCGTGCGGGGCGTGCCCCGTCAGCGACCACTCCGGTCCCCGGTCGTGGGACCACTCGCCCTCCTGGGCGAACTCCTGCCCCATGAACAGCAGGTGCTTGCCCGGGAAGGCCCACATCCAGGCCAGGTAGGCCCGCAGGTTGGCGAACCGCTGCCAGGGGTCGCCGGGCATCTTGCCGAGCAGCGACCCCTTGCCGTGCACCACCTCGTCGTGGCTGATCGGCAGCAGGTGGTTCTCGGCGTACGCGTACATCATCGCGAACGTCATCGCGTGGTGGTGGTACTGGCGGTGCACCGGGTCGTGGGCCATGTAGGCCAGCGAGTCGTGCATCCAGCCCATGTTCCACTTGAGGTCGAAGCCCAGCCCGCCGTGGTCCGTGGAGCGGGTCACGCCGTCCCAGGCCGTGGACTCCTCCGCGATGGTCACCACACCGGGGCAGCGGCGGTGCACGGTGGCGTTCATCTCCTGGAGGAACTCCACCGCCTCCAGGTGCTCGCGCCCGCCGTAGGCGTTGGGCAGCCACTCGCCGTCCCGGCGCGAGTAGTCCAGGTAGAGCATGGAGGCCACGGCGTCCACCCGCACCCCGTCGACATGGAACTCCTCGCACCAGTACACGGCGTTCGCGACCAGGAAGTTGCGCACCTCCGTGCGCCCGTAGTCGAAGACGAGGGTCCCCCAGTCGGGGTGCTCGCCCCGGCGCGGATCGGGGTGCTCGTACAGCGGGGTGCCGTCGAACCGGGCGAGCGCCCAGTCGTCCTTCGGGAAGTGGGCCGGCACCCAGTCCACGATCACCCCGATGCCCGCCTGGTGCAGCCGGTCCACCAGGTACCGGAAGTCGTCCGGGGTGCCGAGCTTCGCCATGGGCGCGTAGTAGGAGGTCACCTGGTAGCCCCAGGAGCCGCCGAAGGGGTGCTCCGCGGGCGGCAGGAACTCCACGTGGCTGAAGCCCAGCCCCTTGAGGTACGCGGGGAGTTCGCGCGCCAGCTCCCGGTAGCCGAGGCCGGGCCGCCAGGAGGGCAGGTGCATCTCGTACACGCTCATCGGCGCCTCGGTGGCGTCCCGCTCCCCGCGCCGGCGCATCCAGTCGCCGTCGTTCCAGCGGTACGCGGAGGCGTGCACCACCGACGCGGTGCCGGGCGCCGGTTCGGCCGACGAGGCGAGCGGGTCGGCCTTCTGTATCCAGCGGCCGTCGGGCGTGAGGATCTCGTACTTGTAGCGGCAGCCCGGCTCCGCCCCCGGGACGAACAGCTCCCACACCCCGCTCGCGCCCAGCGACCGGAGCGGATGGGCGGCGCCGTCCCAGTGGTTGAGGTCGCCGACCAGACGGACGGCGCGGGCGTCGGGCGCCCACACCGCGAAGGCGGTGCCGGGGACCGGCCCGTGGCCGGAGTCGTGCTCCCGGACGTTCGCCCCGAGGACCCGCCACAACTGCTCGTGCCGGCCCTCCCGGATCAGGTGCAGGTCGAGCTCGCCGAGCGTGGGCAGGTAGCGGTAGGGGTCGTCGTAGCTGTGGACCTCGTCGCCGTACACCGCGGCGACCCGGTAGTCGGGGACGTCCGCCCCGGGGACCACCCCGGAGAAGACGCCGCCGTCCTCGTGGCGCAGCTCGGCCAGCGGCTCGCCGGCCGGTGTGGTGAGCGTGACCCGGTCGGCCAGCGGGCGCAGCACGCGCACCGTCACGCCGGCCGGGCCGGGATGCGGTCCGAGCAGGGCGTGCGGGTCGCTGACCTCGCCGGTGGTCAGCCGCCTGAGGTCGGTGGCGGCCAGTGGGGTGGTGGTGGTCAGGTCCCTGGTCACGGTGTGCTGTCCCCGTCCGTGAAGACGTGCGCGACCTGCCGGCGCGGGTCGAGGCGTACGTAGTTGGTGCGGCCCCAGGTGTAGGTGGCGCCGTCGTCGGAGAGGGCGTCGCGGACGGTGAAGGTCTCGGTCCGCTCCAGGCCCAGGGCGGGCAGGTCCAGCGAGACGGTCGTCTCCCGGACCCCGTGCGGGTCGAGGTTGAGCACCACGAGCACCCAGTCGTCCCCGTGCCGTTTGGAGAAGCAGACCACCGCGTCGTCCTCGGCGCGGTGCAGGCGCAGGTTGCGGAGCTGCCGGAGGGCCGGGTGGGCGCGGCGCACCTCGTTGAGGGTGCGCAGCAGGGGCGTCAGGGTGGTGCCCGCGGCCTCCTCGGCGGCCCAGTCACGGGGCCGGTACTGGTACTTCTCCGAGTCCAGGTACTCCTCGCTGCCGGGCCCGGCGGCCACGTTCTCGCACAGCTCGAACCCCGCGTAGACGCCCCACGAGGGGGACGCCGTGGCGGCGAGGACGGCCCGCACCTCGAAGGCGGGCCGGCCGCCGTACTGGAGGTAGGCGTGCAGGATGTCCGGGGTGTTCACGAACAGGTTGGGGCGCAGATAGGCGGCGCTCTCCTGGCCGTCCAGCCCCGCCAGTTCGGACAGGTACGACTCGACCTCGTCCTTGGAATTGCGCCAGGTGAAGTACGTGTACGACTGGTGGAACCCGACCCGCGCCAGGGCGTGCAGCATCGCCGGGCGGGTGAAGGCCTCGGCCAGGAACAGCACGTCGGGGTCGGTGGCGTGGACCGCCTCGATCAGCCGCTCCCAGAACGCCACCGGCTTGGTGTGCGGGTTGTCGACCCGGAAGATCCGCACCCCGTGCGCCATCCAGTGGCGCAGGATCCGCAGGCACTCCGCGTGCAGCCCCTCGGGGTCGGTGTCGAAGTCGATCGGGTAGATGTCCTGGTACTTCTTGGGCGGGTTCTCGGCGTACGCGATCGAGCCGTCGACCCGGTGCCGGAACCACTCGGGGTGCTCCTTCACCCACGGGTGGTCGGGGGAACACTGGAGGGCGAAGTCCAGCGCGACCTCCAGGCCCAGCTCGCGGGCCCGGCCCACGAAGGCGTCGAAGTCGTCGAGCGTGCCCAGGTCCGGGTGGACCGCGTCGTGGCCGCCGTCGGCCGAGCCGATCGCCCACGGGGAGCCCGGGTCGTGGGGCCCCGGCGTGAGCGTGTTGTTGGCGCCCTTGCGGTGGGAGGTGCCGATCGGGTGGACGGGCGGCAGGTACACCACGTCGAAGCCCATCGCCGCCACCGCGTCCAGCCGGTGCGCCGCCGTGCGGAACGTGCCCGAGCGGGGCGGCTCCGGCTGCCCGCCGGGGCCCGGCTCCGTGGGCACGACCGCGCCCTCGGAGCGCGGGAAGAACTCGTACCACGAGCCGAACAGGGCGCGTTGGCGGTCCACCCGCAGCGGCAGCTCGCCCGACGGGGTCACCAGCTCCCGCAGCGGGCGGGCCGCCAGCAGGCCGGTCACCACGGGGGCGAGGGCCGCGGCGTGCCGTTGCGCCACGGGCCGGGAGGTGTCCCGCAGACGGGCGGCCGCCTCCGTCAGCACGCCCGCCTCGGCGGCCGGGAACGCCTCCGCGGCCCGCTCCAGCAGGACGGCCCCCTCGGCCAGGACCAGTTCCACGTCGATCCCCGCCGGGACCTTCACCTCCGCGGTGTGGCGCCAGGTCGCCACCGGGTCGGTCCAGGCCTCCACCCGGTACGTCCAGTCACCCTCCCGGTCCGCCGACACCGGCGCCGCGTACCGGTCGGTGCCGGGCGCGGTCGGCCGCATGGGCGTCCACGGGCCGGTCTCCCCGTCCGGACCGGTCAGCACCACGTTGGCGGCCACCGCCTCGTGCCCCTCGCGGAACACGGTCGCGCTCACCTCGAACACCTCGCCCGGCACGGCACGGGCGGGGCGCCGCCCCCCGTCCACACAGGGCCGCACGTCCACCACCGGGATCCGCCCGACGGTGGGCGCGAAGGTCCGGGGCGGGGTCGCCCGGGTCGCCTCGGGGCCGCCCGCCCGGCGCGCGGGACCGGCCGCGCCGGCCACGCTCCGGGGAGCGCCGGCACCGGCGGGCCGGGCCGCGCCCTTCGGCGTGGCGTCGCGCTCTCTGGTCCTGCCGTGCATCGTCATGCCTCCTCGCACCCGGGGTGCAGTCGCTGGAAGGGCGCCGGTGTCACCGGCGTATCGCGGTGGTGCCGTTGCTCACGGCGGAGATGATCCGGCGGTAGCCGGCGACCAGCGGGTGGTGCGGGTACGCCGGGCTGAAGAGCCGCTCACCGGCGAGGGACGCCATCTCCGGGGCGTACGGCAGGACGGCCGTGATCCGGGTGGCGTACGCGGACTCGACCTCCCGGCGCATCCGCTCGTGCACCACGCCGTCCGGGACCATGCTGAGGGCCACGCTCACCCGTACGCACCCGAGCCGGCCCGCCAGCGCCATCGTCTCGGCGGCGCCCGCGAGGTCCAGCCGGTCCGCCCGGGTGACGATCACCAGCGCGTCGGAGCTGGCCATCGCCGTCACCGTCTCGTTGTTGAACCCGGCGTGGGTGTCCAGGAGCAGCACGTCGAGGGCCAGCAGGTCGATCAGCCGGTCGAAGCCCTCCCGCAGCAGGCCCACGTCGTAGCCGCGCCCCATGATCTCGTTGATGCCGGCCGCCCCGCTGCGGGCGGGCACCAGGAAGACGCCGTCGTGGCCGGTGTCCGCCCGGCAGGGGTAGGCGGCGTCCTCGATCTCGCAGTGGCCGACCAGGTAGTCGGCGAGCGAGCGGCGGGCGGCGGGCGGCACGGTGTCACCGAACATCAGGTCCAGGGCGGGCGTCTGGATGTCCGTGTCCACGAGCGC
This sequence comes from Streptomyces sp. NPDC039423, assembly GCF_055598725.1. Taxonomy (NCBI): domain Bacteria; kingdom Bacillati; phylum Actinomycetota; class Actinomycetes; order Kitasatosporales; family Streptomycetaceae; genus Streptomyces; species Streptomyces sp. NPDC039423. The sequence continues at coordinate 749,228 of NZ_JBVKAH010000002.1, forward strand.
GACCCGGCGGCCCCCCGAGGCCAGGAGCAGCGCGAGGTTCGCGGCCGTACTGGACTTCCCCGTGCCCCCGCGGTAGGAGTGCACGGTGATGATCTGCGACATGGATCCCATCCGGTGGATTCGGTCTAGTGGTCGTCCTGGTCGTCCTGGTCGTCCTGTGTTTCCCGTACTTCGCGCGCCCCGCCGGCCCGCCGGTCCCTCCGGTCCTCCTCGGGCAGGCGCCGGTGGACGGCCATCATGGTGATGTCGTCCGACTGCTCGGAGGGGCCGACGAACTCGCTGAGCACGCCGTCCATGTGGTCCAGCAGCTCCTCTCCGCGCACCGCCGCCCGGGCCAGCTCGGCCAGCAACCGCTCGTCGCCGAAGAACCGGCCCGACATCGAACGCGCCTCGGTCACCCCGTCCGTGTAGACGAAGAGGGTGTCGCCCGGGCCGATCTGCGCGTACCCCAGGGAGAAGGTGCCGTCGGGGATGACCCCGACGGCCGGTCCGGTCGGCTCCAGCAGTACCGGGTCCTTGCCCTCGCCGCTCACCAGCACCGGCGGGTTGTGGCCGCCGTTGATGTAGACGAGGTTGCCGGTGAGCGGGTCCAGGACGCCGAAGAACATGGTGGCGAAGTAGCCCTGCCGGATGTGGTTCCTGGTCAGGTAGTTGTTGGTGCCCACCACGGCGTTGAGCAGCGGGGTCGCGCCGACCACCGGGATGGCCCGGCTCTGCTCCCGCCAGCCGGTGTCCTCGCCCAGCAGGTCGGCGGCGATCAGGCTCTGCAGCCCGCTCTGCTCGGCGGTGTGCCGCAGCAGGCTGCGGATGAGCGCCATGAACAGCGCGGCGCCGACGCCCTTGTCGCAGACGTCGGCCACGACCAGGGCGAGGCGGCGGTTGTTGACCAGCTCGAACACGTCGTAGAAGTCGCCGGCGACGGTCCGGGCGGGCCGGAAGCGGACGTGGATCTCCCAGCCGTCGGGGTTGGGCAGCGACTCGGGCAGGAAACCCATCTGGATCTCCCGCCCGATCTCCAGCTCCCGCTCGTAGCTGAGCAGTTCGGCACGGGCGGTGACGTCCTCCATGGTCCGGGTGAAGTTCGCCCGCTCGTGGCAGTCGCGCAGCCGGGCCCGTACGAGGTCGGGGTAGAACGGCGGCACCAGGTAGTCCGACCCGGCGTGGACGTGGCTGCCCAGCAGGTGCAGGTCGTGCTCGGCGAACGCCACCACGGTGGGCCGCTGGCCCTCGTCGTCCAGGCGGCGGGCCACCGCGCGGACGGTGTGCGGCGACAGGCCTGCGTACGCCAGCAGGACCTCGGTGGCCGGCAGTTGGCCGTGCCCCACGACCAGGACGTCGGCGGGGGTCCGGATGCGCACCACGGCGCCCACGCTGTCCAGGGCCTTCAGCAGCTCCGGCGGGGCGCTGCGGTGCTCGTCCAGCAGCAGCACATTGGTCTGGAGCATGTCACCTCATCCCGTCCGGGGGCCGGCGGCCGTGGCCGGGCGGCGCATCACGAGCGTGCTCACGTTGCGGCCCGCCACCAGCTCGTACTCGAAGGAGTCCACCGCGGTGAAGGCGAGGAAGACCCCGAGGCCGCCGATCTGCCGCTCCGCCAGCGGTACGTCGAGCGCCGGGGCGCGCATGCCCTGGCGCGGGTCGAAGGCCGGGGCGTCGTCCTCGAAGCGCACCCACACCTGGTCCGGGTCGATGCCGCCGTCGACGGAGATCTCGCCGGTGGCGCCCCGGTAGCCGTGCATCACGATGTTGGTCGCCAGCTCGTCGGCGGCCAGCCGCAGCCGGTACAGGGAGCTCTCCGGCAGCCCGGCCCGCGCCCCGAGCCCCAGCACGAACTCGGCCACCCGGTCCAGGCAGGCCAGCCGCGCCGGGATGCGCAGCGCGTCCGGCGCCCCGGCGCCCCACGGCCCGGGTGCCGCGCCCTTCGCGCCGCCGGGCGTGGCGTGGGTGCCGTGGGTGGCGCGCGTGCCGCGCGTGCCCGCGCGGTCGGCGCCGTCCGCCGGTCCGCCCGACCCGGGTGCCGGCGCCGGGACCGGCGCGCGGCCGGAGCCGGACGAGCCGGAGCCGGACGAGCCGCCCGAGCCGGACGAGGCGCGCGAGCCGGACGTGGCGCCCGAGCCGGACGAGGCGCGCGAGCCACTCGGGGCGGCCGGGGCGCAGGTGGCCGGCGCGCAGCCCGCGGCGGCCCCGGCGCCCACGGCGGCGACCGGGGACGCGGCGGCGACCGGGGGCGCGGGCGCGGCGGCCGCGGTCACGCGCGTACCGGCGGTGGCCGGCGCGCCCGGACCGGACGGGGCGGACCCGCCGGCCGGTGACGCGGCAGCGGAGTCGAGCGCCATGTCTCCTCGCCCCCTCAGGCGTCGATCAGGTCGATGCTGTGGTCGAACCCGGCCAGCCTGATCGTGTGGGCGACCGGCTCGGTGGCGCCGACGACCGCGATCCTGACGTCGTCGCCCATCTTCTGGCGGGCGAACACCAGCGACCGCAGGCCCGCGCTGGACATGTACGCCAGCTTCTCGGCCCGGATCACCAGCTCGATCGCCCCGGTCGCGGCGGCCTCGTCGATCGTCTCGTGGAACCGGCCGGCGCTGGAGGCGTCCAGCTCGCCGCCGATCTCTATCGTCGCGACCCGGTCGTTGACCCTGAGCCTCACGTCGAACGTCACGGTGCCATCTCCTTCAGCGTGGTGGGTACGGGGCGGCCGACGAGGACGACCGCCGAGTGCGGCCCCAGGTGGTAGCGCCCCGGGTGTTCCAGCGGGGGCTCCTGGCCGAGCGGGTGCATGCCGTACGGCATCAGGGCCCCCGTGTCGGCGAACAGGTGCCAGGCCTGGCCCTCCGGGAGCTGGGGGAGCTCCAGGTCGTGCGGCTCCCAGTGGGCGTTGACGGCGACGTACACGTGGTCGTCCGGCACCCCGCCCTTGGCGTGCCGGCCGCACCGCATCAGGGCGACGACCCGGCAGTGGTCCGCCCAGTCGGGGTGCCAGGCGCGGACGCCGTGCCAGCTCACGTCCGGGTAGCCGCTGCCCATCGAGTCGACGCCGCGCGGGTGCTCGGTGTTGCGCAGCACCGGGTGCGCGTGCCGGAAGGCGATCAGGCCGCGGGTGAACTCCAGCAGCTCGGCGTTGGCCTCGACGAGGCCCCAGTCGAACCACGACAGCTCGTTGTCCTGGCAGTAGGTGTTGTTGTTGCCGAGCTGGGTGCGGCCCACCTCGTCGCCGGCCAGGATCATCGGGACGCCCTGGCTGGTGAGCAGGATGGCCAGCATGTTCTTCATCTGGCGCATCCGCAGGTCCCGTACGTGCGGGGAGGCGCTCGGGCCCTCCTCGCCGCAGTTCCAGCTGTAGTTGTCGTTGGCGCCGTCGTTGTTGCCCTCGCCGTTGGCCTCGTTGTGCTTGTCGTTGTACGAGACCAGGTCGTTGAGGGTGAAGCCGTCGTGCGCGGTGACGAAGTTGATCGACGCCGCGGCCCCGCGGCCCCAGTACAGGTCCGGGGAGCCCGCCATCCGGGTCGCCAGCTCCCCGGCGACCCCCGGCTCGCCCTTGACGAACCTGCGCACCGCGTCGCGGTACTTGCCGTTCCACTCCGACCAGCGGCCGTAGTTGGGGAAGTGCCCCACCTGGTAGAGCCCGGCCGCGTCCCACGCCTCGGCGATCAGCTTGGTGTGCCGCAGCACCGGGTCGTACGCGAGCTGTTCCAGCAGCGGCGGGTTGGGCAGCGGAGTGCCGTCGGGGGCCCGGTCGAGGATGGCCGCCAGGTCGAAGCGGAACCCGTCGATGTGGTACTCGGCGACCCAGTGGCGCAGACAGCCCAGCACGAAGTCCCGGACGACCGGGTGGTTGCAGTTGACGGTGTTCCCGGTGCCGCTGAAGTTGTAGTACTGCCCGTCCGGGGTGAGCATGTAGTACGTGGCGTTGTCGAGCCCGCGGAACGAGATCGTCGGCCCGTGCTCGTTGCCCTCGGCGGTGTGGTTGAACACCACGTCGAGGACGACCTCGATGCCCGCCCGGTGCAGCTCCTTCACCAGCGACTTGAACTCGTCCGCCTGCATGCCGAAGCGGCCCGTGGCCGCGTAGCCGGCCTTGGGTGCGAAGAAGGAGACGGTGTTGTAGCCCCAGTAGTTGTGCAGCCGCTCCCCGCTGACCGGGTTGGTGCGCGGGTTGTCCAGCTCGTCGAACTCGAAGACCGGCAGCAGCTCGACGCAGTTGATCCCCAGCTCCTTGAGGTACGGGATCTTCTCCCGCAGCCCCGCGTACGTGCCCGGCGCCGTCACCCCCGAGGAGGGGTGCCGGGTGAAGCCGCGCACGTGCGTCTCGTAGATGACGAGGTCCTCGGTGGGGATGCGCAACGGGGTGTCGTCGCCCCAGTCGAAGTCGTCGTTCACCACCTGGGCGCGGTAGGGGTAGACGTTGTCCCAGTCGGGCTCCTCGCCCCACACGTTCCGGCCCGAGACGAGCCGGGCGTACGGGTCGCTGAGCACCCTGCGGGCGTCGAAGCGGTCACCGCTCACCGGGTCGAAGGGCCCGTCGGCGCGGAAGCCGTACTCCAGGTTCTCCAGGTCCAGCCCGAACACCGTCATCGCGTACACGCTGCCGGTGCGGAACTCGGCCGGGAAGGGGAGCTCCGCGGTCGGCCGGGGCGCGCCACGCTCGAAGAGCACCAGGCTCATCGAGGTGGCGCGGTCCGAGTAGACCGAGAAGTTGACGCCGCCGGGCACCGGGGTCGCGCCGTACGGGAAGGGCCGCCCGGCCCGTACCCGGTGGCCGGCGATCCGGTGCGTCGGGTAGGCGTCGACGCGTTCGCGCATCTCCGTCACGTCCCGGGGGCTCATCGTGCCGCCCGCTCCAGCTCGGAGTCCACGTCCTCGCCGATGTCGAAGAAGTCCAGGAAGCCGGTGGCGTTCATGACGAACGTGACCTCCTCCGACAGCCCGACGAGGGTGATCCGGGCGTCCACCTGCTGGGCGCGCCGGTGCACGATCAGCAGGGTGCGCAGTCCGGCGCTGGAGACGTAGGACACCCCGGTGAGGTCGACCAGCACCTCGGCGCCCTGCCGGATGAAGGGCAGGAGCTGGGCCTGGAGGCCCCCCGAGGTGGTGCTGTTGATCTCTCCGTCGAGGGCGATCACGGTGATGTCGCCCTCGGAGCGCGAGTTGACCTTGACGGTCATCCGGACACCTCCGTACGGCCGCGGGGAGCCAGGCGCACCTTGACCTTCACGCGGCCCGAGGTCTCGGGGAGCGTCACGGTCAGCGCGTCGGCGTCGAAGTCGGTGTGCGGCTCGCCCTCGACCTCGACGGACTCGACGCGCACCGAGCCGGCCGGCAGCAGGTCGGGCGCGACCCGCAGGACCCGGCCGTCCAGGTCGGACGGGTCGGGCTTGAACCAGAAGTCCATCGGCTTGCCGTTGACGAGCAGGTTGTTGTAGACGGCGGCGAGGTAGCACAGCTCCGCCGAGTGGTACATGCTCATCGAGTGGCTGCCCTTGAGCCGCTCGACGCCCAGCAGGTAGGGCAGGCCGCTCGCCAGGGTGTTGAAGTAGACGGCGCCCTCGTCGTGGTCGAGGAAGAAGGCGTTGTAGAACGACTGGGCGTCGCGGGCCTCGTCGCGGAAGTCCTCCCGCCCGGTGATGCCGTGCAGGATGAGATAGGCGAGGATCGCCTGCTCCTGCTGCCACCAGGCCTTGCGGTCGTGCCAGGCGAAGCGGAAGTGCTCCTCGCCGTCCACCTTGATCCGCTCGACCACGTCGTACCAGCCGCCGCGCTGCCGGTCGGCGCCGACCTCGGGCATGGTCTCGCCGATGGAGGCGGCCATGTCGAGGTAGGCGGCCTTGGGGCGCAGGCTGTGCATCCGCATCAGGTTCCAGGCGATCTTCAGGTTGTGGCCGACGACCGCCCGGTTCTGCTGCCAGCCGTGCGTGGTGTCGTGCGACCAGTCCTGGTGGAACCGCTCCTGCACGAAGGGGCTGTTCTTCGGGTCGGGGAACCGCTCGACGATGGTGTCGAAGGTGTACTCCAGCATGTCGGCGTACCGCTGCTCGCCCGTCGCCAGGTAGAGGTTGATGAGATAGGCGGGGGCGTGGTCGCCGACGGAGTTCCAGTTCTTGCGGGCCTTGTTGGGGCCGAGGGACTCGTGGTGCGGGCTGAGCAGGATCGGGTCGATGTGGGAGAAGTACCCGCCGTGCTCCGGGTCCAGGTAGAACCGGTCGAACAGCCGGATGGTGGCGTCGGCGTCGTCCTTGATGCGCGGGTCACCGGTGACCCGGAACGTCTGGACCGGCCCGGCGAGTGCGTAGATCTGCTCGTACGCCGGCAGCGCGTCGTAGTCGTCGGAGAACTCCGAGGTGAACAGCTTCTTCTCGATGTCGCCGTCGATCGACAGCCCGTGGTACCAGTACACGACGTTCTCGTCGGTGTCGACGAAGCGCATGTGCTCGCGCAGGTACTCGGTGCCGCGCTCGGCGACCTCCAGGTACTCGTCCTCGCCGGTCAGCAGGAACGCCGACGCCATGCCGTACACCAGCCGGGAGATCGTGTCGGTCTCCTGGACGTGGCTTGCGGTCTTCTCGCCGCCGAGGCGGATCTCGGTGCGGTACTGCTCGAAGTCGACCGGCCCGTCGCCGAACTGGGCCTTGCGGTAGAACGCGGCGATCTCCTGGATCTGCCGCACCCACCAGCCCGCCTCCTCGAAACGGAAGTCGTCGCCCTGCCGGCCCACGAAGACCAGCCGCTTGGCCTCGAACCGCAGCCGCTCACCCGGGTAGAACACGCCGTAGGCGAGGACGAACGTGCCCTCCCGCAGCATGTCGTCGATGTGGCCCGAGGCGTCCTGGTACGGCTCGCCCAGGTTGTGCAGCAGCTCGGCGCTGGGACCGCCGTCCAGGGATATCCGGAACTCGCCGCCGCCCGGGGTGACCACGGTCACCACCCGGGCCTCGCGGTCGAAGCCGGTGACCCGGCCGGCGATGGTGTCGGAGAACGTGAAGTTCACGGTGTCGGAAGTGGTGGACATGGCTTCACGCCCCTCGCAGCACGAGCTCGTCGATGATGGTCCTGGCGAACAGATGGCAGTGGTCGCCCGTCCGCGCGGTGACCAGATCCCCGTCCACGACGACGTCCTGGTCCACATAGTTGGCGCCCATGTTGCGGACGTCGCCGATGAGGTTGTTGTGGCAGACCACCTTGCGGCCCCGGACCACGTACGGGATGGACGCGGCGAGCCACATGCCGTGGCAGATGATCCCCTTGACCACGCCCGACCGGGCGAACGCCCGGCGCAGCAGATCGGTGGCCGGCGCCAGCCGCTCGATGTCCTCGGTGTAGCGCAGCCGGTCGGCGACCATGCCGGAGGGCACGATCAGCGCGCTGTACTCGCGCAGCCTCCGGTCGTCCAGGTCCTCCAGGCTGCGTGTCACCGTCAGCGGCGCCCGGTACTCGTGGCCGGTGAAGGTGATGGCCTTGTTGCCCCACAGCCGGGTGAGGAAGTCGACGCGGGCGCCCTCCTCGGCGAACCGGCGCTGGTAGTAGGCGATTTCCGGCTCGTAGAAGTCGCTCTCGGCGAGGATCGCGATCTTCCGGCCGGTGAGCACACCGTCGCGTGACGGCGTATCAGCGGTGTTCGCCACGGGTTCCCCCTTCAGTGGTCCGCAGGTCGATGAGGAACGGCTTGTCGTCGCTGAGCATCCGCTTGACCGCGTACGCCACCTGTTCGTGGTCGTCGACCCGCAGCGCGTCGACGCCGAACCCCTGGGCGATCTGGCTGAAGCCGAGGTCGGGGTGGGACAGGTCGAACGGGGTGGGGTGGGCGTGCAGGGGGATGTCCCGCTCCCGCCAGTACTGCTCGATGTTGAGGTCGAGCAGCTTGTAGCTGCGGTTGTTGCAGATCACGAACTTGGCGCCGATGTCGTGCCGGACCGCCGTGTACAGCGCCTGGAACGTGTACATCGACCCGCCGTCCCCGGTGAAGCCGATGACGGTCTTGTCCGGGTGCGCCAGCTTGATGCCCAGCGCCCCCGGGATGCCCACGCCCAGCGACCCGCCGCGCGTGGAGAACCAGTGGCCCGGCAGCCGGCCCGGCAGGTAGGCGTTGAGCGGCCCGGCCGCCGTCAGCGCCTCGTCGAAGACCATCAGGTCCTCGGGCGCCTGCCCGGCCAGTTCGGCCAGGAAGTGGTGCAGCAGCGAGCCGTCGTCCTCCGGCCCGGCCGGCCGCTCACGTCGCCGGGTCTCCAGCCGGCCGGACGCCAGCGCCCGCGCCTCCGCGGACAGCCGGCCGTCCAGCTCGGTGGCGAGCGCGGCCAGCGTGGCCTTGGGGTCGGCCACCAGGCCGAGGGTGACCGGGTGGTTCTTGGCGATCTCGTAGCCGTCCAGGTCGATGTGGACGATCTTCGCGTCCGCGCGGAACGGATCGTCCAGGACCGGGAACACCTCGGGGAAGACGTACGTGCCGACGATCAGGACGGCGTCCGCGTCCTTCACCGCCGCCCGGCTCACCTCACCGAACATGTGGCCGAGCTGGCCCCGGTACAGCGGGTGGCGGGCGTCCAGGTTCACCTCGGAGAAGTCCACGCCCCACACGTCGGCGCCCAGTTGCTCGGCCACCCGGACCAGCTCCGCCTGCCCGCCGGACGCCGAGACGCCGTCGCCCACCAGGACGATCGGCTTCTCGGCGCCGGCCAGCAGCCGCGCCGCCTGCTCCACCAGGGAGGGCACCGGAAGCGCCCGGGTCTCCAGGAACGTGCTCGGGACGACCGGCTCGGTGTTGACCGCATCCAGGACGTCCATGGGAAGGGAGACGAAGACCGGGCCGCGCGGCGGTGTCATGGCCATCTTCATGGCCCGCCGAAGCACCCGCAGCACCGAGCCCGGGTCGGTGACCCGGGTCGCGTACTTGGTGACGGGCTCCGCCATGGCCACCAGGTCGGCCGCCATCTGCGCGTCCATCGCGTCGTACCGGACACCCGCCTCGCCGGCGATGACGACGAGCGGCGAGTGACCGCGCTTGGCCTGGTAGAGCATGCCGATCGCGTTGCCGAGGCCGACGCCGCTGTGGAGCTGGAGCAGCGCCGGGCGGCCGGTGGCGCGGGCGTACCCGTCCGCGATGCCGGCGGCGACCGTCTCCTGCAGGGTGAGGATGTACTGGAGGCCGTCGTACTCCTCCAATGCGTCCAGGAATCCCTGCTCGACCGTTCCTGGATTGCCGAACATATAGGGAATTCCATCGGCGAGGAACTGCTCGATGATCGCCGCATTGCCCTGCCTGGCCATGTCTTCCTTCTCTCGTCTCTCGGCGATTAGCTCGTTGGATTACCAGCCGAAGCGGCGCAGCCCGTCCTCGAGGACCTCGACGATCTTCTCGCCGGTGAGATACGAGTCCGGCGTCGAGCGGCCGGTGATGAACGGGTAGTCCACGATCACCGACGTTTCCTTGCCGAAATTGCCGTGGTACCGGCCGTCGGGGCCCGTGGCGTCACGCAGGATGTATTCCAGCGGGTACGGCGGCGGCCCCATGACGAAATCGGTGCCGAGGAAACCGGTCCCGTCCTTGTAGTCGTACTCCTTGCAGTGACCGGTGACGTGCTTGCCCCAGATGATCGACTTGCGGTCCTCCCAGTCACGGGCGAACGCCAGCGGGGTGACGCCGTAGCACTCGGCCGCGATCGGCTTGCCGGCGCGCAGGAAGGACAGGATGATCTGGTGCACCCGCTCGTTGTTCGCCAGGTCCACGATCGGGCCGGAGCCGCCGACGATCAGCAGCGCGTCGTACTCCTCCAGCTCCTGGGCGACCACGTCCACCGCGCGGTGGTAGGCCTCCAGCTTGCGCAGGTAGTCCTCGTCCGCGGTGTACGGGCGCTCCGGCACCCAACTGGAGATGTCGATCGGGTCGTCCAGCCGGTCCGACTCGTCGACCTGCCGGGTCAGCTTGGCGACCTCCTCGGAGGTCACCGACTTGCCGAGCGGCGGGTCGATGTACGCGGGGTCCATGCTCGGCGGCAGCGCGTGCGCCCGCCCGCCGGTCGGGGTGGCGAACACGACCTCGTAACCGCGCTGGTCGAAGTGGTGCAGCGGCCCGACGAGCTCCTCGCCCCAGTAGCCGTACTCCGACAGAATCACGAGGATCTTCTTGGCGTTCCTTCTGGCCACGCCTGCTCCTTCGGTAATCGGTGGGCGGATCAGCGGCGGGTGGCCGGTCAGCGCGGCTCGGGGCCGATGATCCAGTTCTCCTTCACGGCGAGGGAGAACACGTACTTCGGGTCGGCCACCTCGTCACGGGCGGCCGCCACCTGGCCGGTGAAGTGCGGCGAACGCAGCGCCTCCGTCAGGGCGTCGACGTCGTCGAACCAGAGCTGCTCGACGCTGTCGAAGCCGGCCTCGCCGAAGACGTAGGCGCCGTCCACGGTGTGCGCGTGCAGGTAGCGGCGCAGCCCCGGCGTGGCCCCGACGACGGAGGCGTAGCCGCCGAGGGTCCGCTTGCGGTACTCCTCCAGGTCCAGGCCCGGCCGCCGCTTCATCAGGACGGTGAGCTTGACCCGGTCCTGGCCCTTGGCGAGCGCCGGGCCGGGGACGATCTCGTACGCCGTGGTGTCGACCACGATGGTCTGCCAGAAGGCGGCCCAGTTCGGCTCGTCGAGGCGGGCGCCCTGGAGGAACTCCTCCGTCTGGAGCGAGGCGAGCTGCTCCTCGCCGTTCGCCAGCCAGATCTCGGCGATGCCCTGGTGGGGCAGGGCCGGCGTGCCGAGGTCGGCGCCGGTCTCGACCCGCGTGTCGACCATGTATTTGCGGATCTGCGGGATTTTCGCGGCGTACTTCACCGCGTGGACGTCCACCCAGTAGTCCTGGAACTCCTGGGTGGTCATACCCGGCTTGGGCGCCGCCAGAATGAACTGATGAATCATGGAACTCTCCTTTTCGGCCCCGCGCGGCACGGCACATGGAAATGCCACATTTCCGGGATGGTGCTCAGCCATCATTGGCGGCCGTCCGGGGGCGCGGCAAAGAACCTCCGCCGACTTCCTGAACTGACGTGCGATCCGTGCGATCAGTCGGCTTTGAGTTCGGGCGGATGGAGGAAGTAATGCGCCGCGGAGGCCGCTTGGGCGCCCTCGTGCACGGCGGCGGCCACCTGGTGGGAATGCAGGGAAGTGACGTCCCCGGCCGCGTACACACCCGGCACCGAGGTCTTCTGCTCGGAGTCGACCGCGATGTAGCCGGCGTCGTTGAGGCGCACGCCGAGGGAGCGGGCGAGCGCGGTCTCGGGCGTCGCGCCCTGGATGGAGAACAGGGCGTCGAGCCCGAGGCGCAGCCCGCCCCGGGTGACGACGGTACGTAGCTGTCCGTCCGCCCCCTCGACCTCCTCGATCCGGTCGTGGACCACCTCGACGCCGGCGTGGGCGAGCCGGCGGCGGAACGTTTCGCTGATGTCGTCGCGATGGCTGTTGGTCAGCAGCCGCACCCGGTCGGTCAGGGCGTGGAGCTGCATGGCCTCACCGGCGGCCGCGTCGGTGTGGCCGACCACGAGGATGCTGCGGCCCCGGTTCTCGTACCCGTCGCAGGTGATGCACCAGAACATCGAACGGCCCACGTACGAGCGCCAGTCGGGGAAGTGCGGGAAGTGGTCCAGCACCCCGGTCGCCAGCAGCACCGCCCTGGCCCGCCAGTGGTGCCCCTGCGAGCGCAGCGTGAAGCCGCGCTCCGCGTCGCCCTCGACGGAGGTGATCAGGTGGTGGACGATCCGCGCCCCCTCGTACCGGGCGAGCTGCTCGACGGCGAGCTTGCGCAGGTCCACGGTGGCGATGCCGCCGGGGAAGCCCAGGTAGTTGTGGTTCACCTGGTGGTGGGTGGACCGGCCGTGTCCGGTGTCGAACACCAGTACCCGGCGGTTGTACCGCGCCAGGTAGATGGCCCCCGACAGCCCGGCGGGGCCGCCCCCGACCACGGCCACGTCCGCGTCCACGCCCATGCCCGCACCCGTGTCCATGTCCACCGCCCGTTGTGTCCCCGGGGTTCGTGTCCCCGGGGTGTGCGTCGGTCCCGTCATGGCCCGGCCCCCGTCGCTCACCCGGCCGGGCGGTGCCGGCCCGCCAGGCGGCGCACCGCGGCCATGGGGATGGTGAGCCACTCGGGCCGGTTGTGGGCCTCGTACACCGCCTCGTAGACCGCCTTGTCCGCCTCGAAGGCGCGCAGCAGCAACGGCTGGCTGCGCGGGTCGGTGCCGCTCCCGGCGGTGTACCCGGCGCAGTACGCCCGTCTGTTGTGCACCGCCCACGCCGAGGCCCGGCGGGCCAGGCGCGTGCCGTGCACGTTCTGCGGCGACTGCTCGCCGGGCGGTACGCCCAGGACGGCGGCCAGCGCATGGTGCGCGGCGTAGTCGAAGGACCGCAGCATCGCGGCGACGTCCCGCAGCGCGGGCTGGAGCCGGCGGCGCTCCGCCTCCGGCCGGCCCGGCTCGCCCTCGAAGTCGATCACCACCCAGCCCCGCTCGGCGCGCAGCGTCTGCCCGAGGTGCAGGTCGCCGTGGACGCGCTGGACGAGCAGCGGGGCGTGGCCGCGCTTGGCGACCTCCCCGAGGTCCTGGTGCACGGCCCGCAACTGCCGGGCGAACGGCAGCAGCGCCGGCACCTGGTCCAGCGCCGCCTCCAGCCGCCCGGTCAGCACGCCCACGAGCCGGTCGACCCGCGGGGCGTCGAGCTCCAGGGTCGGCAACTGCTCGGCGAGCGCGGCGTGCACCCGGGCCGTGGACCGGCCGAGGGCGTGGGCCTCCTCCGCGAAGCCGCCGAGCGGGGCGACGCTCTCGCACTCGCCCACGATGCAGGCGCGGGCCTCCTCGACGGCGATCGCCCAGCCGTCGCCCCGGTTGGGCACGAACTCCTGGAGGATGCCGAGCGTGATCTCCCCGCCGGGTGCCGCCGGCGAGGTCCGCACCCAGCCGAGCGGCGCCGCGCTGGGCACGTCGCCGGCCCGCCGCAGGGCGGCGAGCATCTCCACCTCCGCGTTCGGGCCGGGCACCACGTGCCGCAGCACCTTGAGCATCATCCGGCCGCCGAACGCGATGGACGTGTTGGACTGCTCGGCCGTGAGTACCGCCGCCGGCAGCCCGGTGGGGATGTCCGCGCCGGGCACGGGGTGGAACTCCACCGCGCCCGCGGTCCCGCCCGCCGCGATCCGGGCGAGCAGCCGCCCCATCAGCTCGGGGTCCTCGGTCGCCTCGTACAGCAGCGCGCCACCGCTGGGCCCGATGACCGCGTCGGCCAGCCCGTCCGGCACCGTGTCGCGCACCCCTACCAGCAACTGGTACCACTCGTCGTGCTCGGTGCGCACGACGACCAGGAGCAGCCGCGGGCCGTCCGCGCACACGGTCTCGACCAGGACGGGCACCACGTCGGGCGCGGCCCGGTCCTTGCCGCCGAACCAGCGCCGGCGGGCCAGCCAGCCGGGCAGCAGGCGGTGCAGGTCGGCGGCGATCCGCCCGGTCTCGGTCACGTCCGGGGACGGGGACACGGTCATGCGGCGGTCACCTTCGCGTTGCGGGGGACGGCGGACTCCGGGACGGGGCCGCGGGCGGCCCGGGAGAGCATGGTGACGGCGTGCGCGAGGGACACCATGGTCATGTGGTGGTGCCAGCCGCGGAACGAGCGCCCCTCGAAGTCGCGCAGCCCCAGCCGGTCGCTCACCTCCGCCTGGTCGCGCTCGACGCGCCGGCTGAGCATCGCGGTGCGGTAGACGGTCCCGAGCCGGGGCCGGGACAGGTTGGACAGCCAGTACTCGCTCGGCGCCCGCCGCCCCGGCTCGCCCCACGCCCCCAGGAGGACCAGGTCCTGCCGGCCCTCCCGGCCGCCGCCCGGGGAGCGCAACCGCACCCGGGCGGAGCCGACCGAGGTGGCGCGGACGACCCCGGTGCGGTGGTCCAGCCATTCGACGGGCATGCGGTTGCGGCTCAGTGCCCCGGTGAGGCCCGCGTCCGGGCCGGCCGCCGAGGCGGGGGAGTGCCCGCGCTCGGCGGGCCGCAGCGGCTCGACGCTCGTGTGCGACATGGCCGGATCCACTCGTACGACGAAGGGGATCTGGCGGTCCATCAGTTCCGCGCACACGGGGTGGGGCGCGGTGTCCCGGAGGTCCATCACCACCGGCCGGGCCGGCATGCTCCACTCGTCGGTCATCCGGGCGACCGAGCCGATCGCGCACTGCTCCGGCGGACAGGACCCGACGTGCTCCGGGATGGAGGCGCGTCGGCGCATCTCCGGCTCGTCCGTCCAGCACTCGGGCAGCGCCAGCCACCAGTCGACGGGGCTGCTGACCTGGTCGGACGCCAGCCAGAGGCCCATGCCCTGCTGGCAGTTGACGATCCGTCCGAGCTGCGCCACGAACTGCCGCTCGACGCCCACGGAGTGCTGTCCCACCTTGGTGATCACCAGCGGGCGCACCACCCAGGCGCGCGGCTCGGTGTGCTCGTGGAGGTGCCGGGCCATTTCCCGCCGTACCGGCACACAGTCCCACGGGGACTTCGTAATGAATTGGTACAGGCTCTGTTCGACGCCGCCGCCCGCGTTGCTCGCGAGGGCCCGCATGGTCTTCTTTCCGTCGACCGAGAGAAGGCCCCGTACGTACAGTTCGCCCCAGCGGCGCTGATCGCTCCGGGGAATGGAAGCGAGCGTCCGCGTGAGGAACTCGGCGAATACAGCGGGGGAATAATCCTCGGGCATATTCAGGTCTGGTTCCACGACCGTTACCCAGCTCTCTCCACAGAAGTCTATGTCGGTCCGGAGGAAATCGGCCAGCCGGTTTTTTCCTCTCATTCACGCCGCGCGGGACCGGGACCTCCGGAAAGAGGGCCCGGGAGCGGAAACCGTGAAGCGGACCCCGGGGCCGGTGCGCGGGTGCGCCGGGGACGGCACCACCACGCGCTTCCGGCCCCGGGTCCGGCCCCGTCGCCTCGGGGGATGTGGGCGGCGGGGGTGATGACGGGGGCGGGGGACGGATCCGGCCCGCCCACGTCGGTCTCGGGGAGCGGCGTCCCGGGGGCCTCCGGGAGCGGCCCGGCCGGCCGGCCGGCCGCGCCGCCACCGCGTCCGGGCCGCCCGGCCCCGCGGGACCCGGCAGGTCCGCGGGGGGACGCCGCTGCGGTGCGGACGCGTCCCGGGCCGCGCCGGCTAGCGGCTGCGCTCGAGCTGGCGGTCGGCGCCGAGCCGGGCGAAGAGCGGCGCCCAGTCGGTCGGCGTCTCGCCCAGTTCGTTGTACATCTCGAAGGTGCGGCCCACGGCCGCCGGTGAGGCGAGGGCCTGCACGCAGGCCTCCGCCACCGCCGTCCGGGACACCCAGCCGTCCCCCCGGTCGCCCTGTTCCAGGCGCACCCGGTTGCCCGCGAAGCTCTCGTCGGTCAGCCAGCTCGGCCGCACCACCGTGTAGGGCAGCCCGGACTCCCGTACGGCGTCCTCCCCGCGCAGCCGCCAGTCGAGCAGCCGGCCGTACGCGTTCATGGGGTGCTCGCGCCGGGTCACGAAGATCTGGCTGACCAGGACGAAGTGCGGCCGCTCACCGTGCTCGGTGGCCGCGGCCAGTACGTTGCGCACCCCGTCGTACATGGTCGTCTCGGGGCTGTCCGGACCGGAGTCCGCGGTGCCCGGCTCGACGCTGAACACCACCCCCGCGCAGCCGCGCAGCGCGATGGCCAGCGAGTCGGCGTACCGCACGTCGGCGCGGTGTTCCTCCACTCCGAGCGGCAGCCGTCCCCGTTCGGGATGCCGGCTCACCACCCGTACCCGGGTGCCTTCTTGAAGCAGGCGGCGGGTCACCAGACTGCCCAGCCGGCCCGCGCCTCCGATAACCGCAATGGGACTCCGCATGGTCCCCTCCAGGAGTGATCCCCGCCGCTACACCCAGTTGAGGATGTCGTCGGCGCTCTTGAGTTCCGTTTCCGCGGGCACCCCGGTCATCGCGGGCACCCTGAGCCGCGGGTAGACGCTCACCCCGCAGAACCGTGACCCCGGCCAGAGCATCGCGCCGTCGCCGATGGCCGAGTAGCGTTCGAGCCGTGCGGGCCGGGTCCGCTCCGAGCAGACCTCGGCCATGGGGCCTATGTAGGAGTCCTCGATCTCGGCGTACGCGCCGACCACGGCGGACTCCCCGACGGCCGAGCGGACCACGGCGGCGCCCTCGCGGACCTCGGCCCCGTCGCCGATGTCCGCGTGGTCGAGCCGTACGCCGGGCCCGATCTCCACCTCGCGGCCGATCCTGACGCCCGGTCCGATCACCACCGAGCCCTCGTCGATCTTCTGGGCCAGGGTGGTGCCGGTGACGTCGTCCTTGGTGCGCAGGCTGCTCTCGTGGATCCAGCAGCGCGGCGAGGCGACGTCGGGCCGCCTCATCAGCCGGTTCATCTGCTCGTACGCGCCGTCGAGCACGAGCCCCAGGGTGTGCAGGTAGTCGGGCACGTTGCCCAGGTCGCCGAGCCGCCCGATGGAGTGGGCCGCCACCGGCAGCCCGCGGGCGGCGAGCCAGGGCAGCAGGTCCTGGCCCCAGTCGAGCCGCTGGTAGCTCTGCCGGAACAGCTCCGGTTCCCTGGCGAGCAGCCGCAGCCGTGCGCAGTCCACCAGGTACATCCCCGCGTTGGTGGGGAGGGTGACCCCCGGGTCCACCGTGGTGCGCGGGAAGAGCTCCCCGATCCGGTCGGGGCCGGGCTTCTCCACGAAGCCCTGGACCAGGCCGTCGTCGTCGGTGCGCATCACCCCGTACTTGCCGGCGATCTCGTCGGCCGTGCGCCGTACGGCGGCCACGGTCACCAGGGCGCCGCGCTCGGCGTGCGTCGCCTCCATCGCCTTCAGGTCGAAGTCGAAGAGGGAGTCGACGGGGAGCACCAGGGCCCGGCCCTGGAGGTCCCACTGCTCGAGGTTGTGCAGGGTGGCGCCGGCCGAGCCGACGTTGTACCGGTCGAAGCGCGAGCGCGAGTAGGTGACGTCGACGCCGTAGCGCTCGCCGTGCCCGAGCAGGAGCTTGATCTGGGTACGGTTCTCCAGGCCGTGGGTCACCACGTAGAAGCGGCGGATGCCCTGCTCACGGCAGGCGTCCACCACCCACTCCACGAGGCGGCGCCCGGCGAACGGGATCAGCGCCTTGCTGCGGATGTGGTCCGGGGACTTGAGCGTGATGGGCTTGGCCCGCTCGCCCCGGCCGCCGGCGAGGAGTATGCCGACCGTTTCCCCGTTCTTGTCCGTACTCATCGAACAGAGCCCCCTCGACTCGGGTGAATCACCGACTCCCCGAATTCGTCCTCCGGAAAACTGACGCCCTGTCGGGCCGCTGGTGCTTTACGGGGACTCAGGGGCCCCATTCGTCGTCTTCGGTGGAGGCCACGATCTGGCCCGTGGCGGAAATGGATCCCTCGCCTCCGCCCTCCGTGGCGGATGCGAAGAGTCCGAGGAGCAGTATCAGAGCCGGAAGCCCGAACAGGCGCCCGGCCTCTCTCGTGCGGTTCACAATCCCTCCCCTGGCCGAAAGGCTCTTTGCCCTTCCGCCTTCAGAAGAATGCCGTACCTCCCCACAGGAAAGGGTCGTTCAGTAGCATCATGATCACGCAATGCGAGAATCGGAAGGAGTGGCAAATGTGCAGGAACTCGGACTTAGCCCCTCATTCGAACGTCGCCAGCCTGTGTGACCGGGGCCTGGAGGCCTACCGTCGTGCACTGGCGCATGGTCCGATATCGGGGGATGTGCCCGAATGTCTGCTCCGCTTGGGTCTCCTACGGCCATTGGCCGAAACCCCGACACTCATGGCCGCCGTGCCCCCGGACATCGCCGGCCGCGAACTCACCCGCCCCATCGAGCGCGCCATGCTCGCGCACCGGCAAACGCTGGCCGCCATCGGTGACTCGATCGCAACGGCCGAGGACATCTACTCCGCGACCCGCCAGGCCGTGTCCAACGCCCCCGTACGTCTGCTCCAAGGAGAGGACGTCATACGTGCCGCGCTCGAACAGGCCGCGGACGACTGCCGCGAGGAACTGCTGACCTGCCAGCCCGGCGGCCGCCGCGACCCGGCGTCCCTGGCCCGCTCACTGTCCCGCGTCCTCACCATGCACCGGCGCGGCGTCAAGCAGCGCACGCTCTACCAGCACACCGTGCGCGCCCACGGCCCCACCCTCGCCTACATCGAGCAGGCCACCGCCTCCGGCGCCCAGTTCCGCACCCTCAACGAGGTGTTCGACCGGCTGATCATCTACGACCGGACCACGGCCTTCATACCGGACCCGCGCCACGAGCTGAGAACCGCGGCCCTGGCCATCGACCACCCAGCGATAGTGCACTACCTCGCCAAGGTCTTCGACCACGCCTGGGCGCGTGGCGAAGCGGTCAGCATCACCCAGGAGTACGTCCGCCCCCCGCTCATGACCGACGAGACCCGTCGCGCCGTGCTGCGGCTGATGGTGGAGGGGTACACGGACGCGGCGATCGCCTCACGGCTGGGCATCAGCCCGCGCACCGTCTCCACCCACATCAAGAAGGCCTCCGACCTCCTGGGCGGCCGGAGCAGGGCCCACCTGGCCTACCTCCTGGCCCGGTCCGACCTCCTCGACGCCGGACACGGCTGACGGGCGGGGCCGCCGGCACGGCGGCGTCCGGACCACACCCCCCACACCCCACACCCACACCCACGCCCCGCACATCCACCCCCCGCACATACACGCCCCCGCACATCCACGCGCACGCGCACCCGCACCCATACCCGCACCCGCACCCGCATCCGACCCCCGTCCCCCGTCCCCCGGGACCCGACACCCCGTCCGCCCCGCCGCCTCCCCGCGCAGTGGCCCCCACCGGACGGCCCCACGACCCGCCGAACGGTACGGTGGCGGTCAAGTGGCGGCGCCCGCACAGGAATTCCCCAGGGGCCCCGTCGCCGACGACAAGGCGTACGGACGACAGGAACGGTGGACGAACAAGGTGTCGATGCAGCGGATGAGGCCGGACGACCCAGAAATCCGGTCCCTCGACCTGGTGGACGAGAACATCACGCAGCTCAAGAAGCTGTTCCCCAGCGCCTGCACCGAGGACGGTATCGATTTCGACGCCCTCCGTGAACTCCTCGGCGGCACCCTCGCCGAAGGCCAGGAAAAATTCGGTCTCTCCTGGCACGGAAAGAAAAGGGCGGCCGAAGTGGCCAGGCGGCGCAGCAACGGCGCACTCCTGCCGCGCCCCGCCGACAGCGTCGAATGGGACACCACCGCCAACCTGATGATCGAGGGCGACAATCTCGAAGTCCTCAAACTTCTCCAGAAGAGCTACGCCCACAAGGTCAAGCTCATCTACATCGACCCGCCCTACAACACCGGCCGCGACTTCATCTACCCCGACAACTTCCAGGACGGCGTCCGCAACTACCTGGAGCTCACCGGCCAGCTCGACGGCGAGGGAGGGCGGCTGAGCAGCAACGCCGAGACCTCCGGCCGCTACCACAGCGCCTGGCTGGACATGATGTACCCGCGGCTGTTCCTGGCCCGCAACCTCCTCAGGGAGGACGGGGTCGTCTTCGTCTCCATCGACGACCACGAGGTGCACAACCTGCGGGCGGTCATGGACGAGATCTTCGGCCCGGAGAACTTCATCGCCTCCGTCATCTGGCAGAAGGTCTATTCCCCCAAGAACAGCGCCCGGCACTTCTCCGAGGACCACGACTACATCCTCGTGTACGCCAGGGACGCCGACGCCTGGACACCGGGACTCCTGCCGCGCACGGACGAGCAGAACGCGGCGTACAAGAACCCCGACAACGACCCGCGCGGCCCCTGGAAGGCCGATAACTTCACCGCCCGCAATTACTACAGCAAGGGCACCTACTCCATCACCACGCCCGGCGGCCGGCTCATCCCGGGCCCGCCGTCCGGCACGTACTGGCGCTACTCCGAGCAGACCATGCGGGAAATGGAGGCGGACAACCGCATTTGGTGGGGGAAGGACGGCAACAACAGCCCCGCCGTCAAGCGCTTCCTCTCCGAGGTCAAACAGGGCCGCATTCCCCAGACCTTCTGGCCCTACGGGGAGGTCGGCCACAACCAGGACGCCAAGCGCGAGCTGCTGGAGCGGGTCACCTTCGCCTCCTCCGACAGCGTCTTCGACACCCCCAAGCCCACCCGGCTCATCCGCCGCATCCTGACCCTGGCGACCCGGCCGGACACCGAGGACATCGTCCTCGACTTCTTCGCCGGGTCCGGCACCACCGGCGACGCCGTCCTCCAGGCCAACGCCGAGGACGGCGGCAACCGGCGCTACATCCTCGTCCAGATCCCCGAGCGGACCGGATACCCCGACCACCCCACGGTCGCCGACATCACCCGCACCCGCCTCCGCGCCGCCGCCGCCGCCCTCCCGGCCGCCCCCGACCGGGGCTTCCGGTCCTTCGCGCTCGGCGACTCCAGCGTGCTGCGCTGGGACACCTCCCGCCAGGACGTCGAGCAGCAGACCCTGGAGGTCGTCGACAACATCGTCCACGGCCGTACCGACGAGGACGTGCTCTACGAACTCCTCCTCGGCCGCGGCCTGGACCTCTCCCTCCCGGTCACCACCCGCGTCTTCGGCGGCATCGCCGTCCACAGCACCGGGGGCGGACGGCTGTTCGCCTGCCTGCCGGAGGCGGACAGCATCGGCAGGGACCGGGTCGAGGCCCTCGCGCACGGCATCGCCGACTGGCGCAAGGAGCTGGAACCGGCGGGCGAGGTGTCCGTCTACTTCAAGGACGTCGCGTTCCGGGACGACGTGGCCAAGGCCAACATGGCGGCCATCCTCGACCAGTACGGCTTCCCCCTCGTGAAGAGCCTGTAGGTGAGCTGACCAGATGACCGACCTCCGTCTGCACTTCGACGCCGAACTGGAGCACCAGCGCAAGGCCGTCGCCGCCGTCCGCGACCTCTTCCAGGGGCAGGAGACCGGCCAGGGCCTGTTCACCGTCACCGAGCAGCGCGCCGACCTCTTCACCCCCGGCACCGGACTCGCCAACCGGCTCACCCTCGGCGCCGAGCGGCTCGGCGAGAACCTCCGCGCCGTCCAGCTCCGCGGCGGCCTGCCGCCCTCGCCCGACCCCGACCCCGACGACCTCAACTTCACCGTCGAGATGGAGACGGGCACCGGCAAGACCTACGTCTACCTGCGCACCATCCACGAGCTCCACCAGCACTACGGCTTCACCAAGTTCGTCATCGTCGTCCCCTCCGTCGCCATCAAGGAGGGTGTCAACAAGTCCCTCCAGATCACCCGGGAACACTTCAAGGCCCTCTACGACGGAACCCCCCTGACGTACTTCATGTACGACTCCGCCCAACTGGGGGAGGTGCGGAACTTCGCGTACGCCACCGGCATCCAGGTGATGATCACCACCGTGGCGGCCATCAACAAGAAGGACACCGCCCTCATCTACCAGCCCAGCGAGAAGACCGGCGGCGACGCCCCCATCGACCTGATCCGCCGCACCCGGCCCGTGCTGATCGTCGACGAACCGCAGAGCGTCGACGGCGGCCTGAGCGGCAAGGGCCGGCAGGCCCTCGCGGCCATGGACCCGCTCTTCACCCTCCGCTACTCCGCCACCCACGTCGACACGTACGACATGGTCTACAAGCTCGACGCCGTCGAGGCCTACCAGGCCGGACTCGTCAAGCAGATCGAGGTCGCCGGCGGCTCCGTCGAGAACGCCCACGGCCGCCCGTACGTCCGCCTCGAATCCGTCAGCATCCGCAAGAACGACTTCTCCGCCACCGTCGAACTCGACGTCGCCGCCCGGAGCGGCGGCGTACGCCGCACCAGCGTCGTGGTGCGCGACGGCGACCTCCTCGACGTGGTCACCGGGCGCTCCGTGTACGAGGGGCTCCAGATCGGCGAGATCGACAAGACCCGGGGCGCCGAGTTCCTGCACCTGCGCGGCGCCGGCGTCAGCCGCTACCTGCGCCTTGGCGAGGCCCACGGCGACATCCCGCCCCTGGAGAAGGCCCGCCAGCTCATCCGCCGGACGATCCGCGAGCACCTCGACAAGGAGGTCCTGCTGCGCCCCAAGGGCATCAAGGTGCTCAGCCTGTTCTTCATCGACCGCGTCGACCGCTACCGCGCGTACGGCGACGACGGCAAGCCCGTCAAGGGCGACTATGCGCGGATCTTCGAGGACGAGTACCAGCGGCTGCGCAATCACCCCCGGTACGCCACCCTGCTGGGCGAGGCTGACCTGGAGTCCGAGGCAGCCGCCGTGCACGACGGCTACTTCGCAAGCGACAAGAAGGGCGCCTGGAAGGACGTCACCGAGGGCCGCGGCCAGGAGGGGGCGGAGGCCCAGCGGGCGTACGACCTCATCATGCGGGACAAGGAACGCCTGCTGAGCCTGGACGAGCCGCTGAAGTTCCTCTTCTCCCACTCGGCGCTCCGCGAGGGCTGGGACAACCCGAACGTCTTCCAGATCTGCGGTCTGCGCGAAATGGGCACCGACCGCCAGCGCCGCCAGACCATCGGCCGCGGCCTGCGCCTCGCGGTCGACCGGACGGGCCGCCGGGTGCAGGGCTCCGACGTCAACACCCTCACCGTGATCGCCACCGAGAGCTACGAGCAGTTCGCCGCCGAGCTCCAGACGGAACTGGAGACCACCGAGCGGATCCGCTTCGGCGTCGTGGAACCCCACCAGTTCGCCGGCCTGCCCTCCCCGGCCGACCCCGCCGTCCCCGTCGGCTTCGACACCTCCGAACGGATCTACGCCCACCTGTGCGCCGAGGGCTACGTGCACCACACCGGGAAGATCGACGCCGAGGCCCTCACCCGGGCCCTCGCCGACGGCACCTTCGCCCTCCCGCCCGAACACTCCGCGCTGACCGCCGCCGTGGCCGACCTGCTCACCCGGCGCGCCCGCGGGCTGAAAATCAACAACCGGGACGAGAAGCACACCGTCAAGGTGCGCAAGCAGGTCTTCGAGAGCGAGGCCTTCCGGGACCTGTGGGAGCGGGTCAAGCACCGCACCACCTACCGGGTGGACTTCGACACCGAGAAGCTCGTCGCCGAATGCGTCCGCGGCGTCCGCGAAGCCCCGCCGGTGACCCCGGCGCGGATGCGCTGGAGCAAGGCCCGCGTCCTGATCACCGAAGCCGGCCTCACCACCACCGACGGGACGACCTCGGCCCCCGAACGCGTCGACCAGGGCGACCTGCCGCTGCCCGACCTCCTCGGCGAACTGGTCGACCGCACCCGGCTCACCCGCCGCACCGTCCGGCGCATCCTCACCGAGAGCGGCCGCCTGGCCGACTTCCGCGCCAACCCGCAGGAGTTCATCGACCTCGTCGCCACCACCATCACCGCCCGCAAACGCCGGATGCTCGTCGACGGCGTCAAGTACGTGCGGCTCGGCAGCGGCGACTTCTACGCCCAGGAGCTCTTCGAGGAGGAGGAGCTGCACGGTTACCTCGACAAGAACCTCCTGCCCGCGCAGCGCAGCGTGTACGAGGAGGTGCGCTACGACTCCGACACCGAGCGCCGGTTCGTCGAGGACATGGAGCAGGACGAGAGCGTCGTCCTCTACACCAAGCTGCCCGCCTGGTTCCGCATCCCCACCCCGCTGGGCGCCTACAACCCGGACTGGGCCATAGTGCGCGACACCCCCGACGGACGGCGCCAGCTCTACCTGGTGATAGAGACCAAGGGCACTCCCCAGGAGCATCTGCTGCGCCCGGAGGAGGCGGACAAGATCCGCTGCGGCAAGGAACACTTCACGGCCCTCGACACGGGCGTCACCTTCACCCAAACCCACACCTGGCAAACCGCCCCCGCCGACTGACCCCCCACCGGGCCGGCCCCCCCGGCCGGCCCGGCCCCGCACCACCATCGCTTACCACCGCCGGCGCGCCTGCCCCGCCTCTTGGTGGTCAGCCCGCCGCGCGTCCGGCCGACTGCCATGGCAAACGCGCCGGCACGGCCAGGCCATCGCCTGCCTCTGCCTCTGGCTCCCATGACCTTCCGGACAGGACCCAGGGCGAAGCCGTGCCCTTACGCAGAGGACGAGCAAGCGAGCGTGCATGCTCGTTCTCCAGCGGCTCCTCCAAATTAGGTAGACGAGCGGCCGTTGCTACGAGCCACAGCAGGGTCGGGTCACTTCGTGGCCGTGGTGATCTGCCAAGCGACCATGCCGGATGCTCCCGCGTCGGCTGTGACGTCGATGGGCAACTGGCCGGGCGCCCGCTCGATTCGCTGAACCCAGGGCACCGCGTCGCAGGACAGTTCCCCGTCCCTGCCCTGCACCACGATCTTCAGGGTGCCTCGGCCGACGCACGCCACTGAGAGCTCGTATTCCTTCCCCGGCGTCAGTACCGAGTGCCGGTGCACCCCGTCGGCCACGCGCTCCAGACCGGACTCGACGAAGGTCGGGTCGTCCGGCGGGACGATTTCCACCGCGGTCTTGGCACGCCGGCCCTGCTCGTCTTCCTTGGCCGTTGGCAAGGGGGACGAGGGTGGCCCGCTGGCTGATGACGGTGGGGGCGACGGAGACGTATTGGGTGTCTGACTGTCCGTGCAGCCGGTGGCGGCCAGGGTGAGGAGGCAGACGGCCGTGCCGGCGAACAGGCTCCGTGCCACTGTCACGACGCGGTTTCCCACTTCTTCCACCCCACCACATACCCCCAGGATCCGTACTGGAGGTGGCCGTACTTGGCGTTGGTGACGTTGCGGCGGTATTCGTGCCCGAGGGTGATTCCGACCTCGGCACCGATGGTGGCGTCCACCTTGGCCTTCGCGGACGCGATCACGCCGCTGAGTTCAGCCTCGGCACCCACGGTGATGGAGGCCGAGATCTTCCCAGCTTTTCCACCCGCACGACCATGGTGCCGCCCGGGCCGTCCTTGTACGACGTACCCCTCCAGTTGGCCGGAGTGAGGGCCATGACCGGGACAGCAGCCGCCTTGTTCATCGTTTTCCTCATCGTTCCCCCTCCATAAGCAGCACGGATGACACCGCTCGCATGGTCAGCGCGGCGGGCCGCGTCAGAACCTATGGCCATCCGCGCCCCACCGGGCAAGAAAGATCCACATTCTGAGGAAACGTTGAGGGATCCCCGCTGATATCGGACGGAACTCACAGTTCAAGCCACACATATCATTGATTCGTCAATCATTTTTGGTTGACGCTGCACAGTCGAGCTTCGAAAATGCGTGCCGCACGGATCACCGCCCCTGTGACGGGTCCGGATGGCCTTACTGGCCAGGCCGGCAGTGGTTCTGACGCGACTTCCGTGAAGCGGTCACGCCGAGTGATCAGTGGGTGTTTCGAGTGCTTGGAGGACCTGTCGCACTTCCTGGCGCCCACTCGTCGGCGTCGGCGCTGTCCCCCAGCCGGTTGCCACTTCTGATCCGTGCTGGAGAACCCGGCCCAGTGCGAGTCTCGCCGCCGTGCGAAGCGAGGCCGGCAGTCTGGGCAGCGGTTCCCTGGCGCAGCCATCAGGGTCGATCACGTCGACTCGTCCTGGCCGGAGCCGCGCAAGAAGCTGCCACACGACACGCCTCAACCAGCGTTCATCGGGTCTCCATCCCGGATGTGATCATCCGACCATCGTCATGATTACCTGAAGGGTGACACCGAACGGGGGATCACACATGAGCGACGGCAAGGCCACAGGGGACGACCGTATTCCGGAGCCGGACGGGGCGAAGCTTCCGCTGTCCCCGGACGAACTCGAGCGGCACAAGGTCCTCCCCGGATGGGAGGGCCACTACAGCGCGCCGCCCGCGGACAGCACCGCCGACCCGCTGGACCGGCCGCAGCTGCGCCCGGACCCTCCTGGCTTCCTGAAGCCGCCGCCCTCTGGCGGACGGCCGGTCGACCTGAAGATCGCACCAGGTGTACTCAAGAAGGCCGCCGGCCAGATCGACGATATCTACACCCACTTCTACAAGCCGGCCGCGTCGCTGGAGGAGCCCGCGCTGAAGGCAGTGGGCGCGCTGGAAGGCCTGGAGTCGGCACGAGCGGTCCGGCTCGCCCACCGGCAGTGGGAGCGGCAGGCCGGCACGGTCACGGCCTGGCTCGCGCACATCGCCGAAAGCCTGCGGTCCAGCGACGGCACCTACACCCGGGCGGACACCGCCGTGGGCCAGACCGCCGGCCAGGTGCGGATCCGCTCGGCGCTGGAGGACTACTGATGGCCGAGACCTTCTACCTCTCCCTGTTGGCAGTGGACCCGCTGGCGGTGGACGGCCTGGCGGACCGCTGGAAGAGCATTCACCAGGACATCAAGCACCTCGGCAAGCGCATGCACGACGAGGTGCTCACGCCGCTGCGCGACAAGGGCTACTGGGAAGGGGCGGCGGCCCCGTACGCCTGGAAGATGATCGACGACATCGAGCGCCAGCTGGAGAGTGCCGCGAAGGTGGCGGACGCGGCCCGGCGCGTTGTCGAGGACGGCGTGGGCGATCTGAAGTCCGCCCAGAATGACCTCAAGGACGCCACGCGGCGGGCCAAGGAGAAGGGCCTGCACATCAACGCGGACGGGACGCTCTCCCCGGACGTCATCCACGGGGTCTGCAAGGTCGAGCTGACCGACGAGGAGAAGAAGACCATCGAGGCGGCGGATCGGGAGATCGCGCAGATCCTCAAGCGGGGGGTCACGGCCGACCGTAACCTCGCCTACAGCCTGATGGCGGACATCGGCCTGGGCCAGTGGTTCAACAGCGATCCGGGGCTCACCGACATCGACTCCACCAAGAAGATCAGCGAGGACGCGTACAACGCGCTGGACCTCGCCCTCCAGGGCAAGGAACCCTATCCGGGGCTCAGTTCGCACGATCCGTACTCGCTGGGGTGGGACTGGGTGACCGGCGACGGCCCCCGGCACCGCGACTACTACTACGGCGACGAGATGACCGAGCTGATCCGGTCCAGCGAGAGCATGGAGCAGCTGCGGCTGGACACGCTGGAGCAGTGGAGGTCCACCGGCCAGCCGCAGGGCAGCGTGGCGTACTCGATCTCGGAGAGCGGCAAGCTGGGCGCGCTCAAGAAGCTGATCACCACGGATCTGCCGGCGATCGTCACCGGGAACGAGGACCATCTGGGCGAGGCGTTCACCGGCTCGTACAACCTGAATTACACAGTCAAGGGCCAGGACCCCGACGGTTCGCTGGTGGTCGAGTACGCGCTGAAGAACAACACCAGCAATGAGTCGCTGCTGCACTACATCGGCTACTACGACTGGCTGGAGAAGTTCAACCGCGAGGAGGGCGTCTTCTCGTCCGTGGACCAGAAGATCGTCTGGACCGAGCGTATTCCGGCGAAGGGGAAGTGAGTCGGTGTTCCGAGTACGTCTGCCGGTGGCCGCCGTGCTGGCTCTGCTGACCTGCCTGCCAGGCTGCTCGTCGGCGTCCACCGCTGTCGGGGGCTGCATGGGGCAGCAGGCGGTCGGAGCGACCTCCGGGGAACTCACGGGCGCCTACCGGGGCGAGGGCGACGCGGAGGGCGTGACGCTCACCCTGAAGGCGTCGGCGAGCAAGCCGGGCAGTGGCACGGTCACCGTTCACGACTGGCCGACCGGTGACTGGTACCGGAGCGAACTCGGCGAGACCTTCGACGGGTCCGGCACTTGGTCCGTGGTGCAGGGCGGCACCTCGGCCACCGAGTTCGCGCACCTGTCTCTCTCCTTCACCGCACCGGAGCGCTTCCTGAATGGGGACACACTCGACTCGCTGTCGATCGCCGAAAGCGACGGACGCACCTATCTCTACGCGGACGACGACCCGGACGTCTGCCCCGCTTTCCGGCTGCGGCTCCAGGGCGGCTGAGCCCGTCGCGACGCGCGGCAGCCGGTGAGTGCGCCCTGTCCCTGCGGAGCCCTCACCGGCTGCTGGCGGTGGCGGAGGCGTACGTCAGCACGCACCAGCTCCCGGTCCTCGTCCGGGTCCCTGCGGTCGTCGCCGTCGGTCACGGTACGTAGGCCCTCACCCTTGACGTCAACGTTGGGCCCGGTCCAGCAACTGCGGCCATGGACTCGCCGGCCGGGCCGAGACCGCGCCGACCACGAAGATCGGTTCGGCATCATCGGCATGACCGGTCCGGTCTCCTCGACGGCCATCAGGCCGGCCAACCCTCACTGGAAGACGGCGACGACAGCGCCTCGCGCTGGCACGACGCTAAGCAGGAAGCCGGAGGCCGCCTTCAGCGGACCGATCGACCGGATGGCTCCCACCGTTGGACGACACAACCTCGGCCCAGGCGACAACGGACCATCGCCCCGCCCAGAGTTCCTCCTGCGGTGATCAGCGGCAACGGCCACATCGGATAGATCCATGAGTCCACCCAACTCGTCTGTTCGCCTTTCTGGAGCCGGCGACCGATGGCGGCTTCGGCAGCTCCCGCCGCCAGCCTGGCGTCCCCGCCGCAGCGGGCCAAAAGGCCGGAACGACGAGAACTAGGAGCAGGCCTGCTCGGCTCAGATCAGGCTCACTACCTGCGGGGATGATCCGAGATCACGCCCACGCCTCGTCCCCGGACCCCGACATACGGCCGCTCCGGGCCGCACACGCCTGCACATACGCGAAGACCCCGGCCTCAGCGTTTCCGCTGGTGACGGGGTCTTTGGGCACCTCATACTGGGTGCCCCCGGCAGGATTGGAACCTGCGCACACGGCTCCGGAGGGCATTGGTGGTCAGCACTTGGGGATGGTCTTGACCTGGGTAAATCTGTCACCCAGGCCAAGAGTCCACGCGCCTCACACGCTACTCACGCGCCCGATGCCGGATGACAGATGGCACGCAACCCGCTTCACCCTCTCTCCGACGCTACCTGCACGCTCGGGTCACCGCTTGCGGCCCCTGTTGGCTTTCTTCCGCTCCGCTTGCCCCCGCTTCGTCCAGTCCCCCTGGTGTCGCCAGCATCGGGAGGTGTTCTTCATGGTCAAGTTTGCGCAGCGGCCTCCATGCTTCAGGGGCCACCCGCACTTGCTCTGCTTCCAATCACTCACGACGCCCCCTGTCCCTGACTTCGGACTCCACAGGGTGGGCCGGCGGTCATCCATGCGGCTAGAGCGCACGACCGGCGCCCCGAGACATTCCGGGCGCGCGGGAACCCACACGCTTTCCAAGTCTGTTTGGCCAGCTCAGGGCCGTATTCACGGACGTCCGCCCGTGTTCAGTGGCGTTCACAGCCCTCTGGAAAACCACAGCCCGTACGGCTATGAACGCCAGCGTACGGAGGTGAATGAGACGGAAACTGAGACGGTCTGTAGCGCTGGGCTGCTCAACCTCCGTGGACGTGGCGGGCCCCTAGGGGGCAGACGAGTGGCTGGCAAAGGCGATGGCGCGGGGCGGAGGGGGTGGGGCCGGAGCGGCGGCCGACTCACGCGGACCACGCCGTTCCCGCTGCTGAGAGGTCACTCTTTTGGCGCCTTGAACCTGAGATCGATGTAATCGTATGGTCCGATTCATGTACCGGATCTTCCTTGGGCGTGTAAACGTTCGTTCATGGCCTGACCCTCATCGTCGAGCCCTTGCGCTGTTTCATGCCTTTTTGCACGTTGGTAGAGGTTCGGAAGTTCAGGAGCACAAGAAGTTCTTCGGTGAGCTGACCTCTGCACTCTCCGAATACGAAGTTGATTCGTCGAGCCCTGTCGGTGATTCCGAGGTGAGCGCCTCGTTCCGCCTGGCGTCTTCTGTCGCGGAAAAGAGAAACTTCAAGGTCTATGGTTCCAGGTCGGGCTGTTTCTTTGCGTTGGATGTTGACAGGCAGTGGATTTCTGTAGCTGTACCGAATGAGACCGAGCCGCGTGCGGCCGCCTCTAACGTCGAAGGCTTCTTTCGTGAACTTATGGGGGGGAGGGAGGGGGCGGGTGGGATTTCACTGAGCGTCGACCTCGTCTCCGCTCCCGGGTCCGTAATTAAGTCACTTGATGAAATGACGCCGCTCGTGAAGCTTGAGCTTACGATCCGGTTGCCGAATGATCACAGAAGTCTGTACGAGGCCATCGCGGACATGGCGAGATACGGCGAATATATTCGGGATGAGGGGTACTATAATAAGCGCGGTTTGTGGATGACGCGCGCCGAGGCGGAACGTCTCGATAGTGAGGCGAGCCGGGGGAGGATTGATGTGAGGGCGGTATCGGCGAACGATGACATCTACGACTCCAGAGATAATCCAGCGGAATTCGAGCCATCGTTCACAGTCACCGGAGAACGAGTGGCTATCGCCCTCCTTCTGGCTTTGGTTTGGCTTGCCGAGAGGTGGCCGTCTGGGGGGTCAGGTTCCGCATGAGCATCGAAGGTCCTAAGGGTGAGAACTCGAGATCGACCGAGCCCACAGGGTGGACACCTGGCAACAAGTACTTCAAAGAATTTGTGCGGGTTCTCCATGTTTGGAGTACATGGTGGGGGGTCCACATTGTTGCTCTGCTCGGGGCGGCAGGGGGAGCGTGGATGGGGCGTGAGTGTCCCACTGGGTTGGAGGCTGCGGTACGAGTCGCAGCTTCACTGGTTGGCGTGATCATCGGTGCGGTACTGGCGGCACTTGCAATGATTACGAGAGCCAGTGACACAGAGTTTCTCAAGAAAGCAAAGGGGGCTGGGATTTTGCCGATCTCCCAATATCTAACCCCCTTCTTTACTGTTATTTTTTTCGGTATTCTTTCGAGCGTTTCTCTCATCTTGGTGGCAGCAGTAGGGGGGTTCGCGTCGACTGGATGGCGCACTGGCCTTGGCGCCGCTGCGGGTTTCTTCACATTTTGGACCTTGGCGGGCTTGCTGCCTGCTTTGGGGGCTCTCGTGGTATTCACTCGACTTGTCGAGATCGCTGCCGCCATTCGCCTCCCAGATGAAAAATAGGGGAACCAGCCAGGAGCGGGCTGTCTTCTCTCAGTCGGTGCGCCGCCCATAAACTCCCTAAGGGCTGTCCCGTAATGATTTTTTGGCCGTCTCAAGCGCGGTGGGCCGCCGTGCGGCCCGCTTCCCTATCCGGCGAGGGCGAGGTTGTGCATCCGGGCGATGCCGAGCATGGCGTGGTGGACGCCGTCGCCCTTGAGGCGGCAGTCGCGGAGGATCTTCCAGGTCTTCATGCGGGCGAAGACGTGCTCGACCCGGGCTCGGACCTGTTTGTGGGACTTATTGTGTTCCTCCTTCCAGTCCGGCAGTTCGGTCTGGCCGGGCTGCCGGCGGTGGGGGATGACGAGGCCGGTGCCCGGGTAGCCGCCGTCGGCGATCGTGACGGTGTTGCCGACGGCGGCCTTGGCACCGGACTCCTCCCACGCCTTGCAGTCGTTGCGGTTCCCGGCCAACGGCCTGCCGACCACGACGACCAGGCGGGTGTCGGCGTCGATGACGACCTGGTGGTTGGTGGAGTACCGGTAGTTCTTCGACCGCTCGGCGATCGTGTGGTCCCGGGTGGGGACCAGGGTGCCGTCCACGATGAGCACAGCGTCCTTGGCGAACCGCTTGCGGGGCTGGAGCGCGAGCATCGGCCCCAGGTGGTCGATGATCCGGCCCACCGCCGACTTCGACACTCCGAACAGCGGCGCGAGTTGCCGCACGGTGAGGTTCGTGCGCCAGTACGCAGCGACCAGCAGGGCCCGGTCCTCCAGCGGTCCACGGCCTGCCTTTGCGGACCGCGTCCGCACCCCCACGTCGCAGCACCGCCACCAGCTTGCCGAACTGCCGCGGGCTCAGCCCGGTGAACGGGGCTATCCAGGACGGCTCCGACGCCGTGATCACACCAGCCACACCAAGATCATCAACACATCCGCCGCCTGATCCAAATGGTTCAGCTCCGCCTCGTATCGAGCTAAGGGCTGTCCCGTAAGCGGGTTCCGCAGTCTGGGCTTCAGAGGAAGCCCAGCGGGACGTCTTTCTCGATGCAGAGCCGCAGGACGCCCGCCAGCTGGCGGGCGTCCTCGATGTGCTGGGAGTGAGTCTCGACGCCTTCTCGGTCGTGGCTGTCCAGGCGCTAGGCGATGACGGCACACAGCTGAGGGGTGAGATTCCATCCTCGCCAGGTGCAGGATGGCCCCACACGCCACTCACACGGGACCAGTGATAGACAGCGACAAAGAGCCGGACCCAGTGGGACTGGGTCCGGCTCTCAGCGTCTGGCACATGTGCTGGTCAGCGGGATGATCACGCTGTTCCGGCTTCTGTGCCCCCGGCAGGATTCGAACCTGCGCACACGGCTCCGGAGGCCGTTGCTCTATCCCCTGAGCTACGGGGGCGTGTCCGTCGCGGTGGTGTTGCTCGCGGCGACGGGTAGAACACTACCAGCTCCGGGGCGGTGCCTGTGAACAGGTATTTAGGGGTGGCCGGGAGGGCCGGGTCGCCCGTGGGGGGCGGAAGTGGGGAAAACCCGGACGCAGGGCAGCGGCTCGACCTACTCTCGAGTTGTGTCAGGCGTGTCCGGCCGGGTGCTCGTCGTGGACGACAACAGGGTCATCCGGCAGCTGATCAGGGTCAATCTCGAGCTGGAGGGCTTCGAGGTCGTGACCGCGGCCGATGGTGCCGAGTGTCTGGACGTGGTCCATGACGTCCGGCCCGACGTGGTGACCCTCGACGTCGTCATGCCCCGCCTGGACGGTCTGCGGACCGCCGAGCGGCTGCGGGAGGATCCGCGGACCAGACACCTGCCCGTGGCGATCGTCAGCGCGTGCGCGCAGTACGAGGTGGAGAGCGGGCTCGCCGCCGGGGTGGACGCGTTCCTGGCGAAGCCCTTCGAGCCGGCCGAGCTCGTGCGGCTGGTGCGGCAGCTCATGCACCGGGAGACGCCGCCCGTCGACGGCCGCAGCGGTGCCGGACATGCCGGGAGTGCCTGGAGCTGACCGGCCGGTCGGGTGGCGCTGCCCGGATGGCGAAACCGGTTCCGTCCGACGGGGCCTCCTCCCATACGCTTGTCCCGTGACCCCCGCAGACCTCTCGCTCACCGTGCTGCACGCCGTGCGCCGCGCGGTCGGTGAGGGCGCGCTGGGGGAGCGGGCGCGGGTGCCCGAGCGCGTGAAGGTGGAGCGCCCGCGGCCCGGCGGGCGCGGGGACTGGGCCACCAACGCGGCGCTCCAGCTCTCCCGGGAGGCCGGGATGGAGCCGCTGGGCGTCGCCCGGGTCCTGGTGCCCCGCATCGCGGAGGCCGAGGGCATCGCGCGCGTCGAGATCACCGGGCCCGGGTTCCTGAACATCACCCTCGCCGACCGCGGCGGCCACGCCCTGGTGCGGGAGGTCCTCACCCGGGGGCGGCGGTACGGGCACGGCACCACCCTCCAGGGGCGCGCCTTCCGGCTGAGCCACCCGGACCACGTCCGGGCCGTCGTCCTGGCCGGCGCCGTGGGCGACCTGCTGCGCGCCCAGGGCGCCGACGTGACCGACGTGACCGACGCCGCGGACGTACCCGACGTACCCGACAGCGGCAGCGCGGCCCGCGCCGAGACCGGCGCCCGCGCCGAGACCGGCGCCCGCGCCGAGACCGGCGCCCGCGCCGAGACCGTCACCCTCCACCCCCTCCCCGTCACCCACGACGTGCGCGCCCTCGGCCCCGACGCCGCCCGCTGGGCGCTGCTCCGCCCCGCCGCGCACGACCGGGCCCTGGCGCCCGACGGGCTGCTCGTCCAGAGCGAGGCCAACCCGCTGTTCACCGTCCGGTACGCCCATGCGCGCGCCCGGGCCCTCCTCCGCAACGCCGCGCAGCTCGGGATCGGCGCCGCGTACGAGGAGGAGGTCGACGCCCCGCGTCTCCTCACCGTCCTCGGCGACCACCCCGCCGTCCTGGAAGCCGCCGCCCGCCACCGCGCCCCCGACCGGGTCGCCCGGCATCTGGAGGCCACAGCCGACGCGTTCCTGGGGTTCCAGCACACCGTGCTGCCCCTCGGCGACGAGAAACCCTCGGCCGCCCACCGCTCCCGGCTCGCCCTCGCCGAAGCCGCCGGGACGGTGCTGGCCGGCGGCCTGGCCCTGCTCGGCATCAGCGCCCCTGACTACTTGTGAGAGAGAAATGAGCCGTTCCGCACACCCCGCCGGGCCCCGTCACGCCGATGTCCTCCCCGAGGGCCACTACGCCGCCCCGCCCGCCGACCTCAACCGCCTGGACGAGAAGGTCTGGGCCCGGACCGTCACGCGGAACGAGGACGGGGTCGTCACCGTCGGCGGGATCCCCGTCACCACCCTCGCCGAGGAGTTCGGCACCCCCGCCTACTTCCTGGACGAGACCGACTTCCGGGCCCGCTGCCGCGCCTGGGCGGAGGCGTTCGGCAAGGACGCGGACGTCTTCTACGCCGGCAAGGCCTTCCTCTCCCGTGCCATCGTGCGGTGGCTGCACGAGGAGGGGCTCAACCTCGACGTCTGCTCGGGCGGTGAGCTGACGACCGCGCTGGACGCCGGGATGCC
Organism: Streptomyces sp. NPDC039423; assembly: GCF_055598725.1. Lineage (NCBI taxonomy): Bacteria > Bacillati > Actinomycetota > Actinomycetes > Kitasatosporales > Streptomycetaceae > Streptomyces > Streptomyces sp. NPDC039423. The sequence goes on from NZ_JBVKAH010000002.1 coordinate 783,548, forward strand.
CCCCGAGCGGATCGCGTTCCACGGGAACAACAAGTCCGCCGCGGAGATCGAGCGGGCCGTGGCGGCGGGCGTCGGGCGGATCGTGCTCGACTCCTTCCAGGAGATCGTCCGCGTCGCCCACATCGCCCAGTCGCTCGGCCGGCGCCAGAAGGTGCAGATCCGGGTGACGGCGGGCGTCGAGGCGCACACCCACGAGTTCATCGCCACCGCCCACGAGGACCAGAAGTTCGGCATCGCGCTGGCCGGCGGCCAGGCCGCCGAGGCCGTACGGCGGGCGCTGAAGCTCGACGGGCTGGAGCTCATCGGCATCCACTCCCACATCGGGTCGCAGATCTTCGACACCTCCGGGTTCGAGGTGGCCGCCCACCGGGTCGTCGGGCTGCTCAAGCAGGTCCGCGACGAGCACGGCGTCGAGCTGCCCGAGATCGACCTCGGCGGCGGCCTCGGCATCGCGTACACCCCCGACGACGACCCGCGCGAGCCGCACGAGATCGCCAAGGCGCTCGGCGACATCGTGACGCGGGAGTGCGAGGCGGCGGGGCTGCGTACCCCCCGGATCTCCGTCGAGCCTGGGCGCGCCATCGTCGGCCCCACCGCCTTCACGCTCTACGAGGTCGGCACCGTCAAGCCGCTCGCCGGGCTGCGAACGTACGTGAGCGTCGACGGCGGCATGTCGGACAACATCCGCACCGCCCTGTACGACGCCGAGTACTCGGTCGCGCTGGTGTCGCGGACGAGCGACGCGGAGCCGATGCTCAGCCGGGTCGTCGGCAAGCACTGCGAGAGCGGCGACATCGTGGTCAAGGACGCGTTCCTGCCGGCGGACGTCGCGCCGGGCGACCTGATCGCCGTCCCGGCCACCGGCGCGTACTGCCGGTCCATGGCCAGCAACTACAACCACGCCCTCCGGCCGCCCGTCGTCGCGGTGCGGGACGGGGAGGCGCGGGTCGTCGTCCGGCGTGAGACGGAAGAAGATCTTTTGCGTCTCGATGTCGGCTGATGAAATAGATGTCTCATAATCCGGACGGAAGGGAGAAACATCCGTCCGGTGAGTGAGACTGGTCCACACCGTAGAAGTATGAGAAACGAGGTCGGATGATGCGTACGCGTCCGCTGAAGGTGGCGCTGCTGGGCTGTGGAGTGGTCGGCTCAGAGGTGGCGCGCATCATGACGACGCACGCCGACGACCTCGCGGCGCGGATCGGCGCGCCCGTCGAGCTCGCCGGTGTCGCCGTCCGCCGGCCCTCCAAGGTGCGCGAGGGCATCCCACAGGAGCTCATCACCACCGACGCGACCGCCCTGGTCAAACGCGGGGACATCGACGTCGTCGTCGAGGTCATCGGGGGCATCGAGCCCGCCCGTACGCTGATCACCACCGCGTTCGAGCACGGCGCCTCCGTGGTGTCGGCGAACAAGGCGCTCCTCGCCCAGGAGGGCCAGAGCCTGTACGCGGCCGCCGAGCAGCACGGCCGGGACCTCTACTACGAGGCGGCCGTCGCCGGCGCCATCCCGCTGATCCGCCCGCTGCGCGAGTCCCTCGCCGGCGACAAGGTCAACCGGGTGCTCGGCATCGTCAACGGCACGACCAACTTCATCCTCGACAAGATGGACACCTCCGGGGCCGGGTACTCCGAGGCGCTCGACGAGGCCACCGCCCTCGGGTACGCGGAGGCGGACCCGACCGCCGACGTCGAGGGCTTCGACGCCGCCGCCAAGGCCGCCATCCTCGCCGGCATCGCCTTCCACACCCGCGTACGCCTCGACGACGTGTACCGCGAGGGGATGACCGAAGTCACCGCCGCCGACTTCGCCTCCGCCAAGCGCATGGGCTGCACCATCAAGCTGCTCGCCATCTGCGAGCGGGCCGCGGACGGCGGGTCCGTCACCGCGCGCGTGCACCCCGCGATGATCCCGCTCAGCCACCCGCTCGCCTCGGTGCGCGGCGCGTACAACGCCGTGTTCGTGGAGGCGGACGCCGCCGGGCAGCTCATGTTCTACGGGCCCGGTGCCGGCGGTTCGCCGACCGCGTCCGCCGTTCTCGGCGACCTCGTCGCCGTCTGCCGCAACCGCCTCAACGACGCGACGGGTCCCGGCGAGTCCGCGTACACCCAGCTCCCCGTCAGCCCCATGGGCGACGTGGTGACGCGGTACCACATCAGCCTCGACGTGGCCGACAAGCCGGGCGTACTCGCCCAGGTGGCGACGGTCTTCGCCGAGCACGGCGTATCCATCGATACGGTGCGCCAGCAGGGCAAGGACGGCGAGGCGGACCTCGTCGTCGTCACCCATCGCGCGCCCGACGCCGCCCTGTCCGGGACCGTCGAGGCGTTGCGGAAGCTCGACACCGTCCGCGGTGTCGCCAGCATCATGCGGGTCGAAGGAGAGTAACCAGCAATGACTCACCAGTGGCGCGGAATCATCGAGGAGTACCGCGACCGGCTCCCGGTCACGGACACGACCCCGGTCGTCACGCTCCGTGAGGGTGGTACGCCGCTCGTACCCGCGCAGGTGCTCTCCGAGCGCACGGGGTGCGAGGTGCACCTGAAGGTGGAGGGCGCCAACCCCACCGGCTCCTTCAAGGACCGCGGCATGACCATGGCCATCACCCGGGCCAAGGAGGAGGGCGCGCAGGCCGTCATCTGCGCCTCCACCGGCAACACGTCCGCCTCGGCGGCCGCGTACGCCGTCCGGGCCGGCATGGTCTCCGCCGTCCTGGTGCCCCAGGGCAAGATCGCGCTCGGCAAGATGGGCCAGGCCCTGGTCCACGGCGCCAAGATCCTCCAGGTCGACGGCAACTTCGACGACTGCCTGACGCTGGCCCGCGCGCTCTCCGACAACTACCCGGTGGCGCTGGTCAATTCGGTCAACCCGGTCCGCATCGAGGGGCAGAAGACCGCCGCCTTCGAGATCGTGGACATGCTGGGCGACGCCCCCGACGTCCACGTCCTGCCCGTCGGCAACGCCGGCAACATCACCGCCTACTGGAAGGGCTACAAGGAGTACGCGGCGGACGGGGTCTCCACCCGCACCCCCCGCATGTGGGGCTTCCAGGCCTCCGGCTCCGCGCCCCTGGTGCGCGGCGAGGTCGTCAAGGACCCGTCGACCATCGCCACCGCGATCCGCATCGGCAACCCGGCGTCCTGGGACTTCGCGCTGGCCGCGCGGGACGAGTCGGGCGGCTTCATCGACGAGGTGACGGACCGTGAGATCCTGCGCGCCTACCGCCTGTTGGCCTCTCAGGAGGGCGTGTTCGTGGAGCCCGCCTCCGCCGCCTCGGTGGCCGGCCTGCTGAAGGCGGCCGAGCAGGGCAAGGTGGACCCGGGCCAGAAGATCGTGTGCACCGTGACCGGAAACGGCCTCAAGGACCCGGACTGGGCGGTCGCCGGCGCGCCGCAGCCGGTCACCGTACCGGTCGACGCGGCCACCGCCGCGGAGCGGCTCGGCCTGGTCTGAGGCGCCGTCCGGGCTCCGGCGGGTCACCGCCCGGAGCCCGGACGGCCCCCTTCCGGCCCGCGCGGCGGCCCATGCCCCCGAGCTGCGAAATCTGGCCGAAAATCGCAACCCGCACGGTGTCGTACTCCGAAGCACGGCACGGCTCGCGACACGCATCGTGCGCCTCCTGTGCGCCCTATGTCGCCACAGAACCTTCCTTCGATAGGCTGTACCGAACCCGCCCCGCCGCATATGCCGCGGTGCTGTTGCCGTTGATGCCGCTGCGGCCCACGGGTCTTCGTACTCCTCGCACCACCCCCGTACCCCCTGTAGAACCACGACCCCCCGACCTCGCACAACACGCGACAACCACGTCGTCAGATCCAAGGAGAGTCATCGAGCGATGGCCGGTCCCGCGTTCCGCGCCGCCGCCGTCCGGGTGCGCGTTCCCGCCACCAGCGCCAACCTCGGCCCGGGCTTCGACGCCCTCGGCCTGTCGCTGGGGCTGTACGACGACGTCGTCGTCCGGGTCGCCGACTCCGGGCTGCACATCGACATCGCCGGAGAGGGCGCCGAGACCCTCCCGCGCGACGAGAGCCATCTGCTCGTACGCTCCATGCGCACGGCCTTCGACCTGCTCGGCGGCCAGCCGCGCGGCCTGGAGGTCGTCTGCGCCAACCGCATCCCGCACGGCCGGGGCCTCGGCTCCTCCTCCGCCGCCATCTGCGCCGGCATCGTCGCCGCCCGCGCCGTGACCATAGGCGGCGACGCCAGGCTCGACGACGCGGCGCTGCTGGAGCTCGCCACCGAGATCGAGGGCCACCCGGACAACGTGGCCGCCTGTCTGCTCGGCGGTTTCACGCTCGCCTGGATGGAGGGCGGCGCCGCCCGGGCGATCAGGATGAACCCGTCGGATTCCATCGTTCCGGTGGTTTTCGTCCCCGCGAAGCCCGTCCTCACCGAGACCGCCCGCGGCCTGCTGCCGCGCACCGTCCCCCACGTGGACGCCGCGGTCAACGCCGGCCGTGCCGCGCTGCTCGTCGAGGCCCTGACCAGGCGCCCCGAGCTGCTGCTGGCCGCCACCGAGGACCGCCTCCACCAGGAGTACCGGGCTCCCGCGATGCCGGAGAGCATCGCACTTGTGAACCGACTGCGCGCGGACGGCGTTCCCGCGGTCATCTCCGGTGCGGGTCCCACGGTGCTCGCGCTGGCCGAGGGCGGCGCGGCGGACAAGGTCGCGCGGCTGGCGGGCGAGGGCTGGGCGGCCAACCGGCTGGCCCTCGACGCCTCGGGCGCGAGCGTCCTGCCGCTCGCCCCGTAGTACACGGTTGCCGGTGTTGGAGAGGGGGAATGTTTGTTGGAGCCGGTAGTGTTAACCTCGAGTCTGCACCCGACGTCTTTGTGGCGTGGTGCTGAGTGTCCCCATCCGGGACCACCATTCTTCCGGGAGCCTCCTCCACTGCCTGAGCAGCCTGCCTGAGCAGTTTCGAGCACGCTCCGGAACCGGCGCGCGACACCCCTCGCTTTTCCCAGGAGCGGGCCGAGCAGGGGGCCTCGGGCCGGACCCAAGCACGTTCCTCTTCTCCGCCGTACCCGGCGGGACCACCGCCCCGACTCGGTCCACCGATCAAGGACCGTTGTCGGACAGCACAACCGGTCGCCGAGCCAGAAGGCCGACGTCCGCTCCAGGGAAGGACCCTTCGTGAGCGACACCACCGATCTGATGGGCGTGACTGCCGACAACAGTGTCGACACCGCCGCGCCCGCCGCAGGTGCTGCCACTGGCACCACGTCACGGCGCCGCCGCTCCGGCACCGGCCTCGACGGCATGGTCCTGGCCGAGCTGCAGCAGGTCGCGTCCGGCCTCGGCATCAGGGGCACCGCGCGCATGCGCAAGAGCCAGCTGATCGAGGTCATCAAGGAGGCGCAGGCCGGAGGCGGTGCCTCCGCGCCCAAGACCGCCGACGCGGCAGGTGCCGCCGAGACGAAGCCCAAGCGTCGCGCCACCTCCAAGGCCCGCACGGGCGAGGACGCCTCCGGCAAGGCCGACAAGGGCATCGACAAGGCCGCCGAGAAGGCCGACAAGGCCGTGGCGCAGCAGCAGATCGAGATCCCCGGCCAGCCCTCCCCGAAGCTTTCGGCCCCGGCCGAGCAGGGCGGCGCCTCCGGTGACGACCAGCCCGCCGGCGAGCGCCGCCGCCGTCGCGCCACCGCCCCCGCCGGCAGCCCCGAGGGCGACGTCCGGACCGAGGTCCGCGCCGACGTCCGTACGGAGGCGAAGACCGACACCCGGGCCGACGGCCAGCCCGAGACCAAGGGCGACGCGTCCGCCGACACCGCCGAGGGCAGCCGCCGCGACCGCCAGCGCGACCGCGGCGACCGCGGCGAGCGTGGTGACCGCGGCGAACGCCGGGACCGCCAGCGTGACCGTCAGCGGGACCGCGGCGGCAAGGGCGACGACCAGCAGGGCGGCGGCCAGCGTCAGCAGCGCCAGGGCGGCCAGCAGGGCGGCCAGACCGGCCCGCAGGACGACTTCGACGACGAGGGCGGCCGCCGCGGCCGCCGTGGCCGCTACCGCGACCGTCGTGGCCGCCGTGGCCGCGACGACTTCCAGGCCGGCGAGCCGCAGGTCTCCGAGGACGACGTCCTGATCCCGGTCGCGGGCATCCTGGACATCCTCGACAACTACGCGTTCATCCGGACCTCCGGCTACCTGCCCGGCCCGAACGACGTGTACGTCTCCCTCGCCCAGGTCCGCAAGAACGGCCTGCGCAAGGGTGACCACATCACCGGCGCCGTACGCCAGCCGAAGGAGGGCGAGCGCCGCGAGAAGTTCAACGCGCTGGTCCGTCTGGACTCGGCCAACGGCATGGCCGCCGACTCCGGCCGGGGCCGCCCCGAGTTCAACAAGCTGACCCCGCTCTACCCGCAGGACCGTCTCCGTCTGGAGACCGACCCGGGTGTGCTGACCACGCGGATCATCGACCTCGTGTCGCCGATCGGCAAGGGGCAGCGAGGCCTGATCGTGGCCCCGCCGAAGACCGGCAAGACCATGATCATGCAGGCGGTCGCCAACGCGATCACCACGAACAACCCCGAGTGCCACCTGATGGTCGTCCTCGTCGACGAGCGTCCGGAAGAGGTCACCGACATGCAGCGGTCGGTCAAGGGCGAGGTCATCTCCTCGACCTTCGACCGTCCGGCCGAGGACCACACCACCGTCGCCGAGCTGGCCATCGAGCGCGCCAAGCGCCTGGTGGAGCTGGGTCACGACGTGGTCGTCCTGCTCGACTCGATCACCCGCCTGGGCCGCGCGTACAACCTCGCGGCGCCCGCCTCCGGCCGCATCCTCTCCGGTGGTGTCGACTCGACCGCGCTCTACCCGCCGAAGCGCTTCTTCGGTGCCGCGCGCAACATCGAGGACGGCGGCTCGCTGACCATCCTGGCCACCGCGCTGGTCGACACCGGCTCGCGCATGGACGAGGTGATCTTCGAGGAGTTCAAGGGCACCGGCAACATGGAGCTCAAGCTCGACCGGAAGCTCGCCGACAAGCGCATCTTCCCGGCGGTGGACGTCGACGCGTCCGGCACCCGCAAGGAGGAGATCCTGCTGGGCAGCGACGAGCTCGCCATCGTCTGGAAGCTGCGCCGGGTGCTGCACGCGCTCGACCAGCAGCAGGCGATCGAGCTGCTGCTCGACAAGATGAAGCAGACGAAGTCGAACGCCGAATTCCTGCTCCAGATCCAGAAGACGACCCCGTCGGCCGGCAACGGCAACGACTGACGTCGTATCAGGAGGCCCTCCCGGTCACTTCGGTGACGGGGAGGGCCTTTTTCACGCCTTTTCACGGGATTCTCACCCACCGCTGGTCAACCAACACTTGACAGGCGTAGCATCCTCCCATCGACGTGGGGGGATTCCGCCGCGCAGTCCGAGCCGAGGCCAGGGGGGTTTTCCGGCTCACTGCCCGTGTAGCAGTCACGCCCCGCCACCGTCATGGATTCTTCCGGCGTTGCGGTCGCGCTCCGCCGGGTCGACCCAAGGGGTTTACTCAGTGCAGATAGGCACGCGCGGCGGCCGTCACCGGCGCCGTATGACACTGGCACTGCCGGCCGCCGCCGCAGTCGTCGCCCTGGTGGGGGCCGGTATCGCCGTCACGAACTCCGACTCGGCGGAAGCAGGCGAGGCGCCTCGCATCAGCGCGCTGCCGTCGCAGTCGGACACGGTTCCGCAGGAGGAACTGGCCCAGCGCGCGGCCGACGCGATGGCGGCCGACGCCAAGAGCCCGCGATCCCTGGTGAAGCAGCCGGACGCCTCCGTGGAGAGCGCGCCCAGCGCCCGCATCATCGGCGGGCAGGAGACCTCCATCTCCACCGCGCCGTGGATGGCGCAGCTGCACTTCAAGGACAGCACCGGCGCCGGCTACTTCTGCGGCGGTGCCGTGATCGCCCCGACCAAGGTCCTCACCGCGGCCCACTGCGTCAAGGGCATCAAGTGGTACGCGGTCGGCAGCATCATCGTGGGCACCGACCAGTTGCCGACGGGTACGGACCTCCACGGAGGCAAGGCGTACAACGTCAGCCGCCAGTGGCACCACCCGTCGTACAACGAGTACACGCTCGACAACGACGTGGCCGTCCTGACCTTGGCCGCCCCCACCACCGTCAAGCCGCTGCCGCTGGCGCAGCCGACGGACTCCGCGCTCTACCAGGCCGGTCTGGACGGCAAGGTGTACGGCTGGGGCCGCACCAGCTCCACGGAGCCCAACAGCGCCTCGCAGACCCTGAAGGTCGCGGACGCCGACGTCGTGTCCGACACGAACTGCGCAACCGCCTACAGCGAGGGCTTCGTCAGGGGCCACATGCTGTGCGCCGGTGCCGCGCCGACCGGCAGTGACGCGACGAGCGAGACCACCTGCAACGGTGACTCCGGCGGCCCCCTCGTGGTGGGCGGCAAGCTGGTCGGCGTCGTCTCCTGGGGTGATGTCGACTGCTCCGCACAGGGCAAGTACGGCGTCTACGCGAAGGTCTCCACCTACTCGGCGCCGGTCCAGGCGCGTGTCGCCGACTCCAACCTGAGCGGCGACCACACCGCCGACCTGCTGGCACGACGTGCGTCGGACGGCACGCTGTTCGGCTGGACCTCGAAGGTCACCTCGCTGAGCCGGACCTACAACCTCGGCAAGCCCACCGGCGTGAACATGATCACGCAGGACGACCTCAACCAAGACGGTCTTCAGGACCTGCTCTACCGGTTCAGTGACGGTGAGGTCTACTGGTCGTACAGCGACACCGCCGACCCCAAGCTCATCGCCAAGGGCTGGAGCAAGCACAAGGCCATCCTGCTCCCCGGTGACGTCACGGGCGACGAGCTGCCCGACATGATCGCCGTCGACTCGACCGGCACCATGCGCATCTACCCCGGCAAGGGCAATGGCGCCTTCGCCGCCCCCGTCGCCGTGGGCTCGGGCTGGGGCTCCTACACGATGGTCCGCGGCCACGGCGACTTCACCAACGACGGCAAGGCGGACATCTTCGCCCGCGCGAAGGACGGCAAGACCTACCTCTACAAGGGCACCGGCGTCGCCACCAAGCCGTGGGCCGCGCCCGTCCTCGTCGGGGCCTTCGGCTCCATGAACGCGCTCGCCACCACCGGTGACGTCAACAGTGACGGCGTCGCCGACGTCCTCGCCCGCGACACGGCCGGCAAGCTCTGGCTGTACCCGGGCAACGGCAGGGGCGGTTTCCTCGCCCGCAAGGACTTCGGCACCGGCTGGCAGGCGTACAACCTGTTCGGCTGACGTCCGGCGCGCCCTTTCCCGGTCGGTGCCCATCGCCTCTCAGGCGGTGGGCACCTTCCGTTTTCCCGGGGAAGCTCAATAAGCGCTCAGATCTTGCACGAGACCCACCACCGAGCCGATGAATGGTGCTTCCATGTGCCTGAGCCCGGCATGATCGTCACGCATTCCGTGCGCGAGATGCCGCCCCGGTGATGCGAGCCGGGGGAACGAACAACGGGGGATGAGAATGAGTCTTCGGCCGTCCGCGGGGGTGCGGTTCGCCCGTCCTGGCATCGCGTGCCTCCTGGCCCTGTCGTGCCTTGTGGCCGCGGGCTGTGCCGGGGGACCGGAGAAGGCGCCCGGGACGCTCACCGGCAGGGCTCTCGACGGGGGGAACCACTCCTCGGGAACCGTCGGGTACGAGCACGCCGCCGTCGGGGACGTTTTCTGGTACGCGATTCCCGTGCCCACCAACATGTCCGACGACGACGTGGAAATCGTGGGGGCGGAAATCCTGGACGTCCCCGGCGGTGTGGAAATCGACCGGTACGGCGCCTACAGCCTGGACGACACCGACGGTATTCCTCTGCTCGTCAAGGAGGGCGACCCGCATTCCCCCCGCTTCCGTGAGCTGAGGGACCACTCCCCCCGGGGCTTCACGGTGCAGGCTAAGACGGTCAGCGAGGTCGTCTACATGGCCCGGCTCCGGATCACCGGCCCCGTGCGGCGGGACGCGACGTCGTGCAGGTACGACTACCGGCAGGGCGACTGGCGGTTCAGCCAGACCCTCAGGTGCTCCTTCGCCCTGCGCCTGAAGGCGTGACACCCCGGTCCGGTGGGATCTCCGTCACGCCGTGGCGGGGGTCGGGGCCGTCCGCGTCCTGCTGAGCGGGGCGGCGAAACCGCTGGTCGGTGGGCGTCCGGGTGCGCCGGGCGGCCGTGCGGCACGCGCGGGGCGCCCTGAGGGGCCTTTTACCCGGCCGTGCAACCCTTTGGGCCGCTTCCCCGTCTGACAGGCCACACAGTGCCTGATCACCACAGCTGGGGGTAGCGGAACCAGCGAGGACTGAGGAGAACATGGCCGAGCAGGGCAGCAGGACCAGCCGAATACGCGCCACCGGACGCCGCCGCATCCAGCGGGGCAAGGGACGCAAGGCGTTCACCGTCGCCGCCTGGTCCGCCGCCGGGCTGGTCGCGGTGGGCGGGTGCGGGTTCGGGTACGTGTACTTCACGCTCAACGGCAACATCGAGAGCGTCGACATCAACGCCCAGTTGCGCGACGACGAGCGTCCGCAGGACGTCGACAACGGCTCCATGGACATCCTGGTCCTGGGCTCCGACTCCCGCTCCGGCGCCAACGGCGCGTACGGCAGGGACGAGGGCGCCGCCCGCTCCGACACCGCGATGGTCCTGCACCTGTACGAGGGCCACAAGAAGGCCAGCGTCGTCTCCCTGCCCCGCGACACGATCGTCGAGCGCCCCGACTGCACCGACAAGTCCGGCGCGAAGGTGGCCGGCCGGCACAAGGCCATGTTCAACACGGCGTACGAGGTCGGCGGCCCGGCCTGCGCGGTGAAGACGGTCGAGAAGATGTCCGGCATCCGCATGGACCACTACATCGAGGTCGACTTCACCGGCTTCAAGAAGCTGATCGACGAGCTCGGCGGCGTGGAGATCACCACCACCCGGCCGATCGACGACAAGAGCAGCCACCTCGCCCTCCCCGCCGGCACCCACACCCTCGGCGGCGAGCAGGCCCTCGGCCTCGTACGCACCCGCAAGGGCGTCGGCGACGGCAGCGACCTCGGGCGCATACAGCTCCAGCAGGCGTTCATGAAGGCCTTCATCGAGCAGGCCAAGAGCGTCGGCGTCTTCAGCAGCCCCAAGAAGCTGTGGAACCTCGCCGACACCGCCACCAAGGCGATCACGCCCGACTCCGAGCTCGACTCCGTCAAGGAGCTCGCCGACTTCGCGGGCGGCCTGGGGCAGCTCGGCGCCGACGACGTCCACATGGTCACGCTCCCGGTCCAGTACGACCCCGCCGACCTCAACCGCGTCATCCCCCTCCAGGCCCAGTCCCAGCAGGTCTGGGCGGCCCTCAAGGCGGACCGGCCGATCCCCGCCGCCGCCACCGCGGACACCGCGAAGGGGCAGGCCGACGGGCTGGTCAGATAGCCCGGAATAGATCCGGGCACCCCCTGGTTTTGGGAGATACGGCCGGTCCTGGCAGACTGGTACGTCGGCCCCGGTTCACGCACGCGCAGCCCGCGCGGGCGACCCGGCGCCCTCCCGAAACTAGGAGACACCTTGAAGCGCGACATCCACCCCGAGTACGTCGAGACGCAGGTCAGCTGCACCTGTGGCGCGTCGTTCACCACCCGTAGCACGATCCAGGGCGGCACCATCCGTGCCGAGGTCTGCTCCGAGTGCCACCCGTTCTACACGGGCAAGCAGAAGATCCTCGACACCGGTGGCCGTGTGGCCCGCTTCGAGGCCCGCTTCGGCAAGAAGGCTGCCGGCTCCTCCAAGTAGCGAGCCACTGCGCCGGTCTCCGGTCGCCCCGCGTCGCCGGGGTGGCCGGGACCGGCGCTTTGCCGTCTTCCACAGCAGCCACATCCGCGAAACCAGGAGCCCCCGATGTTCGAGGCGGTCGAGGAACTGATCGGCGAGCACGCCGATCTCGAGAAGAAGCTTGCCGACCCTTCGGTCCACGCCGATCAGGCCAACGCCCGCAAGCTCAACAAGCGCTACGCCGAGCTGACCCCGATCGTCGGCACGTACCGCTCCTGGAAGCAGACCGGCGAGGACATCGAGACCGCCCGCGAGTACGCGCAGGTCGACCCCGACTTCGCCGCCGAGGTCAAGGATCTGGAGAAGCAGCGCGAGGAGCTGACCGACAAGCTGCGGCTGCTGCTCGTCCCGCGCGACCCCAGCGACGACAAGGACGTCATCCTGGAGATCAAGGCGGGCGCGGGCGGCGACGAGTCCGCCCTGTTCGCCGGCGACCTGCTGCGCATGTACCTCCGGTACGCCGAGCGCGTCGGCTGGAAGACCGAGATCATCGACGCCACCGAGTCCGAGCTCGGCGGCTACAAGGACGTCCAGGTCGCCGTGAAGACCAAGGGCGGCCAGGGCGCGACCGAGCCCGGCCAGGGTGTCTGGGCCCGCCTGAAGTACGAGGGCGGCGTGCACCGCGTGCAGCGCGTGCCGGCCACCGAGTCGCAGGGCCGCATCCACACCTCCGCCGCCGGTGTCCTCGTGACGCCCGAGGCCGAGGAGATCGACGTCGAGATCCACGCCAACGACCTGCGCATCGACGTGTACCGGTCCTCCGGCCCCGGCGGCCAGTCCGTCAACACCACCGACTCCGCCGTACGCATCACCCACCTGCCGACCGGCATCGTCGCCTCCTGCCAGAACGAGAAGAGCCAGCTCCAGAACAAGGAGCAGGCCATGCGTATCCTGCGGTCCAGGCTGCTCGCCGCGGCCCAGGAGGAGGCGGAGAAGAACGCCGCCGACGCGCGCCGCAGCCAGGTGCGCACCGTCGACCGGTCCGAGAAGATCCGGACGTACAACTTCCCGGAAAACCGGATCTCGGACCACCGCGTCGGCTTCAAGGCGTACAACTTGGACCAGGTGCTCGACGGGGAGCTCGACGCGGTGATCCAGGCGTGTGTCGACGCCGACTCCGCCGCCAAGCTCGCCGCCGCCCAGTAAGACCCGACACCCGCACAGCCCGGAGGACCAGCGTGCAGCAACATTTTGGGGGGCGACCCCCAAGCCCCCGCAGTGTGCTGCTTGCCGAGGTGGCCCAGGCCACCCAGCGGCTGGCCGACGCCGGCGTGCCGTCACCCCGCTTCGACGCCGAGGAGCTCGCCGCGTTCGTGCACGGCGTCAAGCGGGGGGAACTGCACAACGTCAAGGACGCGGACTTCGACGCCCGCTACTGGGAGGCCATCGCGCGCCGGGAGGCCCGCGAGCCGCTCCAGCACATCACCGGGCGGGCGTTCTTCCGGTACCTGGAGCTCCAGGTCGGACCCGGCGTCTTCGTGCCGCGCCCCGAGACCGAGTCGGTCGTCGGGTGGGCCATAGACGCCGTACGGGCGATGGACGTCGTCGAACCGCTGATCGTCGATCTCTGCTCCGGCTCCGGCGCCATCGCGCTCGCCATGGCCCAGGAGGTGCCGCGCTCCCGCGTGCACGCCGTGGAGCTGTCCGAGGACGCCCTGGTGTGGACGCGCAAGAACGCCGAGGGATCCAGGGTCACCGTCCACCAGGGCGACGCCCTGACGGCCCTCCCCGAGCTGGACGGCCAGGTCGACCTGGTCATCTCCAACCCCCCGTACATCCCCCTCACCGAGTGGGAGTACGTCGCGCCCGAGGCCCGCGACCACGACCCGGAGATGGCGCTCTTCTCCGGCGAGGACGGCCTCGACACCATCCGCGGCATCGAGCGCACCGCCCACCGTCTGCTGCGCCCCGGCGGCCTCGTCGTCGTCGAGCACGCCGACACCCAGGGCGGCCAGGTGCCGTGGATCTTCAACGAGGAGGCCGGCTGGGCGGACGCCGCCGACCACCCCGACCTGAACAACCGCCCGCGCTTCGCGACCGCGCGCAAGGCGACCCCATGACGAAGCACGTGTACGAGGAGGCCCGCACCATGGCTCGGCGATACGACTGCAACGACGCGACCGACCGCACGACCGGCCTCCGTGAGGCCGCGTCCGCCGTCCGCCGCGGCGAGCTCGTCGTGCTGCCCACCGACACCGTGTACGGGATCGGTGCGGACGCCTTCAGCGCGGAGGCCGTCGCCGACCTGCTGGAGGCCAAGGGACGCGGCCGCAACATGCCCACGCCCGTCCTGATCGGCTCCCCGAACACGCTGCACGGCCTGGTCACGGACTTTTCCGAGCAGGCCTGGGAGCTCGTCGACGCCTTCTGGCCGGGGGCCCTGACGCTGGTCGCCACGCACCAGCCGTCGCTCCAGTGGGACCTCGGCGACACCCGCGGCACCGTGGCCGTCCGCATGCCCCTGCACCCGGTCGCCATCGAGCTGCTCACCGAGGTCGGCCCGATGGCCGTCTCGTCCGCCAACCTCACCGGCCACCCGGCGCCCGAGGACTGCGACGCCGCGCAGGGCATGCTCGGCGACTCCGTGTCGGTGTACCTGGACGGCGGCCCGACGCCCGGCATCGTCCCGTCGTCGATCGTCGACGTCACCGGCAAGGTCCCGGTCCTGCTGCGCGCCGGCGCCCTGTCCGTCGACGAGCTGCGCAAGGTGGTACCCGACCTCGAGGTGGCCAATTGACCGCCCCTGAGGGGCGTGGCATAGGCACGGACCACTCGTTCCGCATCCTCCACGTCAGCACCGGCAACGTCTGCCGCTCGCCGATCACCGAGCGGCTGACCCGCCATGCCCTGTGCGACCGCCTGGGCGACCCCCTGGGCGGCGGCCTGATCGTGGAGAGCGCCGGCACCTGGGGCCACGAGGGTGCCCCCATGGAGGCCAACGCCGAGCTCGTCCTCGCCGACTTCGGCGCGGACGCGAGCGGCTTCGTCGGCCGCGAGCTGCTCGACGAGCACGTCATCCGCGCCGACCTGGTCCTGACGGCGACCCGCGACCACCGCGCCCAGGTCATCTCGATGGGCCATTCGGCCGGGCTGCGCACGTTCACGCTGAAGGAGTTCACCCGGCTCGTACGGGCGATAGATCCGGCCACCCTGCCCGACCCCCTGAGCGACGGCATGGCCGAGCGCGCCCGCGCCCTGGTCCGCGCCGCCGCCGCGCTGCGCGGGTGGCTCCTGGCGCCCAGCGCGGAAGCCGACGAGGTCAACGACCCGTACGGCGCGCCCATCACGTTCTTCCGCTCCATCGGCGACGAGATCCAGCAGGCCCTGGACCCGGTCGTCACCGCCCTGACGGGCGTCCCCACCCGCCGGTAGCCGCGCCCCGGCGCCGGGCCCGCCCGGGACCCGCGGCCCTGACGGGGGAACCGGGGCGGCGCCGGCGGGGCGCGGGGGGCGGGGCGGGCCTACATTGGGTGTGACGGGGCCCGCCCACGCCTGGAGCCACTGATGCCGGTCACCGCTGCTGCCGCCGATGTGCGCGCGTCGAACGCGTACGGGGCGGATGCCGACGTCCTGCGACGGCAGGACCCCGAGATCGCCGACGTCCTGGCGGGGGAGGGGCGCCGGCAGGCCGACAGCCTCCAGCTCATCGCCGCCGAGAACTTCGTCTCGCCCGCCGTGCTCGCCGCGCTCGGGTCGCCGCTCGCCAACAAGTACGCCGAGGGCTACCCCGGCGCCCGGTACCACGGCGGCTGCGAGTACGTGGACACCGCCGAACGGATCGCCGTCCAGCGGGCCACCGCGCTCTTCGGGGCCGACCACGCGAACGTGCAGGCCCACTCGGGCTCCTCGGCCGTCCTGGCCGCGTACGCGGCCCTGCTGCGGCCCGGGGACACCGTGCTGGCCATGGGGCTGGCGTACGGGGGGCACCTGACGCACGGATCGACGGCCAACTTCTCCGGCCGCTGGTTCGACTTCGTCCCCTACGGCGTGGACGCCGAGTCCGGGCTCATCGACCACGAGCAGGTGCGGCTGCTGGCGCACGAGCACCGCCCGAAGGCGATCGTGTGTGGCTCGATCTCGTACCCCCGGCACATCGATTACGCCGCGTTCCGGGAGATCGCCGACGAGGTGGGGGCCTGCCTCATCGCCGACGCCGCCCACCCGATCGGACTGGTGGCCGGCGGGGCCGCGCCCAACCCCGTCCCGTACGCCGACGTCGTCTGCGCGACCACGCACAAGGTGCTGCGCGGACCGCGCGGCGGCATGCTGCTGTGCGGCGCCGAGCTCGCCGAGCGCATCGACCGGGCGGTGTTCCCGTTCACGCAGGGCGGCGCCCAGATGCACACCATCGCCGCCAAGGCGGTCGCCTTCGGGGAGGCGGCGACGCCGGCGTTCACCGCGTACGCCCACCAGGTGGTGGCCAACGCGCGCGCCCTCGCCGGCGCGCTCGCCCGCGAGGGCTTCGCCGTCACCACCGGTGGCACCGACACCCACCTGATCACCGCCGACCCGGCGCCCCTGGGCCTCGACGGCCGGATCGCCAGGTCCCGTCTCGCGGCCGCCGGGATCGTGCTGGACACGTGCGCCCTGCCGTACGGGGACGGGCGCGGGATCCGGCTCGGTACGGCCGCGGTGACGACCCAGGGGATGGTGCCGGCCGACATGGAACGGATCGCCGCGCTGTTCACGGCGGCGCTGCGGGAGGACCCGGAAGCGGCCGGGAAGGTCCGGGCCGAGGTGCGGGAACTGGCCGACCGATATCCACCGTATCGGGGGTAGAAGGACAGGCGTGCAACCGCCGGCGGCACCCGTGTGTCCTCAACCATGGGGACGGCAGAGCTAGGGTGTGGGGCTGAGATGGCCAGCGATTCCTGTGGGGCAGCCCGTGCGTGATTACCTGCTGACGCTCTGTGTCACGGCCGCGGTGACCTATCTGCTCACCGGTCCGGTGCGGAAGTTCGCCATCGCGGCCGGCGCGATGCCGGAGATCCGTGCCCGCGACGTGCACCGAGAACCGACACCGAGGCTCGGTGGCATCGCCATGTTCTTCGGGCTGTGCGCGGGACTGCTCGTCGCGGACCACCTGCCCAACCTCAACAGCGTCTTCGAGCTGTCCAACGAGCCGCGCGCGCTGCTCTCCGGCGCCGCCCTGATCTGGCTGATCGGCGTCCTGGACGACAAGTTCGAGATCGACGCCCTGATCAAGCTCGGCGGCCAGATGATCGCCGCGGGCGTCATGGTCATGCAGGGCCTGACGATCCTGTGGCTGCCCATCCCCGGCATCGGCACGGTGGCGCTGACCCAGTGGCAGGGCACGCTCCTGACCGTCGCCCTGGTGGTCATCACCATCAACGCGGTGAACTTCGTGGACGGCCTCGACGGCCTCGCGGCCGGCATGGTGTGCATCGCCGCCGCCGCGTTCTTCCTGTACGCCTACCGGATCTGGTACGGCTTCACGATCGAGGCCGCCGCCCCGGCGACGCTGTTCGCGGTGATCCTCATGGGCATGTGCCTGGGCTTCCTGCCGCACAACATGCACCCGGCGCGGATCTTCATGGGCGACTCCGGCTCGATGCTCATCGGCCTGGTGCTGGCCGCCTCGGCCATCTCCATCACCGGTCAGGTCGACCCGGACGCGCTGAAGATCTTCGAGGGCTCGACCCGCGAGGCCACGCACGCCGCCCTGCCGGTCTTCATCCCGCTGCTGCTGCCGCTGACGATCATCGCGATCCCGATGGCGGACCTGGTGCTGGCGATCGTGCGCCGGACCTGGAACGGCCAGTCGCCGTTCGCCGCCGACCGCGGGCACCTGCACCACCGGCTGCTGGAGATCGGCCACTCGCACAGCCGGGCGGTGCTGATCATGTACTTCTGGTCGGCGCTCATCGCCTTCGGCACCCTCGCGTACTCGGTGCACTCGGCGTCGATGTGGATCGTGCTGCTGATCGTGGCGCTGAGCGCGATCGGGCTGGTGCTCCTGCTGCTGCCGCGGTTCACCCCCCGCGCCCCGCGCTGGGCGGAGGCCTTCGTCCCGCCGCGCTACCGCCGCCGTACGGTGCGGCTGGCGCCGGCCCCGCCCGGGGGGCCGTCGCCCTCGCACGACGAGGAGCGCGTGCCCGTTCCGGCGGGAGTCAACGGGGCGACCGCCCTCAGTGCCCTTCCCGAGCTCCACGACCGGCGGAAGGCCGGAACGCGCGGTTGACGGAGGTCACGGGTCGGGCCATTACCAGACAAACCGGCCCGCTGTCGCGCACACACGCGCGCGGTCACTCTCATGTGTGAGAGTTGGCACACCTCCGGGTAAAGACCTCATCAAATAGTTTGTGATACCGTTCACGAGACCCGGCGACAGAGCCGAAGGACCGTAGTGCGACGGTTCCGCGGCCCCGAGAGCACGCCTCGGACCGGGATTACGCTCGTCCATGACGACACCACTGCCCCCACCAGCAAGCGGAGATGCCGCCATGCCGTCCAACGACGCCCGCACCCTCCTGCACACCGCCGTACCCACCCTTGCCGTCGGCGCGATCGCGACCGCCGTCAGCGGTGTGGTCGCCGGTGGCAAGGGGGCGATCGGCGCGGTCGTCGGGACGCTCGTGGTCGTCCTCTTCATGGGGATCGGGCTGGTGGTGCTCCAGCGGACGGCCAGGACGCTGCCGCAGCTTTTCCAGGCCATGGGGCTGATGCTCTACACGGCCCAGTTGCTGTTGCTCTTCATCTTCCTCGCCTTGCTCAAGAACACCACGCTGTTCGACTTCAAGGCGTTCGCCTTCACGCTGCTCGCGGCGACCGTCGTCTGGGTCGCGGCCCAGGCCCGCGCCTACATGAAGGCCAAGATCCTTTACGTTGAACCCACGTCCGACAAGGGCACGAAGTCCGAGAAGACGGGGCAGTCGACGTGAGGGGTAGGGCCGGGATAAATGCGCGTTCGCGTTGCTGCTATCGTCCGGTGCCAACTGCGGCACTGCGGGCGCGGGCATCCGAGCTGACGCCTGTCCCAGCGCGAGGCTCGACGCCGAACCGCCGCCCCCCCATCCGTAAGACCAGTCCAGTGCCGACCCGCGGCTGCGTGCCGCGCCGACACAACGAGGTTGCCGTACCTATGCGCCACGCTGAAGGAGCCCGCGGTGAGTGCTGACCAGACGCTTGCCTTCGACGCGAGCTGCCACATCTTCACCCCCTGCGGGTTCCCGGCTCCGGGTCTGCACACGTTCCTGTACGAGCCCATCGCCACCATCGGCGGCTTCGAGTTCACGAAGCCGATGCTGCTGGCCCTGCTGGGCTCGATCGCGATCGTCGCATTCTTCTGGGCCGCCTTCGCCAAGCCGAAGCTGGTCCCGGGCAAGCTTCAGATGGTCGGCGAGGCGGGGTACGACTTCGTGCGCCGCGGGATCGTCTACGAGATCATCGGCAAGAAGGACGGCGAGAAGTACGTCCCCTTCATGGTGTCGCTGTTCTTCTTCGTCTGGATCATGAACCTCTGGTCGATCATTCCGCTCGCCCAGTTCCCGGTCACCTCGCTGATCGCCTTCCCGGCCGGCCTCGCCATCATCGTGTACGTGATGTGGGTCAGCCTGACCTTCAAGAAGCACGGCTTCGTCGGCGGCTGGAAGAACATCCTCGGCTACGACAAGTCCCTCGGCGCGATCCTGCCGCTGATCATGCTGCTCGAGTTCTTCTCGAACCTGATCATCCGGCCCTTCACGCACGCGGTGCGACTCTTCGCGAACATGTTCGCCGGTCACCTGCTGATCGTCATGTTCTCCCTGGCGACCTGGTACCTGATGAACGGCCTCGGTTTCGTCTACGCCGGCGCCTCGTTCGTCATGGTCATCATCATGACGGCCTTCGAGCTCTTCATCCAGGCCGTCCAGGCGTACGTCTTCGTGCTCCTGGCCAGCAGCTACGTCCAGGGCGCGCTCTCCGAGCACCACTGAGCGGGCCTCGGCCCAGCCCAACCCCCTACCAACAGACGTCCGGTGGCCAACCCCCACCGGGTCCTTGAAAGAGAAGGAAGAACCGGCATGTCCGCTCTCGAGACTCTCGCCGCTGTCAACGGAAACGTCGCCTCCATCGGCTACGGTCTGGCCGCGATCGGCCCCGGCGTCGGCGTCGGCATCATCTTCGGTAACGGCACCCAGGCCCTCGCCCGTCAGCCCGAGGCGGCCGGCCTGATCCGTACCAACCAGATCATGGGTTTCGCCTTCTGTGAGGCGCTCGCCCTCATCGGCATCGTCATGGGCTTCGTCTACAAGTAAGCCGGACCGACAGCCCAACCCCTTTCACGGAAGGCACTGATGTGAACGCTCTGTTCCTTGCGGCGGCGGAGGAGCCTCAGAACCCTCTGCTCCCGCATCTCGACGAGCTCGTCATCGGCCTGATCGCCTTCGCCATCGTCTTCGGCTTCCTCGCCAAGAAGCTCCTCCCGAACATCAACAAGGTTCTGGAAGAGCGCCGCGAGAAGATCGAGGGCGGTATCGAAGAGGCCGAGGCGGCCAAGATCGAAGCCCAGAGTGTGCTCGAGCAGTACAAGGCTCAGCTCGCCGAGGCCCGCCACGAGGCCGCGCGGCTGCGTCAGGAGGCGCAGGAGCAGGGCACCGCGATCATCCAGGAGATGAAGGCGGAAGGCCAGCGCCAGCGCGAGGAGATCATCGCCGCCGGCCACGCCCAGATCGAGGCCGACCGCAAGGCCGCGGCGACCGCGCTGCGCCAGGACGTGGGCAAGCTCGCCACCGACCTGGCCGGCAAGCTGGTCGGCGAGTCCCTCGAGGACGTCGCCCGCCAGAGCCGCACCATCGACCGCTTCCTCGACGAGCTCGAGGAGAAGGCCGAGGCCGCCCGATGAACGGAGCGAGCCGCGAGGCACTGGCTGCCGCGCGCGAGCGCCTCGACGCGCTGACCGACAACACGTCGGTCGACGTGGCGAAGCTCGCCGGTGAGCTGGCCGCCGTTACCGCGCTGCTCGACCGCGAGGTGTCGCTGCGTCGGGTCCTGACCGACCCGGCGCAGGCCGGTGAGGCCAAGGCCGAGCTGGCCACGCGACTGCTGAGCGGTCAGGTGGGCGGGGAAGCCGTCGACCTGGTCTCCGGCATGGTCCGGTCCCGCTGGTCGTACTCGCGTGACCTCGTCGACTCCCTCGAGGAGCTGGCGAACACCGCGGACCTCACCGCGGCGCAGCAGACCGGCGCGCTCGACGACGTCGAGGACGAGCTGTTCCGGTTCGGCCGGATCGTCTCGTCCAGCACGGAGCTGCGGGCCGCGCTGACCGACAAGGCGGCCACCACGTCCGCCAAGAGCGAGCTGCTGCGCAGCCTGCTCGGCGGCAAGGCGAACCCCGCCACGGAGCGGCTGATCGTCCGTCTCGTGACCCAGCCCCGGGGACGTAGCCTGGAGGCGGGACTCGACTCCCTGTCCAAGCTCGCCGCGGCGCGCCGGGACCGGATGGTCGCGGTCGTCACCTCGGCGGTGCCGCTGAGCGACCAGCAGAAGCAGCGCCTCGGCGCCGTGCTGGCCAAGCTGTACGGCCGCCAGATGCACCTGAACCTGGACGTGGACCCCACGGTCCTCGGCGGGATCTCGGTGCGGGTCGGCGACGAGGTCGTCAACGGCACCGTCGCCAGTCGTCTCGACGAGGCGGCCCGGCGACTCGCCGGCTGACCAGCACAACCCAAAAAGCGTTACCTACGGCCCGGTTGGGCCGTGCAGAGGATGCAGAAGTTCTGGGGGGAGCCCCCAGATCCCCCAAAGATACTTCGGGCCCAACAAGGAGAGCAGGGAACCCAGATGGCGGAGCTCACGATCCGGCCGGAGGAGATCCGGGACGCGCTGGAGAACTTTGTCCAGTCGTACAAGCCGGACGCGGCCTCGCGCGAGGAGGTCGGTACGGTCAGCCTTGCCGGCGACGGCATCGCGAAGGTCGAGGGTCTGCCCTCGACCATGGCGAACGAGCTGCTGAAGTTCGAGGACGGCACCCTCGGCCTCGCCCTCAACCTCGAGGAGCGCGAGATCGGTGCCATTGTCCTCGGTGAGTTCAGCGGCATCGAGGAGGGCCAGCCGGTCACCCGCACCGGCGAGGTCCTGTCCGTCGCTGTCGGCGAGGGCTACCTGGGCCGGGTCGTCGACCCGCTCGGCAACCCGATCGACGGTCTCGGCGAGATCGCGACCGAGGGCCGCCGCGCCCTCGAACTGCAGGCACCCACGGTCATGCAGCGCAAGTCGGTGCACGAGCCGATGGAGACCGGCTACAAGGCCGTCGACGCCATGACCCCGATCGGCCGTGGTCAGCGTCAGCTGATCATCGGTGACCGTCAGACCGGCAAGACCGCCCTGGCCGTCGACACGATCATCAACCAGCGCGACAACTGGCGCTCGGGCGACCCGAAGAAGCAGGTCCGCTGCATCTACGTCGCCATCGGCCAGAAGGGCTCCACCATCGCGTCCGTGCGCGGCGCGCTGGAGGAGGCCGGTGCCCTGGAGTACACGACCATCGTCGCCGCCCCGGCGTCCGACCCGGCCGGCTTCAAGTACCTGGCGCCCTACACCGGCTCCGCCATCGGTCAGCACTGGATGTACCAGGGCAAGCACGTCCTGATCATCTTCGACGACCTGTCGAAGCAGGCCGACGCCTACCGTGCCGTCTCCCTGCTGCTGCGCCGCCCGCCGGGCCGCGAGGCCTACCCGGGTGACGTCTTCTACCTGCACTCGCGTCTGCTGGAGCGCTGCGCCAAGCTCTCCGACGACATGGGCGCCGGCTCGATGACCGGTCTGCCGATCGTCGAGACCAAGGCCAACGACGTCTCGGCGTTCATCCCGACCAACGTCATCTCCATCACCGACGGCCAGTGCTTCCTGGAGTCCGACCTGTTCAACGCCGGCCAGCGTCCGGCCCTGAACGTCGGTATCTCGGTCTCCCGTGTCGGTGGCTCCGCCCAGCACAAGGCGATGCGCCAGGTCTCCGGCCGGCTGCGCGTGGACCTCGCCCAGTTCCGTGAGCTGGAGGCGTTCGCCGCCTTCGGTTCCGACCTGGACGCCGCGTCGAAGGCCTCGCTGGAGCGCGGTAAGCGGATGGTCGAGCTGCTGAAGCAGCCGCAGTACCAGCCGATGCCGACCGAGAACCAGGTCGTCTCCGTCTGGGCCGGCACCACCGGCAAGATGGACGACGTCCCGGTCGCGGACATCCGCCGCTTCGAGACCGAGCTGCTGGACTTCCTTAACCGGGAGCACAAGCCGCTGATGACCTCGATCCGCGAGGGCGCGAAGATGTCGGACGACACCCTCACCGCCGTCGCCGACGCCATCGCCGCGTTCAAGAAGCAGTTCGAGACCTCGGACGGGAAGCTGCTGGCCGAGGACGCCCCGGCCGCCGCCAACGTCTCGAAGTGACGACGGAAGGGACCTGACTCATGGGAGCGCAGCTCCGGGTCTACAAGCGTCGCATCAAATCCGTCACGGCGACCAAGAAGATCACCAAGGCGATGGAGATGATCGCCGCCTCGCGCATCGTCAAGGCGCAGCGCAAGGTGGCGGCCTCGACGCCGTACGCGACCGAGCTCATCCGCGCGGTCACCGCGGTGGCCACCGGGTCGAACACCAACCACCCGCTGACCACCGAGACGGACACCCCGACGCGGGCCGCGGTCCTGCTCATCACGAGCGACCGCGGTCTGGCCGGCGGCTACTCGTCCAACGCCATCAAGGCGGCGGACCAGCTCACCGCGCGGCTGCGTGGCGAGGGCAAGGAGGTCGACACGTACATCGTCGGCCGCAAGGGTGTCGCCTACTACGGCTTCCGCGAGCGCAAGGTCGCGGAGTCGTGGACCGGCTTCACCGACAGCCCGAGCTACGCGGACGCCAAGGCCGTCGCCGCGCCCCTCATCCAGGCCGTCACCACGGAGACGGCCGAGGGCGGGGTCGACGAGCTGCACATCGTCTTCACGGAATTCGTGTCGATGATGACGCAGACGCCCGTGCAGAACCGGATGCTCCCGCTCAGCCTGGAGAAGGCGGCGGAGGAGACGGGGAGCAAGGGCGAGATCCTTCCGCTGTTCGACTTCGAGCCGTCGGCCGAGGACGTCCTCGACGCCCTGCTGCCGCGGTACGTCGAGAGCCGTGTCTACAACGCACTGCTGCAGGCCGCCGCTTCCGAGCACGCCGCCCGCCGCCGCGCGATGAAGTCGGCGACCGACAACGCCGGAGACCTGATCAACAGCCTCTCCCGGCTTGCCAACGCGGCCCGCCAGGCCGAAATCACCCAGGAAATCAGCGAGATCGTCGGTGGCGCGAGCGCCCTGGCCGACGCGACCGCGGGGAGTGACAAGTAATGACCACCACTGTTGAGACGGCCACGGCGACGGGCCGCGTCGCGCGGGTCATCGGCCCGGTCGTCGACGTGGAGTTCCCCGTCGACGCGATGCCGGAGATCTACAACGCGCTGCACGTCGAGGTTGCCGACCCGGCCGAGGACGGCAAGAAGAAGACGCTGACCCTGGAGGTCGCCCAGCACCTGGGTGACGGCCTGGTCCGCACCATCTCGATGCAGCCCACCGACGGTCTGGTCCGCCAGGCCGCGGTGACCGACACGGGCAACGGCATCACGGTGCCGGTCGGCGACTTCACCAAGGGCAAGGTGTTCAACACCCTCGGTGAGGTGCTGAACCACCCCGAGGAGAACGCCAACGTCGGTGAGCGCTGGCCGATCCACCGCAAGGCCCCCGCCTTCGACCAGCTCGAGTCCAAGACCGAGATGTTCGAGACCGGTCTGAAGGTCGTCGACCTTCTCACCCCGTACGTCAAGGGTGGAAAGATCGGTCTGTTCGGTGGTGCCGGTGTCGGCAAGACCGTGCTGATCCAGGAAATGATCATGCGTGTCGCCAACCTCCACGAAGGCGTCTCCGTCTTCGCGGGCGTCGGCGAGCGCACCCGTGAGGGCAACGACCTCATCGCGGAGATGGAAGAGTCCGGCGTTCTGGACAAGACCGCCCTGGTCTTCGGCCAGATGGACGAGCCCCCGGGCACCCGTCTGCGCGTCGCCCTGGCCGGTCTGACCATGGCGGAGTACTTCCGCGATGTGCAGAAGCAGGACGTGCTCTTCTTCATCGACAACATCTTCCGGTTCACCCAGGCCGGTTCCGAGGTGTCCACCCTGCTCGGCCGTATGCCGTCCGCGGTGGGTTACCAGCCGAACCTGGCGGACGAGATGGGTCAGCTCCAGGAGCGCATCACCTCGACGCGTGGTCACTCGATCACCTCGATGCAGGCGATCTACGTCCCCGCGGACGACCTGACCGACCCGGCCCCGGCCACCACCTTCGCCCACCTCGACGCGACGACGGTTCTCTCCCGTCCGATCTCCGAGAAGGGCATCTACCCGGCCGTGGACCCGCTGGACTCCACGTCCCGGATCCTGGACCCGCGCTACATCGCGCAGGACCACTACGAGGCCGCCATGCGCGTCAAGGGGATCCTCCAGAAGTACAAGGACCTCCAGGACATCATCGCGATCCTCGGTATCGACGAGCTGGGCGAGGAGGACAAGCTCGTTGTCCACCGTGCCCGTCGCGTCGAGCGCTTCCTGTCCCAGAACACCCACGCCGCCAAGCAGTTCACCGGCGTGGACGGCTCGGACGTGCCGCTCGACGAGTCGATCGCCGCGTTCAACGCGATCTGCGACGGTGAGTACGACCACTTCCCCGAGCAGGCCTTCTTCATGTGCGGTGGTCTCGAGGACCTCAAGAAGAACGCCAAGGAGCTCGGCGTCTCCTGAGTCCCGTGACTCGTGAAGGGGGGCGGGTCCGTCCCGCCCCCCTTCGTACGCCCCCCGTTTGACCGAGGGGCCCGGCGATCCGTCGCCGGGCGCCCTACTAGACTTATGACCCAACACCCGGCACACGCCGGGTGGTGACCCGAGGAGCCACCCTTGGCTGCTGAGCTGCACGTCGAGCTGGTCGCCGCGGACCGGAGTGTCTGGTCCGGCGAGGCCACCCTGGTCATCGCGCGCACCACGTCCGGCGACATCGGCGTCATGCCCGGCCACCAGCCGCTGCTCGGTGTGCTGGAGTCGGGCCCGGTGACCATCCGTACGAGTGAGGGCGGGACTGTCGTCGCCGCCGTGCACGGCGGTTTCATCACCTTCGCGGACAACAAGCTGTCGCTGCTCGCCGAGATCGCCGAGCTGGCGGACGAGATCGACCCCCAGCGCGCCGAGCGTGCGCTGGAGCGCGCGAAGGCCGAGTCGGACGCCGCCGCCGAGCGGCGCGCCGGCGTCCGGCTGCGCGCGGTAGCGGTGCGCTAGCGCAGCGCGCCGACAGTTGTGCCCTCAGCCGCGGTCCGGTCTGGAATCATCCAGAACGTGCCGCGGCTGAGGTCGATGCAGGTGCAGGTTGTACTTCGTTGAACGAACGATGCGAGGAGGTCGGTGGAGATGTTCCTCGCTCTGCTGGTGAGCGCCCTGGTCGTCGCGCTGGTGGTGATCGGGCTCTTCGTTTTCGGACTGCGCCGCCGGCTGATCCAGCGGTCCGGCGGCACCTTCGACTGCAGCCTGCGCTGGCACGTGCCGGACGACGGTGACCTTCCCCCTCGCTCCGCCGGGGGGACCCCCACCGGCAAGGGCTGGGTGTACGGCGTCGCCCGCTACAGCGGCGACCGGGTCGCCTGGTTCCGGGTCTTCTCCTACGCCCCCCGCCCCCGCCGCGTCCTGGAGCGGTCCGGCATCGAGGTGCTGGCGCGCCGGATGCCCGAGGGCGAGGAGGAGCTGGCGCTGCTGTCGGACTCGGTGGTGCTGGGCTGTCTGCACCACGGGCACCGGCTGGAACTGGCGATGAGCGAGGACGCGCTCACCGGCTTCCTCGCCTGGCTGGAGGCCGCGCCTCCCGGCCAGCGGGTCAATGTCGCCTGACGGGCATCCGCGGGAGGCTTCGCGACGCGGGGCCTCGGGCGAGGCCCCCCGGACGGTCCGGTCCGGTGCGGGTGTGGACGTCCCCCGGGTGG
Organism: Streptomyces sp. NPDC039423; assembly: GCF_055598725.1. NCBI lineage: Bacteria > Bacillati > Actinomycetota > Actinomycetes > Kitasatosporales > Streptomycetaceae > Streptomyces > Streptomyces sp. NPDC039423. The sequence continues at coordinate 810,316 of NZ_JBVKAH010000002.1, forward strand.
GGGCGGGCGAGTGCCATGTGTGGATCGCCGACGCCGTGCGCGAACCGTCGCCGTCCCTGCTGGAGCTCCTCGACGCCCGGGAGCGGTCGCGGTACGGGGCCTTCGTGCGCGCGGCGGACCGCGCGCTGTACCTGACCGCGCACGCGCTGCTGCGGGAGCTGGTGGCGGCGCAGCTCGGGACCGCGCCGGGTGAGGTGCGGTTCGTCCACGAGTGCCGGCACTGCGACCGGCCGGAGCCGCACGGCAAGCCCCGGGTGGCCGGTTCCTCGCTGGAGCCGTCGCTGTCGCACTCGGGGGAGCGGGTCGCGGTCGCGCTGTCGCTGGCCGGGCCGGTCGGTGTCGATCTGGAGGAGGTCGCGGAGGACGGCCGGGCGGCGGAGCTCGCGCCGGTGGTCCTGGCGCCGGCCGAGCGGGCCTGGCTGGAGCGGCTGCCGGCCGCGGAGCGGACACCGGGTTTCGTCCGCTACTGGGCGCGGAAGGAAGCGGTGCTCAAGGCGACCGGCGACGGGCTGACGGTGCCCCCCGCGCTGCTGACGGTGAGCGCGCCGGACGCGCCGGCCGCGCTGCTGGAGTGGCGGGAACGCGAAGAGCCGCACCCGCCGGTGCGGCTCCATGACGTCGACGCGGGTGACGGCTACCGGGCAGCGGTCGCCGTCCTGGGGGAGGAATGCCGTGTGGTGCGGCACGAGACGGGGTACGGCGGGGACGGCGTCCTGCGCCGTCCCCGCCGCGGGTGACTACTTCAGTCCGCTGTCGATGGCGCTCACGAGCTCGCCGCCCGCGGTGTCGCCGCTGAACTCCCAGAAGAAGGCTCCGCCCAGGCCCTGGTTCTTCGCCCAGCCCATCTTGGACGTGACGGTGGCCGGGGTGTCGTAGCTCCACCAGTTGGTGCCGCAGTGGGCGTACGCCGTGCCGGCGACCGTCCCGTTGGCGGGGCAGCTGTTCTTCAGGACCTTGTAGTCCTCGATGCCCTGCTCGTACGTGCCCTGCGCCGGGCCCGTGGCGGTGCCGCCCGGCTCCTTCTGCGTCACGCCGGTCCAGCCGCGGCCGTAGAAGCCGATGCCGAGGAGCAGCTTGGCGGACGGCACGCCCTTGGCCTTGAACTTGGCGATCGCCTCGGCGGAGTTGAAGCCCGCCTGGGGGATGCCCGGGTACGAGGTGAGCGGGGAGTGCGGGGCCGTCGGGCCCTTCGCCGCCCAGGCGCCGAAGAAGTCGTACGTCATCACGTTGTACCAGTCGAGGTACTGCGCGGCGCCGCCGTAGTCCGCGGCGTCGATCTTGCCGCCGGAGGAGGCGTCGGCGGTGACGGCCGCGGTGACCAGGTTGCCGGTGCCGAACTTGGCGCGCATGGCCTGCATCATGTTCTTGAAGGCCGCCGGGCCGCTGGTGTCACAGGACAGGCCGCAGGCGTTGGGGTACTCCCAGTCCAGGTCGATGCCGTCGAAGACATCGGCCCAGCGCGGGTCCTCGACCAGGTCGTAGCACGACTGGGCGAAGGCGGCCGGGTTCTGCACGGCCTGGCCGAAGCCACCGGACCAGGTCCAGCCGCCGAAGGACCACAGCACCTTGATGTGCGGGTACTGGGCCTTGAGCTTGCGCAACTGGTTGAAGTTGCCGCGCAGCGGCTGGTCCCAGGTGTCGGCCTTGCCGTCGACGGACTGATCGGCGGTGTAGGCCTTGTCGTAGTCGGCGTAGGAGTCGCCGATGGTGCACTTGCCGTTCTGGACGTTGCCGAAGGCGTAGTTGATGTGCGTGATCTTCTGCGCCGAGCCGGAGGTCACCAGGTTCTTGACGTGGTAGTTGCGGCCGTAGACGCCCCAGTTGGTGAAGTAGCCGAGCTTGACGGCCGAGCCGGGGCCGGGGCCCGGGTCCGTGCCGCCGCCGGTGGTGCGCACGGCGCGGGCGCCGCTGACCGGTCCGGTCTGGTCGGCGGTGTCACGCGCCTGGACGGTGTACGAGTAGTCGGTGCCGGCCGTCAGGGCGGTGTCGGCGTACGTCGTGCCGGTGACCGTGGCGACCTTGGCGCCGTCGCGGAGGACGTCGTAGTTCTTGACGCCCTTGTCGTCGGTTGCGGCGGCCCACGAGAGCTTGACCGAGGTGTTGGTGATGTCGGACGCGGACGGGGTGCCGGGCGCGGAGGGCGGGTTGTCCCCGGGCACGGTGGGGCCACCGTCGCAGGAGCCGCCGTTGAGCTTGCAGCCGGTGGGGGATCCGGTGCCGGTCCCGTTGAACCCGAAGGAGACGGAGGCGCCGGGGGCGAGGGTGCCGTTCCAGCCGACGTTCTTGGCGGTCCAGTGGGTGCCGCTGCCGGTGACGGTGGCGTCCCAGGCGGAGGTGACGGACGTGCCGGAGGGGAAGTCCCACTCGACGGTCCAGGACGAGAGCGTGGTGGTGCCGGTGTTCTTCACCGTCCACCGGCCCTCGAAGCCCGACCCCCAGTCGGAGGCCTTGGTGTACGAGGCGGTCGCCGAGGTGGCGGCCTGGGCGGGGGAGGCGAGGCCGACCATGGCGGCCAGCGGGAGCAGCAGGGCGGTGAGTCCGGCCGTGGCTCTGGCACGGAACCTCGTTCTGCGCGGAAGTGCTTGAGTGCTCAACGGTGCTCCTCAAGTTGCGGGACGGACAACGGTGGGGGTCCGTGAAAGGTGCGCGCCGTGAGCGTAGGAAGGTCTGGACCAATCGTCAATAGGTCCAGACCATAGGTGTACCGGGCCGAGCCTCGCCCCGGTCAGACCCCCAGCTCCTGGGCGAGCACCGCGGCCTGCACCCGGCTGCGCAGCCCCAACTTGCCCAGCAGGCGGCTGACATGGGTCTTCACCGTCGCCTCCGCCATCTCCAGCCGCACCGCGATCTGCGCGTTCGACAGCCCCTCGCCCAGGCACGAGAGGACCTCCCGCTCCCGCCGGGTCAGCACATCCAGTACGGCCGGATCGGGCGCGTCCGGCGCGCGCACCCGGCCGGCCGGGGCCGCGAACTCCGCGATCAGCCGGCGGGTCACCGCCGGGGCGATCAGGCCCTCGCCACGGGCCACCGTCCGTACCGCCCCGATCAGGTCCCCGGCCTCCGTGTTCTTCAGCAGGAACCCGGCCGCCCCCGCGCGCAGCGCCCCGAAGACGTACTCGTCCAGGTCGAACGTGGTCAGGACCAGGACGTCGGCGAGGCGCTCGCCCACCACCCGGCGCGTCGCCGAGACCCCGTCCAGCCGGGGCATCTGAATGTCCATCAGCACCAGGTCCGGGCGCAGCTCCCGCGCCAGCCGCACCGCCTCCTCGCCGTCCCCCGCCTCCCCGACCACCTCGATGTCGGGCGCACTGCCCAGGATCAGCACCAGTCCGGCGCGCACCGCGCGCTGGTCCTCGGCCACGAGCACCCGCACCCGGGCGGCTCCGGCCGTGCTTCCCGTACCGCGTTCCGTCATGCGTCCGGTCATGCCGACGGCTCCCTGTCGTCCTCCGCCACGGGCAGCTCCGCCCGTACCCGCCAGATCTTCCCCGTCCCGTCCCCCGGCGCCGGCGCCGGGCCCGCCGCGAACACCCCGCCCAGCAGCGCGATCCGCTCCCGCATCCCCACCAGACCGGCCCCCGACCCGGGCGCGCGGGGGCCGGGCCGGGCGCCGAAGGGGCTGGTCACCTCGACGGTCAGCCCCGGGGCGGCGGAGGTCAGCGTGACGGTCACCTCGCCCCCGTCCGCGTGCTTGAGCGTGTTCGTCAGCGACTCCTGGACGATCCGGTACGCGGCCAGCTCGACGGGCGCGGGGAGCCGGCCGTCCGGGGCCCGGTCGTCGGTGAGCCGGAAGGTCAGACCGCTCGCCGCACCGTTCACCCGGGCCTGCCGCACCAGGGCGTCGAGGCCGTCCAGGGTCGGTGCGGCGGCCGGCTCGTCATGGCCGCTGGTGTCCCGCAGCAGGCCGATCAGGCGGCGCATTTCGGCCAGGCCGTCGACGCTGTTCTCCCGGATGACGCCCAGCGCCTCCCGGGACGTCCCGGGGTCGTCGATGGAGAGCGCGGCGGTGGAGTGGATGGCGATCGCGGACAGGTGGTTGGCCACCATGTCGTGCAGCTCGCGGGCCATCCGGGACCGCTCGGCGATCACCGCCTGCCGGCGGTCCATCTCCGCCAGCAGCGCGGTCTGCTCCGCCCGCAGCCGGGCCGTGTCGGCGGCCAGGCGGTGATTGCGGACGACGGCGCCGGTGATGGCCGGGAAGAACGTGATCAGTGCCGTGACCACCCCGATCAGCAGCGCCTCCGGAGTGCGGTACCAGGCCAGGAAGCCGAGCGTCACCGCGATGGTGATCAGCCCGCTGGTGACCGGGATCCACCGGACGGAGGCGGGGGGCCCGTACACCACGGCCGCGTACACGATGTCGGCGAACATCACGACCGTCATCAGGTCGCCCCGGGTGAACTGGTCCGCGACGACGGCCACCGTCCCGGCGAGCAGGGCGGTGCGCGGCATGGTGCGGCGCACCAGCGCCAGCGCGGTCATCACCAGGAGGGGGACCAGGACCACCGGGTCGCCCGGCAGCCCGGTGTCCCGCGTCCCGCGCGTGTAGAGCCCGAACCACCACAGCAGCACACCGCAGGCCAGCCCGGCGGCGGCGATCAGCACGTCGTCGCGATGCGTACGGGGAAACGTCACACGCCCATCCAACATGCCGCCCCCGCCGGTGACGTCACCGCGCGGTCGGAGCGCCGCTACATCGAAGGATGCAGTCCCGGTTCGTCACCGGCGACGACGAAACGGCCGCCCGCCGCCGGAAGGCTGGAGGGGTACCGAAGGGAGAGTGCCGTGGTCGTCGCGCTCATCGTCATCTGCGAGGTCGGCTTCTGGGTGTTGCTGGCCGCCGGACTGGCCGTCCGCTACCTGCTGCGGATGCCCCGCACGGGCGCGGCGCTGCTGCTGGGCGAACCGCTGCTGGAGGTCGTCCTGCTGGTCGTCACCGCGATGGACCTGAAGAACGGCGCCGACCCGAGCGCCGAGCACGGGCTGGCCGCGCTGTACATCGGGTACACCGTCGGCCACGGTCACCGCACGGTGAAGTGGCTCGACGGCCATGCCGCCCACCGCCTGGCGGGCGGCCCCCGCCCGGTGGGCCCGCCCCGTTACGGCATGGCCCGCGCCCGTCACGAGGGCCGCCTCTGGCTGGGCACGCTCATCGGGGCGGTGGTCGCCACGGGGCTGCTGTGGCTGGCGGTGCTGTACGTGGACGACCCGGGCCGCACCGGTCCGCTGGAGAACTGGACCGGCGTGGCGTGGCGGGCGGCCGGGATCCACGGGCTGATCGCCCTCTCGTACGCGGTCTGGCCCCGGAAGGCGCCGGCGCCCGAGCCGGAGCCAGGCCGCGGCGGACCGGCCCGCGTGGACCGCCGCTAGGCCGCCGCCGGCCGCCGCTAGGCCGCGGCCGCCGCCGGCCGCCGGCCCGGGTCAGCGCTCGCCGCCCGGGACCCACAGGACGTCGCCGATCTCCTTGTTGGCCGTCCTGGCCAGGATGAACAGCAGGTCCGAGAGCCGGTTGAGGTACGTCGCCGTCAGGGCGTTCATCGTGTCGCCGTGCACCTCCAGCGCCGCCCACGTCGAGCGCTCGGCCCGCCGCACCACCGTGCAGGCCTGGTGCAGCAAGGCCGCGCCCGGGGTTCCGCCCGGGAGGATGAAGGAGCGGAGCTTCTCCAGGTCCTCCAGGAACCGGTCGCAGTCGGCCTCCAGCTTGTCGACGTAACTCTGCTCCACCCGCAGCGGCGGGTACTGCGGGTCCGGGACCACCGGCGTCGACAGGTCGGCGCCCACGTCGAACAGGTCGTTCTGGACCCGGACGAGGACCTTGACGACCTCCTGGTCCAGGCCGCCCAGCGCGATCGCGGTGCCGATCACCGCGTTGGCCTCGTTGGCGTCGGCGTACGCCGCGATCCGCAGGTCCGTCTTGGCCGTGCGGCTCATGTCGCCGAGTGCCGTCGTGCCCTTGTCGCCGGTGCGGGTGTAGATGCGCGTCAGATTGACCATACGGCCACCTTAGTTACGCGCCCGCCCGGCGGAAGACGCGTGTGCCCACCGTCACGGCCACCGCCGCGAACCCGGCGGCCACCAGCACGCCGTACAGCATCGCCGTGCCCGTGTAGTCGCCCACGTACCCGGCGCGCACCGCGTCCACCAGGTAGCGGAACGGCATCAGGTGCGACAGCGCGTCCAGCCAGGCCGGCGCCAGGGCCATCGGCAGCATCAGGCCGGACAGCAGCATCGACGGCATGGCCACCGCGTTGACGGCCGGCCCGAACCCCTGTGGCTCGGGCAGCTTCAGCGCCAGCGCGTAGGACAGGGACGCCAGCGCGACCGTCAGCACGGCGACGAACGCGAAGCCGATCAGAATCCCGCCCAGCGGCGCCCGCAGCCCCATCGCCACGGCGGCCAGCACCAGCAGCACCGCCTGGAACACGAAGACCGCGGCGTCCCGCAGGACCCGTCCCAGCAGCAGCGCGAGGCGGCTGACGGGGGTCACCCGCAGCCGTTCGAGGACCCCCATCCGCTGCTCGATGATGAGCGCGAACCCGGCGAACGACGCCCCGAACAGGCCGAGCTGGAGCAGCAGGCCCGGCACCAGGACCTGCCAGGAGTCGCCGTCCGCGCCGAGCGGCAGGCCGGTGAGGAGCGGGCCGAAGAAGAGCAGGTACAGCAGCGGCATCAGGGCGCCGAACAGTAGCTGGAACCGGGAGCGCAGCGTCTGGCGGGCGTACCGCCCGAAGACCAGGGCGGTGTCGTGGAACAGCACGGGATCTCCTAGACGGCCACGGGGGCCTGGTCGGTGGGGGCCGGGCCGCGCCCGGTGATGGCGAGGAAGGTGTCCTGGAGCGACGCCCCGGCCGATCCGGCGTACCGCTCCTTGAGGTCCGCCGGGGCGCCCTCCGCCACGACCGTGCCCCGGTCGACGACGACGAGCCGGTCGGACAGCTCGTCGGCCTCGTCGAGGTAGTGGGTGGTGAGGAAGACGGTGGTGCCGTGGGTGTCGCGCAGCCGCCGGACCAGCCGCCACAGGTCGGCGCGGCTGCCGGGGTCGAGGCCGGTGGTCGGCTCGTCGAGGAAGAGGACCTCGGGGCGGTGGGTGAGCCCCAGGGCGATGTCCAGTCGCCGGCGCTGTCCGCCGGAGAGGGCCGCGCACGGGCGGTCCAGCAGGTCGGTGAGGTCCAGTTCACGCGCGAGCTCAGCGGCGCGGCCGGCCGCCTCGGACTTCGTGAGGCGGTAGAGCCGGCCCTGGGTGACCAGTTCCTCGCGTACGGAGACGGAGAGGTCGACGCCGCCGGACTGGGCGACGTACCCGATCCTCCGCCGTACGCCGGCGGGGTCGCCGACCAGGTCGCGGCCCGCGACCGTGGCCGCGCCGCCGGTGGGCGGCAGAAGGGTGGTGAGCATCCGCAGCGTGGTGGTCTTGCCCGCGCCGTTGGGGCCGAGGAACCCGAGGATCTCGCCGGGCTGCACGGTGAGGTCGATCCCGCGGACGGCTTCGACGGGGCCGCCGCGGGTGCGGAAGGTGTGGGCCAGTCCGGCCGTACTGATGATGGGCATGCCCCAAGAAAAACAGAGTCCCTAAAAGTTTGCAATGACTCCAAGTTTTCAGAGGGCCCAGAAAGCTAGGATGCGGGCATGGCGACGACCGAGGGACTGAGAGAGCGCAAGAAGCGGCAGACCAGGCAGCACATCTCCGACGTGGCCACCGGGCTGTTCCTGGAACGGGGCTTCGACGCGGTGACGATCGCCGAGATCGCCGCCGCCGCCGATGTCTCCGTCAACACCGTCTACAACTACTTCCCCGCCAAGGAGGACCTGTTCCTCGACCGCGGCGAGGACGTCATCGACCGGCTCTCCCGCTACGTCCGGGGCCGCCGCCCCGGCGAGAGCGCCGCCGCCGCCGTCCTGCGTGAACTGCGTGCCGCCGTGGTGAGCCAGTCCCCGACCGTGGGCCTCTTCGCCGGCTGGGCCGACTTCATGCGGGTGATCAGCGACGCCCACGCCCTGCGGTCCCGGCTGTGGGCCATCCAGCAGGAGGCGCTCGCCGACCTCACCGCCACCCTCGCCCGGGAGACCGGGGCCGCCGACGGCGACCCGATCCCGGCGCTCGTCGCCGGGCAGCTCTCCTGGGTCCACGAGTCCCTCATGGCGTGGATCGGCCAGGAGATGGTCCAGCGGCGCGACATCGGCGAGGTCTCCCGCGCGGCCCTCGGTCTCCTCGACGAGATGGAGGAGCTGATGGGGCGCAAGGTGCTGGAGTATGCGGCGCGCCCCACGTCCGAGTGACCCCGCTCACGGCCCCGCCGCCCCGCCGGGCTCACCCCACCGCCCGTACCGGTGTGATGTCCGTCATCTGAGACGTGACGCGCATCTCTTCGGCGCCACACGGCCGCGCGCGCCCGCTAACCTCCGCGAAGAACCGATACGTAAACGGGTGTTAAGGGGAAGATCGTGGCCAGGAAGCTCGCCGTCATCGGGGCCGGACTCATGGGGTCCGGAATCGCGCAGGTCTCGGCCCAGGCGGGCTGGGAGGTCGTGCTGCGTGACGTCACCGACGCGGCCCTGACCCGCGGCACCGACGGCATCAAGGCCTCGTACGACAAGTTCGTCGCCAAGGGCAAGCTCGAAGCCGCGGACGCCGAGGCCGCCTTGGCCCGCATCACCACGACGACCGACCTGGACGCGGCCGCCGACGCCGATGTCGTCGTCGAGGCCGTCTTCGAGAAGCTCGAGGTCAAGCACGAGATCTTCCGTACGCTCGACAAGCTCGTACGCGACGACACCGTCCTCGCCTCCAACACCTCCGCCATCCCGATCACCAAGATCGCGGCCGTGACGGAGCGCCCGGAGCGCGTCGTCGGCGCCCACTTCTTCTCGCCGGTCCCGATGATGCAGCTCTGCGAACTGGTGCGCGGCTACAAGACGAGCGACGAAACCCTCGCCACCGCGCGGGAGTTCGCCGAGTCGGTCGGCAAGACCTGCATCGTCGTCAACCGCGACGTCGCCGGATTCGTGACGACCCGTCTCATCTCCGCCCTGGTCGTCGAAGCGGCGAAGCTGTACGAATCGGGCGTCGCCTCCGCCGAGGACATCGACGTCGCCTGCAAGCTGGGCTTCGGCCACGCCATGGGCCCGCTCGCGACCGCCGACCTCACCGGCGTGGACATCCTGCTCCACGCCACCAGCAACATCTACACCGAGTCCCAGGACGAGAAGTTCGCGCCGCCGGAGCTGATGCGCCGGATGGTGGACGCGGGTGACATCGGCCGCAAGAGCGGGCAGGGCTTCTACAAGCACTGAGCCGTTTCGACCGTTCCACCATCACCCCTCGGGGTGAATTCGGTATCGGTTCGCTTACAAGGCGCAACTGGTCCGCCGGTCAGGCAGTCAGTTGATGCATAGAAGTACGTGACGACGAAGTACGTGACGACGAAAGACGCGACGACAACGCGACGGCAACGCACTCTCGGGGAGCGCATATGCACATCAGGGGCGACCACGCCGAGCTGGTCGTCGGGGGCCGCCTCGACGTCCGCAGCGCGGCGGACGCCCGTACGGTCCTGCACTCGGCCGTCGACGACGGAGCCGGCGACCTGGTGCTCGACCTGACCGGCCTCGACTCCTGGGACGCCACGGGTCTCGGGGTCATCATGGGCGCCCACCGGCGAGCGGGCCGTTGCGGCCGCCGGCTGGTGCTGCGGGGCGTACCGCCCCAGATGCAGCGCCTGCTGGTGGCCACCCGGCTGCACCGCATCCTCGCCATCGAGGGCGGCATCGCCGCCGAAACGTTGCCCCGCGTGTAGTCCCCGTCCGGCGGGCCGCGCCCGGGCCGCGACGCCCGGCCGCCGCCGGCCCCGCCGGACACTCCCCGACGGCACGGGGCCCGGTGAACCCGCACCAGGCGCCCAATCCTCACAAGACCGTGACGTCCCGGGCGCCGTGCCACCCCGGCTCTTCATCCATACTGAGCGAACGTCTAGGGTTCGGTCGCCCGCCCTTGACGGACCCACCCGGCGGGCACCGGACCAGAAGCGACAGCGGGCGTGCAGAAAGGCCGGGAGGGGCTTTTCCGCGCACCATGCTTTTGGGGGCTTACACCATGGACCCGATCCACCGGGGACCAAAAGACGTCGGCCACGACGACCGCGACGGCCGCCCTCGCACCACACGCGACGGCGGCCCCACACCCGCGTACGGGCAGGGCGGCACCCCGCCGGGTCCCGCCCGCACCGCCCAGCTCGTCTCGGGCGACCTCCTGCTCACCGTCAACCCCATAGACGGCAGCGAGATCGAGCCCTGCCCGCCCGGGCGCCGGCCCGAGGCCCCCGGCCGCCACACCCCCGAGGAGCGCGCCGACCTGGCCCGCGCGTCCGGCCCGCCCGTGCCCCCCGGTCCCGCCGCCCCGCCCCTGCCCCTCCTGGAACGCCAGGAGCAGCGTGAGCGGCTGGTCCGGCTGCTCTCCCGCGGCCGCTCCGTGCGGCTCACCGGCCCGTCCGGCTCCGGGCGCACCGCGCTGCTCGACGCCGTCGCCGCCGACTGCGCGGAGCTCGCGCCCGACGGCGTGGTCCGGCTCTCCGGCCACCACCGCACGCCCACCGAGCTGCTGCACGAGCTCTACGCCACCGTCCACCGCGCACCCGCCACCCGCCCCGACCGCGCCGGCCTGCGCGCGGCGGTCCACGACATCGGCGCGGTCGTCCTCCTGGACGACCTCGAGTTCGGCGGCGCCGCGCTGGACGAACTCCTCGAGGCCACCCCCGAGTGCGCCTTCCTGCTCGCCGCCACGCCCGACGTCGCCGCGCCCTCGCCCGACTCCCACCTCGAAGAGGTGTTCCTCTCCGGGCTGGACCGCGGCTCCGCGCTGGAGCTGCTGGAGCGCTGCGTCGACCGGCCGCTCACCGACGACGAGGCCAACTGGGCCGGTGACCTCTGGTTCGAGTCCGAAGGCCTCCCGCTGCGCTTCGTCCAGGCCGGCGCCCTGCTCAAGCAGCGCGACGACCTGCGCACCGCGCCCTCGGGCGACGAGGACGAGGACGATGTCTTCGCCGACCACCGCGAGGCGCCTCTGCCGCCGCTCGGCGACGCCGCCGCCCCCGCCCCGCTGCTCGCCTCCCGGCTCTCCGAGCCGGCCCGCGAGACCCTGCGCTTCGCGGTCGCGCTCGGCGGCGAGGTCCCGCACCAGGCGCACCTGCCGGCGCTGGTCAACGACACGCACGCGGACGCCGCCATCGGCGAGCTGCTGCGCTGCGGACTGCTCAGCCCGGTCGGCACCCGCTACCGGCTCGCCGCCGGGGTGATGGCGCAGCTCGTCGCCAAGGGGTACGACGAGGGCGCCGCCGACCGGGCCCACACCGCCGCCCAGCACTACGCCTGGTGGGTCGGCCACCCGTCGGTCAGCCCCGAGCGGGCTGTCGCCGAGGCGGACGCCGTACTGGCCGCGCTGACGGCCACGGTCCAGGCCGCCGCGGACGCGGGCGGGCCCGCCACCGCGGCCGCCGGACCGGACGTCCCCGGGGTCTTCGGCGGCTCCGGCTCCCCGGCGTCCTCCGCCCCCGAACCCTCCGCCGAGGAGGAGGACGAGGACGGCTACGCCGCCTCCGCGGTCGTCCTGGCCCGCAGCGCGGCACCCGCCTTCGCGGCCGGACTGCACTGGGGCGCCTGGGAACGGGCGCTGCGCACCGGAGCGGAGGCCGCCCGGCACGCCGGGGAGGTGGCCGAGGAGGCCTACTTCCACCACGAGTTGGGCGTCCTCGCGCTGTGCGCCGGGAACCTGGACCGGGCGCGCGCCGAGCTGGAGGCGTCCATCGCCATGCGCGGCGCCCTCGCCGACAAGCGCGGCACGGTGGCCGGCCGGCGGGCCCTGGCCCTCGTCGCGGACCGGGAGCGCGGGGCGCTGCCGGGTGGCCGGACGGCGGCGGGCGAGGAGGTGCCCGCGGCGCGGTCCGACGAGTCGGCGTCCCCGTCCGGGGGCGTACCCGCGGCCCTCGGCGGTGCGGTGGGCGCGGGCGCCGCGGCGGGCGCCGGCGGGCCGGTGGGCACGAGCGGTCCGGTCGCCGCGGGGCAGGCGGGTCCGGCGGGTCCGGCCGCGGGGCCGGGTGCGGACGCGGTGTCCGGGCCCGGCGGCGGTGGGACCGGGGCGGCCGCCGGCCGCCAGGACCCGTCGGCCCGGGCGGCCGGGGGGACCGCGCGGCGCACCATCCTGAAGGGCGCCCGGCGCAACCTGGTCGCGGCCGGGGCGGGCGCGGTCCTCGCGGCCGTGCTCGGCACCGTGGTGACCCTGGGCGCGACCTCCGGCGGCGCCGAGGACGGCAAGGGCGGGCCGGGCCGCGTCACCTCCGACCGGCCGGCCGACGGGGACGGCGGCAGCGGCGGCCCCGACGCGGACGAGCCGGACCAGGGCTCCACCCGCGACCCCGGCGACGGCACCGGCGACGGCACCGGAGGGTACGGCTCGGGCTCCGGCACCTCCGGCGCGCCCGGAACCTCGGGCCCCGGCGAGAGCGGCACCCCGACCCCGTCGGGCGACCCGTCCGCCACGAGCGGGACGACCACGGGCGGCAGCCCCTCCCCGACGACGGGCGGCAGCTCCACCACCACCGGTGGCAGCAGCTCCCCGACCACGGGCGGCACCGGCTCCCCGACGACCGGCGGCACGTCCTCGCCCACCACGGGCGGCAGCGGCTCGCCCACGACCGGCGGCAGTTCCTCCCCGACGACGGGCGGCACCGACACCACCGGCGGTACGGACACCACCGGCGGCACCGACACCACCGGTGGCACGGACACCACGGGCGGCACCGACACCGGAGGGACGGACACCACGGGCGGCACCGACACCGGAGGGACGGACACCACCGGCGGGGCCGGCGGCGGCACCAGCGGCGGCGGCACGGAGACCACCGGCGGCGCCGGCGGCGCCACCCAGAGCGCGCCCGCCACGAGCGGCGGCCCCTCGCCGAGCGGTACGTCGGCCTGAGACACGACACGGCCCCGGGACGGTGACGTCCCGGGGCCGTGGCCGTACCCGCGAGGGCGTACGACGGCCGAGAAGGTACGACGGCGGGGCAGCGTACGACGGTCCGGGGAAGTGAGGACCCGGACCGGGGGACGGCTCAGAACAGCCGCAGCTTGTCGTCCTCGATGCCACGCAGCGCGTCGTAGTCCAGCACCACGCAGCCGATGCCGCGGTCCGTCGCCAGCACCCGCGCCTGGGGCTTGATCTCCTGGGCGGCGAAGACGCCCTTCACCGGCGCGAGGTGCGGGTCGCGGTTCAGCAGCTCCAGATAGCGGGTGAGCTGCTCCACGCCGTCGATCTCGCCGCGCCGCTTGATCTCCACGGCCACGGTCGTGCCGTCGGCGTCGCGGCACAGGATGTCGACCGGCCCGATGGCGGTCGGGTACTCGCGGCGGATCAGCGTGTACCCGTCGCCCAGTGTCTCGATCCGGTCGGCGAGCAGCTCCTGGAGGTGCGCTTCCACGCCGTCCTTGATGAGGCCGGGATCCACCCCGAGCTCGTGCGACGAGTCATGGAGGATTTCCTCCATCGTGATGATCAGTTTCTCGCCCGCTTTGTTCACGACCGTCCACACACGGTCATCGCCCTCCTTGAGGGTGCACGGCGGCGACATCCAATTGAGCGGTTTGTACGCCCGGTCGTCGGCGTGGATGGACACGCTGCCGTCGGCCTTGACCAGGATCAGACGGGGTGCGGAGGGCAGGTGGGCGGTGAGCCGGCCCGCGTAGTCCACGGAGCAGCGGGCGATGACGAGACGCATGGTCGGCAACGCTACAAGACACACGCTCTTCCGCGCGATTCGGTCCTAAACTCCCGTTCACCCGTGGCCGGTTGTCCACCCAATCTCCTGGTGCGGTCCGGACAGCGCGCTTACCGTGGAAGCGGGAGGTTGTCGCTCGTGCACGCTGCGTTGCGTGCGGGGGGCGTCCTCCTTCCCTGCCCGTAAGACCCCGGTGACCGGGGTCGCGAGAGGAGAACCCATGTCGCTCGACGTCTCACCGGCGCTGTTGGAACAGGCCGAGCGAGGCGAGGTCGACGAAGCCGACTTCGTCGACTGCGTCCGGACCTCCCTGCCCTACGCGTGGGAGATGATCAGCTCACTGGTGGCCCAGCTGAAGGTGGACGGCGGTGCGTTCGCCGACAACCAGACGCCGCCGCCGGACGAGCAGGCGCGCGGACAGCTTCTGCGCGCGCTGGCGAGTGACGCGATCCGGGGTGCGCTCCAGCGGCACTTCGGTGTGCGTCTGGCATTCCAGAACTGCCACCGCGTCGCGGTGTTCCCGCTGGACTCCTCGGTCGACGAGCGGCTCGCCCGCTTCACCTCCGTACGAGCCCAACTGCTGAACCAGTCGCCGACCCTGCGCGACTGCTGACGCCCGAGCGTGTCTTTTGGATCAGCCCCCAGACGATCCGAAAGACACGCCCCAGTGCTGCCGCTCCGCATCGCGGGAGGTGCGACTGGTGCGGGGGCGGCGGCATGGAGTCCTCAGCCGAGCCGGGGCACGACCTCCGCGCCCAGTCGCCGGACGTTCTCCTCCGTGGCGGCGACATCGCCGGAGCCCTCCACGAGCAGGGCGAAGCGCGTGATGCCCGTACGCTCCGAGGTCGCCGCCAGCCGGTCCGCGGCCACCCTCGGGGAGCCCACCGGATGCAGCCGGCACAGCAGTTCGGTGTACGCCACGGGGTCGCGCATGGTCCGGCGCCGGCCGTCGACGGTCACATGGGCGTCCAGCCCCTGCTTGAGCCACCCGGGCATCGCCTTGACCAGCGTCTCCACCGCGTCCGCCGTGCGGTCCGCGATCTGCGCGACGCCCGCCGACACATGCCCGGCGGCCGCCCGCGCCACCGCGTCGGGGCTGTGCCCGGCGGCCAGCGCCTCCCGCCGCCACAGCGCGACCACGTCCGCCTTCTCCTCGTCGTCGCAGTGCATCCCGAGCAGCATCGGCAGGCACCGCCCGGCGGCGAGCCGCACGCTCCGCGGTGAGGTGCAGGCGACGATCGTCTCCGGCACCGGGTCCCCGTCGATGAGCTCCTGCGGCCGCGGGACGACGGCGACCTCGCGGAACCGGTGGCGCGGCCCCTCCGACGAGACCCGCGGCTCCCGCAGCCAGCGCAGCAGCAGATCCAGCGCCTCCGGGAAGCCCGACTCGTACGCCGCGAGGCCGGAGCCGAACACCTCCAGGTCGACCCACGGCCCGCCCCGCCCCACGCCCAGCGTGAACCGCCCGCCGGAGGTGAGGTGCAGCAGCGCCGTCTGCTCCGCGAGCGCGACCGGATGGGTCGTCGGCAGCACGCTGACGGCCGTCCCCACCCGGATGCGCCGTGTGCGGCCGAGCAGCAGCGCGGCGAGCGTCACGGCGGAGGGACACACGCCGTACGGTACGAAGTGGTGCTCGGCCAGCCATACCGAGTCCAGTCCCGCCTCCTCGGCGACCTCCGCCGACCGCACCGCGCGGTGCAACGCCTCCCCGTGGCCCTGGCCGGGAAACTGGGCCGCCAGTACAAAAGTTCCCACACGCATCGCCTTATGCCTCCTTGACCGGCCGACGCGGCTCCCCTCACTGGCAACAACGTCTGGCAGGTGCCAAAGGCAACGGCCCGGCGGCAAGTTGTTGCGATTTTCCGGTAACTCGAACCGGACCGGGCGAGTACCCACAGTCGCGGCCCTTAGGCTGGACGGCACCAGTCCGTGTCTGCCCCAGCGAGGTGTTCCGTGTCCCCGCGCCGTAACCGCCCCCGTGGCGGCGAGAAGCCGAACGAGACCAGCGGCGGTTCGGGCGACCGGTACGGGGGTTTCCAGCGCACCGAGTCGTGGCAGGACGAGGACTGGTCGGTCCGGCACGTCGCGGGCGCGAGCGCCGCGGGCAAGCGCTACCGCTGCCCGGGCTGCGACCAGGAGATCCCGGCGAGCCTCCCGCACGTGGTGGCCTGGCCCGAGTACGGCGGCGTGGACGACCGGCGGCACTGGCACAAGGCGTGCTGGAGCGCGAAGGACCGCCGCACCACCCGGGTGCAGCGGTCCCGCAACGCGCCCCGTCACTGACGGGCGGCCCCGTCAGACGTCGCGCTTCTCCGTGGCGAGGAAGGCCCCGGCCAGCGCCACGGCGGTCACGGCGCTCAGGATCCACAGCGGCGTCCAGCCGTGCGGGCCGCCGTCGATGAGACCCGTGTCGCTGTAGAAGGCGATGAGCAGGCTCGGGATCGAGTACTGGAACAGGAACTCGCGCACCTCCGGCAGCGAGGCCATGAACATCGCGGCCACCAGTGGCAGCAGCATCACACCGATCATGATGGTGATCGCCCCGGCGGAGTGCCGGACGAGCGCCCCCAGGGCGAGCGCCAGCAGCCCGAGGACCGCGGTGAACAGGCCCGCGCCGACCGTCGCGCGGAGCCACTCCTCCCCGGTCGCGGTGCCACCGTCCACCATCGCGGTCTGCATGACGGCGACCAGGGCGGCGGTGACCGACGTGACGACGAGCGTCAGCAGGAAGAAGACGATGGCCTTGGCGGCCAGGACGCGGCTGCGGCTGGGGCAGGCGGTCAGCGTCGTACGGATCATGCCGGTGCCGTACTCGGACGAGATGGTCAGCACGCCCAGCGTGACCACGCAGATGGAGCCGAGCAGCACCCCGTTGAAGCCCAGTGCCAGGACCGGCTCCTCGCCCATGTCGGCATCGGTGGCGTTGATCGCCACGATGGCGAGCAGGCCGACGCCCACCATGAGCAGGATCATGACGCCCAGCGTCCACATGGTGGAGCGGACCGAGCGGATCTTGGTCCATTCCGAGGCGAGCGCGTCCCCGAGGTGGGCGCGGCGCACCGGGATCGGTGAGGTGTACTGCTGCTGGTAGGGGGCGGTGGTCATCGGGCGTCCTCGCTCTTGCTCAGGTCTGCGGGGGCCGCGGCGGGCGCGGGCGGTGCGGCGGGGGCCTGCACGGGCGGCGCGGCGGGCGCGGCCGGGGCGGCGGGCGCGGCCTGGTACGGCTGCGCGGGCTGCGCGCCCGGCTGGGGCCCGCCCTGCTGCGGTCCGCCCGCGTACGGGTTCTGCCCGGGCGGCGGCGGGGCGTACCAGCCCTGCTGCGGGACCTCGGGGACGACCGGCTGCGGCGGCGCGTAGCCCATCGGGTCCGGCTGCTGCATCAGCCCGGCCCGCTGGTCGGTCGTCGACCGGTAGTCCACGGCACCCTGGGTCAGGCGCATGTACGCCTCCTCCAGCGAGGCCTGGTGCGGCGACAGCTCCCACAGGCGTACGTCCGCGTCGTGCGCCAGGTCGCTGATGCGCGGCAGCGGCAGCCCGGTCACGCGCAGCGCGCCGTCCGGCTCGGACAGGACCTGCCCGCCGGCCTCGGCGAGCACGCCCACCAGCTTCTCCCGCTGTGCCGGCTCGGTGTGCGGCGTGCGCACCCGGGCGAAGTCCGCGGAGTTGGCGGAGATGAAGTCCTTGACGCTCATGTCGGCCAGAAGCTGGCCGCGCCCGATGACGATCAGGTGCTCGGCGGTGACGGCCATCTCGCTCATCAGGTGCGAGGAGACGAAGACCGTACGCCCCTCGGCGGCCAGCGCCTTCATCAGGTTGCGCACCCAGAGGATGCCCTCGGGGTCCAGGCCGTTGACCGGCTCGTCGAACAGCAGCACCTGCGGGTCGCCCAGCAGGGCGGCCGCGATGCCGAGCCGCTGACCCATGCCGAGCGAGAACCCCTTGGACCGCTTGCGGGCCACGTCCTGGAGGCCGACCACCCCGAGCACCTCGTCCACCCGGCGGGCGGGGATGCCGGCGAGCTGGGCCAGCGACAGCAGGTGGTTGCGCGCGCTGCGGCCGCCGTGCACCGCCTTGGCGTCCAGCAGCGCCCCGACCTGCCGCGGCGCGTTCGGTAGCTGCCGGAACGGGTGGCCACCGATGGTCACGTGCCCCGACGTCGGCCGGTCCAGTCCGAGGATCATGCGCATCGTCGTCGACTTGCCGGAGCCGTTCGGCCCCAGGAAACCGGTGACGGTACCCGGCCTCACCTGGAAGGAAAGGTTGTACACGGCCGTCTTGGCGCCGTAGCGCTTCGTCAGGCCGACTGCCTCGATCATTCTCCAGCCCCATCGACAGATGTCACGTCGTCGGGCCCGCGGCACGCTGACGCAGGACCCCCGTAAGAGGTAAGAGCGTATCCGCCCCTTGACGGTTCCGCCGAGGCCGGAGAGGAAGGGGGCGGGCCGGGGGCGGGACCGAGCCGGGAAGGAACACGGACCCCTGGGCGTCCCTAGGCGTCCCGCCGCTTCAGCACCACGTGGCCGCCCGCGAGGGCCGCCGCCACCCAGAGGGCCATGATGCCCATGCCGCCCCACGGGCTGTACGGGGCCGGGTCGCTGCCCAGCGCGCCGGGGACCACCTGCATGATCGTGGAGCCCGCCTGGTCGGGGAAGTACTCGGCGACCTCCTTCGCCTTCGGGACGTTCGACAGGATCTGCGAGACGAGGAAGAAGAACGGCACCAGGATGCCGAGCGACAGCACCGTCGAGCGCAGCATGGCCGCCACGCCCATGGAGAACACCGCCATCAGGCCCATGTAGAGCCCGCCGCCGACCACCGCGCGCAGCACGTTCGGCTCGCCGATGGTGGTGCGGAGGTCGCCGAGCAGCGCCTGGCCGAGGAAGAAGGACAGGAAGCCGGTCGCCAGTCCCACCGCCAGGGCCAGGGCCCCGGCCACCGCGATCTTGCTGAAGAGGAACGTCGCCCGGCGCGGTACGGCGGCCAGCGACGTACGGATCATCCCCGTGCTGTACTCGGTGCCGACCACGAGGACGCCGTACACCACCATCGCGAGCTGGCCCAGCAGCATGCCGGAGAAGCTGACCACCGTGGGGTCGAAGGTGGCCCGCTCGACAGCCGTCATCTCGTCGAAGGTCTCCCGCACCAGGGCGGACAGCGCCGCTCCCATCGCGACCGTGACGACCAGCGCCGAGGCCAGGGTCCAGACGGTCGAGGAGACCGTACGGATCTTGGTCCATTCCGAGCGGAGGACCGCGGGTGCCGACGCCATCGTCAGACCTCCCTGGACCACTGGGGCCCGGTGCCCGCATGCGCGTGGTACTCCACCGTCGCGGCCGTCATCCGCATGAACGCCTCCTCCAGCGACGCCCGCTGGGCGCTCAGCTCGTGCAGCGTGACCCCGTGGCGGGCCGCCAGCTCCCCGACCTGCTCGGTCGACGCGTCCTCGACCTCCAGCGCCCCGTCCCCGGCATCGACCGCCGTCAGCCCGGCGGACCGGAGCGCGTCCCGCAGCCGCTCCGGCTCGGGGGAGCGCAGCCGGACGTAACTGCGGGAGTTCCGCTGGATGAAATCCGCCATGGAGGTGTCCGCGAGAAGCCGGCCCTGCCCGATGACGATCAAGTGATCGGCGGTGAGGGCCATTTCGCTCATCAGATGACTGGAAACGAAGATCGTCCGGCCCTCACCCGCCAGCGTCTTCATCAGATTGCGGATCCAGTGAATTCCCTCGGGGTCCAGACCATTGACGGGCTCATCGAACATGAGGATTTGTGGATCACCCAGGAGAGCGGCGGCGATTCCCAGCCGCTGCCCCATACCCATCGAAAAACCTTTCGGTTTCTTCCTGGCCACCGCGGCCAGTCCCACCAGCTCCAGCACCTCGGCGACCCGCCGCCGCGGAATGCGGTTGGACTGCGCGAGGCACAGCAGGTTGTTGTACGCGGTGCGCCCGCCGTGCAGCCCCCGCGCCTCCAGCAGCGCGCCGATGTACTTCAGCGGCTCGTCGAGCTCCCGGTAGTGCCGGCCGTCGATCCGGACCGTGCCGTCGGTCGGGTGGTCGAGCCCCAGCACCATGCGCATCGTGGTCGACTTGCCCGCGCCGTTGGGGCCGAGAAAGCCCGTCACCACACCGGGACGGACCTGGAAGGACAGGTGGTCGACCGCCGTCTTCGTACCGAACCGCTTCGTCAGGTCCTCGAGCTCGATCACCCGTCCACGCTACGGGCGCGCCGGGGGCCCCGCCACCGGAACGGCACGCCCCCCTTTTCCCGCGCCCGGTGCGTGCCCCGGAGCGCACGGGGAGGAGTGCGCCGGGCGCACGCGGAAGGGCCCCGTGAGGCCCCCGCGCGCACCGCCCCGGAAGGCGTGCGCGCGGGGATCCCACGGGGCCCCTCGGGCCGGCCAGGACCTCGCCGGCGTCGTACTAGCGGGTCTGCTGCGCCGGGACGCCGCGCGAGACCGGCTCGTCGTCCGCCGGGGAACCGGCCGCGGCGACGGCCGCACCGGTCAGCGTCGCCAGCATCTCGCGGACGTTGGTCAGCTGCGCGTTGATCGAGTCGCGACGGTTCGTCAGCGCCGCCAGCTCGCGCTCCGATTCGCTGCGGATACGATCCGCCTTGGCGTTCGCGTCCGCCACGATGTCCTCGGCCTGGCGCTGCGCCGTCTCCACCGTCTGACGGGCCCGGCGCTCCGCGTCCGTGCGCAGCTTCTCGGCCTCCAGCCGGAGCTGCTCCGCCCGGTGCTCGATCTCGGCGAGACGCTTCTCCGCCTTCGCCTGACGCGAGGCCAGGTCCCGCTCGGACTGCTCCCGCCGCTTGGCGAGGTTCGTCTCGAAGTCGGCGGCGGCCTGGGCGGCCTTCGCACGGGTCTCCTCGAAGAGCGCGTCCGCCTCCTCCCGCTTGGACTGCGCGTCCTTCTGCGCCTCGGCGCGCAGCGAGTTGGCCTCGCCCTGGGCCTTCTCGACGATCCGGACGCCCTCGTCCTCGGCCTTCGCCTTGCGCTCCGCCGCGAACGACTCGGCGTCGTTGCGCACCTGCTGGGCCGCCGACTCGGCGAGCTCGCGGTGCTGCTCGGCGGCGCGACGGGCCTCCTCGCGCAGGTCCTTCGCCTCCTCCTCGGCGAGGCGGAGGATCTTCTCGACACGGGCGCCGAGACCGGCGTACGACGGCTCGGCGTCGCTGACCTGGGCCTGGGCGTTCTGCGTCTCGAGGTGGAGCTCCTCGATGCGCTTTTCCAGAGAGGTGATTCGGGCCAGAGCACTGTCTCGGTCGGCGACGAGCTTGGTAATGCGGTCATCCACCTGACCGCGGTCGTAACCACGCCGCACGAGCTCGAAGCCGAAGGGGGAGGAAGTGTCGCTCATGGGGTTCCTGTCGAATGAGACCGGTGAGGTGTTAGGGGGAATCCTAGGGGTCCACACGGCGTGTCTTCGAGCGGATGCCCGTTCAAACTGGAGAATGTCCAGCCTTTTGAGTGGCTTACTCGTCGGTTGACTTGCCACTCGAACGGGTAACCCCTGCCGCCGCGGTGGCCTTGACCCCGCCGCCCTCCTTCGTACCCCCCGAAGGCGCTTCGAAAGACTCCAACGCCTCCAGCACGTCCTGGACACGGGAGATCTCGGCCTGGATGTCCTCCCGGCGCCGCACCAGCACCTCCAGCTCCCGCTTGCCCTCGGAGATCATCTTCTCGGCCTCGCGCTCGGCGTCCGCCTTGATCTTCTCCGCCTCGCGCGTGAGGCTGGCCTTCTTCTGCTCCGCCTCCTTGAGCAGCCCCTCGGCCTTCTTCACCGCCGAGATACGGACCTTGCTCGCCTCCGAATTCGCGTTCGCCAGCAGCTCCTTGGCCTTGGCCTCCGCCTCGGCCCGCTGCTCGGTCGCGGCCTTCACCAGCTTGTCGACCCGCTCGCCCGCGGACTTCATCTGCTCGGCGCTCTCCCGGCGGGCCCGCTCGTGCAGTTCCTCGATCTCCGCCTCCGTACGCCGGCGGAGCTCCTCCGTCCGCTCCCTTATGGCCGTGGCGTCACCCCGCGCCCCGACCAGCAGCTCGTCGGCGTCCGTACGCGCCTTCTCCACCAGCGCGTTGCCCTCCACGGTGGCCTCGGCGACGATCCGCTCGGCCTCCTTGCGGGCCGCGCCCACCATCGTGTCGGCCTGCGACTCCGCCTCCGCGGTCGCCCGCAGCGCCTCCTCCCGCGCCTTGGCCACGAGCTGGTCGGCCTGCTCGGCCGCGTCCGCCCGCCGCTTGGCCGCCGCCTCGCGCGCCTCGTCGACCACCCGGTCCGCCTCGGCCCGGGCCTCGGACCGCACCTGCTCGGCGGCCGCCTCCGACTCCGTGCGCAGCCGGTCCGCCTCCGTGCGGATCCGCTCCGCCGCCTGCTGCGCGGAACCGACCGTCTCGGCGGCCTCGGCCCGCAGCCGCTCGGCCTCCCCGGTCGCCTCGGCCACCAGTCGCTCGGCCTCCGCCGTCGCCTCGGCCACCAGCCGCTCGACCCGCTCGGCGGTCTCCGCGCCGATCCGCTCGGCCTCGCCCGTGGCCTCGCCGATGAGCTGGTCCGCCTGCGCCGCCGCGTCCGCGCGCCGCTTGTCGGCCGCCTTCCGCGCCTCGTCCAGGGCCTGCTCGCCGTCCGCCCGGGCGGCCGCCCGCAGCTCCTCGGCCTGCGCCTCGCCCTCCGCCTTGACCTGCTCGGCCTCGTCGAGCAGCCGCGCCGCGTCCCGCTCCGCCGTCGCCAGCAGCTCGGCGGCCTCGGCCGTCATCCGCTCGGCCTCGCTCGTCGCCTCGCCGACCAGCCGGTCCGCCTGCGCCGCCGCCTCCGACCGGATGCGGTTGGCGTCCTCCCGCGCCTCCGCCCGGGTGCGCGCCGCGTCCTGCTCCGCCGAGGCGAGCGAGTCCGACGCCTCCGTCCGCATCCGCTGCGCGTACTCGGCCGTGTCGGACTTCAGCCGCTCCGACTCCGCGATGGCGTCCGCCATCGTGCGCTCCGCGAGCGCCTTGGCCGCCTCGGTCTCCTCCTGGGCCCGCTCGCGCAGCCGGCTCGCGTCCTCCGCGGCCCGCTCCCGCTCCGCGTACGCGTCGGAACGGACCCGGTCCGCCTCCTCCTGCGCCTCGCCCCGCGTGCGCTCCGCCGCGTGCTCGGCCGCCGACCGCAGCCCGGCGATCTCCTCCTCGGCCTGCTCGTGCAGCCCGGCGACCGCGTCCCGCACCTGCTGCGCGGTCTGCTCGGCGGCCGACACCATCTCGGTGGCCCGCCGGTCCGCCTCCTCGACCAGCCGCTGCGCCTCGGTCTGCGCCTCCTCGACGCGCTTGCGCGCCGACGCCAGCAGCTCCTCGCTCTGCTCGCGGGCCCGCTCCCGCTCCTGGTCCGCCTCCGTGCGCGCGGCCCCCAGCGTCTCCTCCGCCTCGCGGCGGCGCCGGTTGGCCTCGTCCTGCGCGGCGGCCAGCTCCTCGGCGGCCTCCGCCGTGACCCGCTCGGCGGCGGCCTGCGCCTCCGCCCGCATCCGGTCGGCCGACTCCAGCGCCTCCGACTTGAGGCGCTCCGCCTCCGCGGCCGCCTCCGAACGCAGCCGTACCGCCGCGTTCTCCGCCTCCGCCCGGGCCGTCGACGCGTCCGCCGCGGCCTCCGTGCGCAGCCGCTCGGCCTCCTGCTCGGCCTGCGCCTGGAGCGTACGGATGCGGTCTGCGGCCTCGGTGCGCAGCCGCTCGGTCTCCTCGGCCGCCTCGCGGCGGATCCGCTCGCCCTCCGCCCGCGCGTCGGCCAGCGCCCGCTCGGCGGCCGCGAGGCGGCTCTCCGCCTCCGTGTGCAGCCGGGCCAGCTCCTCGGCGGCCTCCGCCTGCCGGGCCGCGATGCCCCGCTCGGCCTCCTCGCGCAGCGCGGCGGCGGCCCGCTCGGCCGCGTCCCGCACCGACTCGGCCTGCTCATCCGCCTCCGTACGAAGCTGCTCGGCCTCCGCCCGGGTGCGCTCCAGCGTCTCCTCGGCCTGCCTGCGCAGGCCCGTCGCCCGCTCGATGGCCTCGGTGCGGACCCGCTCGCTCTCGGCCGTCGCGGACGTCCGCAGCTCGTCCGCGTCCGCCTTCGCCTTGGTCAGCAGCTCCTCGGCGGTCTTGGCCGCCTCCTCGATCTGCTGGACCGCCTCGCGCCGGGCCTCGCCCCGGATCCGCTCGCCCTCGGAGATCGCCTCCGCCCGAAGCTGCTCGGCGTCCCCGCGCAGCCGGCGCGCCTCCTCCTGGAGCTCGACCGTCTTGGCGCGGTACTCCTTGGTGTCGTCCTTCGCGGCGCCCTTGAGCTGCTCGGCCGTGTCGTGCGCCTCGGCACGCAGCCGGTCCGCCTCGGCCTCGGCCTCGCGGCGGATCCGCTCGGCCTCCTCGGACGCCTTGCGGGTGGTCTCCTGGGCGTCGACCGACGCCTTGGACAGCACCTCCTCGGCGGTACGGGCGGCCTTGGCGAGCTGCGCCGCCGAATCCTCCGCCGCCGCCGTACGGGCCTTCTCCGAGGCTTCCGCGACCAGCTTCTCCGCCGCCGCGCGGGCATCGGCGAGCGCCTGCTCCGCCTCCGCCTTGAGGGCCTCGGACTCCTTCGTCGCCTCCGCGACCAGCCGGGCGATCTCCGCCTTCGCGGTACGCGTGCGCTGCTCGGTCTCCGACTCGGCGCTCGACAGCCGCTTGCCCGCCGCCTCGCGGGCCTCCGCCAGGACCTTGTCGGCCTCCGCGCGGGCCTCGCGCAGCCGCTCCTCCGCCTCGGCCATCCGCTGCTCGGCGGCCCGGCTCAGCTCGGCCGCCTGCTGGCGCGCCTGGTCCGACTCCGCGGTGGTCGCGCTGCGGAGCTGCTCGGCGTGGCTGGTGGCCTCCGCCGCCTGGGTGGACGCGGCGTTCAGCAGCCGCTCGGCGTCCTTGCGGGCGCGCAGCAGGATCGCCTCGGCCTCCGCGCGGGCCGTCTCCGTCTCGGCGCCCAGGCGCCGGCGGGCCTCCTCGGCGAGCCGGGTGGCCTCCGCGCGGGCGGCCGCCAGGGCCTGCTCGGCCTCCGCGCGGGACTCCTCCATCAGCCGGCGGGCCTGCGCCTCGGTGCGGGCGCGAAGCTGCTCGGCCCACGCCACGTTCTCGTTGACGTGCGCCTCGACCGTCTGGCGGCGCTCGGAGAGCTCCTGGTCCAGCCGCTGGCGGCGCTGCACCGCCTCGGCGTGCAACTCCGCCTGGAGGCGGGCCTGGTGCTCGGCGTGCTCCTGCAGTATCCGCTGCGTCTGGGCCCGCGCCTCGCGCAGCTCGCGCTCGGCGTCCGAGCGGAGCTGGTCGGCCTGGACCTGGGCGTTCCGCAGCAACTGCTCGGCCTGGTAGCCGATGTCGGCGTTGTCGTACGCCGGACGGGACGCGATGGTGCGGCGCGCCTCGTGGAGCTTGGCGCGCAACACCTCGACCTGGTAACCGAGGTCCTCGGCGTGCTGGACGGCCTTCTCCCGCTCGGTCTTCAGCCGGTCCATCTCGGCCTCGAACCGCGAAAGGTGGTCGTCAGCCCGGTGGCTCTCCTGGCGTTCGTAGCCCCGCACTGCGCGGTCCCATCCGTCCCCTGGTCGCAACTCTCTTGGTACGAGCACCGTTCGCCGGCGAACGGCCCCCCGGGGAATGGTGTCAGATCACAGACGGAGACGCGGCACGGCCCCGATCCGGCCCCGGCCCGGAGCCGCCCACTCTACCGGGCCAGGAATCCGGAGGTCAGTGCTCCACCGAGGACGTCCCGGCGGACGGCTCGGCCGAGGTCACCAGTTCCGTGAGGACGCCGTGGCAGTCCTTGGGGTGCAGGAACGTGATGCGCGATCCCATGGAGCCGATGCGGGGCTCGTCGTACAGGACCCGCACACCCTTCTCACGGATCGCCGCGGCGTCGCCGTCCACGTCGGCGGTGCCGAAGGCGATGTGGTGGACCCCCTCGCCGTTCTTGGCCAGCCACTTGCCCACGGCGGAGTCCTCCCGGGTGGGCTCCAGGAGCTGGAGGTAGGAGGCACCCCCGTCGGACGTCTCGTTGATCTTGAGCATGGCCTCACGGACCCCCTGCTCCTCGTTGACCTCGGTGTGGAACACCTCGAAGCCGTACGTGGCACGGTAGAACTCAACGGTCTTGTCGAGGTCGAAACAGGCGATCCCGATGTGGTCGATTCGCGTCAGCATGGCACCAGTGCAGCGCTCCGGAGGTGGTTACGCAACGTGCGCGCCATCACACTGGCTGGCCGGTGACCAGGACACGTACCGCTCAGTACATTGGCGGTAAACCCTCGTTCACACTCCACATCCAAGGGGCCGTGCCTCATGTCTGGAACGACCGGTACCACCTCAGTCATCGTCGCGGGCGCACGCACGCCCATGGGCCGTCTGCTCGGCTCGCTGAAGACCTTCTCGGGCGCCGACCTCGGCGGCTTCGCCATCAAGGCCGCGCTGGACCGGGCCGGCATCGGCGGCGACCAGGTGCAGTACGTGATCATGGGCCAGGTGCTCCAGGCCGGGGCCGGCCAGATCCCCGCCCGCCAGGCCGCCGTCAAGGCCGGCATCCCCATGAACGTGCCCGCCCTCACCATCAACAAGGTGTGTCTCTCCGGCCTCGACGCCATCGCCCTCGCGGACCAGCTGATCCGCGCCGGTGAGTTCGACGTGGTCGTCGCCGGCGGTCAGGAGTCCATGACCAACGCGCCGCACCTGCTGCCCAAGTCCCGCGAGGGCTACAAGTACGGTGCGATCGAGATGATCGACGCCATGGCGTACGACGGCCTCACCGACTCCTTCGAGAACATCGCCATGGGCGAGTCCACGGAGAAGCACAACACCCGCCTGGGCATCGCCCGCGAGGCGCAGGACGAGATCGCCGCGCTGTCCCACCAGCGGGCCGCCGCCGCGCAGAAGAACGGCCTGTTCGAGGCCGAGATCACCCCGGTCGAGATCCCGCAGCGCAAGGGCGAGCCGGTCGTCTTCAGCAAGGACGAGGGCATCCGGCCCGAGACCACGGTGGAGTCCCTGGGCAAGCTCCGCCCGGCCTTCGCCAAGGACGGCACGATCACCGCCGGCACCTCGTCGCAGATCTCCGACGGCGCGGCCGCCGTCGTGGTGATGAGCAAGGCCAAGGCCGAGGAGCTCGGTCTGGAGTGGATCGCCGAGATCGGCGCCCACGGCAACGTGGCCGGGCCGGACAACTCGCTCCAGTCCCAGCCGTCGAACGCCATCCGGCACGCGCTGGCGAAGGACGGGCTGGACGTCGCCGACCTCGACCTCATCGAGATCAACGAGGCGTTCGCGGCCGTCGCCGTGCAGTCAATGAAGGACCTCGGGGTTTCCCCGGAAAAGGTGAACGTCAACGGTGGCGCCATCGCGCTCGGGCACCCGATCGGCATGTCCGGCGCCCGTGTCGTCCTCCACCTCGCGCTGGAGCTCAAGCGGCGCGGTGGCGGCGTCGGCGCGGCGGCGCTGTGCGGCGGCGGCGGCCAGGGCGACGCGCTCATCCTCCGCGTCCCCGGCAACGGCAAGTAAGGGAGCTGTGTAAGTGATGGTGGACGTCCCCGCACTGGTCGCCCAGGCACGGGAGGGCCGGCCGCGCGCCGTGGCCCGGCTGATCTCGCTCGTGGAGGGGGCGTCCCCGCAGCTCCGTGAGGTGATGGCGGCGCTGGCACCGCTCGCGGGCAACGCCTATGTGGTGGGCCTCACCGGCTCGCCCGGCGTCGGCAAGTCGACCTCGACGTCGGCGCTGGTCAGCGCGTACCGGCGGGCCGGCAAGCGGGTCGGCGTCCTCGCCGTCGACCCGTCCTCGCCGTTCAGCGGCGGCGCGCTGCTCGGCGACCGGGTGCGGATGTCCGAGCACGCCTCGGACCCGGGCGTGTACATCCGCTCGATGGCCACGCGCGGGCACCTCGGCGGGCTCGCCTGGGCCGCCCCGCAGGCCATCCGGGTGCTCGACGCGGCCGGGTGCGACGTGGTGCTCGTGGAGACGGTGGGCGTCGGGCAGTCGGAGGTCGAGATCGCCTCCCAGGCCGACACCTCCGTGGTGCTGCTCGCCCCCGGGATGGGCGACGGCATCCAGGCCGCCAAGGCGGGCATCCTGGAGATCGGCGACGTGTACGTCGTCAACAAGGCCGACCGGGACGGCGCCGACGCGACCGCGCGCGAGCTGAACCACATGCTCGGGCTCGGCGAGTCGCGCGGGCCGGGCGACTGGCGGCCGCCGATCGTGAAGACGGTCGCGGCGCGGGGCGAGGGCGTCGACGAGGTCGTGGAGGCGCTGGAGAAGCACCGCGCGTGGATGGAGGAACGGGGCGTCCTCGCGGAACGGCGACGGGCGCGGGCGGCGCACGAGGTGGAGACCATCGCGGTCACCGCCCTGCGCGAGCGGATCGGCGACCTCCACGGGGACCGGCGGCTGGACGCGCTCTCGGAGCGCATCGTGGCGGGCGACCTGGACCCGTACGCCGCCGCCGACGAACTCGTCGCCGGCCTCACCGGCCACTGACCCCGCCCGCCCCGGGCACGCCCGTGCGGTGGCCTGCCCGGGCGGTGGGCACGACGGAACCGGGGCGGCGTCCCTTCCGGGGGCGCCGCCCCGGCCGGGTCAGTCCGTGGGGTCGGGCTTGGCCTCGCCCTTTCCGTCGACCGTCCAGTCCCGCGTCCCGCCGTCCTTCGTGACGAGCTCGACGTCCCAGGACCGCCCGTCGTCGTCCAGCTCCAGGGACACGACCGTGCCGTGGGCGGCGACCGCCTTGAGGGCCTGCTCGGCCGTGACGGCCGGGCGCTGCACCGGGGCGTCGTCGTCCGACGTGGCGGCGAACGCGGCCGCCGTGCCGCCCGTGAGCAGGGCCGCCGCCGTGACCGTGGCGATGATGACGTTGCGCTTCATGGAAGGTCCTCCGATGGGTGGTGCGATCGGTACGGCACCCACCGTGCCGCCGGCGCGCTGAAGGGGGCCTGAAGGCGGCTGAAGGGTTCTTCAGCTTCCGTTTGGGACCCTGGGCGCATGCGCCTGTTGATCGTGGAGGACGAGAGGCGGCTCGCCCTGTCGCTCGCGGCGGGGCTGCGGGCCGAGGGCTTCGCCGTGGACGTGGTGCACGACGGCCGGGAGGGCCTGCACCGTGCGGGGACCGGCGCGTACGACCTGGTCGTGCTGGACATCATGCTGCCCGGCATGAACGGGTACCGCGTGTGCGGGGCGCTGCGGGCCGCCGGGCACGAGGTGCCGATCCTGATGCTCACGGCCAAGGACGGCGAGTACGACGAGGCCGAGGGGCTCGACACGGGCGCCGACGACTACCTGACCAAACCGTTCTCGTACGTGGTGCTGGTGGCGCGGGTGCGGGCGCTGCTGCGGCGGCGCGGGGGGAGCGCGTCCCCGGTGCTGGCGGCCGGGGCGCTGCGGGTGGACACGGCCGGCCGGCGGGTGCGGATGGGGGAGGAGGAGGTGGCCCTCACCGCGAAGGAGTTCGCCGTGCTGGAGCACCTGGTCTCGCGGGCGGGGGAGGTGGTCGCGAAGACGGAGGTCCTGGAGCACGTGTGGGACTTCGCGTACGACGGCGACCCGAACATCGTCGAGGTGTACGTCAGCACCCTGCGGCGCAAGCTGGGGCCCGGGGTCATCACGACGGTGCGCGGCGCCGGGTACCGGCTGGAGCGGCCGTGAGGTCCGTACGCGCGCGCAC
Organism: Streptomyces sp. NPDC039423; assembly: GCF_055598725.1. Lineage (NCBI taxonomy): Bacteria > Bacillati > Actinomycetota > Actinomycetes > Kitasatosporales > Streptomycetaceae > Streptomyces > Streptomyces sp. NPDC039423. The sequence goes on from NZ_JBVKAH010000002.1 coordinate 839,732, forward strand.
CGCGCTGGGCGCGACGCTCGTGGTCGCGCTGGCCCTGGTGGTGGCGGGGGCGGCCCTGCTGGGGGTGCTGCGGGGGAACCTGGTGGACCAGGCCGGGCTCCAGGCCGAGGTGACGGCGCGATCGGTCGCGTCGCAGATCGCCGCCGGTACGCCCTACCGCCGGCTGGACCTGCCCGACGACACCGAGGAGCACCCGGTGCAGGTGGTCGACGGGGACGGGCGGGTCGTCGCCGTCGGGGAGGACGTCGAGCGCATCGAGGGGGCGGGCAGCCCCGGCACCAGGGCCGTCGCGGGCGGTGCCGCCGGCACCCGGGGCGAGGTGTCGGAGGACGTGGACCACGCGACGGGCGAGGTCACGGTCGACGGCGGGACGGCGACGTACCGCTTCGCCGCCGTGGAGGTCGGCGGGGTGACCGTCCACGCGGGGGCGCCGCTCGCCGCGGAGGAGGCGACGGTCGCCGGCGTACGGGACGCGATGCTCGCCGCGCTGGTGCCGCTGCTGCTGGTGGTGGCGGGCGTGACCTGGCTGGTGACGCGGCGGGCGCTGAAGCCCGTCGAGGGCATCCGGCGGGAGATGGCGGCGATCACCGGGTCGGAGGACCTGTCGCGCCGGGTCCCGGTCCCGGCGACGCGCGACGAGGTGGCCCGGCTGGCGCGGACGACCAACGAGACGCTGGCGGCGCTGGAGGCGAGCGTGGAGCGCCAGCGGCGGTTCGTCGCCGACGCGTCGCACGAGCTGCGCAGCCCCGTCGCCAGCCTGCGCACCCAGCTTGAGGTGGGCGCGGCGCACCCGGAGCTGCTGGACCTGCCAGGGGCGGTGGCCGACACCGTACGGCTCCAGCGGCTCGCCGCCGACCTGCTGCTGCTGGCCCGGCTGGACGCCGGGGAGCGGCCCGGCCGGGGGCGGGTCGATCTGGCGGCCCTGGTGCGGCAGGAGGTCGCCCAGCGCACGGGCGACCGGGTGCCGGTGCGGATCGAGGCGGAGAAGGCCGAGGCCGGCGGGTCGCGCGGGCAGCTCGCGCGGGTGCTGGGCAACCTGCTGGACAACGCGCAGCGGCACGCCGGGACGGCCGTGTGGGTGACCGTGCGCCGCGCGGGCCGGCACGTCGTGCTCACCGTCGCGGACGACGGGGCCGGCGTGCCGGAGCCCGAGCGGGAGCGGGTCTTCGAACGGTTCGTCCGTCTCGACGACGCGCGGAGCCGTGACGAGGGCGGTGCCGGCCTGGGGCTGGCCATCGCCCGCGACGTGGCGGTGCGTCACGGCGGGACGCTGACGGTGGGGCGGGCCGCGTCGGGCGGCGCGCTGTTCGAACTGCGGCTGCCGGCGGCGTGAGCCCTACGGTTTGCCGCGCAGGCCCCGGAGCTGTTCGGCGATCGGGGTGAGGGCCTTGCGGAGGTCGGCCAGGGCCTCGGGGCTCAGCAGGTCGATGAAGTGCCTGCGCACCGAGTCGACGTGGTGCGGGGCCACGTTCCGCATGGTGTCCATGCCCTGCTCGGTCAGCACCGCGTACAGCCCGCGCCGGTCGGACTCGCAGTTCTCCCGGCGTACCAGCCCCGCGTTCTCCATCCGGGTGATCTGGTGGGAGAGCCGGCTCTTGGACTGGAGCGTCGCGGCGGCCAGGTCGCTCATGCGGAGGCGGTGGTCGGGCGCCTCCGACAGGTTGACCAGGATCTCGTAGTCGTTGATGGTCAGGCCGAATGGCTGGAGGTCCTTTTCCAGCTGGTACGTCAGCAGCCTGTTGACGTCCAGATAGGTGCGCCAGGCGCACTGCTCGTCGTCGGTCAGCCAGTTGGTGGCCGTCTCGGTCTCCATATATGGATTCTACCTAAGAAGTTGAATTCTGGACGATTGAGGGTCGGTGACGCCGGGCACGCCGGCCCCCCGTCCTCGCGGCCGCACCGGGTCAAGGGTGCAGACGTTCGAGGGCGTCACACTCCGCAGACTACCGCTCACAGCCCGAAGCGACGCTGGAGGTCCCCCAGCTGTCCGGGAAGGCGCGGTGCGGAACCGGGCCGGACGTGGCCGGATCCCGCCCCGGGGACGCCCGGCTCGTGCGGCACCGCGCCCGTCGCCTGCTCCGCCATCAGGGCCTCCGTCGACTGGAGCAGTACCGTCCCGGCGCCGACGAACTCGAACTGGTGCTCCTCGCCCGACGCCCCGCCGAGCCCGGTCAGCGCCCGCAGCCCGCCCATCACCCCGGTCATGTAGCCGTGGTCGTAGTGGTGGCAGGGTGAGGGGCAGTCGGCCCAGCCGACCAGGGCCTGCGGGTCCACGCGCAGGGGCGGCTCCATGAACACCACCGGGCCGTTCGACGCGGCCACGAACTTCCCCGTGCCGATGAGGGTCAGGAAGCCCGGCACGATCGACTGCTTCAGTGCCAGGGAGGGCTGGTAGGCGAGAAGATTGCCGGCGCGGATCGTGAGGTTGCCGTCGTCGAGGTCGAAGGAGTTCACGTCGAACGCGCGGTCCGCGAGCAGCATCTTGCCGCTGCCCTCCGCCACCACCCAGTCGCTCGCGTGCAGCGGGGAGTGGAAGCTGGAGCGGACGAGCCGGTCCAGGCCGCCGTGGCCGATGCCGTTGAAGTCGATGCGCCCGTAGTAGGCGATCATCTTGCCCTTCTGGAGGAACCACTGGGAGCCCTTGAGCTCCACGCAGAAGGTGTACGCGTTGACGTTGTCGTCGCTCGGCAGGGTCATGGGGTCGTGAATGACGGGCGTGCTCACAGCTTCTCCTCCGACGCCTGGACGTACACCGCACCGTTGCCGCTCAGCTCGAGCTGGAAGGCCTCGCCGGAGCCGCGTCCCACCATGTCGCGCCAGCCGAGGGCGGTGGACAGTTTGTTGCGGACGTCGCCGTGGTGGGCGACGTAGGCCTGCGGGTCCACGTGCACCGGACGGTTCGGGGTGATGGGCAGTTCGATCACTCCGCCGTGGGCCATCACGGCGACCGCGCCGTGGCCCTTGAGCGTCGTGGTGAACAGGCCCTGGCCGGTCACCTGGCCGCGCACCATGCCCATGACGCCGCCCTGGGAGCCCATGAACATCGTGCCCTGCTGGAGGGTGCCGTCGAAGGCCAGCAGGCGGTCCGCCTCGACGTACAGGGTCTCGCCGGTGAGGGTGATGACCTGGATGTGGTGGCCGCCGTGCCCGAACATCACCGTGCCGCTGCCCTCCACCGTCATCAGGGGGGCTGCCTCGTCGGCGACCCGGCGGCCGATCATCGACATCACGCCGCCCTGGCCACCGGCCATGTTCGGCGTGAAAGTGACCTCGCCCCGGTAGGCCAGCATCGCGCCACGCTGGCTGAACATCTTCTGTCCGGGGGAGATCGTCGCCTCGACCATCTTCGAATTGACCTCGCGGAACGGCATCAGACGTCCCCTCCGATCGTGTTGCGCTCGCTCGGCTGGACGTAGACCAGGCCGTCGCCCTCGAAGCGGATCTGGAACGCCTCGCCGCCACCCTCGCCCAGCAGTGTGCGGAAGGTCACACCGGACTGGAAGTTCTGCTGGAGGTTGCCCTGGTGCGCCACGTAGGCGCCGGGGTCCACCGACAGCGGGTACTGCGGCGTCACGCGCAGCACCACGGCCGGCCCGTCGGACATGATCGCGGCCTGTCCGGTGCCCTCGACCGTGGTGGTGAACAGCCCGGTCCCGGTCGCCCCGCCGCGCAGCCCGGTGAAGCTGGTGCCGGTGCGCAGGGAGGCGTCGGCGCACAGCAGGTTGCTGGACTCGACGTACAGCTTGTCGCCGTACAGCGAGACCAGGTTGATCTCGGACGCCCGGTCGGCGAAGAAGCAGGTGCCCTCCCCCTTCACCTCCATCATCTCCATCTGCTCGCCGGTGAGCCGGCGGGTCACCATCCCGCGGAGGCCCTCACCGCCGCCGGACATCTTCTTGAACGCCATCCGGCCGTCGTAGGCGACCATCGAGCCGTTCTTCGCTTTGACGGCGTCGCCGGTCATGTCGACGGCGAGCACCTTGCTGCCTTGGAGTCGGAACGTTGCCACGCGATGACGGTAACCGCAGGCCGCGGCGGCAGACAGGGCCCCGGGGAGGATCCCGACCCTGATACGGGGCGTGCGCGGCCGCCTGTCACAATGAACGGGTCGCTTGTGCACCGATTCACAAGATCCGGGCGCGGGCGACAGTCGCCCCCCGACCGACGCCGAAGGTGCTGCCTCGTGGACATCAAGACCGCCGCCTCCCTCCACCGCCTCCGACTGGTCTCCGCCCCGGAGGCCGTGTCGTTCATCCTGCTGCTCGTCTGCTCGGTGCTGAAGCGCACGACGGAGTTCAACGCGGTCCCGGTCATGGGCGCCGTCCACGGCGTGCTCTTCGTCCTGTACGTGCTGTTCTGGGCCGACGCCTGGAACCGCACCAAGTGGGAGCCGAAGACCGCCGCCCTGTACTTCGTGCTCTCCGTCCTGCCCTTCGGCGGGTTCTTCGCGGACCGCAGGCTCAAGCGCGCCGCCGACGACGCGGTGATCGCCTCCCGCGCCCGCCGCGAGGGCACGGTGAACGCGTGATCGTCGCCTTCTCCGTCACCCCGCTCGGCGTCGGCGAGGAGGTCGGCGCGTACGTCGCCGACGCCGTGCGCGTCGTCCGCGAGTCCGGGCTGCCGCACCGCACCGACGCCATGTTCACCTCCGTCGAGGGCGAGTGGGACGAGGTCATGGACGTCGTCCGGCGCGCCGTCGCCGCCGTGGAGGCACGCGCGCCCCGCGTCTCGCTGGTCCTGAAGGCCGACATCCGGCCCGGCGTCACGGACGGCCTGACCTCCAAGGTCGCCACGGTGGAGCGCCACCTCTCCGCCTGACCGCGCGTCCGCCCGTGCTCCCGGCCCGCGCCGGCCGGGGCACGGGCCGCTTCACACCCGGCGCGGCACAGAAACGCCCGCTCGGACGCCTCCGGTCGACACGTCGCTGGTTCTCCCCTTTGGTGGGGATATGCGACCCGCTCGACAGCTGGAGGCACCGTGCGGCCGGATGGCTACGACTACGACACCTACAGCCGTCTCGCCGGCCCCCTGACGGAACCGGGCCGGACGGCGTACCAGGTCCGGTACCGCAGCCTGCTCTCCCAGGAGCCGCACCGAATACGCGCCGTCCTGCTCATGACCCTGGCCCCGCTGCTCTCGGCGGCGGTGCTGGTGTACCTGGTCTGGCCCACCCACTGGACCACCCGCGAGGGCGGCGACCGCTGGCTCATCAGGTTCGACGCGGTGATGCTGGTGTCGATCGGGCTCATCTGCCTCTTCATGCTGATCAACGTGGTGTCCATCGCCCACGCCACGATGGTCGCCCGCGACCCGGTCCCCGTCGTGCCGCAGAAGGGCACCCGCGTCGCGTTCCTCACCACGTACGTACCGGGCAAAGAGCCCCTTTCCATGGTCCGCGCCACCCTCGAAGGCGCCGTCCGCGTCACCCACGACGGACGGCTGGACGTGTGGCTGCTCGACGAGGGCGACGACGAGCGGGCCAAGGCCCTGTGCCGCGAGCTCGGCGTACGCCACTTCACCCGGGCCGGGGTCCCCGCGTGGAACCGCCCCACGGGCGCGCACAAGGCCAGGACCAAGCACGGCAACTACAACGCGTGGCTCGCGATGCACGGCGACGACTACGACTTCTTCGCCTCCGTCGACACCGACCACGTCCCGCTGCCGAACTTCCTGGAGCGGACCCTCGGCTTCTTCCGCGACCCCGACGTCGCCTTCGTCGTCGGCCCCCAGGTGTACGGCAACTACACCTCGCCCGTCACCAAGGCCGCCGAGTCCCAGCAGTTCCTGTTCCACGCCCTCATCCAGCGCGCCGGCAACCGCTACCACGCCCCCATGTTCGTGGGCACCAACAACGTGGTGCGCGTCCGGGCCCTCAAGCAGATAGGCGGGCTGTACGACTCCATCACCGAGGACATGGCCACCGGCTTCGAGCTGCACCGCACCGCCAACCCGCGCACCGGGCACCTGTGGCGGTCCGTCTACACACCCGACGTCCTCGCGGTCGGGGAGGGGCCCGCCTCCTGGACCGACTTCTTCACCCAGCAACTGCGCTGGTCGCGCGGTACGTACGAGACCCTCTTCACGCAGTACGGGAAGGCGTTCTTCCGGGTGCCGCCCGGCCGGCTGCTCAACTACACGCTGATGCTGGTCTACTACCCGATGACGGCCGTCAACTGGTTCCTCGGCGTCCTGTCCTGCGTGCTGTTCCTCTGGCTCGGCGCCTCCGGAACCCAGGTCTCGTCGTCCGTCTGGCTGATGCTCTACAGCGACGCCGCCGCCCTCCAGATCGGCCTCTACCTGTGGAACCGCCGCCACAACGTCTCCCCCCACGAACCGGAGGGGTCCGGCGGCCTGGCCGGCATGGCGATGTCCGCGCTCTGCGCCCCGATCTACCTCAAGTCCCTGGTGTCGGCCCTGCTGCGCACCCACGGCCGCTTCGTCGTCACCCCCAAGGGCGGTGAGGCGAGCCCCGACCGGCCCGCCACCTTCCGTATCCACCTGTACTGGGCCGCCGTGCTCGCCGCCTCCCTCGTGGCCTCCGCCGTCCTCGGCCACACCCACGCGGCCATGCGCACCTGGGCGGTGCTCGCCCTGCTCATCGCCCTGGCCCCGGTCGCCGTCTGGGGCGGCGGCCTGCTCCTCGAGCGCCGGGCCCGCGCCCGCCTCCGCGCCCCGGATCCGGTGCCCGCCCCGCCGGTGGCGGTCACGGTCCGGCCGAAGACCGGGGACGACCCCGAGCCCGCGTTCGCCACGACGACAGGAGGGAACTGACCCATGGCCTACCGGCCGTCGAAGAAGCTCAAGAAGACCCTGCTCGGCGGAGGAGCGGTGGTTCTGCTCGCGGGCCTGAACGCGCCGGCCGCGCTCTCCTTCGCCGAGGAGAAGTACCACGCGTACAAGATCGCCCAGCCCGGGTACAAGGCCGCCTACGGCTCCTGGCAGCGGCTCGACGTGCCCGGCGCCTACCGGCTCAACGCCATCCACGCGGCCCTGCTCCACACCGGCAAGGTGCTCCTGATCGCGGGCTCGGGGAACAACCAGAAGAAGTTCGACGCGGGCACCTTCGAGACCATCCTGTGGGACCCGGTCGCCCACACCTTCAAGAAGATCCCGACCCCGGAGGACTTCTTCTGCGCGGGCCACAGCCAGCTCCCCGACGGCCGCCTCCTGGTGGCCGGCGGCACCGCCCGCTACGAGGTCCTGGACGGCGAGGTGAAGCGCGCCGGCGGCGGGATGCGCGTCAAGAACGAGAGCCCCGACAAGGCCGTCACCCTCAAGAAGGGCACCGTCTTCCGCTCGCCGTCGGGCGTCGAGTACGTCTCGAAGTTCGACGTGACCGTCCCCAAGGCCAAGCGCGACTTCAAGATCTCGTACTTCACGAGTGGCCAGATGAAGCCCTGGGAGACCAAGGTGACCGCCGCCGAGGCGCGGGTCTTCGTGGAGGCCAGGAAGGAGGGCCCCAAGGCCCTGACCACCCAGGCCGCCCAGTACCGGGTCGTCGGCCTCAAGGGCAAGGACGCGGCCAACGTCTACGGCATCGCCCAGCGGCTCACCACGGAGAAGCAGGACTTCCAGGGCATCAAGGCGGCGTACGAGTTCGACCCGAAGGCCGAGAAGTACGTGCCCGTCGCCCCCATGAAGGACGCCCGCTGGTACCCCACCCTGGTGACCCTCCAGGACGGCCGGGTGCTCGCCGTCTCCGGCCTCAACGACGTGGGGGACGTCGTACCCGGCGACAACGAGATCTACGACCCGAGGACGAAGAAGTGGACCAAGGGGCCCTTCCGCTACTTCCCCACCTACCCGGCCCTCTTCCTCACCCAGGGCGGCAAGCTCTTCTACACCGGCTCCAACGCCGGTTACGGGCCCGCCGAGAAGGGCCGCGTACCCGGCCTGTGGGACCTGCGGAAGAACACCTTCCAGCCCATCCGGGACATCACCGACCCCGACCAGCTCGAAACCTCCGCCTCCCTGCTGCTGCCGCCCGCCCAGGACCAGAAGCTGATGGTGCTCGGCGGCGGCGGGGTCGGCGAGTCGGAGCTGTCCACCCCCCGCACCGCGCTGATCGACCTCAAGGCCGCCAGGCCGGCGTTCCGCACGGGCGCGTCCCTGCCCCAGGGCACCCGCTACCTGAGCAGCGTGCTCCTGCCGGACGACACCGTCTTCACGACCGGCGGCTCCGAGAAGTACCGCGGCCGCAGCGGCAGCGACATCCTCAAGGCGCAGTTCTACGAGCCGGCGACCGACTCCTTCCGGGAGGCGGCCGAGCCCACGGTCGGCCGCAACTACCACTCGGAGGCGCTGCTGCTGCCCGACGGCCGGGTGGCGACGTTCGGCTCGGACCCGCTGTTCAACGACAAGGACAACACCAAGCTGGGCACCTTCGAACAGCGCGTGGAGGTGTTCGCCCCGCCCTACCTGTACGGACCGGGCGCCGACCGCCGGCCGGTGCTGGACGAGGGCCCCGGGGAACTCGACCGCAACGGCCGGGCCACCTTCCGCACCAAGGACGCCGCCCGCATCGTCAAGGCCCGGCTGATGCGGCCCAGCGCGGTGACGCACACGACGGACGTGGAGCAGCGTTCCATCGCGCTCGGCCTCACCAGGAGCAAGGACGCCATCACGGTCACGGCCCCGCTGGACCCGACCCTGGTGCCGCCCGGCTGGTACATGCTCTTCGCGGTCGACAAGGACGGGCGCCCGTCGGTGGCCAAGTGGGTCCGGGTGGGCCGGACGTCCCCCTGACCGGCCCCGCCGGACAACGCCCGGCCCCGCCGGACAACGCCCGGCCCCGCCGGACAACGCCCGGCCCCGCCGGACAACGCCCGGCCCCGCCGGACAACGCCCGGCCCCGGGCCCCGTCAGCCCTTGGCGCGGCGCGCCAGGCCCAGGGCGTACTCCGGCCACCACGTCCCGGCGGCCGGGCCGCCCCGGCAGGTGCCGTCGGACTCGCCCGGGCGCTTGATCCACAGGTAGGCGTCCACCCGCTCGTCGCCGGTGTCCTCGGTGGGCGGGGTGCCGAGCGCCCGCCCCGGCGGGTTGCACCAGGCCTCCTCGCCGTCGCCGGGGAAGGGGCCGGCGCCGTTGCGGCTGGTGTCGATGACGAAGTGGGCGCCGCCGAGCAGCGCCGACAGCTCCGTGCCGAAGGCGGTGACCGACGCGGTGGTCTGGAAGTTCGAGACGTTCAGCGCGAAGCCGTCCGCCCTGGTGACACCGGCCCGTCGCAGCGGGTCCACCAGCTTGCCCGGGTCCTTGAGCCAGGCCGGGTTGCCGGCGTCCAGGTACACCTTGGTGTTCGGCTGCCGCTTGAGCCGGTCGACCGCCCCGGCGAGCAGCGGGTAGCGCTCCGGGTGGTGCTGGTCGGGCGTGCAGCCGTCCACCATGTGCGGCACGGCGTCCGGCTCCAGGACGACGATGGCGGGCGCGTTCCCGATGGCCTCGGCGAACGAGCCGATCCACTCCCGGTAGGCCTCCGCGCTCGCCGCGCCGCCCTTCGAGTACATGCCGCAGTCGCGGTGGGGGATGTTGTACGCGACGAGGACGACCCGCTGGCGGGCGGCGGCCGCGCCGCGCACGGCCCGGCGGATGTCGGCGGCCGGCTCGTCCCAGGCGGGCCACTGGGCGGTCGGCCGTTCGGAGATCCGCCGCATCAGCTTGGCGTCCTCGGTGCGGCCCTGGGCCTCGTACACCTTGACCTGGCGGACCGCGGGGCCGGCCGGGTCGATCCAGAACGGCGAGCTCTTGCCCGGCGCGCTGCGGCCGACCGGCTCCTGGGCGGGTGCTTCCCCGCCGCCCTCGCCGCGCGGGCCGGAGGCGCAGCCGGCGGCGGCGAGGGCGGTGACGGACGCGGCCGCCACGAGAAGGGCGGTGCGTTCGCAAAACGGTCTGCGGCCGGACATCCAGCCCCCTCGTATGGCTCTGACGACGCGATGGACGGATCTGTCAATCCTGACATAGCGGGCAAGAGGTACGAGGCTGCGACACCGTCCCATCGTGGCGGGCGACCGAACACCGAGACGGGGCTGACCAGCATGTGACCAGTCGGTATGGTCGACGGCGTGCCGAAACCGCTCAGTCTCCCGTTCGACCCCATCGCCCGCGCCGACGAGCTCTGGGAGCGCCGCTGGGGGCCCGTCCCCTCCATGGGCGCGATCACCTCGATCATGCGCGCGCACCAGATCCTGCTCGCGGAGGTCGACGCGGTGGTCAAGCCCTACGGCCTGACCTTCGCCCGGTACGAGGCGCTGGTGCTGCTCACCTTCTCCAAGGAGGGCGAGCTGCCGATGTCCAAGATCGGTGAGCGGCTGATGGTGCACCCCACGTCCGTGACGAACACGGTCGACCGGCTGGTCAGGTCGGGGCTGGTGGCCAAGCGCCCCAACCCCAACGACGGGCGCGGCACCCTCGCCTCCATCACCGACAAAGGCCGCGAGGTCGTCGAGGCGGCGACGGCGGACCTGATGGCCATGGACTTCGGGCTCGGGGCCTACGACGCCGAGGAGTGCGCCGAGATCTTCGCGATGCTGCGCCCGCTGCGGATCGCGGCGCACGACTTCGAGGAGAAGTGAGGCGGGGTCCCCGCGCGAAGATCGCCCGGAACGGGCGGTTACGCTCACTGTCATGAAGAGGAGCGTGCTGACCCGCTACCGGGTCATGGCCTATGTGACCGCCGTCATGCTGCTCGTGCTCTGCACGTGCATGGTGTTCAAGTACGGGTTCGACAAGGGCGAGGATGTGACCTTCATGGTCTCCCAGGCCCACGGCGTCCTCTACATCATCTATCTGATCTTCGCCTTCGACCTCGGTTCCAAGGCGAAGTGGCCGTTCGGCAAGCTCCTGTGGATCCTGCTCTCCGGCACCATCCCCTTCGCCGCCTTCTTCGTCGAGCGCAAGGTCACGCGGGACGTCGAGCCGCTGCTGGCGGACGCCGCGCCGGTCGCCGTCAAGGCGTAGCCGCCCCTCCCGGACCGCCGTGCGCCACGCGCACGGCGGTCGGCCATCGACATTTACTAGGACGTCCTAGTAAATTCGGAGGCATGGACGCTGACGCCATCGAGGAAGGCCGCCGACGCTGGCAGGCCCGTTACGACGCCGCCCGCAAGCGCGACGCCGACTTCACCACGCTCTCCGGCGACCCCGTGGAGCCCGTCTACGGCCCCCGGCCCGGTGACACCTACGACGGCTTCGAGCGGATCGGCTGGCCCGGTGAGTACCCCTTCACCCGCGGCCTGTACCCGACCGGCTACCGGGGCCGCACCTGGACCATCCGCCAGTTCGCGGGTTTCGGCAACGCCGAGCAGACCAACGAGCGCTACAAGATGATCCTCGGCAACGGCGGCGGCGGGCTCTCCGTCGCCTTCGACATGCCGACCCTCATGGGCCGTGACTCCGACGACCCGCGCTCGCTCGGCGAGGTCGGCCACTGCGGCGTCGCCATCGACTCCGCCGCCGACATGGAGGTCCTCTTCAAGGACATCCCGCTCGGCGACGTCACCACGTCGATGACGATCAGCGGCCCGGCCGTCCCCGTCTTCTGCATGTACCTCGTCGCCGCCGAACGGCAGGGCGTCGACCCGGGCGTCCTCAACGGCACCCTCCAGACGGACATCTTCAAGGAGTACATCGCCCAGAAGGAGTGGCTCTTCCAGCCCGAGCCGCACCTCCGCCTCATCGGCGACCTGATGGAGCACTGCGCCCGGAACATCCCGGCGTACAAGCCGCTCTCCGTCTCCGGCTACCACATCCGCGAGGCCGGTGCGACGGCCGCGCAGGAGCTCGCCTACACGCTCGCCGACGGCTTCGGGTACGTCGAGCTCGGCCTCAGCCGGGGCCTGGACGTGGACGTCTTCGCCCCCGGCCTGTCCTTCTTCTTCGACGCCCACGTCGACTTCTTCGAGGAGATCGCCAAGTTCCGCGCCGCCCGCCGCATCTGGGCGCGCTGGATGAAGGAGGTCTACGGCGCGAAGAGCGACAAGGCGCAGTGGCTGCGGTTCCACACCCAGACCGCCGGTGTCTCCCTCACCGCCCAGCAGCCGTACAACAACGTCGTCCGCACCGCCGTGGAAGCCCTCGCGGCCGTCCTCGGCGGCACCAACTCGCTGCACACCAACGCCCTCGACGAGACCCTCGCCCTGCCCTCCGAGCAGGCCGCCGAGATCGCCCTGCGCACCCAGCAGGTGCTGATGGAGGAGACCGGCGTCGCCAACGTCGCCGACCCGCTGGGCGGTTCCTGGTACGTCGAGCAGCTCACCGACCGCATCGAGGCCGACGCCGAGAAGATCTTCGACCGGATAAAGGAGCGCGGGCTGCGCGCCCACCCCGACGGGCAGCACCCCATCGGGCCGATCACCTCCGGCATCCTGCGCGGCATCGAGGACGGCTGGTTCACCGGCGAGATCGCGGAGTCTGCCTTCCGGTACCAGCAGTCGCTGGAGAAGGGCGACAAGCGGGTCGTCGGCGTCAACTGCCACCACGGCTCCGTCACCGGCGACCTGGAGATCCTGCGGGTCAGCCACGAGGTCGAGCGCGAGCAGGTCAAGGTGCTCGGCGCGCGGAAGGCCGAGCGGGACGAGGCGCGGGTACGCACCTCCCTGGACGCCATGCTGGCCGCCGCCCGGGACGGCTCCAACATGATCGGCCCGATGCTGGACGCGGTCCGCGCCGAGGCCACGCTCGGCGAGATCTGCGACGCCCTGCGCGACGAGTGGGGCACGTACACCGAGCCGCCGGGCTTCTAGCTCGTATCCGCGGGTCGTGTCCGCGCCCGCACGGCGGCCCCCGTACCGGTTCCGGTACGGGGGCCCGCGCGGCCGCCGTACGCGCGACCGCCGCTACGGCAAGTCGGCGTCGCCGCCCAGATTGGCGACGAGCCGGCGCAGGACGTTCACCGCGACCGCGTACTCCTCGGCCCCGATGCCCTCGTGCATCCGCGCGTGAACCCGCGCGTTGCGCTCCCGGGCGCGGAGCCGGCCGGCCTCGCCCCCGGCGGTGAGAGTGAAGGCGCCCTCCGGCGACTCGGTCGCCCAGCCGCGGGCCACGAGGTCGTCGTACACCGCGTCGAAATCGGTGTCCTGGTCGTCGTAGCGCGACAGGCGGCGCGTCAGCGCCGGACGGGTCCAGGTGCCGGGGGCCCCGGCGACGTGGTTCAGCGTCCACCAGTGCGGCTGGGTGAGGTCCTCCTCGGCCAGGGCCGCGCGCAGCGCGCCGACGACCGCGCGGTGGGCGAGACCGGTCCACGCCCCGGCGGGCTGGGCGGCCAGTTCCTCGGTCGAATACTGCGTGATCATCGTCATGCCTGAACCGTAGAAACTCGACTGCGCTCGAGGTCAAGGCCGGGCATGCTGGCCCGATGCGCATCACCATCCGGAAGGCCGAGGACGGGGACTGGTCCGCCATCTGGCCGTTCTTCCACGAGATCGTCGCCGCCGGGGACACCTTCACCTACCCGCCGGACCTGGACGAGGAGGAGGGGCGCGGCTGGTGGATGCTGCCCGCCCCGCACCGGACCGTCGTCGCCGTCGACGAGGCGACCGGCGCCGTGGTGGGCACCGCCAAGATGAACAGCAACCAGGCCGGCAACGGCGCGCACATCGCCAGTGCCAGCTACATGACCGACCCCGCGCACGGCGGCCGCGGCGTGGGCCGGGCCCTCGTCGAGCACAGCATCGCGTGGGCACGGGAGCAGGGCTTCCGGGGCATGCAGTTCAACGCGGTCGTCGAGACCAACGTCCACGCGGTACGGCTCTACGAGCGGCTCGGGTTCCGGATCGTCGGCACGGTCCCCGAGGCCTTCCACCACCCCTCGGCGGGGTACGTGGGCCTGCACGTCATGCACCGCCCGCTCTGACGGCGCCCGCCCGCGCGGGCCGCGGTCAGGTCCGGGCCGCCGCCCCCAGGCCGCCCAGCAGCAGGGCGGTGAAGCGCTGGACCCACTCCGCGTCGACCGGTTCGGCGCTCACCAGCGCCCGGTGGACCACGGCCCCCGCGATCACGTCGAAGATCAGGTCGTCCGTCCCGGCGGCCGACGCCGGGCTCGCGGGGAGCTCGCCACGGGCCTGGGCGCGCTCCCGGCCCGCCAGGACGAGGCGCTTCTGCCGCTCCACGATCGAGGTGCGGATCCGCTCGCGCAGCGGCTCGTCGCGGGTGGACTCGGCGATGACGGCCATGAGCGCTGTCTTGGTCTCGGGCCGCTCCAGCAGGGCGGCGAACTGCACCACCACGCCCTCGATGTCGGCCGGCAGACTGCCCCGGTCAGGCAGTTCGAGCTCGTCGAAGAGGACGGCCACCGCGTCGACGACCAGTTCGTTCTTCCCGGCCCAGCGGCGGTAGAGCGTCGTCTTGGCGACCCCGGCGCGGCCGGCGACGTCGCCCATCGTCAGCTTCGACCAGCCCAGCTCGACCAGGGCGGCCCGGGTCGCCTCGAGTATCGCGGCGTCGGCCTCCGCCGAGCGGGGGCGACCACCGGTACGGCCGCGGGGAGAGGTGGAGCTGCTGCACATGACGCTCGACCATACCGGCGAGTACGTCCGGTGTTACCGGTCCGTACATGTGAGGCAGTTCACCGCTCCCCCCGGGCTCCGGACGGCTCGGATCGGGGTTACGCTACGACGCGTAGCGAAAGGCTTTGAGCGGCCCGAGCGACAACCACAGGCGCCAGGGTGGGGACCCGGTGCCGAAAACATCAGCCGGATCGCGTACGTCCGTACGCCCCGCATTCCGGCGGGGGGCGAGCGGACGGCCGCGGTTCGGCCATGGCTTACCGGTTACGCGCGCGGAAGGGGGAGGATGTACCCATGCAGCCTAGGAACATGTCCATGAGCGGCGTCGTCGACCTCGCCGCGGTGAAGGCGGCCGGAGAGGCCAAGGCGAAGGCGGAGCAGGCGCGAGCCCAGGCCGCCCGGGAGGGCGGCGGCGCGGCGGTCTCCCCGTCGGCCCTGGTGATCGATGTCGACGAGGCGGGGTTCGAGCGCGACATCCTCCAGCGCTCCACCGAGGTCCCGGTCGTCATCGACTTCTGGGCCGAGTGGTGCGAGCCGTGCAAGCAGCTCGGCCCTCTGCTGGAGCGGCTGGCCGCCGAGTACAACGGCCGGTTCGTGCTCGCCAAGATCGACGTCGACGCCAACCAGATGCTGATGCAGCAGTTCGGGATCCAGGGGATCCCGGCCGTTTTCGCGGTGGTCGCCGGCCAGGCACTGCCGCTGTTCCAGGGGGCGGCGCCCGAGGCGCAGATCCGCCAGACCCTGGACGAGCTGATCCGGGTGGGCGAGGAGCGGTTCGGCCTCACCGGCATCACGGTCGAACCGGACGCGGCCGGCGCCGCCGCGGCCCCGGCGCAGCCGGCCGGCCCGTACGACGCGCTGCTGGAGGCGGCGGTGCAGGCGCTGGACGCCAACGACTTCGGCGGGGCGATCCAGGCGTACAAGAACGTCCTGGTCGACGACCCGGCCAACACCGAGGCCAAGCTGGGCCTCGCCCAGGCGGAGCTGCTCTCCCGGGTGCGGGGCATGGACCCGCAGCTGGTCCGCAAGAACGCGGCGGACGACCCGGCCGACGTGCCGGCGCAGCTCGCCGCCGCCGACCTGGACCTGGTGGGTGGCCACGTGGAGGACGCCTTCGGCCGGCTCGTCGACACGGTGCGCCGCACGGCGGGCGATGAGCGGGACACGGCGCGGGTGCGGCTGCTGGAGCTCTTCGAGGTGATCGGCCCCGACGACCCGCGGGTCACCCGGGCCCGCGCGGCACTGGCCCGCGTGCTGTTCTGACGCACTGACCCCCCGTCAGAGCACGGGCGATTTGGCGACACGGTGACAAAATGCGGCCGCGCTTTACCAAAACTTGGTAAACGCGGCCGCTGTTACTTCCAGTAAATCAACACCCGCTTTATGTCCGGCTTTTGCCGCTGAAATCACCTTCTGTCGAACCGGTCGGTAGCACCCTGTGTGCCCGGGCGACATCACCCCGTCGTGGCGTGGTTATCCACCCGTTACTAGCCAGTAACGAACCCTCTTGTGTCGGCGCCGTGAATGGACCACGATCGGCCACGCTCGGTCCAATCCCGTACCACCCGGCAACCAGCCGCGTATACGGGAGCGGATCCCCACCGAGTGGGCCGGCGACATTGCCGCCGGCTCCGGACAGGGGGGTTCCTGCCCATCCCGGCAGGGCCTGTCCAAGCAGGGTTGCGCGAACGCGTGGCCAGTGGTTGTCGCTCGGGGGTGATCGCCGGTGATTCGGACGCGGCTCGCGCCTGACCCACGGGCGCTCTCCTTCCCGAGGACGTAGCACTTCTCCCATCCCAGGACGGGCCCTGGGCCCATCCGGAGATGTACGTCCGAGAAGGAGGAAACTTATGAAGTCCCAGATTCGCGGTGGGACCAGATGGAAGCGGTTCGCCGTCGTCATGGTGCCGAGCGTGGCCGCGACGGCCGCGATAGGCGTCGGTCTGGCCCAGGGTGCGCTCGCGGCGTCGTTCGCCGTGTCCGGCCAGGAGTTCAAGGTGACGGCCGGCCACCTCGACGGTCGCGGCTTCGCCCAGTACGGCGGCGTCGACATGGGGTACGCGAACGTCAAGGAGGGCAACCAGGTCGTTCCGCGGCCGGTCGCCATCTCGACGTTCAAGAACGCCACGATCACCAAGATGTGCCAGTCCGTGGTGACCCCCGACGTCCCGGTCTTCGGCAAGATCACGCTGAAGCTGACGGCGGGTCAGGACCCGAAGAAGCCGGTCGTCGCGGAGAACCTCTACCTCGACGTCACCGACCTCGACGCCGACGCCAAGTTCGAGAACATCGACATCGGCATCGCGGCCAAGGCCACCGACGACGAGCGCATCGGCAAGGGTCCCGCCGTCAAGGACACGAACATCAACCAGAACGGCTTCGCCCAGCAGGCGGACCGCGCCGTTCTGACCGGTGTCAAGCAGAAGGCGTGGGCGACCACCGCCGGCTCCTTCGAGCTGAGCGGTCTGAGCATGCGTCTGCACCGGGGCGACGGCCCCGACGTCGAGTGCTACTGACCGGTGAAACATGCGGGCGGGCAGGGATGCCCGTGGCGACCGTGCCCGCCCGTCTCCCTCTATAGATAGCAATGCCAGTACCAGGGAGCTTTTCATGAGCGCCGAGTCACCGGGTCAGAACGAGCACTACCTCCGCGTCATCCGCAGGCGGTTCCGCCAGTGGCGGGAGACCCGCCCGTTCTGGGCAGGCCTCTTCACCCTGCTGGGCGGATTCCCCATCGCCTACTTCCCGTACGCGAGCCTCAAGCTCGGGCAGATGACGCTCTCCATGGCGACCACGGCGGGCGCCGGATCACTGATCATCGGCGTCCTGCTGATGACGCTCGGTCTGACCATGTGGTTCCAGGCCATCGTGCGCGTGTTCGCCGGTGTCGCCACGATCCTGCTGGCCCTGATCTCCATCCCGGTGGCCAACCTGGGCGGGTTCCTCATCGGATTCCTGTTCGCCCTCACCGGTGGCGCGATGTCCATCGCCTGGGCGCCCGGGAAGCCGCGGGAGGCCGAGCCCGCCGAGACGGTGGAGGTGCCGGACGACCCGGCCCCGCTGGACGGCGGTACGGACGACACGGACGCGTACGGGACCGGCACGACAGTCGACGCCAACGGCGGGAGGAACAGTGCGGGGTGACGAAACCCAGCCGGTGACGAGAAAGGGGCCGCGCCACGCGGCACCGAGAAAGTCGCTGCTGACCAAGATCCAGGCGCCCGCGAGCAAGGCGATAGCCCTGGCCGCGATGCCCACCGCCGTGATCGTCGGTCTCGGGATGGCGCCCAAGGCGGCCCTGGCCGACGACAAGGACATCCCCTTCGCGCCCGGGCCGTGCGTGACCCGCTCCGACGAGCCGTCCGAGTCCGAGAAGCCCACCGCGTCGGCCTCACCGTCGCCCACGCCGTCGCCGAGCGCGACCGGTTCCGCCGGCACGGACGAGGAGAAGGAGCCGGCACCCGGCCCCAGCCCGTCCGCGAGCGAGACGCGGGAACCGGACACCACCGAGCCCAAGGCCGGCGCGACGAAGCCTCCCGCCGCCACGAGCCCGGCCCCCTCCGCGACCCCGACCCCGACCGCGAGCCCGGAACCCACCGAGACCAGGAACCCGCTGGACCCGCTGGGCATCGGCGACGCGATCAAGGACGTCTTCGACGGCCCCGACGAGGAGCCGACGGCCACCCCGTCGACCACCGCCCCCACCACGGCGGAGCCCTCCACCGAGCAGCCCACCGCGAAGCCGTCCGCCGAGGACCCCGCCGAGCCGTCGGCCGAGCCGGTCGAGAAGCCCGCCGGGAAGCCGGCCGGGCGGGACGACGACGTCGTCGACGAGACCAAGGAAGCGATCAAGGACGCGGCCGACAAGGCCGGCGCCGAGGTCGAGGAACTTCCCGAGGACGCCAAGGGACTCGACCCCAAGAAGGACGAGGACATCCCGGACGGCGCCAAGCCGCGCTTCCCCTGCCCCACCGCCGACCCGGAGGCCCTCGCCGCGGCCGAGCTGGAGCCCGGCATCCCGCTGCTGCCCGACGACCCGTGGAAGCTGGAGAGCACCAAGCTCACCCTGCGGGGCCTCGACTACCACGGCATCGTCGAGGTCAAGACCGGCAGCGGCAAGATCAAGAAGGTCCTGAAGTTCACGGCGGAGTCCGTCAGCATCGACGACCTCCACCAGCTCACGGTCCACTCCGACGGCCACACGGGCCACGTCACCTCGCGCCCCGGATCGACCTCCACGATCACCGGCGGCACGGTGACCATGTACACGGAGGAGCTGAAGGGCAACCTCTTCGGCCTCATCCCGATCACCTTCAGCCCGGACACCCCGCCCCCGCTGAACGTCCCGTACGCCTTCTTCACCAACGTGAAGGTCACCCAGGCCGGCCAGTTCGGCGGCGACCTCACGGTCCCGGGCCTGAAGAACTTCATCGAGGCCGACTGACCGGACAGCCTTTCCGGGAGCCGCACGACACGAGGGCCTCCCCACCCATGACGGGTGGGGAGGCCCTCGGCGCTTGCCGGGCACGGGCTACCGCCCGGGCCGGCGGCGGCATCCCGTGAACAGGGTGCCGCCCCCGGCCGGTACGGGACTCAGCCGAGTGCCTCGGCCGCCGTCCGCCGGATGCGCTTGGTGCGGCCCGAGGCGGCCAGGGCTCGCAGCACCGTCCCGTCACCCGCCTCGGTGGCGGCACGGAGCTGGAGCCAGTCGCTCCAGTCGTCGATCATCTCGGGCACGCGCTCCGCCGCGACCGCTCCGGACCGGAGATCCTCCAGGGTGGCCAGCTCCCGGGCCCGGCGTTCACCGAACGCGCGGACCTCCGGTGCGAGGGCCTCGACCCAGGCGCCCCGCTCGGAGCGGGGGAGCCGTTCGAGGGCCTCGCCCACGACGCCCGAGGCCAGCGCGCCGTCCGGTTCGGCGGCGACGGCGGCCAGCAGGGCCGACCGAGCCGTGTCCGATTCGAGGGCCGCCCGGTATAGCTCCCATCGGGCATGGCCGTCGGAAGCGTCGGACCGGGACCTGCCGAGGTGCTCCTCCAGCAGCCGCAGGGCGTCCCGCAGCTCGGCGGGCGGCTCAGCATCCGCCATTGGCCTTGAACCTTTCCATGGCTACCCGGATGTTCTCCTGCCGGTACGCACGTGGGCCGCGCCGTCCGGCCATGGACGGTGCGGCCCACGTGAGTGAACTGCGGATTCCCGGACCGGAGCCCCCGGTTGCGGGGGCTCCGCCGGGGGCGCGTCAGGCGCGGGATTCGCCGCCCAGGTGGTGGACGCGGACCATGTTGGTGGTGCCGGGGACGCCGGGGGGCGAGCCGGCGGTGATGACCATGGTGTCGCCGGCGTTGTAGCGCTGGAGCTTCAGCAGCTCGGCGTCGACCAGGTCCACCATCGCGTCGGTGTTGTCGACGTGGGGGACCACGAAGGACTCGACGCCCCAGCTCAGGGCGAGCTGGTTGCGGGTGGAGGCCTCCGTGGTGAAGGCGAGGATCGGCTGCTGGGCGCGGTAGCGGGAGAGGCGGCGGGCCGTGTCGCCGGACTTGGTGAAGGCGATGAGGGCCTTGCCGTCCAGGAAGTCCGCGATCTCGGCGGCCGCGCGGGCGACCGAGCCGCCCTGGGTGCGCGGCTTCTTGCCGGGGACCAGGGGCTGGAGGCCCTTGGAGAGCAGCTCCTCCTCGGCCGCCGTGACGATCTTCGACATCGTCTTCACGGTCTCGATCGGGTACGCGCCGACCGAGGACTCGGCGGACAGCATGACCGCGTCGGCGCCGTCCAGGATCGCGTTGGCGACGTCGGACGCCTCGGCGCGCGTGGGGCGCGAGTTGGTGATCATGGATTCCATCATCTGGGTGGCCACGATCACCGGCTTGGCGTTGCGGCGGCACATCTCGATGAGGCGCTTCTGCACCATCGGCACCCGCTCCAGCGGGTACTCCACGGCCAGGTCGCCGCGGGCCACCATCACACCGTCGAACGCCATCACGACGTCCTGCATGTTCTCGACGGCCTGCGGCTTCTCCACCTTGGCGATGACCGGCACGCGGATGCCGACCTCGTCCATGACCTTGTGGACGTCCTTGACGTCGTCGGCGTTGCGCACGAAGGACAGGGCGACCAGGTCGCAGCCCATCCGCAGCGCGAAGCGCAGGTCCTCGACGTCCTTCTCGGACAGCGCCGGGACGTTCACCGCGGCACCCGGCAGGTTGATGCCCTTGTGGTCGGAGATGACCCCGCCCTCGACGACGATGGACTTGACGCGCTGGCCGTCGACCTCGATGACGCGCAGCTCGACGTTGCCGTCGTTGATCAGGATCTGGTCGCCCTTGGAGACGTCTCCCGGGAGGCCCTTGTAGGTGGTGCCGCAGATGGACTTGTCACCGGGGACGTCCTCGGTGGTGATGGTGAACTCGTCCCCGCGGACGAGCTCGACCGGTCCCTCGGCGAAGGTTTCCAGACGGATCTTGGGGCCCTGGAGGTCGGCGAGGACGCCCACCGCGCGGCCGGTGTCCTCCGCGGCCTTGCGGAGGCGGTGGTACCGCTCCTCGTGCTCAGTGTGGGATCCGTGGCTCATGTTGAAACGGGCCACGTTCATACCGGCCTCGATGAGAGCTTTCAGCTGCTCGTACGAGTCGACGGCGGGGCCCAGTGTGCAGACGATTTTGGAACGGCGCATAAGGCGGATCCTATCGGTTTGTTTCACTGCGGAATATTCCGTCTGGTGGAATGTACAAATGGGCGGAGCGGCGCTCAATCGTGGGGCTCAATGGGCCGGCGAAGTGACCAGTGAGTAGGTTTGCTGCGCGATTTCCAGCTCCTCGTCCGTCGGCACCACGGCGACCGCCACCCGCGCGTACTCCGGCGAGATCAGCCGCGCCTCACCGGAGCGGATCTCGTTGAGACCCGCGTCCACCGCCAGGCCCAGCTCCTCCAGGCCCGCCACCGCAGCTTCCCGCACCGCGGCCGCGTTCTCGCCGACACCCGCCGTGAACGCCACCGCGTCCACCCGGCCGAGCACGGCGTAATAGGCGCCGATGTACTTCTTCAGCCGGTGGATGTAAATGTCGAACGCGAGCCGCGCCCGCTCGTCGCCCTCCTCGATCCGCCGGCGGATCTCCCGCATGTCATTGTCGCCGCAAAGCCCCACCAATCCGCTCTTCTTGTTCAGCAGGACATCGATCTCATCGGTCGACATTCCGGCCACCCGCACCAGGTGGAAAACGACCGCCGGATCGACGTCGCCGGATCGGGTACCCATCACCAGCCCCTCCAAGGGGGTCAGGCCCATCGAGGTGTCCACGCACCGGCCCCCGGCCACCGCCGAGGCCGAGGCGCCGTTGCCCAGGTGCAGCACGATCACGTTCACCTCGGACGGCTCCTTGCCCAGCAGCCGCGCGGTACGCCGGGCGACGTACGCGTGCGACGTGCCGTGGAAGCCGTACCGCCGGATACGGTGCGCGTCCGCGGTCGCGGTGTCGATCGCGTACCGCGCCGCGTGCTCCGGCATCGTGGTGTGGAACGCCGTGTCGAAGACGGCCACCTGGGGGAGGTCGGGGCGCAGCGCCTGGGCGGTGCGGATGCCGGTGATGTTCGCCGGGTTGTGCAGCGGGGCCACCGGGACCAGCCGCTCGATCTCCGCCATCACCTCGTCCGTGATCACGGTGGGCGCCGAGAACCTCAGCCCGCCGTGCACCACCCGGTGCCCGATCGCCGCCAGTTCGGGCGAGTCCAGGCCGAGCCCGTCCGCCGTCAGCTCCTCGGAGACCGCCTTCAGCGCGGCCTCGTGGTCGGCGATCGGGGCCGTACGCTCCCGCTTGCCGGACTCCCCGCCGGCCAGCGGCGTGTGGACCAGGCGCGAGGTCTCCTCGCCGATCCGCTCGACCAGCCCGAGGGCCAGCCGCGCGCCGTCGCGCATGTCGAGGAGCTGGTACTTCACCGACGAGGAGCCGGAGTTGAGGACGAGGACCCGGGTCGGGTTGCTCGCATTGCTCATGGGTTCGGTGCCTTCTGCCGTACGGGCGGTCATGCGGACGCGGTGGGCTGGGACTGGATCGCGGTGATCGCGACGGTGTTCACGATGTCGCTGACGAGCGCGCCGCGCGACAGGTCGTTGACCGGCTTGCGCAGGCCCTGGAGGACCGGCCCCACGGCCACGGCGCCGGCCGAGCGCTGCACGGCCTTGTATGTGTTGTTGCCGGTGTTGAGGTCCGGGAAGATCAGCACGGTCGCCTGCCCCGCGACCTCCGACCCAGGCAGCTTGGTCGCCGCGACGGACGGCTCGACCGCCGCGTCGTACTGGATCGGGCCCTCGATCTTCAGCTCGGGGTGCGCCTCGCGCACCAGCTTCGTCGCCTCGCGCACCTTGTCGACGTCCGCGCCGGAGCCCGACGTGCCCGTCGAGTACGACAGCATCGCGATCCGCGGCTCCACGCCGAACCGGGCGGCCGTGGCGGCGGACTGGACCGCGATGTCGGCGAGCTGCTCGGCGTTCGGGTCCGGGTTGACCGCGCAGTCGCCGTACACCAGAACCCGGTCGGCCAGGCACATGAAGAAGACCGACGAGACGATCGACGCTCCCCCTCGGGCTCCGCCCTGGGAGGTACCCGCAGGCTTCGCTTTGATGATCTCGAAGGCGGGGCGGATCGTCGCCGCGGTGGAGTGCACCGAGCCTGACACCATCCCGTCCGCCAGGCCCTCCTGCACCATCAGGGTGCCGAAGTAGTTGACGTCCGACACCACGTCGTAGGCCAGCTCCACGCTGACGCCCTTGTGGGCGCGCAACTCGGCGTACCGCTCCGCGAACCGCTGGCGCAGCTCGCTGGCCGCCGGGTCGATGAGCTGGGTGTGCTTCAGGTCGATGCCCAGGTCCGCGGCCTTCTTGCGGATCGCCTCGACATCACCGAGCAGGGTCAGTTCGCACACGTCCCGGCGTACGAGGACGTCGGCGGCGCGCAGGACGCGCTCCTCCGTGCCCTCCGGCAGCACCACCCGGCGCCGGTCCGCCCGCGCCTGCTCCAGCAGGTCGTGCTCGAACATCATCGGGGTCACCCGGCCGGTGCGCGCCACCGAGATCCGCTTGAGCAGGTCACCGGTCTCCACGTACCGCTCGAACAGCCCGAGCGCGGTCTCGGCCTTGCGGGGCGTCGCCGCGTTCAGCTTGCCCTCCAGGGAGAACAGCTCGGCGGCCGTCGGGAAGCTGTTGCCGCTCACGGAGATCACCGGGGTGCCGGGCGCCAGCCGCGCGGCGAGGGTGAGGATCTCCCGGCTGGGCCGCTCGTTCAGGGTCAGCAGGACGCCCGCGATGGGCGGCGTCCCGGCCGAGTGCGCGGCCAGCGCGCCCACCACCAGGTCGGCGCGGTCGCCGGGGGTGACGACCAGGCAGCCGGGGGTCAGCGCGTTGAGGAAGTTCGGCAGCATGGCGCCGCCGAACACGAAGTCCAGGGCGTCGCGCGCGAGCCCGGAGTCGTCGCCCAGCACCACCTCGGCGCCCAGCGCCTGGCTGATCTGCGCGACCGTCGGGGCGGACAGCGCCGGCTCGTCGGGGATCACGTAGCAGGGGACGGGCAGCCGGGCCGCGAGGCGCTCGGCGATGGCGTCCCGGTCCTCGGGCGCCACCCGGTTGGCCACCATGGCGAGGATGTCGCAGCCGAGGCTCTCGTACGCGCGGAAGGCGTTGCGCGTCTCGGCGCGGACGGACTCGGCGGCCTGGCTCTTGCCGCCGACGACGGGTATCACCGAGGCGCCGAACTCATTGGCGAGCCGCGCGTTCAGCGCCAGTTCCTCGGGGAGCTGGGTGGCGTGGAAGTCGGTGCCGAGCACCAGCACGACCTCGTAGTCGCGGGCCACCCGGTGGAAGCGCTCGACGAGCTGCGCGACCAGCTCATCCGTGCCCTTCTCGGCCTGGAGCGCGGCCGCCTCCTGGTAGTCCATGCCGTAGACGGTGGCCGGGTCCTGGGACAGCCGGTAGCGCACCCGCAGCAGGTCGAAGAGACGGTCGGGACCGTCGTGCACCAGCGGCCGGAACACCCCCACCCGGTCCACCTGGCGAGTCAGGAGCTCCATGACTCCCAGCTCCACGACCTGCCGGCCGTCCCCGCGGTCGATCCCGGTCACGTACACGCTGCGCGCCACGCAAGCTCTCCTGTCCCCTGAAGTCGAATGAATGGGCGAACAAAAAACCCCGTTGGGGCGGCCATACCCTCTTGACAATACCTCTGGCGCTGGGTAGGGCGCCCCCCGGGCGTCTGGCCCGCCGGGACGGGGGAACCCGGGTCGTGGAGCCCGCGCTCGGGCGGTGGCGGAGCAGGGCCGGAGCAGGGCCGGGGCGGGGCCGGGGCGGGGCCGGGGCGGCTGTGACGGCCCTTCGGCGCGGGCGCCGTGAGCACGGACGGGACACCCGGCGTGGGACAATTCGGTAAGGCTCACCCGTACCACTACTGAGCAGGAGACACGGCACGATGCGCATCGGAGTTCTCACCGCAGGCGGCGACTGCCCCGGCCTGAACGCAGTGATCCGGTCGGTCGTGCACCGTGCCATGACCGGCCACGGCGACGAGGTGATCGGCTTCGAGGACGGCTTCAAGGGTCTGCTCGACGGCCACTACCGGCCCCTCGACCTCAACGCGGTCAGCGGCATCCTCGCCCGCGGCGGCACCATCCTCGGTTCGGCCCGCCTGGAGCGTGCCCGGCTGCGCGAGGCGGCCGAGAACTGCGAGGAGATCCAGAAGCGGTACGGCATCGACGTTCTCATCCCCATCGGCGGCGAGGGCACGCTGACCGCCGCCCGGATGCTGGCGGACGCCGGGATGCCGGTGGTCGGCGTGCCGAAGACCATCGACAACGACATCTCCTCGACCGACCGGACCTTCGGCTTCGACACGGCCGTGACGGTGGCCACGGAGGCCATAGACCGTCTGAAGACCACTGCCGAGTCCCACCAACGGGTGATGGTGGTCGAGGTGATGGGACGGCACGCCGGGTGGATCGCCCTGGAGTCCGGCATGGCGGGCGGCGCGCACGGCATCTGCCTGCCCGAGCGGCCCTTCGAGGTCGACGACCTGGTGAAGATGGTCGAGGAACGCTTCGCGCGCGGCAAGAAGTTCGCCGTCGTCTGCGTCGCCGAGGGCGCGCACCCGGCCGAGGGCTCGATGGAGTACGAGAAGGGCGCGATCGACCAGTTCGGCCACGAGCGGTTCCAGGGAATCGGCAACCGGCTCGCCGCCGAGCTGGAGCAGCGGCTCGGCAAGGAGGCCCGGCCGGTCATCCTCGGCCATGTGCAGCGGGGCGGCGTGCCGACGGCGTACGACCGGGTCCTCGCCACCCGTTTCGGCTGGCACGCGGTGGAGGCCGCGCACCGCGGGGAGTTCGGCAACATGACGGCGCTGCGCGGGACCGACGTGGTGATGGTGCCGCTCGCGGACGCGGTCACCCGGCTGAAGACGGTGCCGCACAACCGGATGTACGAGGCGGAGTCCGTCTTCTGACGCCCGGGGGCCGCGCGGACGCCGCCCCCGGGCGGATGCCGTCCCCCGTGAGTGGGCCCTTCCCCGTGCGTACGCCGTTTCGCGGCCGGCGCGTCCTGCCCTCTTGAGCCGGGCCGCCGCTTCGGCGAGGCTTGCGCTTGTCCGGGACATGCCCCACCGGGTCCGGGTGGGCGGCCGGCGAGGGAGGGCGGCGCCGCATGACCGACGAGGAACCTCCCGCTCCCCGGGAGCGGGCGGCCGGGTTCGGCGCGGTGCCCGGAGGGGCGCCGGAGGGCGGGCCCGACGGCCCCGCGGAGCCGCGGTGGCGGCGGGCGGCCGTACCGGTGGTCGCCGGTGCCGCGCTGGTGGTCGCCGCCGTCACGGTCGTGACGTTCGTACGGGGCGGGGACGCCGATCCCTATCGCCCGGACGCCCCCGCGACGACCGTCCCCGGCACGGCGAGTCCCGCGACGACCGCACCCGGAAGGGCGCCGGGCAGCGGGGCACCTGCCACCGGGGCGCCCGCCACCGGGACGCCCCGCGCCGGGGCGGCGACGTCGGCCGAGGTGGCGGCGGCCGGGGCGGCGGCATCCGGAGCGGTGCCGTCCGGGGCGGTGGGCGTGCCGCGGCGTCCGTGACGGCCGGCGCGCCGGGGGCGGGAGCCGGCGCCGGGAGCCCGGCGGCCGTCAGAGACGGGCCAGCTCCCAGAAGTGCTCGACGACCCGCGCCAGGTACTCCCGGCCGGCCTCGCCGCCGCTGTCGCCGGTCACGTCGGAGCCCCAGCTATTGGTCGCCACCATCCGCGACTGGTAGTCGGCGTGGAGCTGCTGGAGGACGTCTTCCAGGTGGTGGCGGTCCATGGGCAGCAGCTTCGCCGCCGGTTTCACATACGCCTGCCACCGCGTGGTCGCCGCACTCCGCAGCAGGTCCGCGAGCTCCTCGTCCCGGCCCGTGGCCGTGATCAGCTCGCGCGGCCCGAGGGCGAGCGCGTCGGCCAGTGCCGCCGTCTGACGCTCATTGCCGCGCCACCGGCCGGACTCCTCCATACGCAGGTACGCCTTGGTGTCCAGACCGACCCGGCGGGCGAGGTCCTCGGGCGCGAGGGCCCGAGCCAGGCGGTGCTCGCGCAGGGTGGTGGCGGCGGCCAGCAGCTCGCCGGGCGAACACCACAGGACGCCGGCGAGGGCGGTCAGCTCCCGCGGGTCGGGCGCCGCCGCGCCGCGCTCCCAGGCGATGACCGTCTCGGGCGGGACGCCGAGGCCGTACTGGGCGCGCAGGCCGTAGGCGACATGGGCGGGAGCCATTCCCAGCGCCTCACGCAGTCGGCGCGCGGCGATGGCGTTGAACGGTGGGGACGGGGGAGAGGGGTGCACGCGGCACACCGTAGGAGCAGAGGGTCACTTTTGGCTACGGTCGGTTCACCCAAGGCCAAATGTCGTAGGAACGTCCAGATGCGCCCGCTACTGCCCTACCTGTCGGTAATTTACCCTGCTCCGGCCCCGGTTCCCTCCCCGGGCCCCGTTCCGGCCCCGGAGGGGACCCAGCGGTACCGGAGTTCCGGGCGGCCCACCTGTCCGTACTGCGGACTGCGCTCCGCCCGGCCCGCGGTGACGAGGTGCTCCAGATACCGGCGGGCGGTGATGCGGGAGATGCCGACGGCCGCGGCGGCCCCGGCGGCCGTGAGCCCGGTGTCCGCCTCGCGGAGGGTACGGGTGACGGCGGCGAGGGTCGGGGCGCTGAGGCCCTTGGGGAGGGCGGCGGGCTGGGGGGTGCGGAGGGCGGCGAGGGCCCGGTCGACCTCGTCCTGGCCGGACGCCTCGCCGGCGGCCGCGCGGAACTCGGCGTACCGGACGAGCCGGTCGCGCAGGGTCGCGAAGGTGAAGGGCTTCAGCACGTACTGGACGACGCCGAGCGAGACGCCCTCGCGCACGACGGCCAGGTCGCGGGCGGAGGTGACCGCGATGACGTCGGCGTGGTGGCCGGAGGCGCGCAGCGATCGCAGCAGGTGCAGGCCGTGACCGTCCGGCAGGTACAGGTCGAGGAGGATCAGGTCGACCGGCGTCCGCTCCAGCAGCCGGACGGCGGCGGCGCGCGAGTGCGCCACCCCGACCACGGTGAAGCCCGCCACCCGGCCCGCGTACAGCGCGTGCGCGTCCGCCGCGACGGGATCGTCCTCGACGACCAGGACCCGGATCGGCGCAGGCCCGGTCATGACGGCACCTCGCCGGCCCGGACCGGCCGCTCGCTCCCCGCGGCGCCGACCGCGCCCGGCCCGCCCGCGTCCGCGGCGACCGCGCCCGGCTCACCGGCGCCCCGCGTGACCCCGGCCCGGGCGGCCGCGGGCGGCAGCGGGAGCCGGACCGTGAAGCGCGCGCCGCCGTCGGGGGCGTCGTCCAGGGCGACGGTGCCGCGTGCCCGGTGGGCCGCCTGCCGCACGAGCGCCAGGCCCAGGCCCCGCCCCGGGCCGTGGGTGGACCATCCGCGCCGGAAGACGGCCTCGTGGTCGTCCGCGCCGACGCCCGGGCCCGAGTCGGCGACCCGCAGCAGCAGTTCACCGTCGTCCGTCCGCGCGGTGACCGTGACCCGCGCGGCGGGCGTCCCCCGGGTCGCCTCCAGGGCGTTGTCGATCAGGTTGCCCAGCATGGTCACCAGGTCGCGCGCCGGGAGCGCGGGCGGCAGGACACCGTCGTCGATCCGGCTGTCCTCCGTCAGCACCAGCTCCACGCCCCGCTCGCTCGCCTGGGCGGCCTTGCCCAGCAGCAGGGCCGCCAGCACGGGTTCGCCGACCGCGTCGACCACCCGGTCGGTCAGCGTCTGGGCCAGCTCCAGCTCCGCCGTCGCGAAGCCCACGGCCTCCTCCACCCGCCCCAATTCGATCAGCGACACCACCGTGTGCAGCCGGTTGGCCGCCTCGTGCGCCTGCGAGCGCAGCGCCTGCGTGAAGCCGCGCTCCGAGTCCAGCTCGCCGGACAGGGCCTGCAACTCGGTGTGGTCCCGCAGTGTCACCATCGTTCCCCGCCGCTCCCCGCCGACCACCGGCCGGGTGGACACCACCAGCACGCGATCGGCCGTCAGGTGCAGCTCGTCCACCCGCGTCCCGCCGGACAGCAGCGCGCCGGTGAGCGACGGCGGCAGGCCGAGCCGGTCGGCCGGCGTGCCCACCACCCCGGGCCCCAGGCCCAGCAGCTCCCGCGCCCCGTCGTTGATCAGCGCGATCCGCCGCTCCCCGTCCAGCATCACCAGGCCCTCGCGCACCGCGTGCAGCGCGGCCTCGTGGTAGTCGTGCATCCGGCTCAGCTCGGCGGCGTTCATGCCGTGCGTGTGCCGCCGGAGGCGGGCGTTGACCACGTACGTCCCCGCGCCGCCCAGCGCCAGCGCCGCGCCGGCCATCCCGAGCAGCGCGGTGACCTGGCCCTGGAGCTGCTCGCTGATCCGGTCGACGGTGATGCCCGCGCTGACGAGGGCGACGACCTCGCCCCGGTCGTACACCGGGGCCACCGTCCGCACCGAGCGCCCCAGCGTCCCCACATAGGTCTCGGAGTACGTGTCGCCGCGCCGGGCGGCGTCGATGTGTCCCAGGTACTTCCTGCCGATCCGGTCCGGCTCGGGGTGCGTCCAGCGCGTGCCGTCCGGCGCCATGATCGTCACGAAGGTGACGCCGGGCTCCCCGACGAGGGAGGCGGCGTACGGCTGGAGCCGGGCGGTCGGGTCGTGGGACCGGGCGGCCTCCACGACCGTGGGGGCGCGGGCGACCGCCGTCGCCGTCGCGGTGGTCTGCCGCCGTGCGGTCTCCTCGGCCTGGCCGCGGTCGTCGGCGTACGCGAAGAGCGCGCACCCCGCCACGACCGCGGCCACCAGCACGACCTGCATCGCGAAGAGCTGGCCGGCGAGGCTGCGGGGACGGGTGTGCGAGAAGCGCATGAGCGAGGTCCGCCTGTCCGAAAACGTGTGAACGAAAGGTACGCAACGGTGACCGCCGTCACAAGGTGAGAGATGGTCTCGGGGATCCACAGGGACAGTGGAGCGACTCACCGAGGAGGACCCCGTGGCCGCACGACGGGACCGTACCCACTATCTGTATCTGGCCGTCATCGGGGCGGTCGTGCTCGGCATCGCCGTGGGCTTCGCCGCCCCGGGGGTGGCCGTCGAACTGAAGCCGCTGGGCACCGGCTTCGTCAACCTGATCAAGATGATGATCTCCCCGATCATCTTCTGCACGATCGTGCTGGGCGTCGGATCGGTGCGCAAGGCCGCGAAGGTGGGCGCCGTCGGCGGACTGGCCCTGGGCTACTTCATGGTCATGTCGACCGTGGCGCTCGCCATCGGCCTGGTCGTCGGCAACGTGCTGGAGCCGGGCTCCGGCCTCCGGCTGACGGACGAGGTCGCGGCGGCGGGCGAGAAGCAGGCGTCGGGGGCGAGCGAGAGCACCGCCGACTTCCTCCTCGGCGTCATCCCCAAGACACTGGTCTCCGCGTTCACGGCGGGCGAGGTGCTCCAGACGCTCCTGGTGGCGCTCCTGGCCGGCTTCGCGCTCCAGGCGATGGGCGGGGCGGGGGAGCCGGTGCTGCGCGGGATCGGGCACATCCAGCGCCTGGTCTTCCGCATCCTCGCGATGATCATGTGGGCCGCCCCGGTGGGCGCGTTCGGCGCCATCGCGGCGGTGGTCGGCGAGACCGGCGTGGACGCCCTGAAGTCGCTGGCCGTCATCATGATCGGCTTCTACCTCACCTGCGCCCTGTTCGTGTTCGGCGTCCTCGGCACCCTGCTGCGGCTGGTGGCGGGCGTGAACATCCTGACGCTGCTGCGGTACCTGGGCCGGGAGTTCCTGCTGATCCTGTCCACCTCCTCCTCCGAGTCGGCGCTGCCGCGCCTGATCGCCAAGATGGAGCACCTGGGCGTGAGCAAGCCCGTCGTCGGCATCACCGTCCCGACCGGCTACTCCTTCAACCTGGACGGCACCGCCATCTACCTGACGATGGCCTCGCTGTTCGTCGCCGAGGCGATGGGCGACCCGCTCTCGCTCTCCGAGCAGGTCTCCCTCCTCGTCTTCATGATCATCGCCTCGAAGGGCGCGGCGGGGGTGACCGGCGCGGGCCTGGCGACGCTGGCCGGCGGTCTCCAGTCGCACCGCCCCGAACTGGTCGACGGCGTGGGCCTGATCGTCGGCATCGACCGCTTCATGAGCGAGGCCCGCGCCCTGACCAACTTCGCGGGCAACGCGGTCGCCACCGTCCTGGTCGGCACCTGGACCAAGGAGATCGACAAGGCGCGGGTGGCCGACGTCCTGGCCGGGAAGGTGCCGTTCGACGAGAGGACCCTGGTCGACGACCACGCCCCGGCCCCCGGTGGCACGGACGACCTCCCCGAGCCGCGCGAGCCCGTCAAGGTCTGACGTACCGGGCCCGAGGCGCCCCGGGCGTACGGAGTCCGGGCGACCGAACCGCGCGGGAGGCCCCCGCGCGGTTCGGTCCGTTCCGCCCGTACCGCCGGTAACAGGAACGTGTCATCGTAGGGACCACTTCTGGCATGTGCATGAAGGGATCCCCCATGTCGCGTCTTCCCGCACTGCTCGCCCTCACCCTCACGGTGGCCCTCGGCCAGGTCACCGCCTCCGCCGCCGAGGAGCCCAGGACCGCCCCGCGCGACGTCGTGGTCGTCGGCAACAGCGCGGACGGCACGGTCAGCTTCATCGACTCCCGTACGTACGAGAACCTCGGCTCCCTCGACGTCGTCCCCGACCTCGACGCGGTCCTCGCCGGCATGGACCCGATCCGCCGCGCCGCCTACGAGATCGTCCGGCAGCAGGCGGGCGGCGACAAGTTCGTGGACGACGCCCACCTCTCACCCGACGGGCGCACCCTCTACGTCTCGCGCGGCAACCTCGGCGACGCCGCCGCGTACGACATCGCCTCCGGCCGGCAGCTCTGGCGCACGCACCTCGACGGCCTCAAGGCCGACCACGCCGTCCTCTCCCCGGACGGCTCCACCTTCGTCGTCTCCGCCATCACCGCCGCCAAGGCGCAGGCCCTGGACACCGCGACCGGCCGCGTCACCGGGGAGTTCGCGACCGGCACGTACCCGCACGAGAACATGTACTCGGCGGACGGCAGCCGCATCTACAACATGTCCATCGGCATCACCTCGTTCCCCAAGGCCCTCAACGCCCTCAAGGGGACCAAGCAGGTCACGGTCGCCGACGCGGCCACGCTGAAGGTGCTGCGGAAGTACACCTTCGACAAGGGGGTGCGCCCGGCCGTGATCACCCCGGACGGGAAGACGATGTACGCCCAGCTCTCCTACCTCAACGGGTTCATCGAGTACGACCTCCAGGCCGGGCGCACGGTGCGGACCGTCGAGATGCCGTTCAGCGCGGCGGGGGCGGCGCTGAAGCCGGACGACTACCCGCAGAACTCCGCCCACCACGGCATGGCGATGAACGGCGCGAACGACAAGCTGTGCATGGCCGGCACCATCGACGACTACACGGCCGTCGTCTCCCGCCCCGGCCTGACCACCGACGGCCTCGTCCCCTACGAGCCGGGGGCGCTGCCGTACTGGTCCCTCACCGGGCCCGGCGGCACGCACTGCTTCGTGACCCTCTCCAACCGGGACGAGGTGTCGGTCGTCGACTACCGCACCGCGAAGGAGGTCGCCCGGGTGAAGGTCGGCGACTTCCCGCAGCGCGAGCGGGCCGGGCGGGTGGCGGCGGACGCGCTGTCCGGTCTGGACCGCTGATCCGGCTGGATCCGGCAGGCAGGCCCTAGGGGGCGTCCGGGGCACCGCGGGCCAAGCGAGACTTCACGGACACGGCCTACGGCTCCAGCGACGCCACCAGCTCCGCCGCCCGCTCGGCCGGCGTCCCCGCCGAGATCAGCATCGTGACCGCGGCGGACCGCCCCGCCCGGTCCGCCGCGAGCGCACCCGCGTTCACCGCCTCCATCAGCCCGAAGAGCACCTGCTCGTGCACGTACGCGAGGGCGGCGGCCGGCAGCGGGGAGGTGAACACGCCCTCGTCCAGGCCGCGCCGCAGCACCGCCGCGCAGGCCTCGCGCACCGGGGTCAGCCGCTCCCGGATGCCCTCCATGGTGACGCTCCGCTGGGCCAGTGCCACCAGGAGCCGGTAGCGGTCGGCGATCTCCCACACCGCGAGCGTGGCGCGGGCCAGCGCCTCGGCCGGGTCGTCCACGCCCTCGCGGCCGCTCGCGTGCGCCCGCGCCACCGACTCGACCGCGCTGTCCACGAGCGCGGCGATCAGCGCTTCCCGGCTGGGGAAGTGCCCGTACACGGTCCGGCGTACGACCCCGGCCGCGCGGGCGATCTGGTCCATGGAGGCGTCCGGGTCGCGCAGCAGCTCGGTGAGGGCCACCTGCTCGATACGGCGCCGGTTGGCATCGGCTCTTCCAGAAGTCACGCCTTCATTTTGCACATGGCTGTGCAGTGGCGTAACTTGCACAGGAGTGTGTAATTGCACATCACTGTGCAAGATCGTGTCGCTGGAAGGGTGGACAGAACCATGCGTCTCGTCATGAACGAGCCGGTCGAGAGGATGGACCGGCCCTATGCGAAGCGCTGGTGGGCACTGCTCGTGCTGTGCCTGAGCCTGCTGATCATCGTGATGGCGAACACCGCCCTCACCGTCGCCGCGCCCGACATGACCCAGGACCTGGGGCTGTCCAGCTCCGACCTCCAGTGGGTCATCGACGGCTACACCGTCCCCTACGCGGCGCTGATGCTGCTGCTGGGCGCGATCGGCGACAAGTACAGCCGGCGCGGCGCGCTCGTCCTGGGCCTGGTCGTCTTCGGCGCCGGCTCGGTCGCCGGCTCGCTGGTCGACTCCTCCGCCGGTGTCATAGCCGCCCGGGCCGTGATGGGCGTCGGCGCGGCGATGATCATGCCCGCCACGCTGTCGCTGCTCGCCGCGACCTTCCCGCGCGCCGAGCGCGCGAAGGCCATCGTCCTGTGGACGGCCACCGCCGGTCTCGCCATCGCCGCCGGGCCGCTGGTCGCCGGCGCCCTGCTGGAGAACCACGGCTGGGCGTCCACGTTCCTGATCAACGTTCCCGTCGCCGCGCTCGCGATCGTCGGCGCCTTCGCCCTCGTACCGCCGTCGAAGGCCGCCCGGCACGGGCGCATCGACTACGTCGGCGGGCTGCTCTCCGTCGTCTGGACCGGAGCGCTGGTCTACATGATCATCCAGGGCCCGCACTTCGGCTGGGACGCCAAGGCCGTGGGCGCCGCGGTCGTCGCGGGCGCCGGGCTCGTCGCCTTCGTGGTCTGGGAGCTGCGCCACCCGCGCCCGGTGCTGGACGTCCGCCGCTTCCTGAACCGCGGCTTCGCCGGCTCCAACCTGGCCGTCGCCCTGTTCTTCCTCGCCGTCTTCGGCGCCTTCTACTACCTGACCCAGCACCTTCAGTTCGTGCTCGGGTACGACCCGTTCGACACGGGCGTGCGGATGCTGCCGCTGGCTGGCGCCGTGTTCGTCGGCTCCGCGCTGACCGGGTTCCTCACCCCGCGCCTGGGCATGAAGGTCACGGTCACCGCGGGCATGGCCCTCGGTACGCTCGCCCTCGCCCTGCTGACCCGGGTCGACGCGGCCTCCGCGTACGGCGACTTCGTCGCCCCGCTGGTCGTCCTGGGCGTCGCGATCGGCCTCGCGCTGTCCCCCTGCACCGACGCCATCATGGGCGCGTTCCCCGAGTCGGAGCTGGGCGTGGGCGGTGCCGTCAACGACACCTCGCTGGAGCTGGGCGGTTCGCTCGGCATCGCGCTGCTCGGCTCGGTACTGGCCTCCTCGTACTCCTCGCACCTCGCCGACGCCACCGAGGGCAGCGGCCTCCCCGCCGAGGCGCTCACCACCGCCCAGGACTCGGTCGGCGCCGGATTCGCCGTCGCGCACGGCATCGGCGAGCAGGCCGCCCATGCCTCGCCGGCGCAGGCCGCCCAACTGACGCAGGGCGCCGAGCGGATGGCCGACGCCGTGGGCTCGGCCTTCTCCGACGCGGTGGCCCACACCAGCCTCGTCGGCGCGGCGATCCTGGCCGTCGGCACGGTCCTGGTGGCCCTCCTCCTGCCGGGCCGCACGGCGCGCGCGAAGGCGGAGACCGAGGCCCGCGAGCCCGAGCTGGTCTGAGCCCGCCCCCGCACGGCCGGGCCGTGACGTGCCGCCGGGGGGCCGCACGTCACGGCCCGGCGGTTTCCGCCCCTCACGGGCGGCGCCGAGGCCCCCGCGCCTCACGGGCCGAGCAGCTCCCGCTCCCGCTCGTCCAGGACCAGATCCGCCGCCGCGGCCGAGTCGCGGGCCGTCTCCGGGCGGCTGGCCCCCGGGATGGGAACGACCACCGGGGAGCGGGCCAGCGCCCATGCCAGGGCCACCCGCTGCGGGCTGACCCCCCGCTCCCGCGCCACCCGGTGGAAGGCGCCGAACCGGGGGTCGGCCTCCCGGGCGGACGGGCCGTCCAGCGAGCTGCGCGAGATGCCGCCGAGGGGGCTCCACGGCAGGAACGCCAGCCCCAGCTCGGCGCAGAGCCGCAGCTCGGGCTCGCTGTCCCGGACGGCGGGGGACCACTGGTTCTGCACGGAGACCAGCCGGTCGCCCAGGACCTCGCGGGCGAGGCGGATCTGCGCCACGTCCACGTTCGAGACGCCGGCCATCCGGATGGTGCCCGCGTCCAGCAGGTCGCGGAGCGCGCCCAGCGATTCGGCGTACGGCACGGCCGGGTCCGGCTTGTGCAACTGGTACAGGCCGATCGCCTCCACCCCCAGCCGCCGCGCCGACGCCCGGGCGGCACGCCGCAGGTGCTCGGGGCGGCCGTCGACGGTCCAGCCGCCGCCGGGGGTGCGGCCCCGGCCGCCCTTGGTGGCGACCAGCACCCGGTCGCGGGCCCCGCCGCCGTATGCCGCCAGGGCGCGCGCGACCAGGCGTTCACCGTCGCCGGGCTCGCCGCCCGCCGGGGCGTGGTACGAGTCGGCCGTGTCGATCAGGGTGACGCCCGCGTCGAGCGCGGCGTGGACGGTCGCCAGCGCGCGGGCCTCCTCGGGGCGGCCCTCGATGGACAGCGGCATCGCCCCGAGCCCCACGGCGCCGACCGCGACGTCCCCGAGGTACCTCACGCCAGGGCCCCGAGGGTTTCGCCGACGGCCCGTTCCAGCCAGTCGGAACTGTGCCGGAAGGGGTAACCGAGCTCCGTGGCACGGGTGTTGTCCATGGCGTATCCGCGCCGGAAGGAGAAGGGGGACACCTCGCCCGTCCCGACCTCCCGGAATTCCGCCCGGCCACCGGTCCGCGCCTCGACGGCCGCGCAGATGTCCCGGGTCGTCAGGGGACCGTGCGACGCCGCGTTCACCGGCCCGGTGAAGTCCCGCTCGGCCGCCCACGCCAGGAAGTCCGCGATCTCCTCCACGTACACATAGGTCGCCGGACGGTCCGCGGGGGCCACGGCGACGGGGAGCCCCGCCCCGATCCTTTCCGCGTAGTGCGTGAGGCGACCGGTGAAGTCGTCGGCGCCACCCAGGACATGGGCGACCCGCACGGCCGTGAAGCGCAGCGACGGGTCCCGTGCGAACACGGCCTCGGCCTGCCGCTTGCCCTCGCCGTAGGGGAGGTCGGCGTCCAGGTCCACCGCGACCGTGCGCGGATCGACGGCCTCCTCCCGCACGGGCGAGGCGGAATCCTCGTTCTCGTACACCTCGACCGTCGACGTCATCACGTAGCGCCGGGTGCGCGGCCCGAGGACCCGCCGGGCGATCTCCGCCTGGCGGGGGGTGTAGCAGACCTGGTCGAGCACGACGTCGAAGGTCCGCGGACCGAGCGCCTCCTCCAGGGCCCGTTCGTCGTCACGGTCGGCGATCAGGTGCACGGCCCCGGCGGGCGGCGCGGACGATCCGCGATTGACGACGGTGACGGTGTGCCCCGCCTCCAACAGCCGCTTCACCAGGCGCTTTCCGAAGTACCGGCTCCCGCCGATCACGCATATTCCGAGCATGGGCACCAGTGTTACGGTGACGGGCCGCAGCCTGAAGGGGGAACCATGGGAGATCCGGCCGCCGCGCCCAAAGAACAACGGCATCCGCGCCCCGTGGCCGTCGGAACGACGGCGGTGTCCTTCGACCAGGTGGACCGGCAGATCCTGGAGCTCGTCCAGAGCGACGGCCGCATCAAGCTGAGCGAGCTCGGCCGCCGGGTCCGGCTCAGCCCGGCGGCCGTCGCCGAACGCGTCCGCCGCCTGGAGACGTGCGGTGCCATCACCGGGTACGGCGCGCACGTGTCACCGGCCCGGCTCGGCTACGGCATCCAGGCCTTCATCCGGGTCGACCCGCACGGTGGCTACACCCTCCGGCACCCGAGGACCCTGGAGCTGCTGGACCGCCCGGAGGTCCTGGAGGCCCACCACGTGGTCGGCGAGGACTGCTGGATCCTCAAGGTGGCGGTCACGGACACCGTCCACCTGGAGGACGTGCTGGAGCAGACGTCCGCGCTGGGCCGCACGACCACGTCGGTCGTGCTCTCCTCGCCGGTGCCGCGCAAACCGCTCTTGCCTTGACGTCCGCGTCAAGCCCTACCGTCGGGGGCATGCGAATCGGCGAGCTGGCGAAGCGCGCGGGCACGACCACCCGGACCCTGCGCTACTACGAGTCCCGTGGCCTGCTGCGCGCGCGGCGCGCGGAGAACGGCTACCGCACGTACGACGAGGACGACCTGCGGCTGCTCCAGCAGATCCGGACGCTCCAGGACTTCGGGTTCGACCTGGAGGAGACCCGGCCGTTCGTCGACTGCCTGCGCGCCGGCCATCCGGCCGGGGACGCCTGCCCCGCCTCGCTGGACGTCTACCGGCGCAAGCTCGACGAGCTGGACGGCCTGATCGGCCAGCTCCGGGCGGTGCGCGCCGAGGTCGCCGCCCGGCTCGCGCTGGCGACCGGGACGCCCGAACCACGCTGCCAATTCGAGAGGACGACGGAATGATCCACGCCCATGGAGTGCCCGAGGTGACCGACGCGGACTTCGACACCGAGGTCCTGTCCGCCGACCGCCCGGTCCTGGTCGAGTTCACGGCCGACTGGTGCGGCCCGTGCCGCCAGCTCGCCCCCGTGCTGAGCGCGGTCGCCGCCGAGGAGGCGGACCGCCTGAAGGTGGTGCAGATCGACGCGGACACCAACCCGGAGACGGTGACGCGCTACAACGTGCTGTCCATGCCCACCCTGCTGGTGTTCCGCGCCGGCGAGCCGGTGAAGTCGATGGTCGGCGCCCGCCCCAAGCGCCGGCTGCTCCAGGAAGTGGAGGACGCGCTGGTCTGAGGCACAGCGGCACCGACGTACGGAAAACGCCCCGGGCCGCATTGGCGGCCGGGGCGTTTTCTCGCGTATATTTGAGTTTTCGCATGCGCGCACGCCAAAAGGCGCGCAGAAGTTCAATAAGCGCACTGTATCGCGTCGGGAGTTGGATTGTCAACCGAGGAATATCGGAAAGAGCAGCAATTCATCAATGGGCTCTACGCGCGACTCGACCACCTGCGGACCCAGGCCGAGACCGCCGTCCGCGCCGCCCTCAAGGACGTCGGCACCGGGTTCCAGGCGCGGCTGGAGCGGGACGTGCTGGTCGCCGAACAGTCCGGGCTGCTCGCCGCCTTCGACGCCGGCGAAAGCGGGCTCTGCTTCGGACGACTGGAATTCCGCGACGGCCGCGACCACCACATCGGGCGCATCGGCATCCGGGAGGACGACGAGGAACGCACCCCCCTCGTCGTCGACTGGCGCGCCGACGTGGCCCGGCCCTTCTACCTCGCCACCGGGTACGAGCCGATGGGGCTGCGCCGCCGCCGCCACATCACCACCGAGGGACGCCACGTCACCGCGCTGCACGACGAGATCCTCGACCTGACCGACACCACCCGCACCGGGCACGAGAACCCCGACGCCGACGAGGTGCTCCTCGCCGCGCTCGACGCCGCGCGCACCGGCCGCATGAGCGACATCGTGCAGACCATCCAGGCCGAACAGGACCGTGTCATCCGCGCCCCGCACCAGGGCGTGCTCGTCGTCGAGGGCGGCCCCGGCACCGGCAAGACCGCCGTCGCGCTGCACCGCGCCGCCTACCTGCTCTACGCCCACCGCGAGCAGCTCGCCCGCCGCGCGGTCCTCATCGTCGGCCCCAACTCCGGCTTCCTCGGCTACATCGGCGAGGTGCTGCCCGCCCTCGGCGAGACCGGCGTCCTGCTGGCCACCCCGGGCGAGCTGTTCCCCGGCGTCCGCGCCACCGGCACCGACACCCCCGAGGCCGCCGAGATCAAGGGACGCGCCGGCATGGCCGACGTCC
This sequence comes from Streptomyces sp. NPDC039423, assembly GCF_055598725.1. Classification (NCBI taxonomy): domain Bacteria; kingdom Bacillati; phylum Actinomycetota; class Actinomycetes; order Kitasatosporales; family Streptomycetaceae; genus Streptomyces; species Streptomyces sp. NPDC039423. Next base: position 878,995 of record NZ_JBVKAH010000002.1, read on the forward strand.
TCGCCGGGGTCCTCCGCGACCGGCAGACCGTCCCGCCCACCGACGCGCCGATCGAGATCGACCACGACGACTACGGCACCCTCCTGCTGGACCGGAACATGGCCGAGGACGCCCGCTGGGACGCCCGCGGCACCGGCCTGCCGCACAACCTCGCCCGCCCCCGCTTCGCGTTCCGGATCATCGACGCGCTCACCGACCAGCTCGCCGAGCGGCTCGGCGCCGACCCCTTCGGCGGCCCCAACCTCCTCGACCCCAGCGACATCACCCAGATGCGCAAGGAGATCGCCGCCAGCCCCCACGTCCACGCCGCGATCGAGGAGCTGTGGCCGGCGCTCACCCCGCAGGAGCTCGTCGCCGGCTTCCTCGCCGAGCCCGACGGCCACCTCCCGGACGGCGAGGCCGAGTTCGTCCGCCGCACCGGCGGCCCGTGGACCGAGGCCGACGTACCGCTGCTGGACGAGGCGGCCGAACTGCTCGGCGAGGACGACACCGCCGCCCGCGCCGCCGCCGAACGCGAGCGCAGCGCCCGCATCGCCTACGCCCAAGGCGTGCTGGACGTCTCCTACGCCTCCCGTACGTACGAGTTCGAGGACGAGGAGTCGGAGGTGCTCGGCGCCCACGACATCATCGACGCCGAACGGTTCGCCGAGCGCCACGAGGAGGCCGACCACCGCAGCGCCGCCGAACGCGCCGCCGCGGACCGCACCTGGGCCTTCGGGCACGTCATCGTCGACGAGGCACAGGAACTGTCCGCCATGGCGTGGCGGCTGCTGATGCGCCGCGTCCCCACCCGCTCGATGACCCTGGTCGGCGACCCCGCCCAGACCGGCGACGCGGCCGGCTGCGGCTCCTGGCAGGACATCCTCGGCCCGTACGTCGGCGACCGCTACGAGCACGTCCGCCTCGGCGTCAACTACCGCACGCCCGCCGAGATCATGGAGGTCGCGGCGGCGGTGCGGCGCGCCGAGGACCCGGACTTCGTCCCGCCCCGCTCCGTGCGGTCCACGGGCGTGGCGCCCTGGGAGCGGACCACGGACGACCTGCCCGGCGAGGTCGCCGAGGCCGTACGCCGGGAACGGCCCGCCGAGGGACGGCTCGCCGTGATCGCCCCGCCCGGCCGGCTCCCGGCGCTCGGCGCGGCCCTCCCCGAAGCCTCCCGCGGACCGGAACCCGACCTCACCCGGCCGGTCGTCCTGCTGGAGCCGCGCCAGGCGAAGGGCCTGGAGTTCGACACCGTGATCGTCGCCGACCCGGAGGGCATCCGGTCCGGCGGGCCGCACGGCGTCAACGACCTCTACGTGGCGCTGACCCGAGCCACCCAGCGGCTGGGGGTGGTCCGGGTCAGCGGTTGAGGTGGAGCCGGGCCAGCTCCTCGGGGGTGGGCGCGGGCGAGCCCGAACTCCGCTCGATCCGCTCCCGCAGCGCTGCGGGGTCGCGCCGCCCGGTCGCCCCGACGACGACCGGGCCCCGCCAGCCCCCGGGCGCGGTGAGCGCGACGCGTTCGCCGTCCAGCGTGAACGCCTCGTACTCCCCGCCGGCCACGTCCACGGCCTCCAGCTCGTGCGCCGCGGCGTCGAACGAGGGCAGGACGTACACCCAGTCATCACGGTCGAAGACCAGCAGGGTCTGTGCGGGAAGGTCGGTCATGGCGGTCATCGTCACCCGCCGGCCGGCCTCCCCGCACACCGTTTTCGGCCGCCGCGCGCCACGGCGGCCCGTCCGGTCAGGCCGGCTTCAGCCACACCGTCGCCAGCGGCGGCAGCGTCAGCCGGACGTGCCCGCCCTCCGGCTTCACCGGGCCGGCGGTGCGCACCCCGCTGCCGCCGTACTCCGTGGCGTCGGTGTTCAGGACCTCCGCCCACGCCGCGATCCGGTCCGGCACCCACAGCCCGTAGTCCTCGCGCACCACCGGCGAGAAGTTGCTCACCGACAGCAGCGGCGCGCCCTGCGCGTCGTACCGCAGGAAGGCGAACACGTTGTCCTCGGCGGCGTCACCGAGCGACCACTGGAAGCCCTCCGGGACGGTGTCCCGCTCCCACAGCGCGGGCGTCGCCGTGTAGACCGCGTTCAGGTCGCGGACCAGGTCCCGCATCCCGCGGTGGTCGCCCGCCGAGTGGTAGCCGTCCTCCGTCAGCCACCACTCCGGGCCATGCGCCTCCGACCACTCCGCCCCCTGGGCGAACTCCTGCCCCATGAACAGCAACTGCTTGCCCGGGTGCGCCCACATGAAGCCCAGGTAGGCACGCTGGTTGGCGCGCCGCTGCCACCAGTCGCCCGGCATCTTGGTCACCAGGGCCTGCTTGCCGTGCACCACCTCGTCGTGGGAGATGGGCAGCACGTAGTTCTCGCTGTACGCGTACACCATCGAGAACGTCATCTCGTTGTGGTGGTACTTGCGGTGCACGGGCTCCTTGGAGACGTACACCAGCGAGTCGTGCATCCAGCCCATGTTCCACTTCAGCCCGAAGCCCAGCCCGCCGCTGTCGGTCGGGCGGGTGACGCCCTCCCACGCGGTGGACTCCTCGGCGATGGTGACCACACCCGGGCAGCGGCGGTAGACCGTGGCGTTCATCTCCTGGAGGAAGGCCACCGCGTCGAAGTTCTCCCGGCCGCCGTGCTCGTTGGGCAGCCACTCGCCGCCCTCGCGCGAGTAGTCCAGGTACAGCATCGAGGCGACCGCGTCGACCCGCAGGCCGTCGACGTGGAACTCCTCGCACCAGTAAACCGCGTTCGCGACCAGGAAGTTGCGCACCTCGGTACGGCCGTAGTCGAACTCCAGCGTCCCCCAGTCGGGGTGCTCGGCGCGCCGCGGGTCCGGGTGCTCGTACAGCGGGGTGCCGTCGAAGCGGGCCAGCGCCCAGTCGTCCTTCGGGAAGTGGGCCGGCACCCAGTCGACGAGGACGCCGAGCCCGGCGCGGTGGCAGGCGTCGACGAAGAACTTGAAGTCGTCGGGGCTGCCGAGGCGGGCCGTGGGCGCGTAGTACGAGGTGACCTGGTAGCCCCAGGACGGGCTGTAGGGGTGCTCGGCCACCGGCATCAGCTCGACGTGCGTGAAGCCCAGGCCCTTGACGTAGGCGGGCAGCTCGTCGGCAAGCTCACGGTAGGTCAGGCCCGGCCGCCAGGACGGCAGGTGCACCTCGTACACCGAGAAGGGCGCCTCGTGGACGGGCCGGTCGCCGCGGTGGGCCATCCAGTCGCGGTCCTGCCACTCGTAGTGCGAGGCCGTGACGACGGACGCCGTCTCCGGCGGGCACTGGGTGCGGCGGGCCATCGGGTCGGCGCGCAGCGAGCAGTGCCCGTCCGGCCCGGTGACGGCGAACTTGTACAGCGCCCCCTCGCCCAGGCCCGGGACGAACAGCTCCCACACCCCGGTGCTCCCCAGCGACCGCAGCGGCAGGCCGGTGCCGGCGTCCCAGTAGTTGAACTCGCCGACCAGCCGCACCCCGCGCGCGTTGGGCGCCCACACCGTGAAGCGGGTGCCGGTGACGCCCTGGTGGGTCATCGGGTGGGCGCCGAGCGCCTTCCACAGCTCCTCGTGCCGGCCCTCGCCGATCAGGTGCAGGTCCAGCTCGCCGAGCGCCGGCAGGAAGCGGTACGGGTCGTCCCCCTCGGCGACGGCGGAGTCGTACGCCGTCCGCAGCGTGTACGCGGGCACCGCGGACAGCGGCAGCACCACGGAGAACAGTCCGTCGCCGTCGTCGTGCAGCTCGGTGCCCACCCCGTCGACGACCACGGTCACGCCGCGCGCGCACGGGCGCAGGGCCCTGATCGCGATCCCGCCGTCGACCGGGTGGGCGCCCAGCAGGGCGTGCGGGTCGTGGTGCTCACCGGCGAGCAGCCGCCCCCGGTCGGCCGGGCCCAGCGGCGCGGCGACCACCCCGTCGGCGGCCGCCCGCGGCCGGGGCGTGGCGCCGGGCGGCGGCGTGGGCAGGGTGGTGGCGTCCCCCAGCGGGGTCTGCCTGACGGCGGGTGCGGGAGGCGCGGTGGACGCGGGCGCCGCGGGCGCCTTCTCGGGTGCCGGCGCGGCCGGTGCTCCCGGGGCCTTGGTGGTGGCCGGGGCCTTCTTGGCTGCCGGGGCGGCCGGGTTACGGGTGGGGCGACGGGGGGTCACGGGGAGAAGCCTCCTCAAGGGGCGTTCACATCACGGAGTGGTGGTCTGCGCGGCCAGGCGGTGGATGGCCGCCATCGGGACCGGGAGCCAGTCGGGGCGGTGCCGGGCCTCGTACAGGACCTCGTAGACCGCCTTGTCCGTCTCGTACGCGCGCAGCAGCTCGGGCTCGTCGCGCGGGTCGGCGCCCGAGGCCTCGGCGTATCCGGTGCAGTAGGCGTCCCGGCACCGTTCGGCCCAGTCGGGGTTCCAGGGGTGGTGCGAGCGGGCCGCGTAGTCGAAGGAACGCAGCATGCCGGCCACGTCGCGCACCGGCGGCTGCGGGCGGCGGCGTTCGGCGAGCGGCTTCGCGGGCTCCCCCTCGAAGTCGATCACCGACCAGTCGCCGTCCCCGGTACGGAGGGTCTGGCCCAGGTGAAGGTCGCCGTGGACCCGCTGGGCCCGCCCGAGCAACCCCTCCGTCCGGGCCGCGCCGACCGCCTCGAAAGCGGCGCGCAGTCCCGGGACGTACGGCATCAGCGCGGGTACCGCCTGGGCGGCGGCGTCCAGCCGGCGGCCCATCCCGTGGACCAGGTTCTCGGTCTGCGGGCGGCCCAGGGCCACTGTCGGGAGGGCGTCCGCCAGCGCGGTGTGCACCTCGGCGGTGGCCCGGCCGAGCGCCCGCGCCTCGGCGGTGAAGTCCCGGCCGGCGGCGAGGGCGTCCAGGGCGAGCTGCCAGCCGTCCTGCGACCCGCGCAGATAGGGCTGGAGGACGCCCAGGGTGCTGGCCTCCGGCCGGCCGTTGCCCGTCTCGTACCAGGCGACGGGCGCGGGAACCCGGGTGCAGCCCGCGCGGGCGAGCGCGAGCGGCAGCTCCAGGTCGGGGTTGGCGCCCGGGTAGACCCGGCGGAACACCTTCAGGATGTACTGGTCGCCGTACACGAGCGACGAGTTGGACTGCTCCGTGTCCAGGACGCGGGGCGTGAGGCCCTCGGGGATGGCGACGGTCCGGGAGAACCGCAGCGGACCCATCGGGCCGGGAGTGCGCAATCGTTCCAGCAGCAGCGCCGCGAGCCGTGGGTCGCTGAGCCCCTCGTAGACCGTGCGCCCGGCGAGCGGTCCGTCCGGGACGCGGCCGATGAGCGCGGGGGCGAGCTGCGGCGGCAGGGTGTTCCGCACGCCCAGCAGCAACTGGTAGCAGTCGCCCTGGGCGGCGGTGCCGGCGCCGGGCTGCTGGACCCGCACGAGCAGGTGCAGCAGACCGGGTCCGGTGGTGTCGAGCGGGAGCAGTTCGGTCACCGAGACGAGGGTGAAAGCGGTGACGGGGCGGCCTTTCCCGGCGAACCAGCGCTGGCGCGGCAGCCATTCGTGCAGCAGCGGCACCAGGGAGGGGAGCAGGGCGACCGGAGCCCGGGCGGTGGATGCGGTCTCCGACATGGCAGCGCGTCCTTTCCCCGGGCACTACGAAATGCACAGAACGTGCAGAGTGTCCCGGAATGCGGCGAGTGCTGTCCGGCTGTGCGGGACGTGTCGGGCGGGGATGGTCGAGATAGACCCGAATCGACGTATGAGGGGGAGAGTGCCCAGGGCGGGGCGACGGAAACGCCCCGCCCTGATGTCCTCACCCCTTCCCGGCCGCCCCGCCGCCGGCGGGGGACGGGCCCCGGTCCCCGCCGGCCGGCACCCGGCCGGGCACGGTCACCCGCTCCGGAGCGGCCCGCCCGGGAGCCGCCTCGCCGCCCGCCGCGCCCGGCACGGCTACGGCCGCCGCCCCGGCACGGGCCGCGCCCGGCGTCGTCACCGCGCCGGAGCCTGCCGGGATCACCGGGGCGGACGTGGCGACGGTGGCTTCCGTGACCGTCCGGCCCGTGGCCGGCTTCACCGGGTCCTGGCGGAGGCGGAACCAGTAGAAGCCGTGCCCCGCGAGGGTGAGCAGGTACGGCCATTCGCCGATCGCGGGGAAGCGGACCCCGCCGATCAGCTCCACCGGGTGCATCCCGTTGAAGCGCCGCAGGTCCAGTTCGGTGGGCTGCGGGAAGCGGGAGAAGTTGTGCACGCACATCACCAGGTCGTCCCCGTACTCCCGCAGGAAGGCGAGGACGGCCGGGTTGGACGACGGCAGCTCGGTGTACGAGCCCAGGCCGAAGGCCGGGTTCTGCTTGCGGATCTCGATCATCCGGCGGGTCCAGTGCAGCAGCGACGACGGGGACGCCATGGACGCCTCGACGTTGGTGACCTGGTAGCCGTAGACCGGGTCCATGATCGTCGGCAGGTACAGCCGTCCCGGGTCGCAGGACGAGAAGCCGGCGTTGCGGTCGGGCGTCCACTGCATGGGCGTGCGGACGCCGTCGCGGTCGCCCAGCCAGATGTTGTCGCCCATCCCGATCTCGTCCCCGTAGTAGAGGATCGGCGAGCCGGGCAGGGACAGCAGCAGCGCGGTGAAGAGCTCGATCTGGTTGCGGTCGTTGTCGAGCAGCGGGGCCAGGCGCCGCCGGATGCCGATGTTGGCGCGCATCCGCGGGTCCTTGGCGTACTCCGCGTACATGTAGTCGCGCTCCTCGTCGGTGACCATCTCCAGCGTCAGCTCGTCGTGGTTGCGCAGGAAGATGCCCCACTGGCAGTTCGCCGGGATCGCCGGGGTCTTCGCCAGGACTTCGGAGACGGGGTAGCGGGACTCCCGGCGCACCGCCATGAAGATGCGCGGCATGACCGGGAAGTGGAACGCCATGTGGCACTCGTCGCCGCCGGCCGAGAAGTCGCCGAAGTAGTCGACGACGTCCTCGGGCCACTGGTTGGCCTCGGCGAGCAGCACGGTGTCGGGGTAGGAGGCGTCGATCTCCTTGCGCACCCGCTTGAGGAAGGCGTGGGTGGCCGGGAGGTTCTCGCAGTTGCTGCCCTCCTGCTGGTACAGGTACGGCACGGCGTCCAGGCGGAACCCGTCGATGCCCAGGTCGAGCCAGAAGCGCAGTGCGGACAGGATCTCCTGCTGCACGGCCGGGTTCTCGTAGTTCAGGTCCGGCTGGTGGGAGAAGAACCGGTGCCAGTAGTACTGCTTGCGCACCGGGTCGAAGGTCCAGTTGGACGTCTCGGTGTCGACGAAGATGATCCGCGCGTCCTGGAACTGCTTGTCGTCGTCGGCCCAGACGTAGTAGTCGCCGTAGGGGCCGTCGGGGTCGCTGCGGGATTCCTGGAACCACGGGTGCTGGTCGCTGGTGTGGTTCATCACGAAGTCGATGATCACTCGCATGCCGCGCTGGTGGGCGGCATCGACGAACTCGACGAAGTCGGCCAGGTCGCCGAATTCGGGCAGTACGGAGGTGTAGTCCGATACGTCGTAACCGCCGTCCCGCAGAGGGGACTTGAAGAACGGCGGGAGCCAGAGGCAGTCGACCCCGAGCCACTGCAGGTAGTCCAGCTTGGCGGTGATGCCCTTGAGGTCGCCGACGCCGTCGCCGTTGCTGTCCTGGAACGAACGCACCAGAACCTCGTAGAAGACGGCTCGTTTGAACCAGTCGGGATCACGGTCCTTTGCCGGTGTGTCCTCGAACGTGTCGTGGACGGGCTCGTTGACGATCATGATGTGGGTGACCCTCCGATCGGCGGGGACGGTCGCAGGACAAGGATGTGCGCGGGCGTGACACCCGGCTCGAGGCGCACATAGTTGGCCCTGCCCCAGTGATAGGTCTCACCGGTGAGCTCATCGCGCACCGGCACGGTCTCGTGCCAGTCGAGGCCGAGTTCCGGCATGTCCAACGACACCGTCGCCTCGTGGGTGTGGCGCGGGTCGAGGTTGACGACCGTCAGAACAATGTTCGAGCCCGCTCGCTTGCTGTACGCGATGACGGCGTCGTCGTCGGTGTGGTGGAAGTGCACCGAGCGCAGCGTCCGCAGGGCGGCGTTGCGGCGCCTGATCCGGTTCAGACTCGTGATCAGCGGCGCGATGGTGCGGCCCTCCCGCTCGGCCGACTCCCAGTCGCGTGGGCGCAGTTGGTACTTCTCGGAGTCCAGGTACTCCTCGCTGCCCTCGCGCGCCGGGGTGTTCTCGCACAGTTCGTACCCGGCGTACACGCCCCACGTCGGGGACATCGTCGCGGCGAGCACCGCGCGCGCCTCGAAGGCGGGGCGGCCGCCGTGCTGGAGGTAGGCGTGCAGGATGTCCGGGGTGTTCACGAAGAAGTTCGGCCGCATGTAGGCGGCGGCGTCGCCGGACAGTTCGGTGAGGTACTCCGTCAGCTCCTGCTTGGTGTTGCGCCAGGTGAAGTACGTGTACGACTGCTGGAACCCGATCGCGCCCAGGGTGTGCATCATCGCCGGGCGGGTGAAGGCCTCCGCCAGGAAGATCACGTCGGGGTCGCTCTTGTTGATGGTCGCGATGACCTTCTCCCAGAACACCACGGGCTTGGTGTGCGGGTTGTCGACGCGGAAGATGCGGACGCCGTGGGCCATCCAGTGGCGGAGTACGCGCACCGTCTCGCGGATGATGCCGCGCATGTCCCGGTCGAACGCGATCGGATAGATGTCCTGGTACTTCTTGGGCGGGTTCTCGGCGTACGCGATGGTGCCGTCGGCCCGGTGGTGGAACCACGCCGGGCGCTTCTCGACCCACGGGTGGTCCGGCGAGCACTGGAGCGCGAAGTCCAGCGCCACCTCCAGGCGCAGTTCGCGCGCGCGTTCGACGAAGGCGTCGAAGTCCTCGAGGGTGCCCAGGTCCGGGTGGACCGCGTCGTGGCCGCCCTCGGGGGAGCCGATCGCCCACGGCACACCGACGTCGTCGGGACCGGCCGTCAGGGTGTTGTTGGGACCCTTGCGATGGGTGGTGCCGATGGGGTGGATGGGCGGCAGATATACGACATCGAACCCCATCGCGGCGATGGCCGGAAGTCGCTCCGCGGCCGTGCGGAACGTTCCGGAGACCAGGCGTCCGTTTTCCCGGCGGGCCCCCTCGGAGCGCGGGAACATCTCGTACCACGACCCGAACAGCGCCCTCTCCCGCTCCACCAGCAACGGCAACGGCTTGGCGGCGGAGACCAGTTCGCGCAGCGGATGGGCGGCCAGCGCCTGGACCGCCTCGGTGCCGAGGGCGGCCGCGAGCCGGTCCTCGGCGGAGCGCCGCTCGTCCCGCAGGGCGTCCACCACGGCGAGCACGGCCTCGCGGCCCTCGCCCTTCGGTACGCCGTCGGCGGCCCGTTCGTGCAGCGTGGCGCCCTCGGCGAGGACCAGGGCGGTGTCGATGCCGGCCGGGACCTTGATGCCGGCGGTGTGGCGCCAGGTGGCGATGGGGTCGCTCCAGGCCTCGACGGTATAGGTCCACCGCCCCTCCGCCGTCGGAGTGACCTCGGCGCCCCAGCGGTCGGTGCCGGGCGCCAGTTCCCGCATCGGGGTGAACGGGCCCGGCTTGCCGGCCGGGTCCGTCAGCACCACGTTCGCGGCCACGGCGTCGTGCCCCTCGCGGAAGACCGTGGCCGTAATCTGGAAGGTTTCGCCGACCACCGCCTTGGCGGGCCTTCTGCCGCAGTCGACCAGCGGGCGTACATCGAGAACGGGAATGCGACCAATCAGCGAGTTCACGGCATCACCTGAGGGTTGCGTACGGGGTATCGCTCTTTGTACTTGCTCCGTTGACGAGTGGCAGAGCGCAGGCATCACCGCTCCTGTCCGGGTTCACTCGGGTGGGCGGGTACCGGAGGAGCCCTACCCACACCCTTCGGGTGGGCAATCCGGCGTGTTGTTAACTACTCAGGCGTACGCGAACACGAAAGGAACCGGCCCCGTTCGAGTGGAATATCGTGGCCGGTTCCCGCTCGGGTGTGTCCAGTGGCGTTCAGGTGAGCGTCTGGGCGTCCCGCTCCTCCGGATCGTTCGCCCAGATCTGCCACGGCCGGCGTGACACCCAGGCGTCGACCGGCGTGGGCGTCAGCGACAGCGCCTCCGCGGACAGCCCGTCATCCCCCGCCAGCAGCAGTGGATCCCGGCCCGCGGCCATGTAGTGGTAGATGCCCGCCACCCCGGCCGCCGCGACCGGGCCGATCGCCTGCGCCAGCCCCTGCTCGAAGACGTGCGGGGCCAGCGTCCGGTAGCGCACCCGGCGCCCGAGCCCCTTGCCGAACTCCTCCGCCAGTTCATCACCCGTCAGGGCCCGCGCCCCGCCGATGTCGTACGTCCGCCCCTCCACGCCCTCCGCGGTGAGCGCCGCGTACACCGCCCCGGCCAGGTCGCGGTGCGACAGCCACGCGGTCGGCACGTCCGCCGGCAGCGGATAGGAGAGGATGCCGTCGTTGACGAGCGCCGGGCCGTTCCAAGGGCTGAACAGGTTGTCGAGGTAGACCGGCGGGCGCAGCACCACCAGCGGCACGCCGCTCTCCCGCAGCACCTCCTCGGCGATCCGGCGGGTCTCGAAGGCCGCCACGTCGGTGGCGGCGCGCGGCACCCGGGTGTTGGCGTTGTACACCAGGCGCCGCACCCCCGCCTCCACCGCCGCGTCCGCGACGTTCCGGGCGTAGGCGCGCACCCGCTCCGCCTCGTACACCAGCGGCATCACCACCGCGGCGTGCGTCGCCCCGGTGAAGAGCTGCCGTACGGCCTCGGCGTCACCGAGGTCGCCGGTGGCGCACGAGACCCCGGGCAGCGGGGGCCGGTCGCCCTCGGGACGGCGGGAGAGCGTACGCACCCGGTGGTCACGCTCGGTCAGCAACCGGGCCACCGCACCCCCCTGGAAACCGGTCGCTCCCACCACTGCTACCCGCATCCGATTCTGCTCGGACATCTGCTCCGACATATGCCTGATCGGCCCTTCGATAGGGTGTGACTGCTGCCATGAAGGCGTTCACTCAGGCTGGCGGCGGCGGCTTTGGCCGATCAATTAACAATTCGGGGCGGGGGTTGAAGGATCGTCCATGGACACCGTGCGCACCGAAACCGGGAACGACGACCGGCACGACGACCTCCTCAGTGAGCTGCTGCAACCACTGCGGCTCACCGGCGTCTTCGACAGCCGCTGGCACGTCCGCGCCCCCTGGGCCATCGAGGGCGACGCCGAGCAGGGCTGCGCCGTCCTCCACTACATCGTCGAGGGCGGCTGCTGGATCACCGCCGAGGGCCAGCCGCCCCAGCAACTGCACGCCGGTGACCTGGCCGTCTTCCCCACCGGCACCGCGCACCGGCTCTCCGACCGGCCCGACCGGCAGGGCGTGCCGCTCAAGGCGGTCCTGCCGGAGCGGGAGCCCGGCACCTCCGGCGAGATCCGCATCGGCGGCACCGGACCGGAGAGCCGGCTGCTGTGCGCCGGGCTGCACTACGACTCCAGCGCCGCCACCGGTCTGTACAAGGCGCTGCCCTGGGCCCTGGTCCTGGACGGCTCCCAGGTCGGCCGCGAACCGCTGCTGCGGGACACCCTCCGGCTGCTCGCCGCCCCCGACCGGCCCATCGGCCCCGGCGACCGGCTCATCACGCTGCGGGCCTTCGAGATGGCCCTGGTGCTCGCGCTGCGCCCGCTGCTGCGCGAGTTCGCGGAGAACCCGGCGTCCCTGCCGGTCCTGCGCCACCCGGGCGTGAGCCGCGCCCTGGTGATGATCGCGACCCGGTTCGCCGAGCCCTGGACCATCGAGTCGCTCGCCCGGGAGGTCGGCATGTCCCGCTCCGCGTTCACCGCCGCGTTCCGCGCGCTCGTCGGCGAGGCACCGGCGCGCCATCTGACCGGACGGCGCATGCAGGAGGCGGCGCGGCTGCTGGGCGAGACGTCGCTGCCCCAGTCGGCGGTCCCGCAGCGGGTCGGCTACCAGAGCGCGGTCGGTTTCCACCTTGCGTTCCGCAAATGGTTCGGCGTCACTCCCGGTGAGTACCGGGCGGGCGCGGCACGCGCCGCCTAATGGTTTCCGGACGCGGACTGGCCGGTTCTTAAGGACCATTGGACGGACGTTCATTGCCGTAGGTGTGTACCAACGGACAGGCTCTGCTGCGGCAATGGCATCCGCAAGAGGAGAAACGGTGACGAGGTCCGGTCAGGAGTACCTGGCGTCGCTGCGCGACGGCCGGGAGATATGGCTCGACGGGGAGCGGGTCGAGGACGTCACCTCGCACCCCGCGTTCCGCAACACCGCCGCCTCGATCGCCCGGCTGTACGACCTGGCGCACGACTCCGAGCACACCCCGGTCCTCACCCAGGGCGGTGTCCACCGGGCGTACGCGATCCCGCGCTCGTACCAGGACCTGGTGGCGCGCCGTGAGGCGTACAAGGTGTGGGCGGAGGCGAGCTTCGGCTTCCTGGGCCGCACCCCCGACTACATGGCGGGCGGCGCGGCGGGCTTCGCGGCGCTGCCCTCCCTCTTCGCCACCGAGGCGTACGACGGCTCCGCCGCCGCCCTCGCCCACCACCGGCGGCTCGCCGAGGGCGACCTCTACCCGGTCTTCACCATCACCAACCCGCAGATCGACCGCACCCGGCCGGCCTCCGGCCAGGAGGAGGACGACCTGGTGGTGCGGGTCGTCGCCGAGAAGGACGGCGGGATCGTGGTGCGCGGCGCCAAGATGATCGGCACCGCGACGGTCTTCGGCAACGAGGTGATCGTCGGCACCATCGAACCGCTCGCCCCCGAGGACGTCGCGCACGCGGTGTGCTTCTCCGTCCCGGTCGACACCCCCGGACTGAAGTTCCTCTCCCGGACCTCCTACGAGGCACGGGCCCGCAGCGTGTTCGACAACCCGCTCTCCTCCCGCTTCGACGAGAACGACGCGCTGCTCGTGTGCGACGACGTGTTCGTGCCCTGGGAACGGGTGCTGACCTACCGGAACGTGGACGTGTCGTTCCGGATGTGGTGGCACACCCCCGCGTACCTGAACCTCGTCCACCAGGCCGCGACCCGCTTCTGGACGAAACTGGAGTTCCTCGCCGGCCTCGCCATCCTGATCGCCAAGGCCAACAACACCTACGAGCTGCCGCCGGTCACCCAGGCCGTCGGCCGCCTCCTCGGCCGGGTCGCGCAGGCCAAGGCGTTCGTCCTCGCGGCGGAGGCCTCGTACGAGGAGGTCGACGGCGGCCGGGGCGGGGTCGCGCCCGGCAAGGACATCTCGTTCGCCCAGCGCATCATGGCCGGGGAGCTCTACCCCCAGGCCGTCCAGGAGGTCAAGCTGCTCGCGGGCGGCGGCCTCATCCAGCTCCCCGCGTCCGGTGAGGACCTGCTCCACCCGGAACTGGGCCCGCTGCTCCGCAGGTACGTCCGCTCGCCCGGCACCCCGGCCGAGGACCGCGTGAAGTTGCTGAAGCTGGCCTGGGACGCGCTCGGATCCGAGTTCGCCGGCCGGCACGAGCAGTACGAACGCTTCTACCACGGCGCCCCCCACGTCTACCTCACCCAGCAGGCCCGGGAGGGCGGGGCGCCCGGCTGCGAGGCCCTCGCCCGGACCTGCCTGGACGGCTACGGCCTGGGGCGTACGCGATGACCGCACCCGCCCGGCTGCGCGCGGCCGACCCTGGCCGGTGCGCCCGGGGCGGCCGCGCGGTCCGCCCAGGCCGTGCGGTCCGCCCAGGCCGTGCGGTCCGCCAGGCACACGCGGTCCGCCCGGCACACGCGGCCGTCCCGGCACACGCGGTCCGCTCGGCGCACGCGGCCGTCCCGCTACGGCGCCCGCACCGCTCCCTCCCGGGCGCCGCCGACCCCGGCTGGACCCGCGCCGGGGGCCACCGGTGAGCCGCCCGGGGGGAACGCGCGGCACGCTGGGACTGCTGGCCGCCACCCAACTCCTGATGATCATGGACACCGCGATCATCAACGTCGCGCTGCCGTCCGTCGGCGCCGACCTCGCGGCCGGGTCCGCCAACCTGTCCTGGGTGGCCAACGCCTACCTCATCACCTTCGGCGGGCTGCTCCTCCTCGGCGGCCGCACCGCCGACCTGTTCGGTCACCGGCGGCTGTACGTCCTCGGACTCGCCCTCCTCGCGGCCGCCTCCGCCGCCGGGGCACTCGCGCAGAGCACCGGCGCGCTGATCGCCGCCCGTGCCGCGCAGGGGATCGGCGCCGCACTCGCCGGGGCCGCCGCCTTCGCCCTGCTGCTGGTCCTGTTCCCGGACGGCCCCGCCCGGCACAGGGCGCTCGGCGTCTTCGCCGCGACGGGCGGTCTCGGCGGCGTCCTCGGCACCGTCCTGGGCGGGGCCCTCACCGACCTGCTCGGCTGGCGCTCCACCTTCTGGCTGAACGTCGCCGTCGCCGCCGTCCTCGCCCTGCTCGCCCCGCGCCTCCCGGCGGGCGGCAGCCGGGGCGCCGGGCCCGGCTTCGACCTGCTCGGCGCGCTCACCGCCACCGGGGGCCTCGGCCTCGTCGCCTACGCCCTCGTCGGACGCAGCCTGCCCGCGGCCGCGGCCGGCTCGGCCCTGCTCGCCGCGTTCGCCCTCGTGGAGACCCGCGCCGCCCGGCCCCTCCTACCGCCCGCCGCCCTCAAGCGGCCGGTGCCGCGCCTCGCCAACGGCCTCGCCGCCCTGGCCCAGATGGCGCTGTTCCCCATGTTCTTCCTGGTCAGCCTGCACCTCCAGCACGTCCTGGGGCACTCCCCGCTCACCGGTGGCCTCGGCCTGCTGCCCCTGTCGGTGGTCGTCGTCGCCACCGCCCCGCTGACCGGCCGCCTCATCCGGCGACTCGGCCTCGGCCGGACCATGACCCTCGGCTTCGGGCTGCTGCTCGCCGGCATGGTCTGGCTCGCCCTCGCCCTCGATCCCCACGGCACCTTCGCCACCACCGTCCTCGCACCCAGCCTCGTGCTGGGTGCCGCCCTGCCGCTGGTCACGGTCACCACCAACGTGGCCGCCACGGCAGGGGCCGCGCCCGAGGAGACCGGCCTGGCCTCCGGGCTGGTCAACACCAGCCAGCAGTTCGGGTCCGTCCTGGGCCTGGCCGTCCTCGTGGCCGTGGCCACCACCCGTACCGGAGCGGCCACACCCCAGGCCGAGACCGCGGGCCACCAGGCGGCGCTGCTCGTCGGCGCCGCGTTCGCCGCGGCGGCCGCGCTGCTGTCCGTACGGCTGAGCCCGCCCGCGCCCGCACCGGCGCCGCCACGCCAGGACCGGGTGGGCGACCCGCGGTGACCGCCTGACCAGCGAACACCGCGCCACTCCCGAATCCACACCGCCCGAGGGGGGCATCCCGTTGACCCTGTACGACCTTGTCGCGCCCGGTCCCGACACCTGTGCCGAACCGCGCTACCGCCTCACCGAGATACGCGACGCCGACCCGCTCGGCGCCGACGCGCTGCTCGCCGCGCTCCCCGCGATGAACCGGGACGCCGACGTCGCCGCGCTCACCGTCGCGCTGCGCACCCTCGTACCCGACCTCGACCGGGTCGCCGAGTGGTGCGTCATCGAGGCCCTCGCCGCCATGCGGGACCTCGGCATGCTGCTCGGCTCCCTGAAACGGCACGGCGTCCAGCCGGTCGCCGCCGTCCCCGAGGTGCTCCCCGTCCTGGAGGAGCTGGCCCGCCGCACCGACATGGTGCCCCGGGACACCGTGCACCACTACACCACCTGGAACCCGCTCGGCCCCCGGCAGCGGATGTACACCGGCCACGAGATGGAGGCCCACCTCCAGGAAGCCGTCCGGATGGTCTTCCCCGGCCTCGTCGCCGCGCTCGACACCTGTGAGCGGCTCGCCGGGCTCGAACCGTACGAACCCGGCTTCGCCCGCACCCTGGACCGCACCGCACAGCACGTCCAGGCGATGGTCGACTCCATCGACTTCACCATCACCCACGTCTCGCCGTCCTACTTCGCGCGCACCCTGCGGCCGTACTTCGAGGAGGTCGACGTCGCCGGCCGCGCCTGGCTCGGCCCGGCCGCCGCCCAGGTGCCGCTGTGGCTCGTCGATCTGACGGTCTGGCAGTGCGACCGGCCCGACCCCGGCTACGACGCCTTCCTCGCCGAGTCGGTCGCCTACAGCCTCCCGTCGTGGCGCGCCTTCCACGCCGCCCACAAGGACGGGGTGTCCGCCGTCAGCAAGCTCTCCGCCGCGCTGAGCTGGGAGACCGCCCACCGGCTGCCGCCCCAGCTCGTCGCCTCCGCCCACTCCCTGGCCCGGGTGCTGCGCGTCCTCAAGACGTTCCGCGCCCGCCACCTCGGCATCGCCCGCAAGGCCTACGGCGACGACCTCCGCCTGTACGACCAGGGCAGCGGCGGCGCACCGGTCGCGCTGCTGCGCTCGGTGCTCGACCTGACCCGGGACAACGAGACGCTGGTGCGCCAGGCCACCGAACGCCCGCGCACCACGGCCGCGTGAGGGGGCGAGCACCATGACCCCGCACATACTCGTCGCCGGCGGCGGCATCGCCGGCCTCACCACCGCGCTCGCCCTCCACGCCGCCGGCTTCCCCCGCGTCACCGTGGCCGAGGCCGCCCGGGAGATCCGGCCGCTCGGTGCCGGGCTGAACCTCATGCCCAACGCCGTGCGCGAGCTCGACGCGCTCGGACTCCTCGACGACCTGGAGGCCGACGCCGTCCGCACCCGCGAGCTGCGCTACTACCACCGCTCGGGCGGGCTGATCTCCCGCGAGCCGCGCGGGCTGGGCGCCGGCTACCACTGGCCCCAGCTCTCCCTCGCGCGCGGACACCTCCAGCGGGTCCTCGCCGACGCGGTGCGCGACCGGCTCGGCCCCTCCGCGCTCGTCACCGGTGTCCGGGTGACGGGCCTGGAGCAGTTCCCCGACGGCCGGCCGCGGGTGCGCCTGGAACACCGCGAGGGCACCAGGGGCGGCCGCGCCTCCCTGGAACCCGACGTCCTGATCGGCGCCGACGGCATCCGCTCCGCGGTCCGCGCCGCCCTCGAACCCCACGAGGGCGAGCCGCCCTGGAACGGCATGCTGGTCTGGCGCGGCGTGTCGTGGCTGGACGCCCGCCGGGCCGGCCCCTTCATGCTCATCGCGGGCGACGACCGGCAGAAGGCCGTCGTCTACCCGATGGCCGAACGTCCCTCCGGGGACGTCCTGGTGAACTGGGCGCTCGCGATGCCCGCCGACAGCATCGCGACCCCCGGCCACCGGGGCGACTGGAACCGGGCCGTGCCCGTGTCCGGGCTCCTCCGCCACTACGACGGCTGGGAGTTCGACGGCGTCCGCGTCCCCGACGTGCTGCGCGCCGCCGAGGCCGCCTACGAGTACCCCATGGTCGACCGCGAGCCGCTGGCCCGCTGGAGCCACGGCCGCACCACCCTGGTCGGCGACGCCGCCCACGCCATGTACCCCATCGGCTCCAACGGCGCCACCCAGTCGATCATCGACGCCCGGGCCCTCGCCCACGCCATGGCCCGGCACGCCGACCCGGCCGCCGCCCTCGCCGCCTACGAGGCGGAGCGGCGGCCCGCCATGACGGACCTTCAGCGCGCCAACCGGCGCCTCGGTCCGGAAGTCGTCATCAATCTGGCCCACCGGCGCGCCCCCGGCGGCTTCACCCACATCGACGACGTGATCCCGCCGGAGGAACGGCGCGGGATCGCCGCCCGGTACGCCGCGACCGGCGCGTTCGACCCGGAAACGGTCAACGCGGGGTCGCCCTACCGGGTCCCGGTGAGCGCGCGGTGAACGCGCTCCCCCCGAGTGCGCCGTGGTTACGGAGGGCGAGGTCCCGATAACGTCGGAGGGTGAAGGCGGGCGCACACCGTGGTGCGTCCGCCCCGATACGTACCTGCCCTGCGAAGGTGGAACACGTGAAGGCAATCCGTCGATTCACCGTGCGCCCCGTCCTCCCCGAACCGCTGCGGCCGCTCAGCGACCTCGCGCGCAACCTGCGCTGGTCCTGGCACGCCGAGACCCGTGATCTGTTCCAGGCCGTCGACCCCGAGGGGTGGCGGGCGGCCGGCTGCGACCCCGTGCGGCTGCTGGGCTCCGTGTCCGCCGCCCGGCTCGCCGAGCTCGCCCGCGACCGGCGCTTCCTGCGCCGCCTGTCGGCCGCCGCCGACGACCTCGACGACTACCTGCGCGGCCGCCGCTGGTACCAGAACCACTCCCTCCCCGACGGCGACCTGCCCGCCGCCGTCGCCTACTTCTCGCCCGAGTTCGGCGTCACCGCGGCCCTGCCCCAGTACTCGGGCGGCCTCGGCATCCTCGCCGGCGACCACCTGAAGGCCGCCTCCGACCTCGGCGTACCGCTCATCGGCGTCGGCCTGCTCTACCGGCACGGCTACTTCCGCCAGTCGCTCTCCCGGGACGGCTGGCAGCAGGAGCACTACCCGCTGCTGGACCCCAACGAGATGCCCGTCGCCCTGCTGCGGCAGCGCGGCGGCGCCCCGGTCCGGGTCTCCCTCGCCCTGCCGGGCGGCCGCAGCCTGCACGCCCACATCTGGGTGGCCCAGGTCGGCCGCGTACCGCTGCTGATGCTCGACTCGGACGTCGAGGAGAACGGCCCCTCCGAGCGGGACGTCACCGACCGGCTGTACGGCGGCGGCAGCGAACACCGGCTGCTCCAGGAAATGCTCCTCGGCATAGGAGGTGTCCGGGCGGTACGCGCGTACTGCGAGCTCACCGGCCACCCCTCGCCCGAGGTGTTCCACACCAACGAGGGGCACGCCGGATTCCTCGGCCTGGAGCGCATCCGGGAACTGAGCGAGGAGGGCGTCGACTTCGACGCCGCCCTGGAGGCCGTCCGGGCGGGGACGGTCTTCACCACCCACACCCCCGTCCCCGCCGGCATCGACCGGTTCGACCGCGAGCTGGTCGCCCGCCACTTCGGCGACGGCGCGGAACTGCCCGGCGTCGACGTCGAGCGGATCCTCCAGCTCGGCAGGGAGACCTACCCCGGCGGCGAGCCGAACCTCTTCAACATGGCCGTCATGGGGCTGCGCCTGGCGCAGCGCGCCAACGGCGTGTCCACCCTCCACGGCGCCGTGAGCCGGGAGATGTTCGCCGGCCTGTGGCCCGGGTTCGACCCGGACGAGGTGCCGATCACCTCCATCACCAACGGCGTCCACGCCCCGACCTGGGTGGCCCCCGAGGTGTTCCGGCTCGGTGCCCGCAGGATCGGCACCCAGCGCGCCGAGGACGCGCTGAGCGTCGGCGGCTCCCAGCGGTGGGACGCCGTCGGCGAGATCGCGGACTCCGAGATCTGGGACCTGCGGCGCGAGCTGCGCGAACAGCTCGTCACGGAGGTCCGGACCCGGCTGCGCGCCTCCTGGCGGCAGCGGGGCGCGGGCTCGGCCGAGCTCGGCTGGATCGACGGGGTCCTGGACCCCGACGTCCTGACCATCGGCTTCGCCCGCCGGGTCCCCTCGTACAAGCGTCTGACGCTGATGCTGCGGGACCGCGACCGGCTGACGCGGATGCTGCTGGACCCGGACCGGCCGGTGCAGATCGTCGTCGCCGGCAAGGCCCACCCGGCGGACGACGGGGGCAAGCGGCTGGTGCGGGAGCTGGTCCGGTTCGCCGACGACCCGCGCGTGCGCCACCGGATCGTGTTCCTGCCCGACTACGGCATGGGCATGGCGCAGAAGCTGTACCCCGGGTGCGACGTGTGGCTGAACAACCCGCTGCGCCCGCTGGAGGCGTGCGGCACGTCCGGGATGAAGGCCGCCCTCAACGGCTGTCTCAACCTGTCCGTCCTGGACGGCTGGTGGGACGAGTGGTACGAGCCGGACTTCGGCTGGGCCATCCCGACCGCCGACGGCCCGACGACGGACGAGGACCGGCGCGACGACCTGGAGGCGAACGCGCTCTACGAGCTGATCGAGAAGCGTGTCGCCCCCCGTTTCTACGACCGGGGCGCGAACGGGCTGCCCGAGCGGTGGATCGAGATGGTCCGCCGTACGCTCGCCAACCTGGGCCCCAAGGTGCTGGCGGGACGCATGGTGCGGGAGTACGTGGAGCGGCTCTACGCCCCGGCGGCCCTCGCCCACCGGGCGCTGGACACCGGCGCCGCACGGGAGCTCGCCGCCTGGAAGGCCCGGGTGCGCGCCGTATGGCCGCGCGTGGCCGTCGACCACGTCGAGGTGGACGAGGCCAACGGCGTCGCCGAGCTGGGCTCGACCCTGGCGCTGCGGGTGCGGGTGGCCCTCGGGGACCTCCAGCCGGAGGACGTCGAGGTGCAGGCGGTCGCCGGCCGGGTCGACACCGACGACCGGCTGCGGGACGCCGAGACCGTGCCGCTCAAGCCGGCCGGCGGCCCCGACCAGCAGGGGCGCTGGGTGTACGAGGGGCCGCTCACCCTCGACCGGACGGGCCCGTTCGGGTACACGGTCCGGATACTGCCCACCCACCGGCTGCTGCCCGCCGGCGCCGACCTGGGCCTGGTCGCCCTGCCGACCGAGTCGACGGGCGAGGGCGCGGGCGTGCTGATGCGCTAGGTACCGGGGCCCGCGGCCCGTCGCCCCCTCCCCTCGTGGGGGGCGACGGGCCGCGCGCCGCACAGCCTGCCGCCCCCGCCCTCTCCGGGGCATCGGCCGGGGAACCGATCCGGTCCTCGGCCGTTCGGCGGAGGCGTCCCCCGCCGTGAGGAGGAGGACCGCCCGGCCGCGGTCCGTCCGGGGGCGGGTGGCAAGCCGCGGGCGGGCGGCGCGCCCCGGGCCGTACGCCCCGGGCCCGTCCGCCACGCCGTCCGGACGCACGACCGCCCGGCGGCACGTGGAGTGCCACCGGGCGGTGCGTCACCGCTTCCCGGGCTTACGGGAAGGTGAGCTTGAAGCTGTTGATGTAGCCGGTGTCCTGCGCGGCCTTGTCCTGCACGCGCAGCTTCCAGCTCCCGTTGGCGACCTCGCTGGACGCGTTGACCGTGTAGGTGGCCTTCACATTGTCGGCGGAGTCGGAGGAGCTGAACGGCTTGAGGTTGTAGACCGAGCCGTCCGGGGCCACCAGGTCGACGACCAGGTCACCGCGCCAGGTGTGGACGATGTCCACGTCCACCTTGAGGGTGGAGGGGGCGTTGCCGGCGATGCCGGTGACGCTGACGGCCGAGGTGACGGCGGCGCCGTTGTCCGGGATGGCGACGTCGGCGGTGTTCTCGAAGATCTTGCCGGTACCGGGGTCGCCGCCACCGGGACGGGAGCCGACGTTGACACCGGCCCAGGCGTGCTCGACGGCCTTCACCTCGGCGCTGCCCGCGCCGTACAGCTCGGTGGCGACAGCGACCGTTCCGGTGCGGGCACCGGCGTAGTTGGTCGTCGAGTTGAACTTGGTGGTGAGCGCCTTGTACCAGATCAGCGCGGCCTTGTCGCGGCCGATGCCGGTGACGGGCAGGCCGTCGGAGGTCGGCGAGTCGTAGTTCACGCCGTTGATGGACTTGGCGCCGCTGCCCTCGGAGAGCAGGTAGAACCAGTGGTTCGCCGGGCCGGACGAGTAGTGGACGTCGACGTTGCCGATACCGGAGTACCAGGCGTCCTTCGACGAGCCGTCCTTGCTCGGCTTGTCCATGTAGCGCAGCGGGCTGCCGTCGCCGCGGATGTCGAGCTTCTCGCCGACCAGGTAGTCGCCCTTGTCCTGGGCGTTGTTGGCGTGGAACTCGACGGCGGCGGCGAAGATGTCGGAGGTCGCCTCGTTGAGACCGCCGGACTCGCCGCTGTAGACCAGCTTGGCGGTCGCGGAGGTGACGCCGTGCGTCATCTCGTGGGCGGCGACGTCGATGGACGTCAGCGGCTTGGTGTTGCCCGCCCCGTCGCCGTACGTCATGCAGAAGCAGCTGTCGGTCCAGAAGGCGTTGACGTACGCGTTGCCGTAGTGGACGCGGGAGTACGCGCCGACGCCGTCGCCCTTGATGCCGGAACGGCCGTGCACGTTCTTGTAGTAGTCCCAGGTGAGCGCGGCGCCGAAGTGGGCGTCGGCACCGGCCGTCTCCGCGTTCTGCGGCGTGCCGTCGCCCCAGACGTCGTCGGAGCCGGAGAACAGCGTCCCGGTGCCGGAGGTGCCGCGGTTGAGGTTGTACGTCTTGTGGTTGCCGCGGCCGGTGTCGGTCAGCGTGTACGAGGGCGCGGTGCCGAGCGTCACCTGGCCGCTGTACTGGGTGTTGCCGGTGCCGGTGTGCACGGCCTGCCACTCGTACAGCTTGGCGCCCGTGGTGGCGTCGGTGACGACGTGCAGCTCGTTCGGGGTGCCGTCGTGCTGGAGGCCGCCGACGACCGTCTCGTAGGCGAGGACCGGCTTGCCCTGCGCGAGCCACACGACCTTGCGGGGGGCGCGCTCGGCGTCGGTCGCCTTGGAGCCCTCGGCCCGGGCCGCGCCCAGGGCCTGCTTCTCGGCGGCCGCCGGGGCGATGTCCGCGGTGGTGTCCACGCCCTTGAGCACGGCGCGGGAGGCCTTGCTGACCGCCTCGGTCCGGCCGGAGCGGGTCTCGCTGACGACGAGGTCGCCGCCGAGGACCGGGAGGCCGGCGTAGGTGCGCTCGTAGCGGGTGTGGGTGGTGCCGTCGCGGTCCTGGACGACGTCGCGGACGGCGAGCTTCTCCTGGGCGCCGAGGCCGAGCTCCTTGGCCGTCTCGGCCTTGGCGGCGTCGGCGGCGCGTATCAGCGCGGTGCGCTGGGCGGGGGAGAGGTCGGCGGGCAGGGCACCGGGGTCGGCCTTGCCGGCCGTCCGGGCCTTGGGTGCCGCGGTCCGGGGTGCGTCGGCGGCGGTGGCGGCACCGGTCTGCACACTCACGGTGAGCATGGCGGCGGCGGCGATCAGGGCGCCGGTCGCGGTGGCGCGACGGCTGGGCGTGGATCTCACGCAGACTCCTTTTGCGAGGGGGGTACCGGCGGCTGGGTGGGGCCGGCCGGGCGGAGCAGCCTGAACGAGCGCGGAACACGTGCGGGTCGAACGAAGGAACGCGGTCCGAACATGTGGTGCGGAGAACGGGGTAAGAGTGGCGCCGGTGACGGGTCCCTGTCAGGAGCGCGTCAACAGATTGGCCGGAATTCGTCCGTTGCCCGAAAAGCCGTGTTCGTTAACCGGACGTTTCGCCGAGGTGCCGCCGCCGCGTCCTGTGTCCGGCGCGGGACCGAGGGGTGCGCGGCACCGCCTTGGTTCCGGCGATCGGCTATGGCGGTTACCACACCGCTTACCGTCGGTACTCGGCATTCACTCTGTTGCTGACGTGAACCTGATCATGACAGCATTCCGGACATGGCCGAATACGGGGACGCGGTATCCAGGACCGAACCACGCTCAAAACTCGCCGGCTTGGCCGACGCGCCGCCGGATCCACCACCTGTGGAGAAGCCGGCACCCGCTCCGCCCGCCCCTCCGGCGGCGCGGGCCGATAATCAACTGACCTCCGCGCGGCGTGAGTTCGCGGCGCTCCTGGGTGAATTCCGGCGCAGTGCGGTGCTGGTGCCGTTCGACGACCACGGAAGCCTGTGGACGGCGGAGCAGAACGGGGTGCGGTGGATCTGCGCCTTCTCCGACGAGGAGGCGCTGGCCGCCTTCGCGCGGGCGCGGGGGGACGCGGACAGGGAGTGGACGTACCGGACGGTTCTTGGCGCGCGGCTCCTCGATGTGATGGTGCCCATGCTGCCGGGTCCGGCCGGGGTGGCGCTGGACGCGGGCAGCGAGGAGGGCATGCTCTTCCCGCCCGTCGTGGGCATCGTGCCCGACGCGGTGGCGGTCGATCTCGGGGGGAACGCGTGAGCGGCGAGGAGCCGGATCTCCAGGCGCCGCCGGTGGCGCTGGCGGCCATCGCGATCGGCATCGACCTGGCCCATGCCGAGCTGAAGGAGCTCGGCATGATCGGTGAGGCGACGGCCGGCCGGGGCTTCTCCGATCTGGCCCTGTCCGGGCTGGAGCTGGGCCACGCCGGGCTGACGGAGCAGTTCAGGACGTTCTGCGAACGCTGGGAATGGGGCGTGCGGGCCCTCACGCTGAAGGGCAACCTCTTCGCGCAGGGGGTGGGGCTGTCGGCCGGCTCGTTCTACGAGCAGGAGCAGTACGTCAAGGACTCGGTCAAGATCGGTGTGAACTCGCTGAACGGCAACCCGCACTTGAGCGAGGACCAGGTCAAGCAGATGAGCTGGGACACCATCAGTACTCAGAGCGTCTTCGACAACCCGGACTACAGCGCCGAGTCGATGACGAAGGCCCATGAGGAGGTGAAGCAGACCTGGAAGAACACCGGCTACGACGTCATGGACGCGCAGATGGACTCGATGGAGCGTTCGGGTCTGCTCGATCCGAAGCTGCGTGAGCGGATGGACGTGGAGTTCCGCGAGACGCTCGATCCGGACGAGGCGACGGTTGCGCAGGCCGAAGAGCCGCGGTGGGGGGAGAACGGCTGATGTCCGACTTCGGAATCATCGGCGATCTCGCCGGCAAAGCGACCGACAAGGTCGTCGACGGGATCGATGAGGGAATCGACAAGGGCAAGAAGCTCGTCGGCGAGGCCGCCGACTACGCGACCGACAAGGCCGGACAGTACCTGGAGGCCCACGGCCACAAGCGTGCGGCGGACCTGGTCACCGACTGGGGTGACGGGTTCGCCTCGTCGATGGGCGCGGAGGTCGGCGAGCAGCAGCTCGGGCAGACCGAGGAACCGAACGAGCTGATCCACGGCAATCCGACGAAGATCGCCGACTCGGTGAAGAACCTGCGGGACTTCCAGCTGGCGTTCGACCTCGTCGGCGCGGGGATGAAGAAGCTCGACTCCAGCAACTGGAAGGGCGAGGCTGCCGACACCTTCCGCACCAAGTTCTCCACCTTGCCCACCGACTGGCTGCACGCCGCTGACGCCTTCGAGGCCGCGGCCGGCGCCCTGGAGCGGTACTCCAACGCCATCACCAGCGCACAGGCCATGGCCCGCGAGGCGATCGTCCTGTACAAGCAGGGCCGGCAGGCCTCGGCGGCGCACGAGAAGGACGTGACCGCGTACGAGTCGGCCCGCGAGAGCGACAAACCACTGCCCAAGCCCGGCGCGGATCCCGGCAAGGCCCTGTGCACCCGTGCCCAGGAGATCCTCAGTGACGCCCGCCGCGCCCGCAACGAAGCGGCCGAGCAGGCGAAGACGGCCGTCACGAGCGCGATGGCACATGCCCCCAAGGAGCCCAAGGGCAGGGAGAAGCTCAAACTGGAGCTCGCCGACTGGAGCATGGCCTCCGGCACGGAGGGCCTGCACCTCCTCGGCGGGGTGACCAAGGGCGCCGCGGGCCTGATCAACTTCGTCCGCTCCGTCAACCCGATGGACGGCTACAACCTGACCCACCCCGCTGAGTACTACAAGGGCGTCAACATGACGCTCGCCGGGCTCGTCTCCACCGTCGCCAACCCCGACCGCGCCCTCAAGAACGCCTGGGAGGCGGCGAAGGGGGACCCCGCCGAGTTCCTCGGTCGTCTCATCCCGGAACTGATCGGTACCAAGGGCGCGGGCGTACTCCGGGGCGGGCTACGGGCCGGCATGCGCAGCGGCACCCGCCACGGCGGCCTCGACGGACCCGGGCGCAACGGTGTGCAGGATCCTGCCGACCCGTCCCGGACCGCGCGCGGGGCGGAGAACGATCCCTCGGACCCGATCGATCTGGCCACGGGCGTGATGTACCTGCCGCAGACGGACATCGCGCTGCCCGGCACCCTGCCCCTCGTGTTCCGCCGCCGTCTGGCATCGGACTACCGGGCCGGGCGCTGGTTCGGCCCCTCCTGGTCCTCCACGGCGGATCAGCGCCTGGAGATCGACTCCGAGGGTGTCGTCCTCATCGCCGAGGACGGCCTGCTTCTGGCGTATCCGCACCCGGCTCCGGGCGTCCCGGTCCTGCCGAGCCACGGACCACGCTGGCCTCTGGACCGGGACGTGGACGGCGGATACACCGTCACCGACCCGGAGAGCGGGCGCGTTCGGCACTTCGTCACCCACCACGACGAGCTGGCTCTGCTGACGCAGATCGATGACCGCAACGGCAACTGGGTCACCTTCGAGTACGACGACGAGACCGGTGCTCCGACGGCGATCGTGCACAGCGGCGGCTACCACCTGAAGCTCACCACCTGTGAGGACAGGATCACTGCCCTGCACCTCGCGGGCGGGGCGCCGGACGGCTCGGACCAGGAGATCCTGCGTTACGGCTACACCGACGGACACCTCACCGAGGTCGTCAATTCCTCCGGGATACCCCTCCGGTTCGCGTACGACGAACGCGGCCGGCTCACCTCCTGGACGGACACCAACGGCAGGCGCTACGAGTACACCTACGACGATCGCGACCGCTGCATCACCGAGGGCGGCGTCGAGGGTCATATGGCGCTGCGGCTCGATTACGACGGTACCGACCCCGAGACGGGGCTGCGCGTCACGAGGGCCACGACAGGCACTGGCGCGGTTCATCAGTACGTGGTCAACGACGCGCACCAGATCGTCAAGGAAATCGACCCGCTCGGCGCCGTCACCCACTTCGAACGCGACCGCTACAACCGGCTGCTGTCCCGGACGGACCCGCTCGGCCGCACGACCCGCTTCGAGTACGACGCGTCCGGCCGCAGGACGTCGGCGATCCGGCCGGACGGTCGTGCGCTGTCCGCCGAGTACAACGAACTCGGCCTGCCGGTACGCGTGACCAACCCGAACCACACCTCGGTCCGCCAGGAATACGACGAGCGAGGAAACCGGGTCGCGGTCACGGACCCGGCCGGTGCCGTCACGCGCTTCACGCTGAGCGAGGCAGGACACACCACGGCGGTCACCGACGGGCTCGGGAACACCACCCGTCTCCGCAACGACGCGGCCGGTCTGCCCGTCGAGATGACCGATCCGCTCGGCGCGGTCACCCGGTTCAGCCACGACGCCTTCGGCCGCCCTGTCGTCGTCACCGATCCGCTCGGCCACACCACTCGCCTCGAATGGACCCCGGAGGGCAAGCTCGCCCGCCGCGTGGAAGCCGACGGCACCGAGCAGTCGTGGACGTACGACGGTGAGGGCAACTGCCTGACCCACACCGATCCCATGGGGAGGGTGTCACGCTTCGAGTACACCCACTTCGACCTCATAAGCGCCCGTACGGGCCCGGACGGCGTGCGCTACGAGTTCACCCACGACCACGAGCTGCGCCTCACCCAGGTCCTCAACCCACAGGGTCTTACGTGGGACTACGAGTACGACGCGGCGGGTCACCTCATATCCGAAACCGACTTCGACGGCCGCACGATCACGTACGCGCGCGACGCCGCCGGCCGCCTCGTCTCGCGTACCGACGCCCTCGGCCAGACGATCCACTACGAGCGCGACGAACTCGACCGCGTCACCCGCAAGGACGCCGCCGGAGCCGTCACCACCTACACCTACGACCTCTTCGACCAGCTCGCGGAAGCGCGCAACGCGGACGCGACGATCACGTACCTGCGCGATCGTCACGGGCGCCTGAAGTCCGAGACGGTCAACGGCCGCACCCTCACCTACGCCTACGACAAGCTCGGCCGTCGTACGGGCCGGACCACACCCACCGGCGCGGTCAGCACGTGGGTCTACGACGCGGCAGGCCGCCGCACCTCCCTCACCACCTCCGGCCGCACACTCGTCTTCGAGCACGACGCCGCGGGCCAGGAGATCACCCGCCACATAGGTGACACCATCACCTATACGTCCCAGTACGACTCTCTCGGGCGCCTCACCAGCCAACAGGTCACAGGCGCGGGCGGGCGCGGCATCCAACGCCGCGACTACGCCTACCGTGCCGACGGCAACCTCATCGGCATCGACGACCAGCTCACCGGCTCCCGCACCTTCGACCTCGACGCATCCGGCCGCGTCACCGCTGTTGAGGCGGCAGGCTGGACGGAGCGCTACGCGTACGACGAGGCCGGCAACCAGACCCACGCGTCCTGGCCCGCCTCCCACGCCGGGCAGGAGGCCACCGGACCCCGCGCCTATGCGGGCACGGTCATGACGCGCGCCGGCAACGTGCGCTATGAACACGACGCCCTCGGCCGGATCACCCTCCGCCAGAAGTCGCGCCTGTCACGCAAACCCGACACCTGGCGCTACGAATGGGACGCCGAGAACCGCATGCGGTCGGTGACCACACCGGACGGCACGGTCTGGCGTTATGAGTACGACGCGCTGGGCCGTCGGACCGCGAAGCAGCGCCTCGCTCCCGACGGCCGGACCGTTGTCGAGAAGACCATCTTCACCTGGGACGGGGTGACACTCTGCGAGGAGACCAGCGAGAGCGAGGCCCTTCCCAAGCCCGTCGCCGTTACGTGGGACTACCACGGCCTTCGCCCCCTCACGCAGACGGAACGCATCCTCGCGCCCACCGCGGCGCGGGAAACCATCGACGAACGATTCTTCTCCATCGTCACCGACCTGATCGGCACTCCGCGTGAGCTGGTCGATGAAACGGGCGACCTGGCGTGGAGCACCCGTACCACGCTGTGGGGTACCACGACATGGGCAGCGTCGAGCACCGCCCATACCTCATTGCGTTTTCCAGGTCAGCGCTTCGACCCGGAAACCGGGCTTCACTACAACCTCCACCGCTACTACGACCCCGAGACAGGCCGCTACCTCACATCGGATCCGCTCGGTCTGGCCCCCGCCGCCAACTCCGTAACCTACGTACCCAATCCCCACTCGCAGATAGATCCATTCGGACTCTTCGGGTGCCCGGAGGAGGAGCATCTCTTCCGGGGTACAACGGAGGGGTACAACGCCAGTGTCAACATTGAGAAATCCGGTTTTACGCCCACATCCACGGACCCCGGAGTCGCGGCCACCTTCGCCCGGCACTCGGAACAATTCGGAGACGCTGTACTTCAGCTCATTCCACGCAGCGCCCTCGAGGGAGTTCCGATGGAGCGGGGCTTCATTCGCGCCGAGGCGGAGGTGGGTGTGGGGCTCCACGCATCAGAGCTCGCCAAGCGGGCCAGCGTGACGATTCCCTCCAGCGTGGCGAAGGATATCCTGGACCAGATGGGGATCAAGATTCCCAAGCTGCACACATATCAGAACATCAGCGACGCACTGGAGTGGGACATTCCGAAGCTCACGCCGGATCAGATATCGCAATTCGTCGCGGAGGCTTACAAATATGCAAGAGGCTAGTCGGTTGCAGGTTCACAGCGTTGAGGAGGCGGGTGAGCGCGGAGGGATTGTGATCGTGCGATGCGTGGGCGGCGTCGCACGGGTCGGCCAGACCTACACGCTCGAGGAAGAGGCCGGCTCCGGCACCGGTGCGCCGCATTTCGTTCTGGACAGGATCGAGCGGTACCCCGACGTCTTCGTGGATGTCTTCGGCCCGCCCCACGCGGCGCGAGTCCACGTGTCCGGTGACTCGCCTGCATCGCTGTCGAGAGGGGTCGTCATCACTTCCAGTGATGGCGATGATTCCATCCCCGAGGAATGACCAGGGCCGGATCGTGCGGAGAGCCACCCGGCCGGCTCCGGGATTTCCGGAGCCGGCCGCGGGCCGGTCGCCCGTGCCGATCAGCCCACCAGGCTCTCCCGCCAGGCCCGGTGCAGCCCCGCGAACCGGCCCTCGCCGCGGATCAGCTCCGCCGGGGTGCCGTCCTCCACGATCCGGCCGCCCTCCATCACCAGCACCCGGTCCGCGATCTCCACCGTGGACAGCCGGTGCGCGATCACCACCGCCGTGCGGCCGTGCAGCACCGTGTCCATCGCGCGCTGCACCGCCCTCTCGCCCGGGACGTCCAGCGAGCTGGTCGCCTCGTCGAGGATCAGCACCGCCGGATCGGCCAGCAGCGCCCGGGCGAACGCCACCAACTGGCGCTGGCCGGCCGAGATGCGCCCGCCGCGCTTGCGCACGTCGGTGTCGTAGCCGTCCGGGAGGCCCGCGATGAAGTCGTGCGCGCCGATCGCCTTCGCGGCCCGCTCGATCTCCTCCCGGGTGGCGTCCGGCCGCCCGATCGCGATGTTCTCGGCCACCGTCCCGGAGAACAGGAACGCCTCCTGCGTCACCATCACCACCCCGCGCCGCAGGTCCGGCGTGTCCAGGTCCCGGAGGTCGACGCCGTCGAGCAGGACGCGCCCCCCGGTGGGGTCGTAGAAGCGGGCCAGCAGCTTGGCGAGCGTCGACTTGCCCGCGCCCGTCGAGCCGACCACCGCCACGGTCTGCCCCGCCGGGATGGTCAGCCCGAAGCGCGGCAGCACCTCGCCGCCCGTGCGATACCCGAAACGGACGTCCTCGAAGACGACCTCGCGCCCCGGCGCCCCCTCCCGGGACGGCGGCAGGGGGCGGGGCGTCACGGGCTCCCGGACCGTCGGCGTCTGCGCCAGCAGGCCCGCGATCTTCTCCAGCGAGGCGGCCGCCGACTGGTACGAGTTGAGGAACATCGCCAGCCGGTCGATCGGGTCGTACAGCCGCCGCACGTAGAGCACGGCCGCCGCCAGCACCCCGAGCGCCAGCGACCCGGACGCGACCCGGTAGGCGCCCCACAGGACCATGCCGGCCACCGCGGTGTTCGCCACCAGCCGGGAGCCGACGACGTACCGGGCCATCTCCAGTATCGCGTCGCCGTTGCGGCGCTCGTGGCGGTGGTTGAGCGTGCGGAACGCCGCGTCGTTGGCCCCCTCCCGCCGGAACGCCCGCACCGGCCGGATGCCGTTCATCGTCTCCGCGAACTTCACGATCACGGCGGCGATCGCGGTCGACCGGGCGCTGAACGCCACGGCCGCGCGCCGCCGGTACACCCGCACCAGCAGGTACAGCGGGACGAAGGAGGCCACGGCGACGGCGCCGATGCCCAGGTCCAGCCAGAGCAGCAGCAGCGAGATGAAGGCGAAGGACAGGAGCACCCCGACCAGCTCCTGGAGCCCCTCGCCGAGCAGTTCGCGCAACGACTCGACGTCGGTGGTGGACCGCGAGATCAGCCGGCCGGAGGTGTACCGCTCGTGGAAGTCGATGCTCAGGGCCTGCGCGTGCCGGAAGATCCGCCCCCGCAGATCGAGCAGCACGTCCTGGTTGACGCGGGCCGAGGCGCGGATGAACGCGTACTGGAACAGCCCCGCGCCCACCGCGCACAGCGCGTACCCCACGGCCACGGCGACCAGCGGGCCGTGGTCGCCGTCCCGGAGCGCGGGCACGGCCCGGTCGATGGCGTACGCGACGACCAGCGGGCCCGCCTGCACGGCGGCCTGCTGGAGCAGCAACAGCAGCGCGGCCAGCGCCACCCGGGCCCGCCGGGGCGCCAGCAGGGACCTCAGCAGCGCCCGGGTCGCCCCGTCCGCCACCGGCAGCGCGTCCCGGTCGAACGCGTCCGCCCCGCCGGGCCCCGCCTCGGCACCGGGCCCCGCGCCCGGGGCTCCGTCCGTGGGCGCCCCCGCCACCGGGGTGGCGTCCTCGCGCGGCGCCCGGTCGTCCGGGGGCGTCGAGGCCGTCTGGCCGACCGTGTCCGTCATCGCGCACCACCCGTCGTCTCGGTTCCGGACATGAGCCAGGCGTATTCCGGGCTGTCCCTCAGCAGTTCCTGATGTGTGCCCACCGCGGCGATACGGCCCCCCGAGAGGAGCGCCACGCGGTCGGCCAGCATCACCGTGGACGGGCGGTGGGCCACGACCAGGGCGGTGGTGTCCCGCAGCACGTCCCGCAGCGCCGCCTCGACCAGCGCCTCGGTGTGGACGTCCAGCGCCGACAGCGGGTCGTCCAGCACCAGGAACCGCGGCCGGCCCACCACCGCCCGCGCCAGGGCCAGCCGCTGCCGCTGACCGCCCGAGAGGCTCAGACCCTGCTCGCCCACCTCGGTCGCCGTGCCCCGCGGCAGCCCCTCCACGAACCCGGCCTGGGCGACCTCCAGGGCACGCCGCAGCTCGGGCTCGCCCCCGCCGCCGGGGCCGGCGCCCATCAGGACGTTCTCCCCGACGCTGGCCGAGAACAGCGTGGGTTCCTCGAACGCCACCGACACCAGCTCCCGCAGCCGCTCCCGGGGCATCGCCGCGATGTCCTCGCCGTCCAGCAGGATGCGCCCGCCCGTCGCCTCGTGCAGCCGTGGGATAAGGGCCGTCAGAGTGGTCTTGCCCGAGCCGGTGGCGCCGACCAGCGCCATCGTCTCGCCGGGGCGGACGACCAGGTCGATCCCGTCGAGGACCGGACGCGACCCCTCCGGGGCGTCCGGATAGCGGAACGACACGTTCTCGAACCGGAGGCCGCCGGACCGCTCCGCGGACGAACCGCTCCCGCCCGGGTCCTCCGCCGCCTCGTCCATCACCTCGAAGTACCGTTCCACCGACGTCGCCGCCTCCTGGCTCATCGCCAGCAGGAAGCCGATCGACTCCACCGGCCACCGCAGCGCCAGGGCCGTCGACAGGAACGCCACCAGCGTGCCCGCCGACAGCACCCCGTCCGCGACCTGGACCGTGCCCAGCACCAGGGCCGTCCCGATGGCCAGTTCGGGCACCACCGTGATGACCGCCCAGATGCCCGCCAGCAGCCGGGCCTTGAGCAGCTCCGTGCCCCGCAGCCGGTCCGCCAGGGCGCGGAACGCCTCCGCCTGGCTCCGGTGGCGACCGAAGCCCTTGATGATCCGGATGCCGAGCACGCTCTCCTCGACGACCGTCGTCAGATCACCGACCTGGTCCTGGGCGCGCCGGGCCACCAGCGAGTAGCGCGACTCGAACAGCGAGCAGACCACGATCAGCGGCGCCACCGGCACCAGCAGCACCAGCCCCAGCGACCAGTCCTGGACCAGCAGCACCCCGCAGCCGACCAGCACCGTGACCCCGTTGACGAACAGGAACGTCATCGGGAACGCCAGGAACATCCGTATCAACGACAGGTCCGTGGTCGCCCGTGACAGCAGCTGGCCGGAAGCCCACCGGTCGTGGAAGGCGATCGGCAGCCGCTGGAGATGCCGGTAGAGGTCCGCGCGCATCGCCGCCTCGACGCCCGCCAGCGGCCGCGCCACCAGCCACCGGCGCAGCCCGAACAGCGCCGCCTCCGCCACGCCCAGCGCCAGCACCACCAGGGCCCCGAACCACACCCCGCCGGGGTCCCGTCCGGCCACCGGCCCGTCCACGATCCCCTTCAGGACGAACGGGATGACCAGCCCCAGACAGGACGCCAGGACCGCGACGAGCGCCGCCGTCCCCACCCGGGTGCGCACGGGTCGCACGTACGGCCACAGCCGCAGCAATGAGCGAACGGCTGAGCGGTCCTTGGTCGGTGCATCCTGTTTCGGCATCAGGACCGAGCCTACGGTTCGGCACTGTCATCGCTCACGCGCTTTTTCCGGACGTCCGGCGCCGGCCGTCCCGGGGCTTTTCCCGGACGTCCCCGGTCAGTCCCGCACCCGCAGCAGCAGCACCGACCGCTCCGGCACCTCCAGCACCTCCCCGCCCGGGTGCACCGTTCCCGGTGCCCGCGACTGGTCCTCCCGGGAGGTGTCCACCACCAGTTCGTACGCCTGCGCCCACGGGGGACCGGGGAGGCGGAAGTCCACCGGCTCCGCACCCGCGTGCAGGACCGCCAGGAAGCTGTCGTCCGTGACGGGCTCCCCCCGCGCGTCCCGGCCCGGGATGTCCCGCCCCGACAGGTACATCCCGATCGTCGCCGTCCGGGCGTACCAGTCCCCCTCCGTCATCTCCGTGCCCGCCGCCGTGAACCAGGCCAGGTCCCGCAGCCCGTCCACGCCCTGGGGGCGGCCCGAGAAGAACGCCCGGCGGCGCAGCACCGGATGGGCGTGGCGCAGCCGCAGCAGCCGGGACGTCAGCTCCAGCAGCCCCTTGGGCCCCGGCCGTTCCGGAAGGGACCAGTCGACCCAGCCCAGTTCGTTGTCCTGGCAGTACGCGTTGTTGTTGCCGCCCTGGGTGCGGCCCATCTCGTCGCCGGCGACCAGCATGGGCACGCCGGTGGACAGCAGCAGGGTGGTCAGCAGGTTGCGCACCTGGCGCCGCCGCAGCGCGTTGACCGCCGGGTCGTCGGTCTCGCCCTCGGCGCCGCAGTTCCAGGCCCGGTTGTCGTTCGTGCCGTCCCGGTTGCCCTCCCCGTTGGCCTCGTTGTGCTTGTGCTCGTAACTCACCAGGTCGCGCAGCGTGAACCCGTCGTGCGCGGTGATGAAGTTGACGGAGGCGTACGGGCGGCGGCCGCCCCACGCGTACAGGTCGCTCGACCCCGACAGCCGGTAGCCGAGGTCACGGACGTCCGGCAGGGCACCGCGCCAGAAGTCCCGGACGGCGTCCCGGTAGCGGTCGTTCCACTCGGTCCACAGCGGCGGGAAGGCCCCCACCTGGTAGCCGCCGTTGCCGACGTCCCACGGCTCGGCGATCAGCTTCACCCGCCGCAGCACCGGGTCCTGCGCGATGACCGCGAGGAACGGCGACAGCATGTCGACGTCGTGCATCGACCGGGCCAGCGCCGCCGCCAGGTCGAAGCGGAAGCCGTCCACGCCCATCTCGGTGACCCAGTAGCGCAGCGAGTCGGTGATCAGGCGCAGCACGTTCGGCTGGACCACGTGCAGGGTGTTGCCGCAGCCCGTGTAGTCCGCGTACCGCCGGGCGTCGGCGGCCAGCCGGTAGTAGCCCCGGTTGTCGATGCCGCGCAGCGACAGCATGGGACCCAGCTCGCTCGCCTCGGCCGTGTGGTTGTAGACCACGTCCAGGATGACCTCGATGCCGGCCGAGTGCAGCGCCTTGACCATCCGCTTGAACTCGCCGACCTGCTGTCCGGCCGTGCCCGAGGCGCTGTACGCGGCGTGCGGC
This sequence comes from Streptomyces sp. NPDC039423, assembly GCF_055598725.1. Lineage (NCBI taxonomy): Bacteria > Bacillati > Actinomycetota > Actinomycetes > Kitasatosporales > Streptomycetaceae > Streptomyces > Streptomyces sp. NPDC039423. The sequence continues at coordinate 913,632 of NZ_JBVKAH010000002.1, forward strand.
GCGAAGTAGCCGATGGAGTTGTAGCCCCAGTAGTTCTTCAGCCCGCGCCGCAGCAGGTGGTCCTCGTGGGCGAACTGGTGCACCGGCAGCAGCTCCACGGCCGTCACGCCGAGGCCGGTCAGGTGCTCGATCGCCGCCGGGTGGGCCAGGCCCGCGTAGGTGCCGCGCAGCTCCTCGGGGATGCCCGGGTGGCGCCGGGTGAAGCCCCGGACGTGGACCTCGTAGATCACCGAGTCCGCCCAGGGCGTCTTGGGCCGCCGGTCGTCGGACCAGTCGTCGTCGTCATGGACGACGACCCCCTTGGGGACGTGCGGGGCGGAGTCGCGGGTGTCGCGGACGGTGTCGGCGACGTGCTGCTCGGGCCAGTCCCGTACGTGGCCGTACACCTCGGGCGGCAGGGAGAAGTCGCCGTCGACCGCCCGCGCGTACGGGTCCAGGAGCAGCTTCGCCGGGTTCCAGCGGGCGCCGGTCCACGGGTCCCAGCGGCCGTGCACCCGGTACCCGTACCGCTGCCCGGGGCGCACCCCGGGGACGAAGCCGTGCCAGATCTCGTGCGTCAGTTCGGTCAGGGGCAGCCGGGTCTCGGTGCCGTCCCCGTCGAACAGGCACAGCTCGACCGCCTCCGCCCCGCCCGCCCAGAGCGCGAAGTTCGTGCCCGTCGCCCCGCCCGGCCCGGCCCGGAAGCGGGCGCCCAGCGGTGTGGGCGCACCCGGCCACACGGGTGGGACGGGTGTGCCCGGGTCCTGGGGGAGCCCGTGCCGCCCGTCGAGGAGGCCCCCGGCGGGGGCGGGCCTCCCGTCCAGCAGTGCGTCACCCACCGCACGCTGCACTGCCTGCTGCTCGGCTGCGCTCGACACCTGCCGGCCTCCCGCGGCTCCCACTCGTGGCGGCTCGGTACGCCTCCGGGGTGCTCACGCGCGGGCCGGCGGTCGATCGCGCCCGGCTGCCCGCTCCGCACAGCCCGCGCGCGTTCTCCCTCCCGGCACCCGCCCACCCCTTCGGTTCACTCGCCGCAAGGCCGCGGCGTCCCTGCCGCGGCCCGCACTGGTCCTCCACCTGTTCTTCCCGGCCTGCCTGCCTCCCAACATGACCCGCACTGACGTTTCCCCCGGAGGGTGGCACTCGTTGGTCGCATCGTGAGACACGTACTGAAGCGGGCAGGGCTCGGCGTCGCCGCTGCCGTGACATGCGCCCTGGTGGCGGGGCTGGCCGGGTGCACCGGTGACGGTGTGCCGGTCCTCGGCACGGGCGGCAAGGGGCGGTCGCCCGAGGACACCATCCGGGTGGTGCCGGAGGACGGGGCGAAGGGGGTCGCCCCGGACGGCAGGGTGGAGGTGAGCGTGCCCAGCGGGCGGCTGGAGCGGGTCAGGGTGGTGAAGGTCGAGGACGCCCAGCCGGTGGAGGTACCGGGCGCGATCTCCGAGGACGGGCTGCGCTGGCGCCCGGCGCCCGGGGCCCGGCTGGAGCTGGCCGCCAAGTACGGCGTGGACGCGGTCGCGCTGGACGCGCACGGCCGGCGCTCCGCCCGCCACTCCACCTTCACCACCGCGGTCCCCGAACACAGGTTCATCGGCTACTTCAAGCCGGAGAACCGCTCCACGGTCGGCACCGGCATGATCGTCTCCTTCTCCTTCAACCGGCCGATCGAGAACCGGGCGGCCGTCGAGCGCGCCATCCGTGTCACCACCCGCCCGGCGGTGGAGGTGGTGGGCCACTGGTTCGGCAAGGAGCGCCTGGACTTCCGCCCGCGCGCGTACTGGGAACCGGGCACGGAGGTCACCGTCGACCTCCGGCTGCGCGACGTGGAGGGGGCGCCGGGGGTGTACGGGATCCAGCGCAAGAGCGTCGGCTTCACCGTCGGCCGCTCGCAGGTCTCCCGGGTGGACGCGGAGGAGCACACCATGGAGGTGCGCCGGGACGGCCGGCTGCTGACGACGCTGCCGATCACGGCGGGCGCGCCGAAGACCACCACGTACAACGGGAAGATGGTGGTGACGGAGCTGTTCGACGTGACGCGGATGAACGGTGCCACGGTCGGCTTCAAGGACAAGGACGGCAAGGGCGAGTACGACATCAAGGACGTTCCGCACGCCATGCGGCTGACCGACTCGGGGACGTTCCTGCACGGCAACTACTGGGCGCCGGCGTCCGCCTTCGGGTCGGTGAACGTCAGCCACGGCTGCGTGGGGCTGCGGGACGACAAGGGCGGCAGCACGGACTCCCCGGCGGGCTGGTTCTTCGACCGGACGCTGGTCGGGGACGTCGTGGAGGTGGTCAACTCCACCGACCGGAAGGTCTCCCCGGACAACGGCCTGGGCGGCTGGAACATGGACTGGGACCGCTGGAAGGAGGGCTCCGCCCTGCGCTGACCCCGGCCGGCCCCCGCCGCCCCCGGCACGATCCCGCACGGCCCGCCCCGGACCCGGGCACGTTGGGACCGAACGGTGACATACGCGGACGCTCGGCCCCACTCCCGGTGTGATTATCTATCGCGGTGCACGCGCGTGTGGCGTGCGGGGGTGCGGGCCGTGGCGGGGCCAGGGCCGTGCGAGGGGAGAACAGCGAAGTGGACGTGCAGCCGATATCGGGGGCATCGGCCGGGGCGGGCAGGCGTGGCGCGGGGGTCGGCGGGCGACTGCCGGCGCTGGCGCTGGGGGCGTTGCTGCTGCTGGTGACGGCCTGCGGTGGACCGGACTCCACCGACGGGGGCAAGAGCGGGGGCGGGGCGAAGGCGGAGGGCGCCACGCAGGCCGGGAACGCGGCCTCGCAGGCCGTGGTGACCATCGCGCCCAAGGACGGGGCGGCGTCGGTCGCCACGAGCGGCGCACTGAAGATCACCGCCGAGAAGGGCAAGCTGACCACGGTCACGGTCGCCGACCCCAAGGGCAACAAGGTGGAGGGCCGGCTCACCGCGGACGGCGCCGCCTGGGAGCCGGTGCGGCACCTGGCCGCCGCCACCAAGTACAAGGTGCACGCGGTCGCCGAGGACGGCGAGGGCCGGGAGTCGGCGAAGGACACCACCTTCACCACCCTGGTGCCCAAGAACACCTTCATCGGCCACTACACCCCGGAGGACGGCTCGACCGTCGGCGCGGGCATGCCGGTGTCCATCAACTTCTCCCGCGGCATCACCAACCCGGAGGCGGTGGAGAAGGCGATCAAGGTGACCGCCGTGCCGTCCGTCCCGGTCGAGGGCCACTGGTTCGGCAACGACCGCCTGGACTTCCGCCCCGAGAAGTACTGGGCCGCGGGCACCAAGGTGACGGTACGGATCGACCTGGACGGCGTCGAAGGCCGGCCGGGCGTGTACGGCAAGCAGACCAGGACGGTGAACTTCACCATCGGCCGCAGCCAGGTCGCCACGGTCGACGCGAGCGCCAAGACCATGAAGGTCGTCCGGGACGGAAAGCTGATCAAGACGCTGCCGATCACCGCCGGAGCGCCGTCGACGACCACGTACAACGGTCAGATGGTCATCAGCGAGAAGTACAAGGTGACCCGGATGAACGGCGCCACCGTCGGCTTCGGCGGCGAGTACGACATCAAGGACGTGCCGCACGCCATGCGCCTGTCGACCTCGGGCACCTTCGTCCACGGCAACTACTGGGCCTCCGCGGACACCTTCGGCTCGGCCAACGTCAGCCACGGCTGCGTGGGTCTGCGGGACGTGCGGGGCGCCTACGACGACGCCACCCCGGCGGCCTGGTTCTACGACAACTCGATCATCGGTGACGTGGTGGTCGTGAAGAACTCCAAGGACAAGCAGATCCAGCCGGACAACGGCCTCAACGGCTGGAACATGTCCTGGGCGGAGTGGATCGCGTAGCCCCGGCGGTCCCCGTCGTACGGGCCCGGTGCCGTTCCGCACGGCACCGGGCCCGTCGTCGTACGGTGCTCTCCCGGGGGAGACCCCCGAAAACCCCACGGCTAACCTGCCCTGCATGACAGTCACTCTCGAAGTCTCCGAAGGCGTCGGCACCCTCCGCCTGGACCGCCCGCCGATGAACGCGCTGGACATCGCCACCCAGGACCGGCTGCGCGAGCTCGCCGAGGAGGCGGCCCGCCGTGACGACGTACGCGCCGTGGTGATCTACGGCGGCGAGAAGGTGTTCGCGGCCGGCGCGGACATCAAGGAGATGCAGGCCATGGACCACGCGGCCATGGTGCTGCGCTCCAAGGCCCTCCAGGACTCGTTCACCGCCGTCGCCCGCATCCCCAAGCCCGTCGTCGCGGCCGTCACCGGATACGCGCTGGGCGGCGGCTGCGAGCTGGCGCTGTGCGCCGACTTCCGGATCGCCGGCGACAACGCCAGGCTGGGCCAGCCCGAGATCCTGCTCGGCCTCATCCCCGGCGCGGGCGGCACCCAGCGCCTGGCCCGCCTCGTCGGCCCGTCCAAGGCCAAGGACCTGATCTTCACGGGCCGCCATGTGAAGGCGGAGGAGGCCCTCGCCATCGGGCTCGTCGACCGGGTCGTACCGGCGGCCGAGGTGTACGAGCAGGCGCACGCCTGGGCCGCGAAGCTGGCCCAGGGGCCGGCGCTGGCGCTGCGCGCGGCCAAGGAGTGCGTCGACGCGGGCCTGGAGACCGACATCGACACCGGCCTGACCATCGAACGCAACTGGTTCGCCGGGCTGTTCGCGACCGAGGACCGTGAGCGCGGGATGCGCAGCTTCGTCGAGGAGGGGCCGGGCAAGGCCAAGTTCCTGTAGGGGCGCACGAGTTGTCAGCCGTGCGGGTGGTTTAGGGCAGCCTTAAGGACACCTTAAGCCCGTCGGGCCCCCCGCCCGCGCGGCCCGGGGGCGCCGGCCCCGTCTCCGCTGGTCAGGGAGGCTCTTTCGGGCTCTTCCTGCCGGCGTCATATGCCGGACGGCGCCCCGGGAGGCCTTCCTCCCGGGGTGCCGATTCCACCGGAACGGCCACGCCGGGGCTGCCGGACGGCCATGATGGTGGGCATGGCGGGGCTGGAAGGTGTGGAGCAACCGGGGCAGCGCGGCAGCGCTACCGCCGCGCGGTGGGTGCCCGCCGCGGAGGACGAACAGGCGCTGAAAGCGCTCGAACTGTTCGGCAATCCGACGGAGGGGGAGGTGCGGTTGCCGTCCCGTCCCGAGTCCGCCGCCACCGCCCGCCGACTGACCCAGTGCGTCGTGCTCCGCCAGTGGGGGCTCGCCCCGCAGACCGCCGAGCACGCGGTCCTGCTCGTCTCCGAACTCGTCGGCAACGCCGTCCGGCACACCGGCGCGCGGGTCTTCGGCCTGCGGATGCTGCGCCGCCGGGGCTGGATCCGGATCGAGGTGCGCGACCCCTCCCGCGGGCTGCCCTGCCTGATGCCGGTGCACGAACTGGACACCAGCGGCCGGGGCCTCTTCCTCGTGGACAAGCTCTCCGACCGCTGGGGAGTGGACCTGCTCCCGCGCGGCAAGACCACCTGGTTCGAGATGCGCGTCTCCGACCGCTGACGCACGGAAGCCCCCTCGCGCCGGATGCGGCGCCGCGGGGGCTTCCTGTGGAGCGACGTGGGCGAAGGGGGTGTGTCCACGGTCGCGGGAACGACCTGGCCCGGGTCAATGGGGGTCGTGTGTCTCCGACTATGGCAGACAGGGGGCCTTGCCACCAAAAGACCAAACGCGGACAAAATCAGCAAATCGGTCCAGCGAGGAAATGAATCGCAGGTGAGATGGGCCACGAGCCTCATAAAGCATGAATAAATATGGGGTCCGGTGGGTGAATCATCGACCTGCCGATGTGCGTCACGGAGGCCCGGAACGGCGGCAGGGGAGCGGACCGGCACCCCCGGCGCCCTAATGGGGCGCGTGACGACGCTGCGCCTGACCAGGCGATCGAAGGGCCTCCTCGCGGCCACCGCGCTGCTCGCCGCCGCCGTGGCACTCCCCGGGTGCGGTGGCGGCGCGGAAGGCCGGCCCGAGGCGCGCGGCAGCCGGGCCGCCGCAGCCCCCGTACCGAGGAAGACGGCCCCGGCCGGCCTGCCGGGCATGCCGCCCCTCCTGGACCCCACGGACATCTACGCCGCCGACCGCCCCGGCATGCTGTCCCCGGTGGTCAAGGGCTTCCCGTCCCGGGTGTACGTCCCCAACACCCTGTCCGGCACCGTCTCCGTCATCGACCCCAGGACCTACCGGGTCGTCGACACCCTCCGGGTCGGCGCCCAGCCCCAGCACGTCGTGCCGTCCTGGGACCTCAAGACGCTCTGGGTCAACAACAACCGCGGCCACACCCTCACCCCCATCGACCCCGCCACCGGCACCCGGGGCAAGGACGTGGACGTGCACGACCCGTACAACCTGTACTTCACGCCCAACGGCAGGTACGCGATCGTGATGGCCTCGCTCGACCGCGAACTGGTCTTCCGCGACCCGCACACCATGGAACGCCGCCACACCGAACCTGTCACCTGCTACGGCGTCAACCACGCCGACTTCTCCGCCGACGGCCGCTACTTCATCGTGAGCTGCGAGTTCTCCGGCGAACTGCTCAAGGTCGACACCGAGCGGATGAAGGTCGTCGCCCAGCGGAAACTGCCCTTCCGGGGCGCCATGCCGCAGGACGTGAAGGCCTCGCCGGACGGCAGGACCTTCTACGTCGCCGACATGATGGCGCACGGGGTGTGGATCCTGGACGGCGACTCCTTCGGCACGCCCAGGCTCCTGCCCACCGGCAAGGGCGCCCACGGCCTCTACGTCTCGCGCGACTCCAAGGAGATGTACATCCCCAACCGGGGCGAGGGGTCCGTCTCCGTCTTCGACTTCACGCGCAAGCGGCTGACCAAGAAGTGGCGGCTCCCCGACGGCGGCTCCCCCGACATGGGCGGGGCGTCGGCCGACGGCAAGGTGCTGTGGCTGTCCGGCCGTTACGACTCAGAGGTGTACGCCATCGACACCACCACCGGCCGGCAGCTCGCCCGCATCCCGGTCGGCGGCGGCCCGCACGGCCTCGCCGTCTACCCCCAGCCGGGCCGCTACTCGCTCGGCCACACCGGAGTCTTCCGCTGACACGCCGCCGACCGGGTGAAGATCCCCGGTCCGGGGCGGCACGGCGGCCATCGTGAGCGCCATGATCACCTCTCGTCCGCGGCACCGTGCCGCCGCGCTCGCCGTGTCCGTCGCCGCCCTCCTCGTACCCGCCGCGTCCACCGAGGCCGCCCCGGCCGCCGGGGCCCCCGCCGCGGCGGCTCCCGCCCTCGCCGCGGCGGCCGCCGCGAAGGCCCCGTCGAGCTGTCCCGTCGTCGAGGACCGGCTCTACCCGGCGGCGGACCGCCGCGTCGACCCCGACCGGATCACGCCCGCCCCCGCCTGGCGCAAGGACTGCAAGCAGCTCTACCGCGCCGACAACCGCCCCCCGGCGGTGATCTTCGAGGAGGGCTTCCGTCCGAAGGCACCCCTGGACGGCCAGTACGACATCGAGAAGTACGTGCTGGTCAACCAGCCCTCGCCGTACGTCTCCACGACGTACGACCACGACCTCTACAAGAAGTGGAAGAGCGGCTTCAACTACTACCTGGACGCCCCCAAGGGCGTGGACGTCAACGGCACCATCGGCGACACCCACAAGTACGCCGACCAGGAGGAGGTGGCCTTCCCCGGCGGCATCGCCCGCAAGCACATCGTCGGCGTCTGCCCGGTCGACCTGGTGAAGAAGATCGAGATCATGACGGAGTGCGAGGACAACCCGTACTACGAGCCCTGGCGCCGCTGAGCCCCGCCACGGTGGACCAAGGCCCCCGGATCCGGCCCCCCGCCCCTGCCGATAACCTGACCGGCGTCAGTTATGCACCAAGAAGGGGTGGACCAGTGGCGGACATCGAAGAGGCGCGCAAGGCGTTCGAGCGGTACGACGTGAACGGCGACGGGCTCATCTCGGCCGCCGAGTACAAGAGCGTCATGGCGCAGCTCGGCGACTTCAACGTCACGGAGACCGTGGCCCAGGCCGTGATCAACGCGCAGGACGGCAACGGTGACGGCATGCTCACCTTCGACGAGTTCTGGGCGCACCTCAGCAAGGCGTGACCGTAGACACCGGAAACGGCGCCGCCCGGCGTACCGGGCGGCGCCGTACGCGTACCCCGCTCCTCACCACCCTGGCGGCCCTGCTCGCCCTCGCCCTGTGCGGCACCGGGATCGCCGCCCGGGGAACGGGGGAGCTGCACATCCCCGCGCCCGGCACCACCACGGTGCTGCGCGCCGCCGTGTTCGCCGCCCTCGCCCTGCACCTCGGCGAACTCGCCGGCGCCCGGCTCGCCGGGCCCGGCCGCGTGCCCCGCCCGTGGGCCCTGTGGGCCGCCCTCGGCGGGGCCGCCGCGTCCGCCGGGCAGATCGTCCTGCTGGCGCGGATCAGCGACCTGGACCTCACCGCCACCTACGGCACCAGGGACGGCGGGCTGCTGCTGGCCATGGCCAACGGCTTCGCCCTGGCCGCCGGGTGCGTGGCGCTGGGGCGGCCCGGCTGGGCGGCCGGCCCGCTCGCCCTGGTCGTCGGGGCGGAGGCGCTGCGCGCGCACCCCGAGCCGTACACCCCGGAGCTCGGCACCGCCCTCACGGTGGTGCACCTGACGGCCGCCTCCCTGTGGGCGGGCGGGCTGCTGTACGCGCTGCGCGTGGTGCGGCTGCGCGGCGGGGCGGGGGAGATCCTGCGGCGCTACGCCCGGCTCGCCCTCTGGCCGTACGCCGCGCTCGCCGTCACCGGCACCTGCTCGGCGCTGCGCCGCCTGCCCGCCGACGTGGTGGTCACCTCGGCGTACGGCAGGCTGCTGCTGGCCAAGCTGGCACTGGTCGCCGTGGCCAGCGCGCTGGCGCTGACCGCCCGGGGCCGCCTGCGCCGGGGCGCGGACGCGACGACCCCCGCCCGCACCGAGCTGGCGGTGCTGGCGGGGGTCGTCGTGGTGTCGGCGCTCCTGACGGTGGTGCCCGACCCTCACTGGGTGAGCACGCGCCTCAGCATTCGATGATGTTCACCGCGAGGCCGCCGCGCGCGGTCTCCTTGTACTTCACGCTCATGTCGGCGCCCGTCTCCTTCATGGTCTTGATGACCTTGTCCAGGGAGACCTTGTGGCTGCCGTCGCCGCGCATCGCCATGCGGGCGGCCGTGACGGCCTTGACCGCCGCCATGCCGTTGCGCTCGATGCACGGGATCTGGACCAGTCCGCCCACCGGGTCGCAGGTCAGGCCGAGGTTGTGCTCCATGCCGATCTCGGCGGCGTTCTCCACCTGCTCCGGGCTGCCGCCCAGCACCTCGGCGAGGGCGCCCGCTGCCATGGAGCAGGCCGATCCGACCTCGCCCTGGCAGCCGACCTCGGCGCCCGAGATGGAGGCGTTCTCCTTGAAGAGCATGCCGATCGCGCCCGCGGCGAGCAGGAAGCGGACCACGCCCTCCTCGTCGGCGCCGGGCACGAAGTTCATGTAGTAGTGCAGGACCGCGGGGATGATGCCGGCGGCCCCGTTGGTCGGTGCGGTGACGACCCGGCCGCCCGCGGCGTTCTCCTCGTTCACCGCCATCGCGTAGAGGGTGATCCACTCCATGGCGAGGGCCTGCGGGTCGCCCTCGGAGCGCAGCTTGCGGGCGGTGTTCGCGGCGCGGCGGCGGACCTTCAGGCCGCCCGGCAGGATGCCCTCGCGGGACATGCCGCGGTCCACGCACGCCCGCATCACGCGCCAGATCTCCAGGAGGCCCTCGCGGATCTCCGCCTCCGTGCGCCAGGCCTTCTCGTTCTCCAGCATCAGCGCGGAGATCGACAGGCCGGTCTCCTTGGTCAGGCGCAGCAGCTCGTCACCGGTGCGGAAGGGGTACTTCAGCGCGGTGTCGTCGGGGACGATCGGGTTCTCGCCCGCCACCGCGTCCTCGTCCACGACGAACCCGCCACCGACCGAGTAGTACGTCTTCTCCAGCAGCGTGGCGCCGTCGGCGTCGTACGCCCACAGGGTCATGCCGTTGGCGTGGTACGGCAGCGCCTTGCGGCGGTGCAGCACCAGGTCCTCGTCGAAGTCGAAGCCGATCTCGTGGGCGCCCAGCAGGTTGATGCGCTTGTCGGCCTTGATCCGCTCGACCTTGTCGTCGGCGCTCTCCACGTCGACCGTGCGGGGCGAGTCGCCCTCCAGGCCGAGCAGGACGGCCTTGGGGGTGCCGTGGCCGTGGCCGGTCGCGCCCAGCGAGCCGTACAGCTCGGCGCGTATCGAGGCGGTGGGGGCCAGCAGGCCCTCGTTCTTCAGGCGGCGGGCGAACATCCGGGCGGCCCGCATGGGGCCCACCGTGTGGGAGCTGGACGGGCCGATGCCGATCGAGAACAGGTCGAAGACCGAGATGGCCACGGGGGTACTCCTTGGTGGGAAGACGTCGCTGTCTGCCGGGGTGGTGCAGGGACAACGGGGGTGGGGCGAAGAGCGGGGCAAGAGACGGGGCACCGCACTCACTGTCCAGTGTGCGCGGTGCCCCGCAGATCAGTCTGTTACGTACGTAACGCCGTACGGGCTACAGACCAGGGTAAAGCGGGTGCTTCGCGGCGAGGGCCGAGACCCGGGCCTTGAGCGCGTCCGCGTCGTAGGCCGGCTTCAGCGCCTCGGCGATGATGTCGGCGACCTCGGTGAAGTCCTCGGCCTGGAAGCCGCGGGTGGCCAGCGCCGGGGTGCCGATCCGCAGGCCCGAGGTGACCATCGGGGGCCGCGGGTCGTTCGGGATCGCGTTGCGGTTGACCGTGATGCCGACCTCGTGGAGCCGGTCCTCGGCCTGCTGGCCGTCCAGCTCGCTGTTGCGCAGGTCGACCAGCACCAGGTGGACGTCGGTGCCGCCGGACAGCACGGAGACGCCGTGCTCCTTGACGTCGTCCCTGATCAGGCGCTCGGCCAGGATGCGGGCGCCGTCCAGGGTGCGCTGCTGGCGCTCCTTGAAGTCCTCGCTCGCCGCGACCTTGAACGAGACCGCCTTGGCGGCGATCACGTGCTCCAGCGGACCGCCCTGCTGACCGGGGAAGACCGCGGAGTTGATCTTCTTGGCGAGCTCGGCCGTGGACAGGATCACGCCACCGCGCGGGCCGCCCAGCGTCTTGTGGGTCGTGGTGGTGACCACATGGGCGTGCGGCACCGGGTTGGGGTGCAGACCGGCGGCGACCAGACCCGCGAAGTGGGCCATGTCGACCATCAGGTACGCGCCGACCTCGTCCGCCACCCGGCGGAAGGCGGCGAAGTCGAGCTGGCGCGGGTAGGCGGACCAGCCGGCGACGATCAGCTTCGGCTTGTGCTCCTTGGCGAGCTTCTCGACCTCGGCCATGTCGACCTGGCCGGTAGCGTCGTCGACGTGGTACGCGACCACGTTGTAGAGCTTCCCGGAGAAGTTGATCTTCATGCCGTGGGTCAGGTGACCGCCGTGGGCGAGGTTCAGGCCCATGATCGTGTCACCCGGCTTGAGCAGGGCGAACATCGCCGCGGCGTTCGCCTGGGCGCCCGAGTGCGGCTGGACGTTGGCGTGCTCGGCGCCGAAGAGGGCCTTGATGCGGTCGATGGCGATCTGCTCGACCACGTCGACGTGCTCGCAGCCGCCGTAGTAGCGGCGGCCGGGGTAGCCCTCGGCGTACTTGTTGGTCAGGACGGAGCCCTGGGCCTCCATGACCGCGACCGGAGCGAAGTTCTCCGAGGCGATCATCTCGAGGGTGGACTGCTGCCGGTGGAGCTCGGCGTCGACGGCGGCGGCGACGTCCGGGTCCAGCTCGTGGAGAGGGGTGTTCAGAAGCGACATCGGGGAAGGTCCTTAGCTGCCGGAGAACTCGGTGTACTCGTCGGCGGTGAGCAGGTCCTTCGGCTCCTCCGCGACGCGTACCTTGAACAGCCAGCCGCCCTCGAACGGGGCGGTGTTCACCAGCGACGGGTCGTCGACGACGTCCTGGTTGGCCTCGACGACCTCGCCGGTCACCGGGGAGTACAGGTCGCTGACGGACTTGGTCGACTCCAGCTCACCACAGGTCTCGCCCGCGGTCACCGTGTCACCGACCGCCGGGAGCTGGACGTACACGACGTCGCCGAGGGCGTTCGCCGCGTGCTCCGTGATGCCGACCGCCGACACGCCGTCCTCGGCGGCCGACAGCCACTCGTGCTCCTTGCTGTAGCGCAGCTGCTGGGGGTTGCTCATGACTGGGATTCTCCTGTACGCGGGGGAGTGCTGGTGAACGGGGTGGTGGTGCGGGTGGTCACTTCTGGCGCTTGTAGAACGGCAGCGCCACGACCTCGTACGGCTCATGGGTACCGCGGATGTCGACACCGACGCCCTCGGTGCCCGGCGCGGCGTGCGCCGCGTCCACGTAGGCCATGGCGATCGGCTTGCCCAGCGTCGGCGACGGGGCACCCGAGGTGACCTCGCCGATCACCGTGCCGTCCGCCACCACGGACATCCCGGCGCGCGGCACCCGGCGGCCCTGGGCGACCAGGCCGACCAGTGTGCGCGGCGGGGCGATCTGCGCCCGCTCGGCGGCGGCCGTCAGGGCCTCGCGGCCCACGAAGTCGCCCTCCTTCTCGAACTTGACCACCCGGCCCAGGCCCGCGTCGAACGGGGTCAGGGAGGTCGTCAGCTCGTGCCCGTACAGCGGCATGCCCGCCTCCAGGCGCAGCGTGTCGCGGCAGGACAGCCCGCACGGGATCAGGCCGACCCCGGCCCCCGCCGCCGTCAGCGCCTGCCACAGCTCCTCCGCGTACCGCGGCTCCACGAACAGCTCGAAGCCGTCCTCGCCCGTGTAGCCGGTACGGGCGATCAGCGCGGGCACGCCCGCCACGGTGCCGGGCAGGCCCGCGTAGTACTTCAGCCCGTCCAGGTCGGCGTCGGTGAGCGACTTCAGGATGCCGGGGGACTCCGGACCCTGGACGGCCAGCAGCGCGTAGGCGTCCCGGTCGTCGCGCACCACGGCGTCGAAGCCGGCGGCACGGGCGGTGAGCGCGTCGAGGACGACCTGCGCGTTGGAGGCGTTGGCGACCACCATGTACTCGGTCTCGCCGAGCCGGTACACGATCAGGTCGTCGAGGATCCCGCCGTCCTCCTGGCAGATCATCGTGTAGCGGGCGCGGCCGGTGCCGACGCTGCCGATGTTGCCGACGAGCGCGAAGTCCAGCAGGTCCGCGGCCTGCGGCCCGGTGACGGTGATCTCACCCATGTGGGAGAGGTCGAAGAGTCCGGCCTTGGTGCGGACGGCGTTGTGCTCGTCGCGCTCGCTCCCGTACCGCAGCGGCATGTCCCAGCCCGCGAAGTCGGTCATGGTCGCGCCCAGCGCACGATGCACGGCATCGAGGGCGGTCAGGCGGGGGGCAGTGCTCATGTGATGTGGCTCCCAGGTCCCAGGACGGGCATGGCTCGAAGACGATCCTCCCCATCTGTCATCGGAACCTGAGAGGTTCACCGTGACCGTACGGGGACGGCCCTCGGCTTGCACCTTGGGTGGAGCCGCCGCGGCGGCCCGCTTTTCAGATCTGCCTCATCCACGCGGTACGGGGCCTGAGAGATTCAAGGGAGGAACTTGCTCCTTCGGCGCCCGGGCGGGACCCGGAACTCTCCCGCGCGGATTCAAGCGGCCGGTATGCGGTTGTGGCGCAACGGTGTGCGTCGGCGCGCACATCATTGCACGCGGTCCGGCGACGGCAAATCGCTTGTGCCTTATTACCCCTTCTTTACACTTCTTGGGCAAGGGTCGGGTCAGCCGACCCAGCAGGGGGAGAAGCGATGACGTTGCAGCGGACCGGTGGGTACGCGACGACGGGTGTACCCGCTCAGCCGGGCCTGCCCGCGCGGGGCCGTGCGGCGGCCGCCGCCCTGCCGGTGGTGCGCGACCTGCGGGACCGCGACGGCCGGCTCCCCCGGACCCTGGCCTTCGCCCCCGGCGACCTGGTGGTCGTCTCCGGCCTGCCGGGCAGCGGGAAGTCCACGCTGATCGCCCGGACGGCCCCGGGCTGCGGCATCGACTCGCAGGACACCCGCGAGCGCTGGGAGCGCCGGGTGCCCGGCTTCCTGCCGTACGCGGTCTACCGCCCCCTCGTCCGGTTCGCCCACTACGCGGGGCTGTGGCGGGTGCTGCGCTCCGGCGCCGCCGCCGTCGTCCACGACTGCGGCACGCAGGCCTGGGTGCGCCGCTGGCTGGCCCGCGAGGCGGCCCGGCGCGGCAGGGCCCTGCACCTGCTCCTGCTGGACGTCCCGCCCGGCACCGCCCGCCAGGGCCAGCGGGAGCGCGGCCGCGGGGTGTCCGGGTACGCCTTCCGGCGGCACCGCGCGGCGGTGGGCCGGCTGGTCCGGGACGCCGAGCGGGGCGTCGTGCCGCGCGGCTGCGCCTCGGCCGTCCTGCTCGACCGGCCGGCGGCGTCCGCGCTCACCCGCGTCACCTTCTCCTGACCCCGCGCGCTCCGGCACCCCCAGCGGCCGACGCGCTCCGGCGGGCCCCGCGTTAGGGTGCTGCGGGCAGCGACAGGCACGCGCGGGAAGGACCAGGAACACCAGTGGACACTGCATGGCCGGGCAACGAGCTCGAAGAGGTGCTCGCCGCCTCGCTCGGCAACCCCGCGGCCGGCGGCCGCCTCGTCGAGGTGCTGGGCCGCAGCGACATATGGGTGCCCCTGCCCAACGGCGGCGCCCCCGACAGCCCCAGCCTCGACCTGCCCACCCTGGAGATCGACGGCCTCCCCTACGTCCCGGTCTTCAGCTCCCTGGCACAGTTCACCCACTGCGTCGGCGCCCACATGCCGTACGCCGTCGCCCCGGCCGTCGAGTTCGCGCGCGGCCTGCCCCCGCAGCTCGGCATCGCCGTGAATCCGGGCGGTGCCGTCGGCGCCCCGCTGCCCCCGCCCGCCGTCGCCGAGCTCTGCCGGACCGGCCGCACCCCGCTGGACGGCCCCGCGAGCGGCGCCCGGGTGCGGCTGTTCGAGCCGGACTGGCAGGAGGACCCGGTGGACTTCCTGTCCGCCGCGGCCGCCGAGTTCGACGCCACCGCCACCGTCCTGACCGCCCGCCGCTGCCTCGCCAGCATCGAGGGCGACAGCCCGACCCTGTTCATCGGCGTACAGCTCTCCTCCTGGGAGGGTGCCGACCGCACCGTACCGATGGACGCCCTGGGCCGGGCACTGGGCCGCGTCGGCCCCACGGCGGTGCCCTGGCCGGTCAACATGGTCCTGCTCGACGTCGCCCAGGACCCGGTCGGCGACTGGATGCTGGAGAAGGTGCGGCCCTTCTACCGGCGCGGGCACGCATAAGCTGGTCTGGTCGGGTGGACGGAAGAGGGGCGGGACCCAGGGTGAGCGCGTCAGGCACCGCGGCGGCCGGAGCGGCCGCCGGACAGGTCGAGCACCTGCTGGGCGAGGTCACGCCCGGGCGCTACGACACGTACGAGGCGCTGCTGCACGCCCTGGCCGAGGGCCGGCTGTGGATGCTGCTCTGGCACGGCCACGCGGGCTCCTCCGACGCCCAGTACGGCAACATGGAGGTCGACGGCCTCGGGTACGCCCCGTGCGTCACCTCCGCGCAGGAGCTCGCCGTCTCCGGCTGGAACCGCGCCCACGAGGTCATCGGCGGCCGCGACATCGCCCGCGCCCTCTACCCCGACCGCTGGGGCATCTGGCTCAACCCGCACGCGCCCGGCGGCGGCGTCGGCATCCCGTGGCCCGACCTGCGCCGCATCGCCACCGGCCTGGACCGGATGCCCGCCGGACCGCTCAAACTGTCCGAACCCGGCATCCAGATCCCGCAGTTCTACGCCCTGCTCACCCAGAACGCCCACCGCACCCCCGCCGTCCGCTCGCTGCGCCGCGCCTGGGTCCAGCCGGCCCTCGGCACCCCGTACCTCGCCATCGGCCTCGACCTGTACGACACCGGCCAGGCGTCCGTCGACGCGGTGCGCGCGATGATGCAGCAGTCCGTGACCGCCGTCCCCGACGGCCTGCCCGTCTCCACGGTCGCCATGTCCGACGAGTACGACCCGGTGACGATGTGGCTGCGGGCCAACGCCCGCCCCTTCTACGACCGGGAGGCGCACGCCACCGCCCCCATGGTCCCGGGCACGGGGTACGGCTACCCGCCCCGCTCCTGACACGTCCCGAGCGGGCCGCGACCCGGTGTCCGTTTCGGTGGAGTAGCGGCCGAGTTGGTCCGCTGAGGCGATCTTCCCGTCCGCATAACGGAAGCCGACGACCCGCATCACGGTTGCGCAAACATTCCCGGTGAGGTCTGGCGGGTGATCGTGAACCCATTGAAGACTCCCCCCAACCAGGGGACGTCGCACATGCGTGCAGCGCATTTCCGCACCCCCTGAACGGACCGCGCCGCAGACCCGGGCGGTTCGTCGAGCACTGTCGGCGACCGTCGGCACGGGCGAGCACGAGGGACGATGACCGCACCCATGGAGACCACCGGATCGCAGGCCGAGGCAGCGCCTGAGGCCGTACTTGAAGGCGTCAAGTCCAAGCAGATCGAAGGTCGTTCACTCGGTCAGATCGCCTGGACCCGCTTCAAGCGGGACAAGCTGGCGGTGACCGGCGGGATCGTCGTCGTCCTGCTCATCCTGATCGCCGTCCTCTCCCGCCCGATCCAGTCGGTGCTGGGGCTGGACCCGAACGCCTTCCAGCAGGACCTGCTCGACCCCAACACCTCCCTCCCCAAGGGCGGTCTCGGCGGGATGAGCGTGGACCACCCGCTGGGCGTCGACCCGAAGTTCGGCCGCGACATCCTCGCCCGGATCCTGGAGGGCTCCTGGGTCTCGCTGGTCGTCGCCTTCGGCGCGACGATCCTGTCCAACGTCATCGGCGTGGTGCTCGGCCTGATCGCCGGGTACTACGGCGGCCGCGTGGACACCTTCGTCAGCCGGCTGATGGACACCTTCCTGGCCTTCCCGCTGCTGCTGTTCGCCATCGCCATCTCGGCGACGCTCCAGGGCGGTGCCTTCGGTCTGGAGGGCCTGCCGCTGCACATCAGCGTGCTGATCTTCGTCATCGGGTTCTTCAACTGGCCCTACATGGCGCGTATCGTGCGCGGCCAGACCCTGGCCCTGCGCGAGCGCGAGTTCATCGACGCCTCGCGCGGGATGGGGGCCCGCGGCCCGTACATCCTCTTCCGCGAGCTGCTGCCGAACCTCGTGGGACCGATCACCGTCTACGCGACCCTGCTCATTCCGACCAACATCATCTTCGAGGCGTCGCTCAGCTTCCTCGGCGTCGGGATCCAGCCACCGCAGGCCTCGTGGGGCGGCATGCTGAGGGACGCGGTCAACTTCTTCGAAGTCGATCCGCAGTACATGCTCGTCCCCGGCCTCGCGATCTTCATCACCGTACTGGCCTTCAACCTGCTCGGTGATGGCCTCCGGGACGCTCTCGACCCGCGCAGCCGCTGACGTCTGCCACGTCATCCGCGGCGGCCGCGCAACCGGCCGGGAACGTACCGGCAATTTTCCGAATACAAAGGGGAGTTCGACGAAAATGCGAAGGTCAGCAGTGGCCGCTCTCGCGGTCGTCAGCAGTGCCAGCCTGCTTCTCGCGGGCTGCAGCAAGGCGGACGACGGCGGCTCGGACGGCAACAAGGGCAACGCCAAGGCGAACGCCGCGACGACCGGTGTCGTCAACGCCTCGGACAAGAAGGGCGGCACGGTCACCTACGCGATGGCCGACGCCCCCGAGTCGTTCGACCCGGGCAACACGTACTACGCCTTCATCTACAACTTCAGCCGCCTTTACGCGCGTCCGCTGACGACCTTCAAGCCGGCCCCCGGGGAGAAGGGCAACGAGCTGGTCCCCGACCTCGCCGAGAGCATGGGCGTCCCCAGCGACGGCGGCAAGACCTGGACGTACAAGATCCGCAAGGGTCTCAAGTACGACGACGGCACGCCGATCACCGCCAAGGACGTCAAGTACGCGGTCGAGCGCTCCAACTTCGCCCGTGACGTGCTGTCGCTGGGCCCCAACTACTTCCAGCAGCTCCTCGACGACCCCGCCAAGTACAAGGGCCCGTACAAGGACAAGAGCGAGAAGGGTCTGGCCTCCATCCAGACCCCGGACGACCACACCATCGTCTTCAAGCTCAACAAGCCCTTCGCGGACTTCGACTACCTGGTCAGCGCCCCGCAGACCGCCCCGGTGCCGAAGGCCAAGGACAAGGGCGTGGACTACACCAAGTCCATCGCCTCGTCCGGCTCGTACAAGTTCGCGAGCTACCAGGACGGCAAGCAGATCACCCTGGTCCGCAACGAGAACTGGAGCGCGGCCACCGACCCGCTGCGCAAGCAGTACCCGGACAAGATCGTCCTGAACCTCAAGGTCGCCCAGGCCACCATCGACAAGGACCTGGTCGCCGGTGACGTCGTCGCCGACCTGGCCGGCCGCGGCGTCGACACCCAGACGCAGGCGCAGGTGCTCGCCAAGGACGACCTGAAGGCCAACACCGACAACGCGCTCGGCGGCCGCCTCGTCTACACGGCGATCAACACCAAGGTGAAGCCGTTCGACAACGTCGAGTGCCGCAAGGCCGTGCAGTACGCCATCGACAAGGTCTCCGTGCAGACCGTCATGGGCGGCCCCATCCGCGGTGACATCGCCTCCACGGTGCTGCCCACCGACATCCCGGGCTACCAGAAGTTCGACACGTACGCCACGCCCGGCAACAAGGGTGACGTCGCCAAGGCCAAGCAGCACCTGAAGGCCTGCGGCCAGGAGAAGATCTCCACCTTCATCTCCGCCCGCAGCGACCGCCAGAGCGAGGTCGACGCCGCCACGGCGGTCGTCGAGTCGCTGAAGAAGGTCGGCATCGACGCCAAGATCAAGCAGTACCCGTCGTCGAAGTACTTCTCCGACTACGCCGGTGTCCCCTCCTTCACCAAGAAGCAGAACATCGGTCTGATCATGATGCAGTGGGGCGCCGACTGGCCGACCGGCTACGGCTACCTCCAGCAGATCGTCCACGGCAAGGCCATCGGCCAGTCCGGCAACACCAACCTCTCGGAGCTGAACGACCCCGCGGTCAACAAGCTCCTGGACGACGCCATCGCCAACACCGACGAGAACGCCCGCAACGCGGCCTACGGCGAGATCGACAAGAAGGTCATGGACCAGGCGGTCATCGTCCCGTTGACCTACTTCAAGGTCCTGCTGTACCGCTCGCCCCACGGCACCAACATGGTCTCCACGGCGGCCTTCAGCGGCCAGTACGACTACCTCAACATCGGCACCACGAAGAAGTAGCCCCGGAAGGCAGGTGAAGGCATTGGTGCCCGCGGGCCCCCGCGCACACCGCGCGGCCCGCGGGCACCGGCGCCGGTCCCCGTGATCTCGTACATCATCCGCCGGCTGATCGCGGCAGTGATCCTGCTGCTGGTCGTCACGGCGGTCACCTTCGGCATCTTCTTCATCCTGCCGAAGCTGGCCGGACAGACCGTCGATCAACTGGCCCAGCAGTACATCGGCAAGAACCCCACACCGCAGGACATCGAGGCGGTCAAGAAGAACCTCGGCCTCGACAACCCGGTCTACGTGCAGTACTGGGACTTCATCAAGGGGATCGTCTCCGGCGCCACCTACGAACGGGGCCCCGCCACCGTCCGGTGCGACATGCCCTGCTTCGGTTACTCCTTCAAGACCAACCTGGAGGTCTGGCCGGAGCTCGTCGACCGGCTCCCGGTCACCATCTCCCTGGCCATCGGCGCCGCGGTGCTGTGGCTCGTCTCCGGCATCGTCGTCGGCGTCATCTCGGCCCTCAAGCCCGGCTCCTTCTTCGACCGGGCCGCCATGGGCGGCGCGCTCGCCGGCGTCTCGCTTCCGATCTTCTTCACCGCCCAGCTCTTCCTGCTGCTCTTCAGCTACAAGCTGGAGATCTTCGGGCGGACGTACGTCCCGTTCACGGAGAACCCCTCGCAGTGGGCCAACACCCTCTTCCTGCCGTGGTGCTCCCTCGCCCTGCTCTACGCGGCGATCTACGCCCGCCTCACCCGCTCCGGGATGCTGGAGGCGATGAGCGAGGACTTCATCCGCACCGCCCGCGCCAAGGGCATGCGGGAGCGCCGGGTCGTCGCCAAGCACGGCCTGCGGGCCGCGCTCACCCCGATCGTCACCGTCTTCGGCATGGACATCGGCCTGCTGCTCGGCGGCGCGGTGATCACCGAGTCGGTGTACTCGCTGCACGGCATCGGCGAGTACGCGGTGCAGTCGATCGTCGCCAACGACCTGCCGCCGATTCTCGGCGTCACCCTGCTCGCGGCGTTCTTCGTCGTCTTCCTCAACCTCGTGGTTGACCTTCTGTACGCCGTCGTCGACCCGCGCGTGAGGGTGTCATGACCGAACTGTCCAAGACCGGCGCCGTGGTGGAGGACCGCCCCGGCACCTCCGAGCCGCGCGCCTTCCTCGACGTCCGCGACCTCAAGGTCCACTTCCCCACCGACGACGGCCTGGTCAAGTCCGTCGACGGGCTCTCCTTCCAGTTGGAGAAGGGCAAGACCCTCGGCGTGGTCGGCGAGTCCGGCTCCGGCAAGTCCGTCACCTCGCTCGCCATCATGGGCCTGCACCGGCTCGGCGCGCGCGGCAAGAACGTGCGGATGAGCGGGGAGATCTGGCTCGACGGCAAGGAGCTGGTGAACGCCGACCCCGACGAGGTGCGGCGGCTGCGGGGCCGCGAGATGGCGATGATCTTCCAGGACCCGCTGTCGGCGATGCACCCGTACTACACGGTCGGCAACCAGATCGTGGAGGCGTACCGCATCCACAACAAGGTGTCGAAGAAGGTCGCCCGCACCCGGGCGATCGAGCTGCTGGACCGCGTCGGCATCCCCGAGCCCGGCAAGCGGGTGGACTCCTACCCGCACGAGTTCTCCGGTGGCATGCGCCAGCGCGCCATGATCGCGATGGCGTTGGTCAACAACCCCGAGCTGCTGATCGCCGACGAGCCGACGACCGCGCTGGACGTCACCGTCCAGGCGCAGATCCTCGACCTGATCCGCGACCTCCAGAAGGAGTTCGGCTCGGCGGTCGTCATCATCACGCACGACCTCGGCGTGGTGGCCGAGATCGCCGACGACATCCTGGTCATGTACGGCGGCCGGTGCGTGGAACGCGGCCCGGTCGACAAGATCTTCTACGAGCCGCAGCACCCCTACACCTGGGGATTGCTGGGCTCGATGCCCCGCATCGACCGGGAGCAGACCGACCGGCTCATCCCGGTCAAGGGCCAGCCGCCGTCCCTCATCAACGTGCCGAGCGGCTGCGCCTTCAACCCGCGCTGCCCGTACGCGGACGTGCCCCAGGGCGGGATCACCCGCACCGAGCGCCCGGAACTGCGTGAGGTGGCCTCCGGCCACTTCACCGCCTGCCACATGGACCAGGCGGAACGCACGCGGATCTGGACCGAAGAGATTGCGCCGAAGCTGTGACCGACAACGCGACGACAGGATCCGAGTCCCTGCTGAGGGTCCAGGGCCTGGTCAAACACTTCCCCATCAAGAAGGGCGTGCTCCAGCGCCAGGTCGGCGCCGTGAAGGCCGTCGACGGCATCGACTTCGAGGTGCGCCGCGGCGAGACCCTCGGCGTGGTCGGCGAGTCCGGCTGCGGCAAGTCGACGATGGGCCGGCTGATCACCCGGCTGCTGGAGCCCAGCGGCGGGAAGATCGAGTTCGACGGCACCGACATCACGCACCTGAAGACCGCCGGGATGCGGCCGCTGCGGCGCGACATCCAGATGATCTTCCAGGACCCGTACGGCTCGCTGAACCCGCGCCACACCATCGGCTCGATCGTCTCCGCGCCGTTCCGGCTCCAGGGCGTCGAGCCCGAGGGCGGGGTCAAGAAGGAGGTCCAGGGCCTCCTGGAGCGGGTCGGGCTCAGCCCCGAGCACTACAACCGCTACCCGCACGAGTTCTCCGGCGGCCAGCGCCAGCGCATCGGCATCGCCCGGGCGCTCGCCCTCAAGCCCCGGCTGGTGGTCGCCGACGAGCCGGTCTCGGCGCTGGACGTGTCGATCCAGGCGCAGGTGGTGAACCTGCTGGACGACCTCCAGGACGAGCTGGGCCTGACGTACGTGATCATCGCGCACGACCTGTCGGTCATCCGGCACGTCTCGGACCGGATCGCGGTGATGTACCTCGGCAAGATCGTCGAGCTGGCGGACCGCACACCGCTGTACGAGGCGCCCATGCACCCGTACACCAAGGCCCTGATGTCGGCCGTCCCGGTGCCGGACCCCCGGCGGCGCGGCGCCAAGAGCGAGCGGATCCTGCTCAAGGGCGACGTGCCGTCGCCGATCGCCCCGCCGAGCGGGTGCCGCTTCCACACCCGGTGCTGGAAGGCGACCCAGGTCTGCCAGACCCAGGAGCCGGCGCTGCTGGAGGTGGCCCCCGGCCGCCGGGTGGCCTGCCACCACCCCGAGAACGCCCCGGACCAGTTCCCGGGCGACCCGGCACTGGCCACGGCGGGCGAGGCGATCGAGATCGTCCCCGCGACGAAGGCCGCGACGGCGGAGCCGGCCGCGCCGGTGATCCCGGCCCCGGCGGCCGAGCCGTCCCCGAAGGGCGCCGCGCCGGAGGTCCCGGCCCCGGCGGCCGCGAAGGACGCCGCGCCGGAGGACGGGCCGGCCGCGGACACCTCCGAGGGCCCGAAGAAGGCCTGATCCCTGCCGGGGTGGTCCTTCGGGGCCACCCCACCGGCGTGAGGGTGGCGGGGCGGAGGCGGGGGTCCTCGGACGTAGAGGAGTGCGGCGACAGTCCGAGCACCGCCCGCCGGAGGCTCCGTCACCCGCCCCCGGGAGCAACGTCCCAGCGGCGCCGAGGCGGGCGGACGACCCGCGAGGGCGGCGTGCCGGACCGGCGCGCGCGGGGGGTGGCCGTCCGTCGGGGGCGGAGCCCCCGAAGGGAACCGGCACAATTGGGCGGTGCTCCAGGAATTCTTCACCCCCTCCGTGCAACACGCGCTCGACCTCGCCGGCATCTTCGTGTTCGCGATCTCCGGCGCCCTGCTGGCCGTGCGCAAGAACTTCGACGTCTTCGGCATCGCCGTCCTCGCCGAGGTCACCGCCCTGGGCGGGGGGCTCTTCCGGGATCTGGTGATCGGTGCCGTACCGCCCGCCGCGTTCACCGATCTGGGGTACTTCGTGATGCCTCTCGTCGCCACGGTGCTCGTCTTCTTCCTGCATCCGGTGGTCGAGCGCACCCAGGTGGCGGTGAACGTGTTCGACGCCGCCGGGCTCGGGCTGTTCTGCGTCGCGGGCACCACCAAGGCGTACGAGCACGGTCTCGGCCTGACGTTCTCGGCCGTGCTGGGGCTGGCCACCGGGGTGGGCGGCGGTGTGCTGCGGGACGTGCTGGCCAACGAGGTGCCGTCGCTGCTCCGCTGGGACCGGGACCTGTACGCCGTGCCGGCCATCGTGGGGGCCACCATGGTCGCGCTGTGCATCCGGTTCGAGATGCTGAACTCCTTCACCAGCGCCCTGGCCGCCGTGACCACGTTCCTGCTGCGGCTGCTGGCCATGCGGTTCCACTGGCGGGCGCCGCGGGCGTGGAACCGCCGCTCCTCGGCGAGCGAGGAGCCGCTCCCCGAAAAAGCTACCGCTTAGTAATGTCGTGTTGTACTGTGCCGGACATGGACAGCGAGTTCGACCGCGACACCGCGGTGACCCTTCGCGAGCCCGGCGTGTACGACGCCGAGCTCTCCGCCGGCTGGACGATCATCAAGGCCGTCAACGGCGGTTACCTGCTCGCCATGCTGGGCCGTGCCCTCGGTGACACCCTGCCGCACCCCGACCCGTTCACGATCACGGCGCACTACCTGACGGCGTCCGTGCCGGGCCCCGCGGTGATCCGCACCGAGACGGTCCGCACCGGGCGGACGCTCTCCACCGGCCAGGCCTCGCTCTTCCAGTACGCGGAGGACGGCACCGAGGTCGAGCGCCTCCGGGTCCTCGCGTCCTACGGCGACCTGGACGCCCTGCCCGACGACGTACGGACGACGGCCAAGCCGCCCGCCATCCCGCCGCGCGAGCACTGTCTCGGTCCGTCCGACGGCCCGGCGCCCATTCCCGGTTCCTCCGCGATCACCGAGCGCCTGGACATCAAGCTCGACCCCACCACCCTGGGGTGGGCGGTCGGCGCCCCGTCCGGCAAGGGCGAGATGCGCGCCTGGTTCGGGCTGGCCGACGGCCGCGACCCGGACCCGCTGTCCCTGCTGCTCACCGTCGACGCCCTGCCCCCGACCTCGTTCGAGCTCGGGCTCACCGGCTGGACCCCGACCGTCGAGCTCACCACCCACATACGCTGCCGTCCCGCGCCCGGTCCGCTGCGGGTGTCCATCACCACGCGCAATCTCGCGGGCGGCTTCCTGGAGGAGGACGCCGAGGTCTGGGACAGCGCCGACCGTCTGGTGGCCCAGTCCCGCCAGTTGGCCCGCGCCCCCCGGCGCTGACCCCGCGAGCCGACCCGCCGAGCGCCCCGGCGTCCCGCCACCAGCGGGACGCCGGGGCGCTCCGTGCGTCGCGGTCCGTGCGTAGTGGCCCGTGCGTCGCGGTCCGTGCGTCGTGGCCCGGTCAGTCCAGCCAGTGCCGGCGGCCCAGACTGACCAGCCGGAGCTGGCGGCGGGCGGTGCGTGCCACCCGGTCCCGGTCCCCGGCCGGCGCCGCCAGGAACTCCGAGGCGGTCATCACCATGTGGTCGACGTACAGTCCGGCGAGCATGAGCAGGTCGTCCCGCTCCCACCCCTCGCTCTCGGGGTGCTTGGCCAGCTCGTCGGCCACCTCCCGGACGAACCGGTCGAGTTGGCCGGATATCGCCTCTCGGACGGCCGCCACGCCGCCGTGCCGTTCCCGGGCGATGAACCGGACGTGTGCGGGGTACCCGCGTACGAGCCCGGCGATCAACTCGACGGTGGCGGTGATCCGTTCGTCACTGTCGCCGGTGGCCGCCAGGGTCGTACGGATCGTGCCGTGCAGGCTGCCGAGGGCCTCGTCGACGAGGGCGACGCCGAGGTCCGCGGTGTCGCGGAAGTGCCGGTAGAAGGCCGCCGGGGCGACACCGACCGCGCGGGTCACCTCGCGCAGGCCGAGGCTGCTCAGGCTCTGCTCCTCCAGCAGGTGGAGGGCGGCGTCCAGGAGCGCCTGACGGGTCTTCAGTTTCTGGGCCTGCCGGATCCCGGAGGTGTGACTCATGCCATTCAGTAAACAACCGTTCTCCGGACCGTTCCAGTGCTGAGGCTCGCTAGACTGGGTAGTCAGTGAACAAGTGTTTTCCGATTCAACACGACGAGGAACGAGGGAGGTCCACCGATGTTGTTCATCGTCGCCGCCCTGCTGATGCTGGGTGTCGTCCTCGGGACCGTGGCACACGTACCGGTCCCGGTCACTCTGGTCGCCGCCGCCGTCATCGGCGCGTGGCTGCTGGTCTTCGCCATCCGGGAACGACAGCACCGCTGAGGAGGCCGCCATGGAACTCACCGCACACAGCTCCCGCACCGCCCACCGCACCCGCCGCCCGCGCAACCGGACCCGCGACGCCGACGGGATGGCCGTGGCCTCGTTCGTCCTCGGGCTCCTCGGCCTGCTGGTGATGAACATCCTGCTCGGCCCGGTCGCCATCGGGCTCGCCGTCCTCGCGCTCCGGCGCGGCACCACCCGGCGCGGGCGCGCCGCGCTCGGCCTGGGACTCGGCATCGCCGACCTCGCCGTCCTGGCCGCGCTGGTCACCATGGACGGGACGGTCTCCTGGGGCATCGCCTGATCCGGCCACGTCCGCCGGAGTCCGGGGGCCGCGCGCGGTACGGCCGGTACGGCGCTGATCCGGCGCCGCCGGGAGGCTCGTAGAATCGTCGCACCATGGCTTACCTCGACCACGCCGCGACCACTCCGATGCTGCCGGAGGCGATCGAGGCGATGACCGCCCAGCTCGCCGTGACGGGCAACGCGTCCTCGCTGCACGCCGCCGGCCGCCGGGCCCGCCGTACCGTCGAGGAGGCCCGCGAGACCCTCGCCGAGGCGCTCGGGGCGCGCCCCAGCGAGGTCGTCCTCACCTCCGGAGGCACGGAGGCGGACAACCTCGCCGTCAAGGGCCTGTACTGGGCCCGCCGGGACGCGGACCCGCGCCGCGTCCGCGTCCTCGCCAGCCCCGTGGAACACCACGCCGTCCTCGACGCCGTGCACTGGCTCGGCGAGCACGAGGGCGCCACCGTGGAGTACCTGCCCGTCGACGGGTACGGGCGCGTGCACCCCGAGACGCTGCGCGAGGCCATCGCGCGCGACCCGTCGGACGTCGCCCTCGCCACCGTGATGTGGGCCAACAACGAGATCGGCACCCTGATGCCGGTCCGCGAACTGGCCGCCGTGGCCCGCGAGTTCGACGTCCCCCTGCACTCCGACGCCGTACAGGCCTTCGGTCAGGTGCCGGTCGGCTTCGGTGACTCCGGCCTCGCCGCCATGACCGTTTCCGGCCACAAGATCGGCGGCCCCTACGGCATCGGCGCGCTGCTCCTCGGCCGCGAGTACGGCCCGGTCCCGGTGCTGCACGGCGGCGGCCAGGAACGGCACGTCCGCTCCGGCACGCTGGACGTCCCGGCCGTGGCCGCCTTCGCCGTCGCGGGCCGCCTGGCCGCCGAGCGGCGCGAGGAGTACGCCGCCCGGACCGGCGCCCTGCGCGACGAGCTGGTCGCCGCCGTCCGCGCCGCCGTCCCCGACGCGATCCTGGGCGGCGACCCCGCCCCCGAGGGGCGCCTCCCCGCCAACGCCCACTTCACCTTCCCCGGCTGCGAGGGCGACTCGCTGCTGCTGCTCCTGGACGCCCAGGGCATCGAGTGCTCCACCGGCTCGGCCTGCACGGCCGGCGTGGCCCAGCCCAGCCACGTCCTCCTGGCCACCGGGACGGACCCCGACCTGGCGCGCGGCACCCTGCGCTTCACCCTCGGCCACACCTCGACGCGCGCCGACGTCGAGGCGGTCGCCAAGGCCATCGGACCCGCCGTGGAGCGCGCCCGGACCGCGGGCCTCAGCTAGGTCATGTGCCGGAAGTCCCGCCCGGCCGGGAACGTGTCCCGGGCGCCCGCGCGGCGTCCCGGACCAGCCGCATGTACCGGTCCCAGTCCCAGTGCGGGCCCGGGTCGGTGTGGTCGGTGCCCCGCACCTCCACATGGCCGATGATGTGCTCGCGGTCCACCGGGATCCCGTACCGCGCGCATACCCCGGCCGTCAGCCGGGCCGACGAGGCGTACATGGCGGCCGTGAAGTCCTGCGGCCGGTCCACGAACCCCTCGTGCTCGATGCCGACGCTGCGCTCGTTCATGTCCCGGTCGCCCGCGTGGAACGCCACGTCCAGCTCCCGGATCATCTGCGCCACGTGCCCGTCCTTGCGGACGACGTAGTGCGTCGCCGCGCCGTGCCCCGGGTCCTTGAACACCTTCAGCGCCGACGGGTAGCTGCCCTGCACGACATGGATCACGACCCGGTCGATGGTGAAGTCGTCCGGGCGGTCCGCCCGCCGCCAGTTCGCCCGTGACGCCGCCGTCCACTCCGCGCCCGCGTGGTCCAGCTCACCCTCCACACGGGGCTTCTCCACCCCCGGCACCCGGTACCAGGCGCGGCGCAGCTCGTCGCGCGCCAGCACCGCCGTGCCCACGACGGCCGCCCCGCCGCCGATCAGCACGGCACGACGGCCCACCGCACCCGGCTTCTTCTCTCCCATGTGACCGTGAACGCCTACTCACGCGAGCTTGGTTCCCGGGGCCCGTACCCTGGTAGGGCTATGACTCAGACTCCCCAGCGCCCCCTCCGTGTGCTCGCCGCCATGTCGGGCGGCGTGGACTCCGCCGTCGCCGCCGCCCGCGCCGCCGAGGCCGGCCACGACGTGACCGGCGTGCACCTCGCCCTGTCCGCGAACCCGCAGTCCTTCCGTACCGGCGCCCGGGGCTGTTGCACCATCGAGGATTCGCGCGACGCGCGCCGCGCGGCCGACGTCATCGGCATCCCGTTCTACGTGTGGGACCTGGCCGAACGGTTCCGCGAGGATGTCGTCGACGACTTCATCGCCGAGTACGAGGCCGGCCGCACCCCCAACCCCTGCCTCCGCTGCAACGAGAAGATCAAGTTCGCGGCGCTGCTCGACAAGGCGCTCGCCCTGGGCTTCGACGCCGTCTGCACCGGCCACTACGCCACGGTCGTCACCCGCGAGAACGGCACCCGGGAGCTCCACCGGGCCTCCGACATGGCCAAGGACCAGTCGTACGTCCTCGGGGTGCTGGACGAGAAGCAGCTCGCGCACGCGATGTTCCCGCTGGGCGACACCCTCACCACCAAGGACGAGATCCGCGCGGAGGCGGAGCGCCGGGGGCTCGCCGTGGCGAAGAAGCCCGACAGCCACGACATCTGCTTCATCGCCGACGGCGACACCCAGGGCTTCCTCGCCTCCCGCCTGGGCAAGGCGGAAGGCGACATCGTCGACGAGTCCGGCACCAAGGTCGGCACCCACGAGGGGGCGTACGGCTTCACCATCGGCCAACGCAAGGGGCTGCGCATCGGCCACCCCGCCCCGGACGGCAAGCCCCGCTACGTCCTGGACATCTCGCCGGTGAACAACACGGTCACGGTGGGTCCCGCCGAGGCGCTCGACGTCACCGCCCTGACCGCCATCAAGCCCCGCTGGTGCGGCACCGCCCCCGCCGGCCCCGGCGCCTACACGGCCCAGCTCCGCGCCCACGGCGACGAGACCCCGGTCACGGCGACCCTCGCGAACGGCGAGCTCCACGTGGCCTTCGAGGAACCCGTCCGCGGCGTCGCCCCCGGCCAGGCGATCGTCCTCTACGACGGCACCCGCGTGGTCGGCTCGGCCACCATCGCCACGACGACCCGCCGGGCCCCGGTCACCGCCTGAGCGTCAACCCGGCGGTCACGGCCCGCCCCGGCGCGAACGAAGCCCGCGCGGCCTGCGCTACTGTCCCGGCGCGCACAGTACGTCGCTGTGCGTGACCTTCGATGGACGGGGGACGGCGCGGGTGACGTACACACAGCGCTGGCAGGAACTGCTCGACCTCGCGCCGGGACCCGGCACGCTCACGCACAGCGGCGGCCCGTGGACCGCCGCGTCCGGTACGGCCGGTGAGTTACGCGTACGGACCGAGGGCAGCCGCCGCTCGCTCGGCACCGGGCACCACGCCGTCCGGTCCCCGGGGACGGGGCTGGCGTCGGTCGCCTCCTTGCAGGCCGTGCTGACTTCCTGGGAGGAACGCCTCGCCCTGGTACGGGACGAGTGCGCGTACCTGACCGGGGCCCTGTCCGCGGTCGCCAAGGAGCTGGGCGAGACCGACACCGGGGTCGGCCAGGCCGTGGGCGCCGTCCGGACGGGCGGCCGGGAGCGGTGAGCGGCACCACCCTGACCTGGCGGCTGCTGCGGGACCTGCGGCCGGCCGCCCTGGAGGGCGCCGGCGACGCCTGGCACGACGTGTCCGCCCGGTCCGGCTCGGACCGGGCCCGGGTGGACCGCCTGATGACGGCGAAACTGCGGGAGACCCAGGACAGCCGGTCCGCCGGGGCGGCCCTCGTACGCCTCGGACGGCTGAGCCGCAACTACCAGTACCTGCACACCGAGTGCGGGCTCGTCCGTACCGCTCTGAACGCCCTGGCGGCCGATCTCGCCGAGCCGCAGCGGCAGTTGCGGCAGGCGCTGGACGAGGCGGCCGAGCTGCGGTTCACCGTCCACGAGGACGGCTCCGTCAGCTTCCCGCCCGCCACCGCGGCCACCCTTGCGGGTGAGACCCCCACCCCGGGCGGCCGCGCCCACGGCGACGGCCGCCTCCCCCTGGACGCCGCCCCCGGCCCGGCCGGCCCGCCCCCGTCCGTGCGACCGCTCAACCCGAACGCCGAGAAGGCCCAGGCCCTCGCGGACCGCATCGCCCGCGCCGTCCGCGCGGCCGCCGAGATCGACCGCGAGTACGCCCGGACACTGGACCGGCTCCGGGCGGCGAAGGGCCTCGACGTCACCACCGCGACCCTCGCGGACGCCGCCCGCGACACCGCGCACGTCCGCACCGCGGCGGGCCGCCACCTCGGCGACGGCATCCCCGCCGACAGGTCGCCCGCCGCGCTCAAAGCCTGGTGGGACGGCCTGCCCGAGGAGCAGCGCCGCGAGTACCTCGACGTGGCGCCGGACCTCATCGGCGGCCTGGACGGCATCCCCGCCGCCGCCCGCGACGAGGCCAACCGCAGATACCTGCCCCTGCTCATCGACGAACTGGCACGGCGGCACGACGACGACTCCCGCACCAAGCTGGAGGCCCTCCGCATGATCCAGGACCGCCTGGAGAAACCGAGCGTCCCGCCGATGTACCTCCTCGGCATCGGCGACGAGGGCAACGGCCGCGCCATCATCTCCTACGGCAACCCGGACACCTCCCGCCACGTCTCGGCCTACGTCCCCGGCCTGGGCACGAAGCTGGACGGCGAGTTCGTCGAAGACACAATGCGCCGCGCCCAGGACACGGCGGTCGGAGCGCGCAGGGTTGACCCTTCCAGCGCCTCCATCATCTGGCTGGGTTACGACGCCCCACAGAGCGTGGACGTCGCTGCCCATGGTGACGCCGACACGGGAGCCCCCGCGTACAACCGATTTATGGCGGGGCTCGAAGCGACGAACAGCCATGGTGACCCGCACCTGACAGCAGTCGGTCATTCCTACGGCTCGTTCACGGTGGGAACGGCGGCGAAGCAGTCAGATGGAATCCCGGGAGTTGACGACGTCATCCTGCTCGGGAGTCCGGGAGTCGGCGTGGACAGGGCAGAGGATCTGGGAGTAGGGCGGGAGCACGTATTCGTCGGCTCGGCAGACAACGACCCGGTCACTCAGCTTCCTGCCAGAGGGCAAAGCGGCGCCGGCGCCGTCGGCGCCCTGGCCGGGGCGCCTTTCGGCCCCTTGGGCAGCGCCGCTGGTGCGTACATCCTGGGAGATGCCGCCGACCAGGGCGATGACGATCTCTACTTCGGCAAGGACCCGGCGAGTCAGGCATTCGGTGCCCAGCGCTTCAAGGTTGATCCGGGGCCCCATGCCATCTTGGAAGCCGGCGGCTTCACCGCCCATTCTCAGTACTTCACGCCGAAAAAGGATCAGGTGTCCGCAGACAACATTGCTGCGATCGTGGCAGGTCGCCCTCAGGACGTCGTCAAAGAGGAGTACCGGTGAAGCGAGCGTGGCGGGTGTCGGGGCGGGCCCTTTCGGTCGCCCTGGCAGGGCTCCTTCTAGGAGGGTGCGGATACGCCGGGGGCGAGAAACGAGGAAGTGGAGCGGCGGCTTACATGGATATGCAAGGTGCGGCGGACCGGGCCGACGCGATGCTGGACGCGACGATCAATGCCATCGTGCCGAAGGTCCGCTGGGTCCATGACACGACGACCGCCGGGAGTTGCGACGTGTCCCGCCGTCGCACGGTGACGACCATCATCTCCGATGAGCGGAGAGGCAACTTTCTTGGTGTGATCCATCGGTTTTGGAAAGCGAGTGGATATGAGATCACGACCGTGCACCCGAGCAGGGATCGCCCCAGAATGTACGCCAAGTCTCCGGACGGCTTCGGGATCAGTCTGGTCTTCGGGTACAAAGGCCAGGCGTTCTTCGAAGTCGCAAGCCCCTGCGTGACCAAGTCCGATGTGGCTGAGCCCGCCTATCCGCCCGGCGGGATCCCCACCCCCAACGTCCGCTCGGCGTTCTGGTCGGTGGAGGAGCCGGTGGGGGGAGGCGGGCGGTGACGGGGGCGGTCAGAGGACGTCCGTGTCGTAGAAGCACAGGTGGTTCCGGATCGCGGCGACGTCCGGCTTGGGGTCCGGGTACGCCCAGACCGCGTCCTGGGCGCCCGGCAGGGACCAGTAGGACGCCGTTCCCTTGAACGGGCAGTACGTGTGCGTGTCGGAGACCGTCAGCAGCTCCGTGCGGACGTCCTCGGCGGGCAGGTAGTACCGCACGGGGCAGCCCGTCTCCCGGAGGACCAGCGGCCGGTGGCTCTCCGCGACCACCCGTCCGTCGTGGACGACCCGTACGTGGTCGGTGCCCTGCTCGACGGTGATGCGGTGTCCTGGCGTCATGGTTGTGACAACGGCCGTGCCGGGCGCCGGGTTCCCCGTACCGTGGCCCCATGGACATCTGCGTCTTCCTCTCCGCCGCCGACCTCGACGAGCGGTACACCGTGCCCGCGCGGGAGTTCGCCCGGCTGCTCGGCAAGGGCGGCCACACCCTGGTGTGGGGCGGCAGCGACACCGGTCTGATGAAGGTCGTGGCGGACGGGGTCGAGGAGACGGGCGGGCGGCTCGTCGGCGTCTCCGTGGACTTCCTGGCCGCCAAGGCGCGGCAGCGTGCGGACGAGATGCTGTTCGCCAAGGACCTCGCCGAGCGCAAGGCGTGGATGCTGGCCAGGTCCGACGCCGTCGTGATCATGGTGGGCGGCACCGGCACCCTGGACGAGGCCACCGAGATCCTGGAGCTGAAGAAGCACGGCAAGCACACCAAGCCGGTGGTGCTGCTCAACGCGGCGGGCTTCTACGACGGCCTGAAGGAACAGTTCCGGCGCATGGAGACCGAGGGCTTCCTGCCGCTCCCGCTCACCGAGCTGGTGTTCTTCGCGGAGGACGGCGCGGCGGCGCTCGCGTACCTGGAGGAGTGCGCCGGGATCCGGTAGCCGCGTTACGGATGCGAGCATGGCCGTATGGCTACACACATGATCACCGGGGCGGGCTCCGGCATCGGCGCGGCCGTCGCGCGCCGCCTGCACGAGCGGGGCGACGAGCTCGTCCTGCTGGCCCGTGACGCCGGGCGCGCCAAGGAACTGGCCGACACCTACCCGGGTGCCCGCACGCTCGTCGGCGACCTCGCCAACCCCGACCGGCTGTCCTGGGCCTTCTCGCACCAGACCCTCCCGGACCGGCTCGACTCGCTGCTGCACATCGCGGGCGTGGTCGACCTCGGGCCGGTCGGCGAGCTCACCACCAAGGCGTGGCGCAGCCAGCTCGACGTGAACCTGATCGCGCCCGCCGAGCTGACCCGGCTGCTGCTGCCGCAGCTGCGGGTGTCCCAGGGTCACGTGGTGTTCGTCAACTCGGGCGCCGGTCTGAACGCGCACGCCGAGTGGTCCGCGTACGCCGCCTCCAAGCACGGGCTCAAGGCGCTGGCCGACTCGCTGCGCCACGAGGAGCACGCCGGCGGGGTCCGCGTCACCTCCGTCTACCCGGGCCGGACGGCCAGTCCCATGCAGGCCAAGGTGCACCAGCAGGAGGGCAAGGAGTACGACGCCTCCCGCTGGATCGACCCCGAGTCGGTCGCGACGGCGATCCTCACGGCCATCGACCTGCCGCGCGACGCCGAGATCAACGACCTGACGGTGCGGCCCGGACGATGACCGAGAACGAGGCTTTCGGCTGGGGCCCGGCCACCGGGATCGGGTCCATGCCGGGCGGCGACGCGCGGGAGGCCGCCAGGACCGTCACCGGCACCTTCGAGGACTTCCCGTACCTCGCCGAGCTGCCCGCGCGCGGCCCGGGCGCCGACATGATCGGGCGGACCATCGGGCTGCTCGTGGAGATGTACGCGCACGTCGAGCCGAGCGGCTGGCGGGTCAGCGACCGGCCGGGCCGCGACACCCGGCGGGCCAGGTCGTGGATGGGGGAGGACCTCGACGCCCTGGAGGAGTTCACCCAGGGGTACCAGGGACCGCTGAAGGTCCAGGCCGTGGGGCCGTGGACGCTGGCCGCCGCGCTGGAGCTGCGCGGTGGCGAGGCCGCCCTCGGCGACCCGGGTGCCGTCCGGGACCTGACGGCCTCGCTGGCGGAGGGGCTGCGCGCCCACCTCGCGGAGCTCCGGCGCCGGGTGCCGGGCGCCCGGGTGGTGCTCCAGCTCGACGAGCCGTCCCTCACCGCCGTACTGCGCGGGCAGGTGCGGACCGCCAGCGGCTACCGCACCCACCGGGCGGTGGACCGGCAGGTCGTGGAGAGCGGGCTCAGGGACGTGCTGGCCGTGCACGACGGCCCGGTGATCGTGCACTCGTGCGCCCCGGACGTGCCGTTCGCGCTGCTGCGGCGGGCGGGTGCCGCGGGCATCTCGTTCGATTTCGGGCTGCTCACCGAGCGTGACGAGGAACAGATCGGCGAGGCGGTCGAGGGCGGCACGAGGCTGTTGGTGGGCGTCGTCGAGTCGACCGACGTTCCATTGTCGGACCCTGCCGGTAGCGTCATGGGTGTCAGGACGCTGTGGCGCAGGCTGGGGCTGGATCCGGGGACTCTGGCCGAGTCTCTGGTGGTCACCCCGTCGTGCGGGCTGGCGGGCGCTTCACCGGCGTACGCCCGGGCCGCGCTCGCGCACTGCGTCACGGCGGCGAGATCACTCGCGGACAACCCTGAGTGACGTCAGTAACGGGAGGAAAGACGGTGGCTGTCGAACAGCAGGACGTCGTGCCGGCGGAGGCGCGGGACAAGCACGCACAGCTGGCCGAGCAGGTCGAGGAGCACCGCTTCCGGTACTACGTGAAGGACCAGCCGGTCATCAGCGACGCCGACTTCGACAGGCTGCTGCGCTCCCTGGAGGCCCTGGAGGAGGAGTACCCGGAGCTCCGCACCCCCGACTCGCCGACCCAGAAGGTCGCCGGGTCGTACGAGACGGAGTTCACGGCCGTCCAGCACCGCGAGCGCATGCTGTCGCTGGACAACGCGTTCGACGACGAGGAGCTGGCCTCCTGGGCGGACCGCCTCGCCAAGGAGGTCGGCACCTCGGCGTACCACTTCCTGTGCGAGCTCAAGGTCGACGGTCTCGCCGTGAACCTGACGTACGAGAAGGGGCGACTGACCCGCGCGGCCACGCGCGGGGACGGCCGCACGGGCGAGGACATCACGCCGAACATCCGCACCATCGCGGACGTGCCCGACCGGCTGAGGGGCGACCGGATCCCGGACCTGGTGGAGGTCCGTGGCGAGGTCTACTTCCCGATGGAGAAGTTCGAGGAGCTCAACGCCCGGCTGGTGGAGGCCGGTGACAAGCCGTTCGCCAACCCGCGCAACGCGGCGGCCGGTTCGCTGCGCCAGAAGGACCCCAAGGTGACCGCCACCCGCCCGCTGCACATGGTGGTGCACGGCATCGGCGCGCGGGACGGCCTGGAGATCGCCCGGCTGTCGGAGGCGTACGGGCTGCTGCGCGAGTGGGGTCTGCCGACGGCCCGGCACAACAAGGTGGTCGACGGCATCGAGGGCGTGCGGGAGTTCATCGCGTACTTCGGTGAGAACCGGCACTCGGTGCAGCACGAGATCGACGGCGTGGTCGTCAAGCTCGACGAGATCCCGCTCCAGGGCCGGCTCGGGTCCACCTCGCGCGCGCCGCGCTGGGCGATCGCCTGGAAGTACGCGCCGGAGGAGGTCAACACCAAGCTGGTCAACATCCGGGTCGGCGTGGGCCGGACGGGCCGGGTGACGCCGTACGCGCAGGTGGAGCCGGTCACGGTCGCCGGTTCGGAGGTCGAGTTCGCCACCCTGCACAACCAGGACGTGGTGAAGGCCAAGGGCGTGCTCATCGGGGACACGGTGGTGCTGCGCAAGGCCGGTGACGTGATCCCGGAGATCCTCGGGCCGGTCGCCGACCTGCGGGACGGCACGGAGCGGGAGTTCGTGATGCCCGCCGAGTGCCCGGAGTGCGGGACGCCGCTGCGGCCGATGAAGGAGGGCGACGTCGACCTGCGCTGCCCGAACGGCCGTACGTGCCCGGCGCAGTTGCGGGAGCGGCTCTTCTACCTGGGCAGCCGCAAGGCCCTCGACATCGAGAACTTCGGTTACGTGGCGGCGGCGGCGCTGACCAAGCCACTGGAGCCGGCCGAGCCGCCGCTGAGGGACGAGGGCGACCTGTTCGACCTCACCATCGAGCGGCTGCTGCCCATCAAGGCGTACGTCCTGGACCAGGACAGCGGTCTGCCCAAGCGGGACCCCAGGACGGGCGAGGAGAAGATCGTCACGGTCTTCGCCAACCAGCAGGGGGAGCCGCGCAAGAACGCCCTGGCCATGCTGGAGAACATCGCGGCGGCCAAGCAGCGGCCGCTGGCCCGGATCATCACCGGTCTGTCGATCCGTCACGTCGGGCCGGTGGCGGCGGAGGCGCTCGCCCGCGAGTTCCGCTCCATCGACCGCATCGAGCGGGCGAGCGAGGAGGAGCTGGCGGCCGTCGAGGGCGTGGGCCCGACCATCGCGGCCTCCCTCAAGCAGTGGTTCGAGGAGGACTGGCACCGGGAGATCCTGCGCAAGTGGCGGGCCGCCGGGGTGCGGATGGAGGAGGAGAGCACGGGCGAGGACGAGGGGCCGCGCCCGCTGGAGGGGCTGACCGTCGTCGTCACCGGCACCCTGGAGAAGTACACCAGGGATGGCGCAAAAGAGGCCCTCCAGAGCCGCGGAGCGAAAGTGACCGGTTCCGTTTCGAAGAAGACCGCTTTCGTGGTGGTGGGTGACAACCCCGGCTCCAAGTACGACAAGGCGATGCAACTGAAGGTTCCGGTCCTGGACGAGGGCGGGTTCCAAGTCCTGCTCGAACAAGGGCCGGACGCGGCGCGCGAGGTGGCGGTTCCACTCGAACAGTAGGCCGGGGAACGCCCGAAAAAGGTCACCCGTTCAGCGCATACCAGATGGATAAGGGTGGCCGGGTCGCATTCGGGCAAGACCAGTAGAGCGCTGCCCGTCGAAGCCTTCCGCGGCCTACTGTTGAGACGGCGCCTGTCGTGCACGGCCGCGAGGTCGATTCCGGCCGTGTCGGCATGACAACGGGCGAACGCGTGGCAACGGCACCGCCGGCTGTGAGAGGGACGGAATGAAACCGACCGAGAGTGCCGCCCCGGTCTCACGGCCGCGTGCGTACGCGGCCCGCGCGGGCATCGCATCCAGGCTCCCGAACGTCGTCCTGGCCGCCGCCGCCCTCGTCCTCCTGGCAGGACTCTACGGCGGCCTGAGCGGCGGTCACGCCCTCTTCCCCGGGTCCACCGCGGGCTGGTCGCTCGCCGTGCTCACCGGCATCATCGTCGGCCACCTGGTCGCGCTCGGCCGCGACCGGTGGTGGGGCGGCACCGGCTCCGGCGCCGCGCTCACCCTGGCCGTCCTCCTGCTGTACGGCTGGGTCCCGGCCGGACTGGTCAGCCTCGCCGTCGTCGTCCTGGTCGGCGCGGCACGCCGGCACCGCTGGCGCCAGGGGCTGCTGCACGGCGCGGCCGACATCCTCGGCATCGGGGCGGCGGCCCTGGTCCTCGCCGCCTTCGGCGACGTACCGACCGTCGAACAGCCGTGGCGGCCCCTCGAATGGGGTATCGGGACCGTGCCGGAAGTGGCCCTGGCCGCCGCCGCGTACCTGGTGGTGACCCGGCTCCTGCTGTGGTACACGCTCGCCCCGCAGAGCGGCGGCCTGCCGACCGCCGCCCGCACGGCGCTGCTCCGCCAGGGGCTCGTGGCGGTCGCGCTGCTCGGCATCGCCCCGCTCATCTGCGTCGTCGCCGTCTCCCTGCCGGTGGTGCTGCCCCTGTTCGCCGTACCGCTGATCGCCTTGGACTCCACGCTCTGGATCGCCCGCGCCCGGGCGGAGGAGCAGTTGCGCGACCCGCTGACCGGGCTGCCCAACCGGCAGTGGCTGCTGGAGCGGACCTGGTCCGCGCTGGAGGAGGCGGAGGGCGAGGGGGCCAGGGCGGCCCTGGTCCTGATCGACCTGGACCGCTTCCGGTCGGTCAACGACACGCTCGGCCACCTGGCCGGCGACCGGCTGCTGCTCCAGATCGCCGACCGGCTGCGGCTGGCGCTGCCGCGCGGCGCGGAGGCCGCCCGGCTGGGCGGCGACGAGTTCGCCGTCCTGCTGCCGACCGCCGACTCCACCACGAGCGCCCAGCGGGTGGCCCGGCAACTCGCCGCCGAACTGTCCTCGCCGCTCGACCTCGACGGACTGACCCTCGTCCTGGAGGCCAGCGCCGGCGTCGCCGTCTTCCCCGACCACGCCCTCGACGCGGAAGGGCTGCTCCAGCGCGCGGACGTCGCCATGTACCAGGCCAAGCGGGACCGCACCGGCGTCGAGGTGTACGAGTCCAAGCGCGACTCCAACACCCCGGACCGGCTCGGCCTCCTCGGCGACCTGCGGCGCGCGCTGGACGCCGGGGACGTCGAGCTGCACTACCAGCCCAAGGTCCGCTTCGACGGACACGTGGCCGGGCTGGAGGCGCTGGTGCGCTGGGTGCACCCGGAGCGGGGCAAGGTGCCGCCGGACGAGTTCATCGCGATCGCCGAGTCCTCCGGGCTGATGCCGCACCTCACCGAGTACGTCCTGGAAACGGCGCTGGGGCAGGTCGCCAAGTGGCGGGCCCAGGGCCTGTACGTCCCGGTCGCGGTGAACGTCTCCCCGCGGGACGTCCACACCCCCGGCTTCGCGGGCGCGGTCGCGGCGCGGCTGGCCCGCCACGGGGTGCCGGCGGGGGCGCTCCAGCTCGAGATAACCGAGCACGTCCTGCTGGAGGACCCGGAGCGCGCCGCCGACACCCTGGCGGGGCTCACGGGCCACGGCGTGAAGATGTCCCTCGACGACTTCGGCACCGGCTACTCGTCGCTGGTCCACCTCCGGCGCCTCCCGGTGAGCGAGCTCAAGATCGACCGCTCGTTCGTGGCGCGGCTGGCGATCGACAACGAGGACGCCGAGATCGTCCGCTGCACGGTGGACCTGGCCCACTCGCTGGGCCTGCTGGTGGTCGCCGAGGGCGTCGAGGACGACGAGACCTGGGAGCGGCTGCGGGACCTGGGCTGTGACGCGGTCCAGGGCTGGCTGGTCGCCGCGGCGATGCCGCCGGCGGAGACGACGGCGTGGCTGCGGGCGCGGGGCGAGGCGGGCTGGCACCGGCCGCCGCGGGCGCTGCCGCCGGCCCCCCAGGACGCCGACCAGGTCGTCCAGTAGCCGGCCCCCTCGGGCCCCCGCACCTCCACCCACCGGCCGTGACCGCCCCACCCGCGCCTGGGCGCGCCGGTGAGGCGCACCATCCCGGGGGAGCGGGAAGGGCACCGCCCCGGTGCCGTCGTGCCCACCCGTGCCGCCCCGGCGGAACGACTGCCCACAACGGGCGGAGGGCGGGCCCCGGCGGAACGGACGCCACCCTCGGCGGGCGCCACGGGGGGCGCGGGCCCCGGCGGAGCGACGGCCCGCGAGGGGCCGCGGGGCGGGGCGGGGGAAACCGTTTAACGCGGGGCGGGGGAAACCGTTTAACGGGTAGAGGGCGCCGCCCCATAGGATTGGGCCAAAACCATCACACTCACCCCTGAGGATCGCTGCATGCCTGGCATCACGCGCGAGGAGGTCGCCCACCTCGCCCGGCTGGCACGTCTTGAGCTGAAGGACGAAGAGCTCGACCACTTCGCCGGACAGCTCGACGACATCATCGGCGCGGTCGCCCGCGTCTCCGAGGTCGCCGACCAAGACGTACCCCCGACCTCCCACCCGCTGCCGCTGACCAACGTCATGCGCGCGGACGAGGTCCGTCCGTCGCTCACCCCCGAGCAGGCGCTCTCCGGCGCGCCCGCCCAGGAGCAGCAGCGTTTCAAGGTGCCGCAGATCCTGGGGGAGGACTGACCATGACGGACATCATCAAGCTCACCGCCGCCGAGATCGCGGAGAAGATCGCCTCCGGCGAGCTCACCGCGGTCGAGGTCACCGAGGCCCACCTGGCCCGGATCGAGGCCGTCGACGAGAAGGTCCACGCCTTCCTGCACGTCGACCGGGAGGGCGCCCTCGCCCAGGCCCGGGCCGTGGACGAGAAGCGGGCCAACGGCGAGAAGCTGGGCCCGCTGGCCGGCGTACCGCTCGCGCTCAAGGACATCTTCACCACCCGGGACATGCCGACCACCGTCGGCTCCAAGATCCTGGAGGGCTGGATCCCGCCCTACGACGCGACGCTGACGAAGAAGCTGAAGGCCGCCGACGTGGTGATCCTCGGCAAGACCAACATGGACGAGTTCGCCATGGGGTCGTCGACGGAGAACAGCGCGTACGGCCCGACCGGCAACCCGTGGGACCTGACGAGGATCCCCGGCGGCTCCGGCGGCGGCTCGTCCGCCGCGCTGGCGTCGTACGAGGCGCCGCTGGCGATCGGCACGGACACCGGCGGTTCCATCCGCCAGCCCGCGGCCGTCACCGGCACGGTCGGCGTCAAGCCGACGTACGGCGGGGTCTCCCGCTACGGCATGGTCGCCTTCTCCTCCTCCCTCGACCAGGGCGGGCCCTGCGCCCGTACGGTCCTGGACGCGGCGCTGCTGCACGAGGTCATCGCCGGGCACGACCCGCTGGACTCCACGTCCGTCGACGCGCCCGTGCCGCCGGTCGTCGAGGCCGCGCGGAACGGCTCGGTGCGGGGCATGCGCGTGGGCGTCGTCAAGCAGTTCCGCGGCGAGGGCTACCAGGCCGGCGTCGTCCAGCGGTTCGACGAGTCGGTCGAGCTGCTCAAGGAGCTGGGCGCCGAGATCGTCGAGCTGGACTGCCCGTCCTTCGACCTGGCGCTGTCGGCGTACTACCTGATCGCCCCGTCGGAGTGCTCCTCCAACCTCGCCCGGTTCGACGGCCTGCGCTACGGTCTGCGGGTCGGCGACGACGGCACCCGCTCCGCCGAGGACGTCACGGCGCTGACCCGCGAGGCCGGCTTCGGCGACGAGGTCAAGCGCCGCGTCATGCTCGGTACGTACGCGCTCAGCTCCGGCTACTACGACGCGTACTACGGCAGCGCGCAGAAGGTACGGACGCTGATCACCCGGGACTTCGAGAAGGCCTTCGAGCAGGTCGACGTGATCGTCTCGCCGACGACGCCGACCACCGCCTTCCCGATCGGCGAGCGCGCCGACGACCCGATGGCGATGTACCTCGCCGACCTGTGCACCATCCCGACCAACCTGGCCGGCAACGCCGCCATGTCGCTGCCCTGCGGGCTGGCGCCGGAGGACAACCTGCCGGTGGGTCTCCAGATCATCGCCCCCGCCATGAAGGACGACCGCCTCTACAAGGTCGGTGCGGCCGTCGAGGCCGCCTTCGTGGCACGCTGGGGCCACCCGCTGCTGGAGGA
This sequence comes from Streptomyces sp. NPDC039423, assembly GCF_055598725.1. Taxonomy (NCBI): domain Bacteria; kingdom Bacillati; phylum Actinomycetota; class Actinomycetes; order Kitasatosporales; family Streptomycetaceae; genus Streptomyces; species Streptomyces sp. NPDC039423. Next base: position 954,653 of record NZ_JBVKAH010000002.1, read on the forward strand.
GGCTCCCTCGCTGTGAGCGACGCACGCGCGGCCGCCGGGCCGCAGATGACGACGAAATCCGCACCCCTGCGCCGCGCGGGCGGAGAAGCGAACGGAGAGACACAGTGAGCGCACTGACCAAGGCCAAGGGCTTCAGGAAGTCCCGGGCCGGAACGTATCTGTCCATCGGCACCACCGCCTTCGGCGCGCTCAGCGTCATCAAGCAGGCCCGCAAGGCGCGTGGCGAGAGCGACACGCTGCTGCTGCTCGACGCCGTCGTGTCGGCCGCCGCGATCGCGACCGGCCTCGCCATCCTGGTGCGCGAGCTGAAGCGCGTCGGCGACGACGACGTCCTGTTCGGCTGAGAGGGAAAGTTTCACCGTGACCGTCATCACTGAGCTGGTGTCGTACGAGGACGCCCTCGCCGCCTACGACCCCGTCATGGGGCTCGAGGTGCACGTCGAACTCGGCACCAGGACCAAGATGTTCTGCGGCTGTTCGACCGAGCTGGGCGCCGAGCCCAACTCGCAGACCTGCCCCACCTGCCTCGGCATGCCCGGGTCGCTCCCGGTCGTCAACGCCGTCGGCGTCGAGTCGGCCATCAAGATCGGTCTCGCGCTGAACTGCGAGATCGCCGAATGGTGCCGTTTCGCCCGGAAGAACTACTTCTATCCGGACATGCCGAAGAACTTCCAGACCTCGCAGTACGACGAGCCGATCGCCTTCAACGGCTACCTGGACGTCCAGCTCGAGGACGGCGAGGTCTTCCGCGTGGAGATCGAGCGCGCCCACATGGAGGAGGACACCGGCAAGTCCACCCACGTGGGCGGTGCGACCGGCCGGATCCACGGCGCCTCGCACTCGCTGCTGGACTACAACCGCGCCGGCATCCCGCTGATCGAGATCGTCACCAAGCCGATCACCGGCGCCGGTGAGCGCGCTCCCGAGGTCGCCAAGGCGTACGTGGCCGAGCTGCGCGAGGTCATCAAGGCGCTCGGCGTCTCCGAGGCCCGTATGGAGATGGGCCAGATGCGCTGCGACGTGAACCTGTCGCTGCGCCCGCACGGCACCGAGAAGTTCGGTACGCGCTCGGAGACCAAGAACGTCAACTCGCTGCGGAGCGTCGAGCGGGCCGTACGGTTCGAGATCAGCCGCCACGCGGGCGTGCTGAACGCGGGCGGCACGATCATCCAGGAGACCCGCCACTTCCACGAGGAGGACGGCTCCACGACGTCCGGCCGGGTGAAGGAGGAGGCCGAGGACTACCGGTACTTCCCGGAGCCCGACCTCGTCCCGGTGGCCCCGTCCCGCGAGTGGGTCGAGGAGCTGCGCGGGGGGCTGCCCGAGCTGCCGCGCGTGCGCCGCAACCGGCTGCGCGAGGAGTGGGGCGTGTCCGAGCACGACATGCAGTCCATCCTCAACGCGGGCGCGGTCGACCTGATCGTCGCCACCACCGAGGCGGGCGCCCCGGCCGACCAGGCCCGCAAGTGGTGGATGGGTGAGCTGGCCCGGCACGCCAACGAGTCGGGTACGCCGCTCGAGGCGCTGGCCATCACCCCGGCCCAGGTGGCCCGGGTGACCGAGCTGGTGGCGTCCGGCGACCTCAACGACAAGCTGGCCCGCCAGGTCATCGAGGGCGTGCTGGGCGGCGAGGGCGACCCGGACACGGTCGTCGAGAAGCGCGGCCTGAAGGTCGTCTCCGACGAGGGTGCGCTGGGTACGGCCGTGGACGAGGCGATCGCCGCCAACGCGGCCATCGCGGACAAGATCCGCGGCGGCAAGGTGGCCGCTGCCGGCGCCCTGGTGGGCGCGGTCATGAAGGCCACCCGGGGCCAGGCGGACGCGGCCCGCGTGCGCGAACTGATCCTGGAGAGGCTCGGCGTCGAGGGCTGACACCGGCACCGCTCGGCCCCCGCACCCGATGGGTGCGGGGGCCGAGTCATGGCCGCCGGGGGCCCCGCCACCGGGGGGAGGGGGTGTGGCGGGGACCTGGCCGTCCCGTGGGGGGAGCCGAGGTGACTTCTGCCCCCGGTCCCACGGCTCATGCCGGGTTGGCGAGTTGTGGTCATCCTGGCCGGGTCCGGTACGTCGATTCTCGGACATTCACCGTCGCGTCGGTGGCAGGCCCTGACGGCTTCCGGGGGGTGATGGGCCACATCGAGAACGGGCGCGCCGGCGCCTCCGGCCGACCCCGGTCCCGGCCCGGGCGGACGGGTACGCGGAGCCCCATGATCCTTGGCCCGAGCTTCTGCGCACCGTGACACGGCGGCTGTGAGGATCGCCACGAAACGGACAATGGATCTTTTTAGCCTGCCAGAGTGGCGGTACGTAGGTCATGCGTTCTTTACGGGCAATTCCCGATAGAGACCACGAACCACCCCAGGGAGTGCCCCGTTGGCAGCCATCGCCCGATGGTGCATCACGCACCGCCTCGCCACCGTCCTGCTCTGGGCCGCTGCCCTGGTCGGTGTCACGGCGGCCGCCGGCCTCGCCGGTTCCGCGTACTCCAACGACTACGACGTCCCCGGCACCGAGTCGGGCCGCGCCACCGTGCTCCTCGACGAGGGCTTCCCCGGCCGGAGCGGCGACGGCGACACCATCGTCTGGCACACCACCCGGGGCAGCGTCCGCGCCGAGCCCGTCGAGGACCGGATGGCGGCCATGCTCGACGACGTCGCCCGGCTCCCCGGAGTCGCCTCCGTCACCAGCCCGTACGACCGCGCCCCCGGCCCCGGCGCGACCTCCGGCGCCGCCCGTGCCGCGGACGCGGCCCACGAGCCCGCCGGGCCGTCCTACGAACCCGGCCGGATCAGCGACGACGGACGCACCGCCTACGCCACGGTCGCCTTCGACCGGCCCGCCGGCGAGATCGCGCCCGACCGCATCGAGGCCGTGGTCGACACGGCCCGCGCGGCCGCGACCGACGGCGTCCAGGTGGAGCTCGGCGGCAGCGCCGTCGCCGTCACCGAGGCGCCGGCCTCCCACACCGCCGAGATCGTCGGCGTGGCCGTCGCCGCCGTGGTCCTCTTCCTCGCCTTCGGCTCGCTCGCCGCCAGCGTCCTGCCCATCGCCACCGCCCTGGTCAGCGTCGGCACCGCCTACGCGGGCATCAGCCTGCTGGGCCACGTGATGACGGTCGCCGACTTCGCGCCCATGCTGGGCATGCTCATCGGCCTCGGCGTCGGGATCGACTACGCCCTGTTCATCGTCACCCGCCACCGCAAGGGCCTCAAGCGCGGCCTCCCGGTCGCCGAGGCCGCCCGGAACGCCGTCGCCACCACCGGCCGGGCCGTCGTCTTCGCCGGCGCGACGGTCTGCATCGCGCTGCTGGGCATGCTGATCCTGCGCCTGGGCTTCCTCAACGGCGTCGCCATCGCGGCCTCGCTCACCGTCGTCCTCACCGTCGCCGCGTCCGTGACGCTGCTGCCCGCGCTGCTGTCCTTCATCGGCATGCGCGCCCTGTCCCGCCGCGAGCGGGCCCGGCTCGTCGAGCACGGCCCCGAGCCCGAGCTGCCGACCGGCTTCGCCGCCCGCTGGTCGGCGTTCGTCGAGCGCCACCCCAAGCTGCTGGGCGCCGTCGCCGCCGTCGTGATGCTGGTCCTCGCGCTGCCCACCCTGGGCCTGCACCTGGGCACCTCCGACCAGGGCAACAACCCGGCCGCCTCGACCACGCGCAAGGCCTACGACCTGCTCGCCGACGGCTTCGGCCCCGGTGTCAACGGCCCCCTCACCCTGGTCGCCGAGCTCGACGGCGCCGACGACCGGCTCGCCCTCGCCGCCCTCCCCGACGCCCTCCGGGCCACCGGCGGCGTGGAGACGGTCGGCCCGGTCACCTACAGCGGCAGCGGCAACACGGCCGTCCTCACCGTCGTACCGGACTCCGCGCCGCAGTCGGAGGCGACCAGCGACCTCGTCGACCGGCTGCGCGACGACGTCCTGCCGACCGCCGAGGAGGGCACCTCCCTCGAGGTGTACGTCGGTGGCGTCACCGCCGGGTACGACGACTTCGCGCAGGTCATCATCGGCAAGCTGCCGCTGTTCGTGGGCGTGGTCATCGCCCTGGGCTGTCTGCTGCTCCTGCTCGCCTTCCGCTCGATCGGGATCCCGCTGAAGGCGGCCCTGATGAACGTCACCGCCGTGGCCTCGGCCTTCGGTGTCGTCGTGGCGATCTTCCAGTGGGGCATGGGCAGCGAGCTGCTCGGCCTCGGCCGGGCCGGCCCCATCGAACCCTTCCTGCCGGTGATCATGGTGTCGGTGCTCTTCGGGCTCTCCATGGACTACCAGGTGTTCCTGGTGAGTCGGATGTACGAGGAGTGGCTGGAGACCGGTGACAACCGGCGGGCCGTACGCGTCGGTCTCGCCGAGACGAGCCGGGTCATCAACTCCGCCGCCGTGATCATGATCGCCGTGTTCCTGGCGTTCGTCCTCTCCGGGGACCGGGTCATCGCGATGTTCGGCATCGGACTGGCGGCCGCCGTCGCCCTGGACGCCTTCGTCCTCCGTACGCTCCTGGTGCCCGCCCTCATGCACATGCTCGGCGGCGCCAACTGGTGGCTGCCGGGCTGGCTCGACCGCGTCCTGCCCCGCATCAGCGTCGAAAACCCCGAGTGCCACGATTCCGAGCGTGCGAAGATCCCGTGGCAGCGCGCGAGCGACGACGGGCAGCTCGTGCCATAGCGGTGGAGGACCACGACGGTGTTCGCGATATCCCTGGGTGACGACGGAGCCGAGCTGCGGCCGCTGGAGCCGTGGCAGGCCGAGGAGTACCTGGCCCACATGGACCGGGGCAGGGACTACATCGGGCAGTACGTCGCCCTCCCGACCGTCTGTACCGACCTCCCCTCCACCAGGGCCTTCCTCCAGGCGTACGCCGACAAGGCGGCCTCCGACACGGGCCGGATCCTCGGCATCTGGCTCGACGGCACCCTCGTCGGCGGGGTCCTGCTGCGGGTCATGGACACCGCCGCCGGCACCTGCGAGGCGGGCTGCTGGCTGGAGCCCTCGGTGTCCGGCCGGGGCCTGGTCACCCGGGCGGTCCGCGTGCTGATCGACTGGGCGGTGACCGAGCGCGGGATGCACCGTGTCGAGTGGCAGGTCTCGTCGGCGAACACCGCCAGCATCAACGTCGCAAAGCGCCTCGGCATGACCAAGGAGGGCGTGCTCCGCGAGAGCTACCCGTACCGGGGCGTACGCCACGACATGGAGGTCTGGTCCGTCCTCGCGCCCGAGTGGCGTGCGGCACGCGGCGGGGCGCGGGACGCTTCGCGTTAAGGGGCCTCTCAGAAACGGTACCTAGCGTGCCGGGCATGAACCCCACCAGGACGAACCCCGGCACCACCGGCTCCGCCCCCGCGGAGCCCGACGACACCAGGGCCCCGACGGCGAAGGCTCCCGCGGCGGCGACGGCCACCACCGACGGCCCGCGCGAGCACGCCCCGGACGACGACGCCACCCGCACCCACGGGCCCGCCGGGTCCGGGTCCGGCGAAGACGCCTTGGACGCCCCGGACGACGACGACGCCACCCGCGCCGCCCCGGACGACGACGCCACCGGGGACGCCTCCCGGCCGGCGTCCGGGCCGGGAGGCGTCACGGGCGGCCTCGCCGCCGCGGCGGCGGCCGTCGTCGCCACCGCGCTCGGCCTCGCCTCGCTGACCGGCACCTGGCCGGGCCGCGTCGCCGCCGAGCGCGAGACCCTCGTCGGACAGATCGCCACCTCCCGGACCGGCTCCGCCACCCAGCAGATCTCCGAGATCTACGGGGACGCCTGGCACACCACCGCCTTCGTCAACGGCCTGTTCGCCCTCCTCGCGCTGCTCACCGGTCTCGTCGTCCTCACCCGCCCCCGGCGCCCCCAGTGGGTCGGCGCCGTGGCCCTGGCCGGTGCCGTGCTCGGCGGCCTCGGCCTGCTGCTGTCCGCCGGCATGTACGCCGACCTCTTCCTCCCGCTGCCCGGCACCGGCGCCTAGGGGGTGTCTCGCCGATCGTGCCGGGCTCACGGCGCCCGGCAAGTCACTCCCTAGGGCACTCCCCGGGCCCTCCTGAGGTACCTCAGGACGCGCCTAAGGAGCCCCCGCCACCCACAATGCGGCACTCTCCCGATGTGGCCGGACCCCCTGGGGAACGAGACTCGAGGCATCAAGGGAACGCCCCGAACACACCAGGGAGAGAACGATGTTCGCGTACGAACTCCAGCAGGCCCGTCACGCCGAGCTCATCCGCCGGGCCGACGCCCAGCGGCTCGCCAACCGCGCCCGGGCCGCCCACAAGGCCGGCCGGCTCCTCGGCCGCCGGTCCGGGCGCCACGCCGCCGAAGGGCAGGTGAACACCGACCCCGGCCGCTTCACCACGGCGGCCTGACGGCCGGCCGGCACCCACGCCATGGCCGTCGTGCCGAAATCCGGTGCCCCGCTGTCGGAAGGCTGTGCGATGCTCGGCCACGTGGAGAACAGGTCCGTCAGCCCCGTGTTCGTCGGCAGAGCCGGTGAACTGACCACCCTCACCGAAGCGCTCTCCCGCGCCACCGCGGGAGAGCCACAGGCGTTGCTCGTCGGAGGCGAGGCGGGGGTCGGCAAGACCCGCCTGCTGGAGGAGTTCCTCGGCGAGGCGTGCGCCCAGGGGGCCGTGGTCGCGGTCGGAGGATGCGTCGAGATCGGCGCCGACGGACTGCCGTTCGCGCCGTTCTCCACCGCGCTGCGCGCCCTGCGCCGCACCCTCCCCGACGAGCTCGCCGCCGCCGCGGAGGGCCAGGAGGGCGAACTGGCCCGGCTGCTGCCCGAACTGGGCGACGCGGCCGGGCCCGAGCCGTACAACGAGGACAGCACCGCCCGGCTGTTCGAGCTGACCGTCCGCCTCCTGGAGCGCATCGCCGCCGACCGCACGGTCGTCCTCGCCCTGGAGGACCTGCACTGGGCCGACACCTCCACCCGCCACCTGCTCGCGTACCTCTTCCGCACCCTGCACCGCGGCCGGCTCGTGGTCGTCGCCACCTACCGCGCCGACGACATCCACCGCCGCCACCCGCTGCGTCCGCTGCTCGCCGAGCTGGACCGGCTGCGCACGGTCCGCCGCATCGAGCTGCCCCGGTTCAACCGCACCGAGGTGCACCGCCAGTTGACCGGCATCCTGGCCGCCGAACCCACCGCCGCGCTCGTCGACGACGTCTTCCGCCGCTCCGACGGCAACGCCTTCTTCGTCGAGGAGCTCGTCGTCTGCCAGGAGGGCGGCGGCGAGCCGGGCGGGCTGAGCGAGTCCCTCCGCGACCTGCTCCTCGTGCGCGTGGAACGGCTCTCCGAGGACGCCCAACGGGTCGTCAGGACCGTTGCGGAGGGCGGCTCCACCGTCGAGTACGGCCTGCTCGCCGCCGTCGCCCGGCTGCCCGAGGACGACCTCATCGAGGCGCTGCGCGCCGCCGTCAACGCCAACATCCTGCTCGCCGTGCCCGACGGCGAGGGTTACCGCTTCCGCCACTCCCTGGTGCGCGAGGCCGTCAGCGACGACCTGCTGCCCGGCGAGCGCTCCCGCCTCAACCGGCGCTACGCCGAGGCGCTGGAGGCCGACCCCGGTCTCGTGCGGGCCGACGAACGCACCACCCGGCTCGCCAGCTACTGGTACCACGCGCACGACGCCGCCAAGGCCCTGCCCGTCGTCCTGCGGGCCGCCGTCGAGGCCCGCAAGCGGCACGCCCACGCCGAGCAGATGCGCCTGCTGGAGCGGGCCATGGAGCTCTGGGACGACGTGCCCGAGGACGTCCGCGCCTCCCTGCGGCCCATCGACTACGCCGAGGCGTACCCGGCGTGCGGCTGCCCCGAGACCACCCCGCTGCGCTACCTGGACCTGCTGGCCGAGGCGGCGGTGGCCGCGCGGCTGTGCGGCGAACGCGAACGGGCCCTGAAGATCGTCAAGCGGGCGCTGCGGCTGCTGGACGAGGAGGGCGACCCGGCCGCCGGCTCCGCCGACAAGGACCCCCAGCGCGCGGCCTGGTTCTGGACCGAGCGCTCCCGGCTGATGTCCAACCTCGGGCGCGGCGACGGCTGGACCGAGATCGCCACCGCCCAGGAGCTGGTGCGCGGTCTCCCGCCGTCCGCCGTCCACGCGCAGGTCCTGGCGGTGGCCGCCGGCTGGGGCATGCTGCACGCGCCCGGCCTGGAGAGCCTGGCCGCCGCCGAACGGGCCGTCGAGTACGCCCGGCTGGTCAAGGCCGAGCCCATCGAGCTGAACGCCCGGCTCACCCTCGGCGGCCTCATGGTCGACTCGGGCGACGTCGAAGCGGGCTTCGCCGAGATGTACGCGGTGCTGGAGCGGACCCTCGACCTGTGCCTGCGCACCGAGTCCGGACGCGCCTACGTCAACATCTCCTCCTGCCTGGAGGGCGTCGGCCGCTCCCGGGAGGCGGTCCGGATCGCCACCGAGGGCGTGGAGTTCTCCCGGAAGCGGGGGCTCCTGGACAACAAGGCCTGGGTCCTCGGCAACCTCGTCGAGTCCCAGATCTCGCTGGGCCACTGGGACGAGGCCGCCGAGGGCGCCCAGCGGCTCCAGCGCGTCGCCTACAGCTCCAGGCCGCGCGCCGGGGCGCAGTTGCGGCGGGCCCAGCTCGCCGGGCTCCGGGGCGAGCTGGAGGTCTGCGCCGAGTACGCGGCCCGGGCCCGGGAGACGTACGGCACGCACGATCCGATGCACCAGTACCTGCTGCCCCTGGCGCAGACGGAGCTGGGGATCGCCGCCGCGCAGGGCCGTCTCGCCGACGTGCGGACGGGCCTGGTCGAGGCGGCGGGACGCGGCTTCCCGATCGGCAGCCAGCGGTACGCCTGGCCGCTGCTGCTCACCGCCGCCACGGCCGAGGCGGAGGCCCGCGGGCTGCCCGCGGCGGCGGAGGGCCGCGCCGAGGCGGTGGCGCTGATCCGCTCGTACGCGCGGCAGCTCGCCACCCCGGTCCCGGTGTGGCGGGCCCACGCGCTGTTCACGGCCGCCGAGCTGGCCCGCGCCGAGGGCCGGGACGACGCCGACCGGTGGGCGGAGGTGGTGGACGCCTTCGGCCCCCTGGAGCGCCCCTACGAGCTGGCCCGCGCCCGGCACCGCTGGGCGGACGCCCTGCTCGCCCGGGGCGGCAACCGGGACCGGGCCGCGGAGCTGGCCCGCGAGGCGCACCAGGTCGCCGTGCACCTGGGTGCCCGTCCCCTGCGCGAGGAGCTGGAACTGCTGGCGGCCCGGGCCCGCCTGTCCCTCACGGCCCCGGCGGCCGTCCCGGCACCGGAGCCGGACGGCGAGGGCTTCGGGCTCACACCCCGCGAGCAGGACGTGCTCCGGCTGGTCGCGGTGGGCCGCACCAACCGGCAGATAGCCGAGGAGCTGTTCATCTCACCGAAGACGGCGAGCGTGCACGTCTCCAACATCCTGGCCAAGCTCCGCGTCTCGGGCCGCGGCGAGGCCGCCGCCCTCGCCCACCGCCTCCGCCTGCTCCCCGAGGTTCCCGTCTGACACCGCCGGCCCCGCCGCACGCGCCCGGCGTGCACCCGCACCCGGCCCACCGGCCCGGCGCCCCCGAGGGGCTCAGGAGCCGGAGGGGCGGGGCGCGCGGATGGTGACCGTGCCGGACGCGAGGTCTATGGGGCCGCGGGCGGGGTCGCCGTCATTCTGGTCCTCCCGCGTCAGCTCCAGCCGCCGTTGCTCGTCGTCCGTGTGCTTGCGGCCCGGCGCGAAGAGTTGCTCCATCATGTTGAACACTGGCTGCCACCTCTCAGGTCACCTCCAGGCGGAGGATCCGGTCGTCTCCCGCCTCCGGTGTGCCCCGGCCGTCCGTCTCGCTGGTGACCAGCCACACCGCGCCGCCGCCCGCCGCCAGGACCGTGCGCAGCCGGCCGTACCGCTCCTGGAGGAACGGCTGGGGGGCCGCCGAAGGTTCCGCCCCCGCCAGCGGGACCCGCCACAGCCGCTCGCCCCGCAGTCCGGCCACCCAGACCGAGCCCTCCACGACGGCGATGCCGCTCGGGGAGGCGTCGGCGGTCTTCCACTGGGCCACCGGGTCGGCGAAGCCGGGCCGGCCCTCCTCGCCCTCCACCTTGGGCCAGCCGTAGTTGCCGCCCGGCCGGATCAGGTTCAGCTCGTCCCAGGTGTTCTGCCCGAACTCGGCCGCCCACAGCCGCTTCTCGGAGTCCCAGGCCAGCCCCTGCACATTGCGGTGGCCGTACGAGTAGACGACCGAGTCGGCGGAGGGGTTGCCGTGCACCGGCCGGCCGTCCGGGGTCATCCGCAGGATCTTCCCGCCCAGGGAGGCCTTGTCCTGGGCCAGGCCGGTGTCACCGGTCTCGCCCGTGCCCGCGTACAGCATCCCGTCCGGGCCGAAGGCGATCCGCCCGCCGTTGTGGATCGACCCCTTGGGGATGCCCCGCAGGACCGTGTCGGGCGCCCCGAGCTGCTGGCCGGGCGGTCTCTTCTCGTCGTACAGCATGCGGGCGATGCGGTTGTCGGACTCGGTGGTGAAGTACGCGTACACCAGGTGGTCCGAGGCGTACGACGGCGACAGCGCCAGCCCCAGCAGCCCGCCCTCGCCCGCGGGGGCCACCCCCGGCACCGAGCCGATCACGGTTTTGGCGCCGCTCTCCCCGTCGACCCGGGTGATCGTCCCCTCGTCGCGCGAGGAGACCAGCAGGTCGCCCTCCGGCAGGGCGGCCAGGCCCCACGGCGACTTCAGCCCCCCGGTGAGCGTGGACACGACCTTCACCATGCCCTTCGCGGGCGGACCGGAGGGCCCGGAGGGGGACGGCGACCCCGACGGCGATCCCGACGGCGGGGCGGAGGCGGCGGGCGGCGACCCCGGGCTCCTCGCGCCCGCGGGGCGCCCGCCCCCGTCCGCCGAGCACCCGGTCGCGAGGAGCAGGGCGCCGGCGGCCAACACGGCCGTCACAGCAGGACGTTGCACAGTTCCGATCCCTTCAACGGCGTGTGAGCTGCGTGCCCACCCTTGATACACCGCCCGGGCCGGTCACCGCCGAGGGTCCGGCGGGGGAGTCAGTCCCACGATCCGCGGGCCGGCGGCAGCGCGGCGATCTCCGCGAGGTCCTCGGCGGTCAGCGACAGCTCCGCCGCCCGCGCGTTCTCCACCGCCCACCGCTCGTGCTTCGTCCCCGGCACCGGTACGACGTGCCGACCCCGTCCCAGTACCCAGGCCAGCGCCACCTGTGCCGGCGTGACCCCCGCCGCCGCACCGCCGTGCCGCTCCGCCACCCGGCGCAGGCCCACCACGAGCGGCTGGTTCGCGGCCATCATCTCGGCCGTGAAGCGGGGGTGCCGGGCCCGCAGGTCCTCGGGCTCGAACCCGCTGCCCGGGGTCAGCGTCCCGGTGAGGAAGCCGTTGCCGAGCGGCATCGCCGCCAGGAACCCCACGCCCCGCGACGCGCACCACGGCAGCAGCCGGCGCAGCGCCTCGGGCGACCACACCGACAGCTCGGCCTGCACGGCGCTCACCGGGAACACCTGCTGCACCCGCTCGAGCTGCTGAATCGTTCCGTCGTACAGGTCCGCCCGGGACGCCCCCGCCGCGCCCCGGCGCGGCGCCCTGACGGCCATCGCGCACAGCCCCAGGGCCCGTACCTTGCCCGCCGTCACCAGCTCCGCCATCGCGCCCCAGGTCTCCTCCACGGGCACCTCGGGGTCGGCGCGGTGGAGCTGGTAGAGGTCGATCACGTCCGTCTGGAGCCGCCGCAGCGAGGCGTCGCACGCCCGGCGCACGTACCCGGGCCGCCCGTTGGCCACGATGTGCTGCTCCCCGACGAGCAGCCCGCACTTGGTGGACACGAACGCCTCCGCCCGCCGCTCCTTGAGCACCCGGCCCAGCAGCAGCTCGTTGGTGAACGGCCCGTACATGTCGGCGGTGTCGAGCAGGGACACCCCGGCGTCGAGCGCGGCGTGCACGGTGCGCAAGGAGCGGTCACCACGCTGTCGCGAAGCGCTGTAGGCCCAGCTCATCGGCATGCAGCCGAGGCCGACCGCACCTACTTCGAGCGCCGTCGCCCCGATCGTCCTGCGCTCCAACTCCCCGTACCCCTCCTCGTGCCGCTCCCCAAACTAACCTCCTGACCATGACTGCTGACGTGTGGCTCCCCATTCCGGCCGACGAGATGGACGGGCTCCCCGCCCCTGCCGAGTCGGGCCTGACCTACCGCTTCTGGGACGGCGGCCCGGACTTCCCGGCCGATCCGGCCGACTGCGTGTTCTACGTGGTGCCGTACATGAAGGGCAGCGAGATCGCGGTGCGCCCGATGGCCGCCATGACCTCCGTACGCGTCGTCCAGACGCTCTCGGCCGGGATCGACCATGTGACGCCGGGGCTCGGCGTCCTGCCGTCCGGGGTGACGCTGTGCAACGCCAAGGGCGTCCACGAGGCCAGCACGGCCGAGCTGACGATCGCGCTGACCCTGGCCTCCCTCCGGGGCATCCCCGGCTTCGTGCGCGGCCAGGACGCGGAGGAGTGGCGGGCCGGCTTCTACCCGGCGCTGGCCGACAGGTCCGTGCTCATCGTGGGCTACGGATCGATCGGCGCGGCCATAGAGGACCGGCTCGCGCCCTTCGAGTGCGCGCGGGTGGCGCGCGTCGCGCGCTCCGAGCGCACCACTGCGCGCGGTCCAGTGCAGCCGCTCACCGATCTGCCCGCCCTCCTGCCCCGGGCGGACGTCGTCATCCTGTCCACGCCCCTCACCCCCGACACCCACCACCTCGTGGACGCCGCATTCCTGGCCCGGATGAAGGACGGCGCCCTGCTGGTGAACGTCGCCCGCGGCCCCGTCGTCGACACGGAGGCGCTGCTGGCCGAGACACGGACCGGCCGGATCACCGCCGCGCTCGACGTCACCGACCCCGAGCCGCTGCCCCCCGGTCACCCGCTGTGGCACGCGCCGGGCGTACTGATCAGTCCTCACGTCGGCGGTTCGACATCGGCGTTCATGCCCCGCGCGAAGCGTCTCGTCGTGGGTCAGGTCACCCGGTTCGCCGAGCGCGCGGAGATGCGGAACATCGTCCTCACCACCCCCTGACCACGCTCTGAAGCGAAATGGGCGCCCTCCGTGCCCATTAGCCTGATGATCGTCACGGAGCGTAGAGCACCCCTGTCCCTGAGTGACGATCCTGGTGTATCGTCCCGATCTGGGGGCCGCGTCGAGCATCAACCGGCGCTGGGGAGCGACGTGATGGCCGATCAGAATCCGAGGGGGGCGACGGGCGATGCACGGTCGATGGATGAACGAACCGGCGCGACGGGGCGGCCGACTGCGAGGCGTGACCGCCTCCCGGCCACCGGAGCCGACGCGGACGCGGCGGCAGCCGTCGCCGCACCACTTCGAGCCGCACACCGAGGTGTCCCCGTGAGCGCCCCGGGCGTGCTCATCGAGCGGCCGCCCGTCACCGGTGCGAGCACCGGCGGCACCACGAGCGGCAGTGCGGCGGGCGGTGGCGCGGCCGGCCGCGGCGCGGGCGGCTCCGGCGGCCTGGCGTGCCAGCTCCTCCTCGCCGCGCTGTGCGCGAGCTACGCGGCCGGTGCCGCCGTCGGCTGGGGCTCCGAGGAACTGGCGCTGATCATGGGCGACTTCGGCCTCAGCGCCGCCGCCCTGCTCGCCGCCGTCTCCTGCTTCGTGTACGCACGCACGCGTGGCAGCCGGTTCCGGCCCGCCTGGCTGCTGTTCGCCTTCTCCTCCGCGATGGCGGCCGGCGGCAACACCGTCTGGGGCTGGTACGAGGTCGTGCTCGAGCGCGAGGTGCCACAGCCGTCCTTCGCCGACCTGTTCTTCCTGCTCTTCGCACCGCCCGCCATCGTCGGGCTGCTCGTCCTCGCCAAGCGGCCGGTCACCCGCGCCGGATGGACCTGCCTCGCGCTGGACTCCTGGCTGATCGGCGGGTCGCTGCTCACGCTGTCCTGGAGCCTCGCCCTCGCCCACACCGCCCGCTTCGAGGGCGAGAGCGTCGCGCGGGCCGCGCTGTCGCTCGCGTACCCGCTCCTGGACATCGTGCTGGTGAGCATGGTGCTGGCGCTGCACTTCCGGCGCTCCCAGACCAACCGCTCCGCCGTCCACACCGCGATCGCCGCCCTGGCGCTGACCGTGCTGTGCGACGCCCTGTTCACCTCACCGCTGCTGCGCGAGCACTACCGCTCGGGCCAGCTCCTCGACGCGGGCTGGTTCGCCGGCTCGCTGCTCCTGGCCTACGCCCCCTGGGGCGCCAACCGCCTGGCCGAGAGCCAGGCCCCGGCGCGCGGGCCCCGTCAGGCCAGTCGTCCCATCGCCGGGTCGCTGGCAGCCCTCACGCCGTACCTGGCGGCGGCGGTCTGCACGCTCGGCATCCTCTACAACGTCATCGAGGACCGCACGGTGGACCGCGTCGTCGTCTTCACCGGATGCACGGTCGTGCTCGCCCTGGTCGTGCGCCAGGGGATCATGCTCCTCGACAACATCGCCCTGACCCACGAACTGGCCCAGAAGGAGAACCACTTCCGGTCCCTGGTGCAGGGCTCCAGCGACGTGATCATGATCGCCGCCCCCGACGGGGTGCTGCGGTACGTCAGCCCGGCGGCCTCCGGCGTCTACGGGCGGGACGCCGACGAGCTCATCGGCTCGGAACTCGCGGCCCTCATCCACCCCGAAGACCTCGGCGGCGTGGTCCACGAGGTCCGGCGCTTCCTGACGGCGCCCCCCTCCGAGGAGCCCACGACCCGCATCGAGTGCCGCTTCAGGTCCGGCAGGGGGGAGTGGCTCAACGTCGAGTCGACAGTCAACCGCCACCAGGGCGGGCTGATCTTCAACAGCCGGGACGTCACCGAGCGGGTCCGCCTCCAGGCGCAGCTCCAGCACAACGCGGAACACGACCCGCTCACCGACCTGCCCAACCGCGCGCTGTTCACCCGGCGCGTGCGCCAGGCCCTCAGCGGCCGCCGCGCGGGCGACGCGGGCACGGCCGTGCTCTTCATCGACCTGGACGGCTTCAAGGGCGTCAACGACCGGCTCGGCCACCAGGCCGGCGACGAGCTGCTCATCCAGGCCGCCCGCCGGCTCCAGGACTCGGTGCGGGCCGGGGACACCGCGGCCCGTCTCGGCGGTGACGAGTTCGCCGCCCTGATCCTCGGGGACGGCAGCCGCGACCCGTCGGCCCGCGAGCCGCAGGTCCAGGAGATCGCCGACCGGCTGCGGCTCACGCTCTCGCAGCCGTACCGGATCGAGGGCCAGGAGGTCCGGGTCGCCGCGTCCATCGGCGTGGCCTTCGCCGAGGCGGGCATCAGCGCCGGGGACCTCCTCCGCAACGCGGACCTCGCCATGTACCGCGCCAAGGCGGGCGGCAAGAACCGCGTCGAGCTGTACGCGCCCCAGATGCAGTCCGACGTCGTGCGCCGCACGGACCTGGCCCGCCGCAGCCGCCCCCCGTCACCGGACGGCGAGTTCGTGCTGCTCCACCAGCCCGTGGTGGACCTCGCCACCGGCCGGATCACCGCCGTCGCCGCCCAGGCCCGCTGGCGGTCCGCCCAGGGCATCCTGTTCACCCCGGGGGAGTACCACCGGGTCGCCGAGGACGCCGAGCGCACCGCCGAGGTGAGCGGCCGGCTCCTGGAGGAGGCCGTCGAGCAGGCCGCGGAGCGCGGCCGGCTCGGCCACCGGGTGCCCGTCACGGTCCGCTTCCCGGCGCGCCGGCTGGTGGACCGGTCCATGCCGCTCGGCACCGTCGAAGCCCTGCTCACCAAGTACGAACTCCCCTCCGGGTCGCTGATCATCGAGCTGGCCGACAGCGACCCCCGGATCTCCTTCGACGAACTGGAACAGCGCCTGGCCGGCCTGCGCAGGCTCGGGGTGCGCATCGCGCTCGACGGATTCGGCAGCGGATATGCCGCGATCAACGCGCTCCGGCGGCTCCCGGTGGACATACTGAAACTGGACAGGGGCCTGGTCGAGGGTGTCGTCGAATCGGCCCGGCTGCACAAGATCACGAGTGGGCTGCTCCGCATCGCCCGTGACCTCGGCATGCAGTGTGTGGCCGACGGGGTCGACATGCCGGAGCAGGTCCTGGCGCTACGCGCGATGGGGTGCACGCATGGGCAGGGAACGGCCTTCTCGGGCCCCCTGGACGAGTACCGGCTCCGCCGTGCCCTGGTGCGGGACGCGTTCCCGGTGCCCGGCGGGACCGTCCTGCCCGCGGTCTCCGGGGGCACCCGTCAGGGCACCCTCCCGGGCGTCCTGCCCGCCACCTTCCGCGGCACCCTCGTCGCGGGCGCCCGCCCGAGCGCCGTCCCCAGTGCCGTCCCGAGCGCCGCGCCCGGCGGCCCCCCGCCCGGCCCCGCGTCACCCGGCGCCGTGTCCGGCGGCACCCCGGCCGCCGGCACCCCGGCCGCCGGCACCCCGGCCGCCGGCACCCCGCCCGGCGGTACCCCCGGCGGCGTGCCCGGGGCCGGGTCCGGTGCCCGCCCCGGTGCCCTGCCGGGCGCCCTCGCCGGCACCGTGCCCCACGTCCTCCCGGCGCCCCTCCCGGTCGCCCTTCCCGGCAGCCTCCCGACCACCCTGCCGGGTGTCCTCCCGGGCATGCGTTCCCCCCACCCGTCCCGCTCACATAGTGAGACTCGCGTCCCACCCACTTGACACTGACGGTGCGCCGGAGGGAGGGTCATTGCCATGCGCACCCGAATTCTCGTACTTGGAAAGCGCGTCGGCTGAGCACGGCCCGATGACGGCCCTGCAGACCCACACCGGCGCGCTCCCCTCGCTTGCCTCACGGCACGAGGGGTTTTTTGTTGCACTGGCACCGAGCCAAACCAGCTAAACCTCGCGAAAACCCTCAGCTTCGAGAAGAGAATGCCGATGACCGAGCAGGCCTCCGGGGCCCACCATCCGCAGCCGCGGGCCCGTAGCGGCGGACAGCCCTCCACCACCGTTGAGCACGTCACGGGTGCGCAGTCCCTCATCCGTTCTCTCGAGGAAGTGGGCGCCGAGACGGTCTTCGGCATCCCCGGCGGCGCCATCCTCCCCGCGTACGACCCGATGATGGACTCCACCCGGGTCCGCCACGTCCTCGTCCGCCACGAGCAGGGCGCCGGCCACGCCGCGACCGGTTACGCCCAGGCGACCGGCAAGGTCGGCGTCTGCATGGCCACCTCCGGCCCCGGTGCCACCAACCTGGTCACCCCGATCGCCGACGCGCACATGGACTCCGTCCCGCTGGTCGCGATCACCGGTCAGGTCGCCTCCAAGGCGATTGGCACGGACGCCTTCCAGGAGGCGGACATCTGCGGCATCACGATGCCGATCACCAAGCACAACTTCCTGGTCACCAAGGCCGAGGACATCCCCAAGACGATCGCCGAGGCGTTCCACATCGCCTCCACCGGCCGCCCCGGCCCGGTCCTGGTCGACATCGCCAAGGACGCCCTCCAGGCCCGGACGACCTTCAGCTGGCCGCCGCAGCTCGACCTGCCCGGCTACCGCCCGGTGACCAAGCCGCACGCCAAGCAGATCCGGGAGGCCGCCAAGCTCATCACCCAGGCCAAGCGCCCCGTCCTGTACGTCGGCGGCGGCGTCCTCAAGGCCGGTGCCACCGCCGAGCTGAAGGTCCTCGCCGAGCTGACCCAGGCCCCGGTCACCACCACGCTGATGGCCCTCGGCGCGTTCCCCGACAGCCACCCGCTGCACGTCGGCATGCCCGGCATGCACGGCGCCGTCACCGCCGTCACCGCGCTCCAGAAGGCCGACCTGATCGTCGCCCTCGGCGCCCGGTTCGACGACCGCGTCACCGGCAAGCTGGACAGCTTCGCCCCCTTCGCCAAGATCGTCCACGCGGACATCGACCCTGCCGAGATCGGCAAGAACCGCGCCGCCGACGTGCCGATCGTCGGTGACGCCCGCGAGGTCATCGCCGACCTGGTCCAGGCCGTCCAGGCCGAGCACAACGAGGGCAACGCCGGCGACTACACCGCCTGGTGGAAGGACCTCAGCCGCTGGCGCGACACCTACCCCCTGGGCTACGAGCAGCCCGAGGACGGGTCCCTCGCCCCGCAGCAGGTCATCCAGCGCATCGGCCGGCTCGCCCCCGAGGGCACCATCTTCGCGGCCGGCGTCGGCCAGCACCAGATGTGGGCCGCCCACTTCATCGACTACGAGAAGCCCGCCACCTGGCTGAACTCCGGCGGCGCCGGAACGATGGGCTACGCCGTCCCGGCCGCCATGGGCGCCAAGGCCGGCATGCCCGACCGCACGGTCTGGGCCATCGACGGCGACGGCTGCTTCCAGATGACCAACCAGGAACTGGTCACCTGCGCGCTGAACAACATCCCGATCAAGGTCGCCATCATCAACAACGGCGCGCTCGGGATGGTCCGCCAGTGGCAGACGCTCTTCTACAACCAGCGCTACTCCAACACCGTCCTGCACTCCGGCCCCGACGCGGACGGCAAGCAGCCCAGCGCCGGCACCCGGATCCCGGACTTCGTGAAGCTGTCGGAGGCCATGGGCTGCGTCGCGCTGCGCTGTGAGCGCCCCGAGGACCTGGACAAGGTCATCGCCGAGGCCAACGCGATCAACGACCGCCCGGTCGTCGTCGACTTCATCGTCCACGAGGACGCCCAGGTCTGGCCGATGGTCGCCGCCGGGACGTCCAACGACGAGGTCATGGCCGCCCGGGGCGTCCGTCCCGACTTCGGCGACAACGAAGACGACTGAGAGAGAGCCGAGTCAACCATCATGTCCAAGCACACGCTCTCCGTCCTGGTGGAGAACACGCCCGGCATCCTCGCCCGGATCGCCGCCCTGTTCTCCCGGCGCGGCTTCAACATCGACTCGCTCGCCGTCGGTGTCACCGAGCACCCCGACATCTCCCGCATCACCATCGTGGTCAATGTCGAGGACCTGCCGCTGGAACAGGTGACCAAGCAGCTCAACAAGCTGGTCAACGTCCTGAAGATCGTCGAACTGGAGCCCAGCGCCGCCATCCAGCGCGAGCTCGTCCTGGTGAAGGTCCGCGCCGACAACGAGACCCGGTCCCAGATCGTCGAGATCGTCCAGCTCTTCCGCGCCAAGACCGTCGACGTCTCGCCCGAGGCGGTCACGATCGAGGCAACAGGTTCGAGTGACAAGCTCGACGCGATGCTCAAGATGCTGGAGCAGTTCGGCATCAAGGAGCTCGTCCAGTCCGGCACCATCGCCATAGGGCGTGGCGCCCGGTCCATCACGGACCGCTCGCTGCGGGCCCTGGACCGTTCCGCGTAGCGAGACCCCCCGACCTCCCCGCCCCCGCCCGCCGTACGGTGGGACGCAACATCAGCACACCAAGGAGAAACCCAGTGGCCGAGCTGTTCTACGACGACGACGCCGACCTGTCCATCATCCAGGGCCGCAAGGTCGCGGTGATCGGATACGGCAGCCAGGGCCACGCCCACGCGCTGTCGCTCCGTGACTCGGGTGTCGACGTCCGCGTCGGTCTGCACGAGGGCTCCAAGTCCAAGGCGAAGGCCGAGGAGCAGGGCCTGCGCGTCGTCACGCCGACCGAGGCAGCCGCCGAGGCCGACGTCATCATGATCCTGATCCCGGACCCGATCCAGGCCCAGGTCTACGAGGAGTCCATCAAGGACAACCTGAAGGACGGCGACGCGCTGTTCTTCGCCCACGGCTTCAACGTCCGCTTCGGCTTCATCAAGCCCCCGGCCGGCGTCGACGTCGCCCTCGTCGCCCCCAAGGGCCCCGGCCACCTGGTCCGCCGTCAGTACGAGGAGGGCCGCGGCGTCCCGGCGATCGCCGCCGTCGAGCAGGACGCCACGGGCAACGCGTTCCAGCTCGCCCTGTCGTACGCCAAGGCCATCGGCGGCACCCGTGCGGGCGTCATCAAGACGACCTTCACCGAGGAGACCGAGACCGACCTGTTCGGCGAGCAGGCCGTGCTGTGCGGCGGCGCGTCCGCCCTCGTCAAGGCCGGCTTCGAGACCCTGGTCGAGGCCGGTTACCAGCCGGAGATCGCGTACTTCGAGTGCCTCCACGAGCTGAAGCTGATCGTGGACCTCATGTACGAGGGCGGCCTGGAGAAGATGCGCTGGTCGGTCTCCGAGACCGCCGAGTGGGGCGACTACGTCACCGGCCCGCGGATCATCACCGACGCCACCAAGGCCGAGATGAAGAAGGTCCTCTCCGAGATCCAGGACGGCACGTTCGCCAAGAACTGGATGGACGAGTACCACGGCGGGCTGAAGAAGTACGACGAGTACAAGACGCAGGACTCCGAGCACCTGCTGGAGACCACCGGCAAGGAGCTGCGCAAGCTCATGAGCTGGGTGGACAACGAGGAGGCGTAGGCCTCACGGGGGCGGGTCCGGACGCGCTGTCCGGGCCCGCCCGTCCTCCTTGGACCGAGTGTCCAACCACGGACGGGTGATCCTTCCGCCGAGGCGGAAAAGATGTCATCCACCCCCACTACACTTCTGAACACATACGCGTCAGGCCCACAGCGTCGTGCGTCTTCCACGCGGCAAGCCCCCTCCACCGCCTGCGGCCGTCGGGACGGCCGTCCGCACTGGACTTGTGAGGACCCACGTGAGCTCGCATCCCCCCAAAAAGCCGGTCGTACTGATCGCCGAGGAGCTGTCGCCGGCCACCGTCGACGCGCTCGGCCCCGACTTCGAGATCCGGCACTGCAACGGCGCCGACCGAGCGGAGCTGCTGCCCGCCATCGCGGACGTGGACGCCGTCCTGGTGCGCTCCGCCACCAAGGTCGACGCCGAGGCCATCGCCGCCGCGACCCGGCTGAAGGTCGTCGCCCGCGCGGGTGTGGGCCTGGACAACGTCGACGTCTCCGCCGCCACCAAGGCCGGCGTGATGGTCGTCAACGCCCCGACGTCCAACATCGTCACCGCCGCCGAGCTGGCCTGCGGTCTGCTGGTCGCCACGGCGCGGAACATCCCGCAGGCCAACACCGCCCTCAAGAACGGCGAGTGGAAGCGCAGCAAGTACACGGGCGTCGAGCTCAGCGAGAAGACCCTCGGCGTCGTCGGCCTCGGCCGCATCGGCGTCCTGGTCGCGCAGCGCATGTCGGCCTTCGGTATGAAGATCGTCGCGTACGACCCCTACGTGCAGCCGGCGCGGGCCGCGCAGATGGGCGTCAAGCTGCTGACGCTGGACGAGCTGCTGGAGGTCTCCGACTTCATCACCGTCCACCTGCCGAAGACCCCCGAGACGCTCGGCCTGATCGGCGACGAGGCGCTGCACAAGGTCAAGCCGACCGTCCGCGTCGTCAACGCCGCGCGCGGCGGGATCGTCGACGAGGAGGCGCTGTACTCGGCGCTCAAGGAGGGCCGGGTCGCCGGCGCGGGCCTGGACGTGTACGCCAAGGAGCCCTGCACGGACTCCCCGCTGTTCGAGCT
Source organism: Streptomyces sp. NPDC039423 (assembly GCF_055598725.1). Classification (NCBI taxonomy): domain Bacteria; kingdom Bacillati; phylum Actinomycetota; class Actinomycetes; order Kitasatosporales; family Streptomycetaceae; genus Streptomyces; species Streptomyces sp. NPDC039423. The sequence continues at coordinate 975,996 of NZ_JBVKAH010000002.1, forward strand.
CGACCAGGTCGTGTGCACCCCGCACCTGGGCGCGTCCACGGACGAGGCGCAGGAGAAGGCCGGTATCGCGGTCGCCCGCTCGGTGCGCCTGGCCCTCGCGGGTGAGCTGGTCCCGGACGCGGTCAACGTCCAGGGCGGCGTCATCGCCGAGGACGTCAAGCCGGGTCTGCCGCTCGCCGAGCGGCTCGGCCGGATCTTCACCGCGCTGGCGTGCGAGGTCGCGGTCCGCCTCGACGTCGAGGTGTACGGCGAGATCACCCAGCACGACGTCAAGGTGCTGGAACTGTCCGCGCTCAAGGGTGTCTTCGAGGACGTCGTGGACGAGACGGTGAGCTACGTCAACGCGCCGCTGTTCGCGCAGGAGCGCGGTGTCGAGGTCCGTCTGACGACGTCGAGCGAGTCCCCCGACCACCGCAACGTGGTCACCGTGCGCGGCACGCTCTCGGGCGGCGAGGAGGTGGCGGTGTCCGGCACGCTGGCCGGCCCCAAGCACCTCCAGAAGATCGTCGCCGTCGGTGACTACGACGTGGACCTGGCGCTCGCCGACCACATGATCGTCCTGCGGTACGAGGACCGTCCCGGTGTCGTCGGCACCGTCGGCCGGGTCCTCGGCGAGGCCGGTCTGAACATCGCGGGCATGCAGGTCGCCCGCGCCGCGGAGGGCGGCGAGGCGCTCGCGGTCCTCACAGTCGACGACACGGTCCCGCAGCAGGTGCTGACGGAGGTCGCCGAGGAGATCGGCGCGACGTCCGCCCGCTCGGTCAACCTCACCTGACCGTTCGTACGACCGTCAGGGGACCGGCCCGGTGCGTCAGCGCACCGGGCCGGTCTCGTTCATGAGGCGGGCGCGTCCCGCTCCGTGACGCCTCGGTCCAGGTGGTGCGCCCCGCTGGGACGGTGACCCGGTGCTTCACAGGCGGGCCGCCTTCAGGGCCATGTGCAGCAGGAGCCGGTCCTCGCCGTCGTCGAGGTCGAGGCCGGTGAGGTTTTCGACGCGCGAAAGGCGGTAGTAGAGCGTCTGGCGGTGGATGCCGAGGGCCGCCGCCGTGCGGCCCGCCTGGCCCGCGCTGTCGAGGAACACCTCGGCGGTGCGGGCCAGTTCCGTGTGCGCGGGGGCGAGCAGGGCCGCGGCCGCCCGGTCGTGCGGCGGGACCGGGGGGAGCGCGGTGAGCAGCCGGTACGGGCCGATCGCCGACCACCGGGCGACCGGGCCGAGCCGTGGCTGGGCCAGGGCCGCCCGGGCGGCGGAGGCCGCCTCCCGCCAGGCCTCCCCGAGGTCGCCCACCCCCCGCCGCGGATCGGCCACCCCGGCGACGGCCACCCCGGCGGGGTCGCCCCCCGGGCCGCCGCCGCGCGCCGCCCAGGCCGCCGTGGGCGGGGCGCCGGGCGGGGTACCCCCCGGGCCGCCGGGCGCGGTGCCGCCCGCCGCGTCCCGCAGGCGCGCGGCCGCCGAGAGCGCCGGGGCGGGCGCGTCGGCCGAGCGCAGCCGGACCAGGGCGGCGAGACCGTGCCCGGCCCCGATGGCCCCACCGGGCCCGACGACCCCACCGTGCCCGCCGCCCCCGGGGCCGTCCGCCGTTCCCGGGGCGCCCGTGCCCGGCGTGCCCGGCCCGTCGGCGTGCGGGTCCCGCGGCGCCCGGCCCGGCCAGGGCACCGTGCACAGGGCGGCCACGCCGGGCGCGGTGCGGATCGACGGGGTGCCGGCGACCGGCCAGGGGGCGACGCACACCAGGGCGTGCAGGCCGTCCGCGTCCCGGCCGAGTGCCGTGCGGAGGGCCGCGAGCGCCATGTCGTACTGCCAGCCCCGCTCGGCCGTCAGCACCGCGCGCAGCTCGCGCGAGAGGTCGGCGTCCGCCCGTTCCTCGTCGGCCAGCAGCGCGCCGATCCGCTCGGCCACCCCCATGGCCGCCGTCAGCCGGTCGGGCGAAGGCCCCGGATCGGCGTCGAGGAGCCACACGTATCCGAGGACGACGCCCCGGTGGCGTACCGGGAGGCAGATCCGGCCCCGGAGTACGCCCGCGTCCGGGGCGGCGGGGATACGGACCGGGCCGGTCGCCCGGGTGATGCCGAAGCCCTCGAACCAGGCCCGCACCGCGGGGGTGGACTTCCTGGTCAGGATCGACCGGGTGCGCACCGGGTCCATGGCGGAGTCGTCGTCGCTGTCGTGGGCCCCGAAGGCGATCAGCCCGAAATCGCGGTTCTCCAGCGTCGCCGGGGCGCCCAGCAGCGCCGAGACCTCGTCGACCAGCTCTTGGTAATCGGCCTTCACCCGGACATTCTGCCACCCCTTCAGACATCTGTATGAGAGGACGGCCGAGGATGCGTGACAGGTGTCGATGGCCGAGCATCGGAGCGATCCTTAGGTTTCACGGTGGTTCTCCGTGCCGTTCCGGATCCTTCCGCTATGGCCCCCTTCAACCCGTGTTCCGTGGAGGTGCCCCGTGCTGGGTCCCGTGATCCTCGCCGCGTCGCGCAGTGACAAGATGCGCCGCTTCGTCTCTGCCGCTCCGGGCACCAAGCAGGTCGTCAGCCGGTTCATCGCCGGTGAGACGGTCGAGCAGGTCGTCCCGATCGTCCGCGAGGCGACGGGCCGGGGCCTGGAGGTCACCCTGGACGTGGTGGGCGAGGACATCACCACCCCGGAGCAGGCCGCCGCCGCGCGGGACGCGTACCTGGAGCTCATCGAGCACCTGAAGGGGCTGGACCTCGGCACCAGGGCCGAGATGTCCGTCAAGCTGTCGATGTTCGGCCAGGCGCTGGACGGCGGCCACGAGCTGGCCCTCGCCAACGTCCGGCCGGTCGTCGAGGCCGCCGCCGCGATCGGCACCACGGTCACGCTCGACGCCGAGGACCACACCACCCTGGACTCGATGTTCGCCATCCACGAGGAGCTGCGGAAGGACTTCCCGCAGACCGGCTGCGTCATCCAGGCGTACCTCTTCCGCACCGAGGAGGACGCCCGCCGCCTCGCCGCGAGCGGCAGCCGCGTGCGGATCGTCAAGGGTGCCTACAAGGAGCCCGCCACCGTCGCGTACCAGGACAAGGCGGAGATCGACAAGGCGTACGTCCGGATCCTCAAGATCCTGATGGAGGGCGACGGCTACCCGATGATCGGGTCCCACGACCCGCGTCTGATCGCCGTCACCCAGGAGCTCGCGCGCCGTGCCGGGCGCAAACTGGACGAGTACGAGTTCCAGATGCTGTACGGGATCCGCAGCGACGAGCACGTGCGGCTCGCCGCCGAGGGTCACCGGATGCGCGTCTACACCGCGTACGGAACCGACTGGTACGGGTACTTCATGCGCCGCCTCGCGGAGAAGCCGGCCAACCTGCTGTTCTTCGTCCGCTCGATGATCACCAAGAACTGAAGGAGTTACGGAACTCATGGACGCTGTGACCCAGGTCCCCGCTCCGGTCAACGAGCCGGTCCACACCTATGCCCCCGGTTCGGCCGAGCGCGTCCGCCTGGAGGCCAAGCTCAAGGAGCTGGCCGAGAACCCCATCGACCTGCCGATGACCATCGGCGGCGTCAAGCGGATGGGCGGCGGTGAGCGGGTGGACGTCGTGCAGCCGCACAACCACGCCAAGGTCCTCGGCACCTTCGCCGGCGCCACCCACCAGGACGCGCAGGACGCCATCGACGCGGCCCTCGCCGCCGCCCCGGCGTGGCGGGCGATGTCCTTCGACGACCGCGCCGCGATCATTCTCCGCGCCGCCGAGCTGCTGGCCGGCCCGTGGCGCGAGACCATGGCCGCCTCGACCATGCTGGGCCAGTCGAAGACCGTCCAGCAGGCCGAGATCGACACCCCCTGCGAGCTCGTCGACTTCTGGCGCTTCAACGTCAAGTACGCCCGCGACCTGCTCGCCGAGCAGCCGCCGGCCAACGCCCCGGGCGTGTGGAACCGTCTCGACCACCGTCCGCTGGAGGGCTTCGTCTACGCGATCACGCCCTTCAACTTCACCGCCATCGCGGGCAACCTGCCCACCGCCCCGGCCCTCATGGGCAACGTGGTGGTCTGGAAGCCGTCCCCGACGCAGACCCACGCCGCCGTGCTGCTCATGGAGCTGCTGGAGGAGGCCGGCCTGCCCAAGGGCGTCATCAACCTGGTGACCGGCGACGGCATCGCCGTTTCCGACGTGGCCCTGGCGCACCCGGAGCTCGCGGGCATCCACTTCACCGGTTCCACCAAGACCTTCCAGCACCTGTGGAAGACGGTCGGCGCCAACATCGAGAAGGCCCGCGGCTACCCGCGCATCGTCGGCGAGACCGGCGGCAAGGACTTCGTCGTCGCGCACCCGAGCGCCGACCGCGCCGTGCTGAAGACCGCGCTGACCCGCGGCTCCTTCGAGTACCAGGGCCAGAAGTGCTCGGCGTCCTCCCGCGCGTACATCCCGGCCTCGATCTGGAACTCCGGCTTCAAGGAGGAGTTCGCGGCCGAGGTCGACGGCATCCGGATGGGTGACGTCACCGACCTGACGAACTTCATCGGCGCCGTCATCGACGAGCGGTCCTTCGCCAAGAACAAGGCCGCCATCGACCGCGCCAAGGCCGACCCGGCCTGCACGATCGTCGCCGGCGGCAGCTACGACGACTCGGTGGGCTACTTCGTCCGCCCGACCGTCATCGAGTGCACCGACCCGGCCAACGAGGTCTTCACGACCGAGTACTTCGGCCCGATCCTCGCGGTGTACGTCTACGAGGACGACCAGTACGACGCCATGCTGGAGCAGATGGAGTCGGTGTCGGCGTACGCGCTGACCGGTTCGGTCATCGCCAACGACCGCGCGGCGGCCGCGTACACGATGGAGAAGCTGCGGTACGCCGCGGGCAACTTCTACATCAACGACAAGTCGACCGGTGCCGTCGTCGGCCAGCAGCCCTTCGGCGGCGGCCGCGCCTCCGGCACGAACGACAAGGCGGGCGCCCCGCAGAACCTGATGCGCTGGACGCTGACCCGCGCCATCAAGGAGACGCTGGTCCCGCCGACGGACTACACGTACCCGCACATGGGCTGACGTCCGTCCCGCGAACACCGCCCCCGTCCCGGCCCCCACGCCGGTGCGGGGGCGGTTCCGTACCCGCGCTTCCCGTACCGCCGCACGGTGAACCGCCGTCAGTTTGAGGGTCGCGCGGGCGGTTACACGCTCCCCATGGCTGAGACGACGAACAAGACGACGACGGCAACGAAGGACCGTGCGCAGAGCGCGGCCAAGAGCACGGCGCAGGGCGCCAAGGATGCCTCGCGCGGGGCGTCGCAGTCGGCGCGCAGCGGCAAGGAGGCGCTCGCCGGGATCGGCGGGGCGACCACGGAGAAGGCCAGGTCGGCCGCCCGGACCGTCCAGTCGGCCGTCAGTACGGCCGCCGGGCAGACCGTCGGCAAGGCGGGTGTGGCCTGGACGCTGGTGAAGGCCAGGAAGGCCATTGCCGCCGGTGCGAGCGCGGGCGTGGTGACGGTGGTGGCGTCCTCGTACGCCCTCGGACGCCGGGCCGGACTGCGTCAGCGCGGTCCGCTGTCCCGGCTGACCGGCGGTCGCCTCTGACCGCCCCGGCCGTCGGCGCGCACCACGGATGAGCGCGCCGGCGACGAGGCGGTACGGCGGCTCCGGTGGTACGGCGACGGGGCGCGGACGGTGGCCGGTTAGGCACCCCGCGCCCCGTCGGCGCTGCCACAGTGGGCCCATGACCGACTCCTTCCGCACGGCTCACACCTACGAGCTGGCCCCCGCCGTCCTCGCCGGGATACGGGCGATGCTGGACGCCGCCTTCGACGGGGACTTCGACGACCGGGACTGGGACCACGGGCTCGGCGGCGTCCACGCGTACGCCGAGGACGCGCAGGGCATCGCCGCCCACGGCAGCGTGATCATGCGCCGGGTGGCGCACGCCGGCCGCTCGTACCGCGTCGGGTACGTGGAGGGGGTCGCCGTCCGTGCCGACCGCCGCCGCCAGGGGCTGGGCGGGCGCGTGATGGCCGCGCTGGAGGAGGTCGTCGACGGGGCGTACGCGTTCGGCGCGCTGTCCGCGTCCGACGAGGGCGCCGAGCTGTACCGGGCGCGCGGCTGGCAGCTCTGGAACGGCCGCGTCGAGGCGTACGGCCCGGACGGGGTGGTGCACCTGCCGGACGAGGAGGACTCGACGTACCTCCGGCCGGCGGCCGGGCGCCCGCTGCCCGCGGCGGACGCGGGCGCGCTGCTCTTCGACTGGCGTGACGGTGACGTGCTGTGAGTCTCCGGCCCCCGTTCCAGCGGCTCTCCACCGGCGCCCGTCTCAGATAGTAGGAAGTCCGAGTAATTGTGGAGACAGACGCTCCATGACGGCTTAGCTTTGTAGGAGCCGAACGTCTCGCTCCATCCAGCGAACGGCGGACCCGAGCGCCGTGCCCCCGGCAGGCAACCCCTGCGGCCGCGCTCCCCGCCCTTTCCGGCGCCTCGAATCGTTCTGATCTCAAGGAGTCGATCGTCATGGCCGCTGAGACCGTCGTCCGCCGTGTCCGTCACACCGCCCGCCCCTCTGACACCGAGCGCCGCAACGCCGCCGCCGCCCTCCAGCGCGCCCTGGACCGCCGGGACAACGGCGGGGCCACGGGTCACCCCGCCGGCTGAACCGGGCGTCCACATTCCGGAACGCTCATGTCAGGCTCTGGGACGCAGGAGTAGGGTGCGGACATGTCTCGCAGCATCAATCTCGCAGTGGTTCCCGGTGACGGCATCGGCCAGGAGGTCGTGGCCCAGGGCTTGAAGGTCCTTCGCTCCGTCCTCCGTGAGGACGTGAAGCTGGAGACCAAGGAGTACGACCTGGGCGCCCGGCGCTGGCACCGCACCGGGGAGACCCTCCCCGACGCGGAGCTGGAGGCCCTCAAGGGCCACGACGCCATCCTGCTCGGCGCCATCGGCGACCCCTCCGTCCCCTCCGGCGTGCTCGAGCGGGGGCTGCTGCTCAAGCTGCGCTTCGCCTTCGACCACTACGTCAATCTGCGTCCGTCGAAGCTCTTCCCGAACACCGCCACCCCGCTGGCCGGCCGTCCCGACATCGACTTCGTCGTCGTCCGCGAGGGCACCGAGGGCCCGTACACCGGCAACGGCGGCTCGCTGCGCACCGGCACCCCCGCCGAGGTCGCCACCGAGGTCAGCGTCAACACGGCGTACGGCGTGGAGCGAGTCGTCCGGGACGCCTACGAGCGCGCCAAGGCGCGGCCGCGCAAGAAGCTGACGCTGGTCCACAAGAACAACGTCCTCGTCTACGCCGGCCACATGTGGAAGAACATCTTCGACCGGGTCGGCCAGGAGTATCCCGAGGTCACCACCGACTACCTGCACGTCGACGCCGCGACGATCTTCTTCGTCACCCAGCCCGAGCGCTTCGACGTCATCGTCACCGACAACCTCTTCGGCGACATCCTGACCGACCTCGCCGCGGCCGTGACCGGCGGCATCGGCCTGGCCGCGTCCGGCAACATCAACCCGACGGGCGAGTTCCCGTCGATGTTCGAGCCCGTCCACGGCTCCGCGCCCGACATCGCGGGCCAGGGCAAGGCCGACCCCACCGCGACCGTCCTGTCCGTCGCGCTGCTCCTGCGCCACCTCGGGTACGAGGCCGAGGCCGTCCGCATCGAGCGGGCGGTCGCCGCCGACCTGGCGGAACGGGACGCCTCGGCGCCGCGGACGACGGACGAGATCGGCGACGCGCTCGCGGTACGCGTAGCGAGCTGACCCGCCGACTGAGGACCACCAGACACAGCCGCCGGGTCGCACACGCACCCGGCGGCTTCTCCTGTGCGGCCCCGGGTGCCACCATCAACCCTGGACCGCACTCCAGCCGTTTCATTGCACCGGCCACGCGCGCGATAATCGAACGCGGGGCCGCGGCATGCGGGAAAGCTCGGACGTCCTAGCAGATGTAGCGGCGTGAGCGCGGTCCGTCACACACACACGGTGAAGGACACAGCACTCATGACGACGACGCCCACGATCGAGCTCAAGCCCTCCTCGAACCCGCTGTCCGACGCGGAGCGCGAGGCGATCCTGGCCAACCCCGGTTTCGGCCGCCACTTCACCGACCACATGGTGACGATCAAGTGGACGGAGGGGCGTGGCTGGCACGACGCCGAGCTGACGCCGTACGCACCGCTGTCGATCGACCCTGCGAACATGACCCTGCACTACGCGCAGGAGATCTTCGAGGGGCTGAAGGCCTACCGCCGCCCCGACGGCTCGATCTCGATGTTCCGCCCCGAGGCCAACGCCGAGCGGTTCCAGGTCTCGGCCAAGCGCCTGGCCATGCCCGAGCTGCCGGTCGAGACGTTCGTCGCCGCCTGTGACGCGCTGGTCCAGCAGGACCAGGCCTGGGTGCCGCCGCACGGTGGCGAGGAGTCGCTCTACCTGCGGCCGTTCATGATCGCCAACGAGGTCGGCCTGGGCGTCCGCCCCGCCAACGAGTACCTCTTCATCGTCATCGCCTCGCCCGCCGGCGCGTACTTCCCCGGCGGGGTGAAGCCGGTGTCCATCTGGCTCTCGGAGGACCGCGTCCGCGCCGTCCCGGGCGGCATCGGCTTCGCCAAGACCGGCGGCAACTACGCCGCGTCCCTGCTCGCCCAGGCCGAGGCCGCCGCCAAGGGCTGCGATCAGGTGGCCTACCTCGACGCCGTCGAGCACAAGTGGGTCGAGGAGCTCGGCGGCATGAACCTGTACTTCGTGTACGAGGACAGGATCGTCACCCCGGAGCTCACCGGCTCCCTCCTCGCGGGCATCACCCGCGACTCGCTCCTCCGGCTCGCCGCCGACCTCGGGTACGGGGCGGAGGAGGGGCGCGTCTCCATCGACCAGTGGCGGGCCGACACCGAGAACGGCACGCTCAAGGAGGTCTTCGCCTGCGGCACGGCCGCGGTGATCACCCCGGTCGGCCGGGTCAAGTCGGCGAGCGGTGAGTGGACCCAGTCCGGCGGCGAACCGGGCGAGGTCACGCTGAAGCTCCGCAAGGCGCTGCTGGACATCCAGACCGGTGCCGCGGACGACCCGCACGGCTGGACCCACAAGGTCGGCTGACCCCCAGGACGTACGGAAGCGCCCGCGCCCCCCGCTCGAGGGCGCGGGCGCTCCCGCGTCGCCGCGCCTCAGGACGCGGCGGTCCCCGCTCCGGGCGCCGCGAGGGCGTCCGGAGCCGGAGATACGGAGCCGGCGGTCAGCACCGCGTACGCCCCGCCGCCCACCAGGCCGGACAGGACGAAGCTCACGTCGACGCCGCCGGTGAGCGCCAGCAGCGGCCCCTCGTAGAGCGGTGTCGAGACGGCCGCCAGGCCCACGGCCGCGCCCAGGGCCCAGGACGCCGTGGCGCGCGGGTGCCAGCCGGCCCGGAACCAGTAGGCCCCGCCCCTCGCCCGCCGGTTGAAGACCTGGAGGGCGTCCGGGTCGTAGCGGCCGCCGCACCGCACGTGGCCCATGAGGGTGATCACCGCCCAGGGCGTGCCGATCGCGGTGAGCAGCAGCACGAACGAGGTCATCGCCGACCGCGCGTCCCACACGAAGTGGCCCGCGAACACGAACGCCGTCGCCACGGCGGCCACCACCAGCGTGGCGGTGGCCCGCCCGGCGCGCGGCACGACGGCGTCCAGGTCGAGGCCCATCGAGTAGAGCATCAGACCCGCGTTCCCGACCGACCCCGCGCTCGCCGCGACGAGCAGCGGCAGCAGGTACCAGGGCGCGGCCGTCGCGACCAGCGGCCCCGCGAAGTCCGCGCCGGCCCGCGCGGCCAGCGCCGTGAACGTACCGAAAAGCTGCGGCACCAGCAGCCCGGCGAACAGGCCCAGGCAGGTCGCCCGCCACACCGAGCGCGGCCGGTGCCGCTCCGGCGAGACGTACCGCGTGTAGTCGCCGAGCAGGGTGATGAAGGCGACCGGCCCGCTCAGGCCCGCGGCCACGGCGGACAGCAGCCACGTCGGCCAGAAGGAGCCCAGCAGGTACGGGGTGTCCGGCGGGGGCGCGGTCGTGAAGTCGCCCGCGTAGGCGAGGACGCCGAGCAGGAGCAGCAGGGTCATGCCGACGGCGAGGTACCGGCTGAGCCGCAGCAGCAGCCGGTAGCCGAACACGGCGGCGACGACCGTGCCGCCGGCGAGCAGCACGTACACGAGGGCGTGCGGCACGGGACCGGTCGGCACGTCGAACAGCCGTGCAAGGGTGCCCAGCATCACGTCCCCGCCGATCCACAGGGTCAGCGCCGTGTAGCCGAGCGACAGCAGCAGCCCCACCACCGAGCCGACGAGCCGGCCGCGCACGCCGAAGAAGGCACCGCTGGAGGTCGACAGGTTGGTCGCCGTCCGCAGCGAGACCAGCGCGAGCGGGGCGGTGACGGCGACGCCGGCGACCGTGCCGGCGACCACCGAGGTGACCGCCGGCCACAGGCCGAGCCCGAAGGACACCGGCAGCCAGCCGAAGACGATCACTCCGAGGCACAGGTTCGAGCCCAGCAGGATCGAGACGAGGTCTCGCGGCCCGCTGGTGCGCTCCGCTTCCGGGATGGTGTCGACTCCGCGCTGTTCAATCGGCATGGGCGCTCCCTCACTGTGCTCGTCGACTTTTAGAGTGACGCTCAATGTGGCTCATGCCTTCTGCCCACGTCAATGGTTTCACTACTGGATTCCTATGGTTAGAGTGATGCTCAAACAGGAGGTGTGGTGACGTGCGACTGACCCCCACGGAACGCGACCGGCTGCTGATCTTCGGTGCCGCCGAGCTCGCCCGGGCCCGCCGGGCCCGCGGTCTGCGGCTCAATGTCCCCGAGGCGACCGCCCTGATCGCGGACACCGTCTGCGAGGCGGCCCGCGACGGGCGCCGGCTCGCCGAGGCCGTCGAACTGGCCCGCTCGGTGCTCGGCCCCGACGACGTCCTGCCGGGCGTCGCGGACGTCGTGACCGAGGTCCACGTGGAGGCCGTCTTCGACGACGGCTCCCGGCTCGCCGTGGTCGCCGACCCCCTCGGCGGCGGCCTGGGCGACCAGGGCCCCGGCGCGCTGCTGCCCGGACCGGAGCACGCGGCCCCGGAGCCCGTGGTACGACTGCGGGTCACCAACACCGCGGGCGTCCCGGTCTCCGTGACCTCGCACTTCCACTTCTTCGAGGCCAACCCGCGGCTCGACTTCGACCGCCCCCGGGCCTACGGCATGCGGCTCTGCGTCCCCGCCGGATCGTCCGTGCGCTTCGGACCCGGCGAGAGCGACGAGGTCGGCCTGGTGCCGATCGGCGGCGACCGGATCGCCATTGGCTTCGCCGGGCTGGTCGACGGGCCGCTGGACGCCCCGGGCGCCCGCGAGGAGGCACTGCGCCGCGCCGCCGCCTGCGGCTACCTCGGCGTACCGCACACCACCGAGCAGGAGGCCGACCGATGAGCCGCCCCGGAGGCCACCCCGCCGAAGCGCGCCGCCTCACGCCCTACGAGTACGCCGCCACCCACGGCCCCCGCGCGGGCGACCGCGTCCGGCTCGGCGACTCGGGCCTCACCGTCCGGGTCGAGTCCGACGCCCAGAAGCCCGGCGACGAGTTCCTCGCCGGCTTCGGCAAGACCGCCCGCGACGGACTGCACCTCAAGGCCGCCGCCGTCCGCGACACCTGCGACGTCGTGGTGAGCAACGCAATTGTCATCGACGCCGTCCAGGGCATCCGCAAGGTGTCCATCGGCATCCGCGAGGGCCGTATCCACGCCATCGGCCGCGCCGGCAACCCCGACACACTCGACGGCGTGGACGTCGTCGTCGGCACCGGCACGTCCATCGTCTCCGGCGAGGGCCTCATCGCCACCGCCGGAGCGGTCGACACCCACGTCCACCTGCTGTCACCGCGCATCATGGAGGCCTCCCTCGCCTCCGGCGTCACCACGATCATCGGCCAGGAGTTCGGCCCCGTCTGGGGCGTCGGCGTCAACTCGCCCTGGGCGCTGCGCCACGCCTTCAACGCCTTCGACGCCTGGCCCGTCAACATCGGCTTCCTCGGCCGCGGGTCCTCCTCCTCCGACGCCCCGCTGGTCGAGGCGCTCGCCGAGGGCGGCGCCTCCGGCTTCAAGGTCCACGAGGACATGGGCGCCCACACCCGCGCGCTCGACACCGCGCTGCGCGTCGCCGAGGAGTACGACGTCCAGGTCGCCCTGCACAGCGACGGCCTGAACGAATGCCTCTCGGTCGAGGACACCCTCAAGGTCCTCGAAGGCCGCACCATCCACGCCTTCCACATCGAGGGCTGCGGCGGCGGCCACGTCCCCAACGTCCTGAAGATGGCGGGCGTCCCCAACGTCATCGGCTCGTCGACCAACCCCACCCTCCCCTTCGGGCGGGACGCGGTCGCCGAGCACTACGGAATGATCGTCTCCGTACACGACCTGAAGACCGACCTGCCCGGCGACGCGGCCATGGCCCGCGACCGGATCAGGGCCGGGACGATGGGCGCGGAGGACGTCCTGCACGACCTCGGCGCGATCGGGATCACGTCGTCGGACGCGCAGGGCATGGGAAGGGCCGGCGAGACCGTACGCCGGACCTTCGCCATGGCCGGGAAGATGAAGGCCGAGCTCGGCCCGCTGGAGGGCGACGGGGACGGCGACGACAACGCCCGCGTCCTCCGCTACATGGCCAAGCTCACCATCAACCCGGCGATCGCCCACGGCCTCGCGCACGAGGTCGGCTCGATCGAGGTCGGCAAGCTCGCCGACATCGTGCTGTGGCGGCCCGAGTTCTTCGGCGCCAAACCGCAGCTCGTCCTCAAGTCGGGCTTCCCCGCGTACGGGGTCGTGGGCGACCCGAACGCCGCCACCGACACCTGTGAACCGCTGGTCCTCGGACCGCAGTTCGGGGCGTTCGGCGCCACCGCCGCCGACATCTCGGTGGCCTTCGTCTCCGGTGCCGCCGCCCAGGCCGGCAACGACCTGATGCCCACCCGCCGCCGCCGGGTCGCCGTGCGCGGCACCCGCGGCATCGGCCCCGGGAACCTGCTCCTCAACTCCCGCATCGGCGAGGTCGCGGTCGACGGCCGCACCGGACTCGTCACCCTCGACGGCGATCCGGTCCGCTCGGACCCGGCCGACTCCGTCTCCCTCAACCGCCTCTACTTCCTCTGAGGACACCCACCCCATGAGCACCTTCCGCATGCCCGCAGAGTGGGCACCGCACGAGCGCACCTGGATGGCCTGGCCGGGCCCGAACCCGACCTTCACCAACGACGAGGAGCTGCGCGAGGCCCGCGAGGCATGGGCGTCGGTCGCCCGCGCCGTACGCCGCTTCGAACCGGTGACCGTGGTCCACGCCCCCGGCGACGAGGCGTCGGCCCGCGCGCTCCTCGGCCCGGACATCGAGCTGGTCGAACGCGACCTGGACGACGCCTGGATGCGCGACATCGGTCCCACCTTCGTCACCGACGGGACCCGACTGGCCGCCGTCGACTGGGTGTTCAACGGCTGGGGCGCGGCCGACTGGGCCCGCTGGGAGCACGACGCCAAGATCGCCCGCCATGTCGCGGACCTCGCCGGAGTGCCGGTGGTGAGCAGCGCACTTGTCAACGAGGGCGGCGCCATCCACGTCGACGGCGAGGGCACCGTCCTGCTCACCGACACCGTCCAGCTCGGCCCCGAGCGCAACCCGGAGTGGACCCGCGAGCAGGTCGAGGCGGAGATCCACGCCAAGCTCGGCACCACCAAGGCGATCTGGCTGCCCCGCGGCCTGACCGGCGACTACGGCATGTACGGCACCCGCGGCCACGTCGACATCGTCGCCGCCTTCGCCCGCCCGGGCGTCGTCGTCGCCCACACCCAGCCCGACCCGTCCCACCCGGACCACGAACTGTGCAAGGCCAACGTCGACCTGCTGCGCAAGCAGACCGACGCCAGGGGCCGCCGGCTGGAGGTCGTCGAGGTCCCGGCCCCCACCGTCCTCCAGGAGGACGGCGAATGGGTCGACTACTCCTACATCAACCACTACCTCTGCAACGGCGGCGTGGTGCTCTGCGCCTTCGACGACCCGCGCGACGAGATCGCCGCGGGGATCTTCCGCCGGCTCTTCCCCGACCGCACGGTCACCCTCGTGGACGCCCGCACGATCTTCGCCGGCGGCGGCGGCATCCACTGCATCACCCAGCAGCAGCCGAAGACCGCATAACCGCTCGGCACGCGCGGGGCGGCCGTGGCACGCTGCGGCCATGACCGCCACCGCCCGCGACGGCTACTCCGTCACGACCCTGTACTCCAACCCCGACGACGCCTGGTACCTGGAGCTGTGCCACTCCGGAAGGATCCTGGTGACGGCGATCGTCCCGGACGAGGACCCCGAGCGGGAGCCGACGGTCTGCTGGAACGAGCGGGCCGGGCACCACGAGGTGCCGTACGAGGTCATGCGCCGGTTCATGGAGCAGGTCGCCGAGGAGATCCGCACCAACCGGTGGTGGATGAAGCTGCGCCCCGGACTGGTGGAGATCATCCGGCAGTTGTACGCGGTGTTCGGCGGCGTCGTTCACGACGAGGAGTACCCGGCCCTGCTGGTGGTGCTGCGGGAGCTCGTCGGCGAGGAGGAGCTCGCCCAGGTGCTGGAGGGCGCCTTCGGCGCGGGACTCGACCCGCACCCGCCCGCACCCCCGGCCGCCCGCGTGGCGGCCCTGCGCGAGCGGCTGGCCGAGGAGGGCTGGACGCTCCCCGGGGACCCGGAAGGATCAGGTACAACGTACGAGTGAACGAACCGCGTACGACACCGGCCGCACGGCGGCGCAACAGCGCGCCGCCCCGGGAGCAGCTTCTCGCCGCCGCCATGGCGACCATCGCCGAGCGCGGACTCGACGGGCTCACCATGGCGGGGCTCGGCCGCGAGGTCGGCATGAGCAGCGGCCACCTCCTCTACTACTTCCGCACCAAGGACGAGCTGCTGCTCCAGACCCTGGAGTGGAGCGAGGGCCGCCTCGGCGCCGAGCGCGGCGCACTGCTGTCCCGCCCCGCCCCCGTACGCGAGCGGCTCGGCGCCTACGTCGACCTGTACGTGCCCGACGGCCCGCGCGACCCGCACTGGACCCTCTGGCTGGAGGTCTGGAACCGCTCGCAGAACGCCGACGACGACGCCCGCGCCCGCCAGGCCGCCATCGAGGGCGCCTGGCACCGCGACCTGGTGGCCCTCCTCGCCGAGGGCATCTCGCGCGGCGAACTGCGCCCCGTGGACGCCGACCGCTTCGCGGCCCGGCTGCGCGCCCTGCTCGACGGCTTCAGCGTCCACGTGGCCGTCGGCATACCGGGCACGGGCCGCGACGCCGTCCTCACCCACGTACGGGAATTCATCGAGGACACCCTGACACCTACGGCCCCGGACGCGGGGCCGACCGCATCGTGAGATCCGGGTCCACCGGCCTGCACATCTGTGGCAGACTGCGGGCGTGCTTGCTACCGCCATGATTATGGGCAGCAGCGCGCCGGTCCGCAGTGACCACTGAATCGCGGCAGAACCCCCGCGGCAGTGGAACCGTGTCTCAGACCCGCGCGCAGACCTCTCGCACCCGCGAGGGGTCTTTTCGTTTTCCGGCCCCACCTCGGCCGGGGACGGCGGCGCGCGAGAATGGGGGCAGGTGGAGCCAGCCTTCCGGAGCCAGATCCGACAGGAGCCAACACAGTCATGACCACGGAGACCGACAGTCTTCATACCGTCGCCGGTGCCGCCGCCGTCGACGACAGCTTCCACGTCTTCGACACGACGCTGCGCGACGGCGCCCAGCGGGAGGGCATCAACCTCACCGTCGCCGACAAGCTGACCATCGCCCGGCACCTGGACGACTTCGGCGTCGGCTTCATCGAGGGCGGCTGGCCCGGGGCCAACCCGCGCGACACCGAGTTCTTCGCCCGCGCCAAGCAGGAGATCCGCTTCCGGCACGCCCAGCTCGTCGCGTTCGGCGCCACCCGCCGGGCCGGGGCCACCGCCGCGGAGGACCCGCAGGTCAAGGCCCTCCTCGACTCCGGCGCCCCTGTCATCACGCTCGTCGCCAAGTCGCACGACCGGCACGTCGAACTGGCCCTGCGCACCACCCTCGACGAGAACGTCGCCATGGTCCGCGACACCGTCGCCCACCTGCGCGAGCAGGGCCGGCGCGTCTTCGTCGACTGCGAGCACTTCTTCGACGGCTACCGGGCCAATCCCGAGTACGCCAAGGCCGTCGTCCGCGCCGCCGCCGAGGCCGGCGCCGACGTGGTCATCCTGTGCGACACCAACGGCGGCATGCTCCCCGCCCAGGTCCAGGCCGTGGTCTCCACCGTCCTCGCCGACACCGGCGCCCGCCTCGGCATCCACGCCCAGGACGACACCGGCTGCGCCGTCGCCAACACCCTCGCCGCCGTCGACGCGGGCGCGACCCACGTCCAGTGCACCGCCAACGGCTACGGCGAGCGCGTCGGCAACGCCAACCTCTTCCCCGTCGTCGCCGCGCTGGAGCTGAAGTACGGCAAGAAGGTCCTCCCCGAGGGCGCCCTGAAGGAGATGACGCGCATCTCGCACGCCATCGCCGAGGTCGTCAACCTGACCCCCTCCACCCACCAGCCGTACGTCGGTGTCTCCGCCTTCGCCCACAAGGCGGGCCTGCACGCCTCGGCCATCAAGGTCGACCCCGACCTCTACCAGCACATCGACCCCGAGCGGGTCGGCAACACCATGCGGATGCTGGTCTCCGACATGGCCGGACGCGCCTCCATCGAGCTCAAGGGCAAGGAACTCGGCGTCGACCTCGGCGGCGACCGCGCCCTGGTCGCGCGGGTCGTCGAGCGGGTCAAGGAGCGGGAGCTCAAGGGCTACACGTACGAGGCCGCCGACGCCTCCTTCGAGCTGCTGCTGCGCGCCGAGGTCGAGGGCCGCGCCCGCCGCTACTTCCGTACCGAGTCGTGGCGCGCGATCGTCGAGGACCGCCCCGACGGCACCCACGCCAACGAGGCCACGGTCAAGCTGTGGGCCAAGGGCGAGCGGATCGTCGCCACCGCCGAGGGCAACGGCCCGGTCAACGCCCTCGACCTCGCGCTGCGCGCCGGCCTGGAGCGGATCCACCCGCAGCTCGCCAAGCTGGAGCTGGTGGACTACAAGGTCCGCATCCTGGAGGGCAAGCACGGCACCCAGTCCACGACCCGGGTCCTGATCACCACGTCCGACGGCGAGGGCGAGTGGGCCACCGTCGGTGTCGGCGAGAACGTCATCGCCGCCTCGTGGCAGGCGCTGGAGGACGCGTACACCTACGGCCTGCTCCGGGCGGGCGTCGACCCGTCCGAGTAGCCCGCGCGGGCACGGCTCCCGCGGCGCCGCGGCCCCGCGCGTCAGCGCGCGGGGCGGCCGGTGCGGGGCGGCCGGTGCGGGGCGGCCCGCCCGGCCCGCCCGTCAGGCGCTGTCCGCCCCGGCGCGGTGGGGCCGGCCGGTCCGGCCGGCCCCGTCCAGCCCGGTGTGTGCGGTGTGTTCGGTGTATCCGGCGGGTGCGGCCGGCTCGATGGGGAAGACCTGGTCCAGCCCGACGATGCGCAGCACCCGGAGCGTGCTCTCCGGGACCGCCGCCAGGGAGACGTCAGCCCTGGCCGACGCCGCCAGGTTGCGGGCGACCAGCAGCGCGGTGATGCCGCTGGAGTCGCAGAACCGGAGGCCGGCCAGGTTCAGCACGAGCCGCTGCCCGGGCAGCAGGACCACGCCCTCCAGCGTCCGCCGGAAGGAGGGGACGGTGTGGAAGTCCAGGTCGCCGTGGACGTCCAGGACCGGCCCGGCGGGGGTGGTCCGTGTGGTGGTGTTCAGCATGGTGGTGTCGGGTTCTCGTGAGCGCGGGCGGGGACGCCCAGGGCGAGGAGGGCGGTGTCGTCGTCGAGACCGCTGCCGAAGCCCTCCAGCAGGTCGATGAGCGCCTTGACCGTCGGCTCGGCACCCGAGGGGGCCAGGCCGGAGACGAAGGCGAGCAGTTCTTCGTCACCGTACCGTCCGGACGCGGTGCGGGCCTCGGTGAGTCCGTCGGTGTACAGCACCACGGTGTCCCCGGGCCCCAGCCGGGTCCGGGTGACGGCCACGTGCGGGGAGGACAGGACGCCGATGAGGACCCCGCCCGGGGTGTGCAGGTGGGCGGCGGTGCCGTCGTCGCGCAGCAGCAGCGCCGGGGGGTGCCCGCCGCCGGCGAGGGTGATGTCGAAGCCGCCCCCGCCCGCGGCCGACGGTTCCAGGAGCCCGAAGACGACCGTGCAGTAGCGGGGGTCGTCCCCCGCGTACCCCTCGACCAGGACCGCGTTCAGGGTCTGGAGCACCGCCACGGGGTCGGGGTCGTTCATGGCGGCGGCGCGCAGGGTGTAGCGGGCCAGCGAGGTGACGGCGGCCGCCTCGGGCCCCTTGCCGCACACGTCGCCGAGGAAGAACGCCCAGCGCCCGCCGCCCAGGGAGAACAGGTCGTAGAAGTCGCCGCCCAGGCGGTCGGGGGACGCGGTGTGGTAGTGGGCAGCCGTCTCCAGGCCGGGCACCGGCGGGAGCGACGGCGGCAGCAGGCTCCGCTGGAGGACGGCGACCACCTGGTGGAGGTGCTCCCGGCTGCGCTCGGTCTCCTGGTGGGCGGCCTCCGCGGCCCGTCGGGCGCGGAGCAGTTCCTGCTCGTAGCTGCGGCGGTCGCGGGCCTGGATCACCGTCGTACGGATCAGCAGCGGTTCGCCCGCCGCGTCGGTCTTGACCGCGGAGGTGACCATCACGGGCAGCCGGGCGCCGTCCGCCGCCTTCAGCTCCATGGCGATGCCGTGCACCTCGCCCTGCATCTGGAGCAGCGGCGCGAAGTGGGTCTCGTGGTAGAGCCTGCCGCCGACGGTCAGCAGGTCGGCGAAGCGCCTGCGGCCGACCAGGTCCTCGCGGCGGTACCCCAGCCATCCGAGCAGGGTGCCGTTGACCTTGGTGAGGGTGCCGTTCATCAGGGTGGAGACGTAGCCGCACGGTGCGTTCTCGTACAGGTCCTCGGCGGAGTCCTCCAGCAGCGGGGCGACCGCGGCGGCCTGTTCCGCGGGGACGTCCCCGGCGTCCGGGCGGCGGCGGCCCGGCTCCCGCGGGCTCATCGGTCCTCGTCCCGGAGGAAGGCGAGGATCGCCTCCGCGGTCGCCCCGGGCGCGCTGAGCTGGGGACAGTGCCCGGTGGCGTCCAGGGTGACCAGCCGGCTGCCGGGGATGGCGGCGTGGACGTACGCGCCCACCTCGCGCGGTGCGATCACGTCGGAGGCGCACTCCACCACCAGCGTCGGCAGGCTCACCCGGGCCAGGTCGTCCCTGCTGTCGCTCAGGAACGTGGTGCGGGCGAACACCCGGGCGATGGCCGGGTCGGTGCGGCAGAAGCTGTTGGTGAGCTCCTCGCCCAGCTCCGGGCGGTCCGGGTTCCCCATGATCACCGGCGCCATCACGCCGGACCAGCCGAGGTAGTTCGCGTCCAGGGACTCCAGCAGCTCGTCGATGTCGTCCCTGCTGAACCCGCCCCGGTACCCCTCGTCGTCGATGTAGCGGGGGGACGGCGTCAGCAGGACCAGTTTCCCGAACCGCCCGGGCTCCCGCTCGGCGGCCATCACCCCGGCCATGGCGCTCACCGAGTGGCCGACGAAGACGGCGTCCCGCAGATCGAGCTCCCGGCACACGTCCAGGACGTCCTCGGCGTAGCCGTCGAGGGTCGAGTAGCGCTCGGCGCTCCAGGCGGACGGGTCCGAATCCCCGGCGCCCACGTAGTCGAACAGCACCACCCGGTGGTCCTCGGCCAGTACGGGCGCCACCAGGCGCCACAGGTTCTGGTCGCAGCCGAAGCCGTGGGCGAGCAGCAGGACGGGCCCGTCTTCGCGGCCGATGACCGAAACGTTGTTCCTGCGACGGATGTCCATCCGAGCATCCTCCCACTCGGCTGGATTTCCCTTGTCCTGCGCGATTATGTCTGCTTTACCACCATTTGGGGTAGCGTCGATGGTATGAGGACAAGGCCGCTCACCCTCCTGTCGGTCCTGTCGGCGCTCGCGGGGCTGGCAGTGGCGCTGCTCCTCGCCCTGGCGCCCGGCGCCGGGGCCAAGGCCACGGGGCTCCAGGACGCGGCCGCCGCCCTGAAGCAGGGCCCGGTGTACGTCCATCCCGACGCCAGGGGCCAGATGTCCGCCGCCGAGGCCGACGCCCTGGCGGACAAGATCCGCGACGCGGACAAACCGGTGTTCGTGGCCGTCCTGCCCGCCACGGCGGAGTTCCCGCAACAGGGCCTCCTCCAGAACCTGCGCACCCAGACCGGCATCACCGGCCTGTACGGCGTACGCCTCGGCGACCGGTTCGCCGCCGGCGCGGACCGGGCGGTGATGTCGGACCAGGCCGTCCAGAACGTCGTCCAGTCCGTCCGCCAGCCCGGCGTGGACACCGTCACCGAGCTGAACAACTTCGTCGACCAGGCCCTCCCGCAGGTCCGCGGCGACGCCCCGTCGAGCTGGTCCGGCGTCCCCGGTGAGCGCGCCCCCGTCGCCGGACTGATCGCGATCGGCGCACTGGCCGCGGCCGGCGGCGCCACTGCCCTCACCGTCACCCGCCGGCGGCGCCGGCAGGCGGAGCGGCAGGAGCGGGAAGCCCTGGACAAGCTCCGGGTCGTCGTCGACGAGGACATCACCGCCTACGGCGAGGAACTCGACCGGCTGGACTTCCACCCGGCCGAGAAGGGCGCCGACGACGCCATGCGCGCCGACTACGAACGCGCCCTCGACTCGTACGACAGGGCGAAGTCACTGATGGGCCAGGCCCGGCACCCCCACGACGTACGGGGCGTGACCGAGGCCCTCGAGGACGGCCGCTACGCCCTGGCCGTCCTCACCGCCCGCCGCGAGGGCCGCCCGCTTCCCGAGCGGCGGGCACCCTGCTTCTTCGACCCGCGCCACGGCCCGGCCGCCACCGAGGCGGAGTGGGCGCCGACCGGCGGCGCGGTGCGCGAGGTGCCGGTCTGCGCGGCCGACGCGGCACGCCTGGCGGAGGGTGAGGACCCGATGGCCCGCACGGTCGACACCGAGGACGGCCGCCGCCCCTACTGGGAGGCGGGACCCGCGTACGGCCCGTGGGCCGGCGGGTACTACGGCGGTGGCCTCCTGCCCGGCCTGCTGATGGGCACCATGCTCGGCTCGATGCTCTCCTCCCCCGCGTACGCGGGGGAGTACGGCGGCGGGTACGAGGGCGGCGACTTCTCCGGCGGCGACTTCAACGCCTCGGACTTCGGCGGCGGCGGAGGCTTCGGCGGCGGCGACTTCGGTGGCGGCGGCGACTTCGGCGGCGGCGGGTTCTGACGCGCCGCGCGCTCCGTCAGGTCACGCGGGCCTCACCCGTCCGAGCAGCGCGCCACCGGCGATCCGGGCGGGCAGGCACAGGGTCTGGCCGTGCACGGCGAACAGCTCGTCACGGGAGGAGAACCGGCCCAGGTCCCGCCGGACCATCGCCGACAGGTCGTACGAGGCGCAGCCGTCGGCGCCGCACACGGAGCCGTCCCAGTCCACGGCGGTGGACGACAGGGCCTCGAACAGGGTCTGCGGCCCGCTGTTGGTGAATCCCCGCGGATCGCGCGCCCCCAGCTCGTCGAGCGGCCCGTACAGCTCCGACACGTTCACCCAGGCCCCGTCGAGGCGGAACTCCGGCCACGCCAGGACGACCGCGTCCGGCACGAGCGGGCGCAGCCGCGGGAAGCGCGGGTACCAGAACGTGCCGTCCACCAGCAGCCCGCGCACCCGGGTGGGCACACCGGCCGCCCGGGCCACCGCCTCCAGGACGGCCAGCCGCTGACTGCACGACCCCCGGCCCCTGGCCAGGGTGCGGGAAGCGGGCCGGGTGTCGTCCATCGCGTACACGGGCCGGACCCGCTCGCCGATCAGCCGGTGCGCGGCGAGCAGCACGGGGCGTTGCCCACCACCGGCCGCGGCGCCCCGCGCGTCCTCCAGCAGCCGCTGGATCCCGGCGTGCCGCCAGTCCAGGATGCGCGTCGCCGCCACCGACCCGCGGGCCCCGGCCCCGTCCCCGGGCGCCGGCGACCGGCGCTTCCACCACGGAGTCAGCATGGCGCTCGTCATGAGCGGATGCTAAGGCACCGCATAATCGCGGGATGCGCCCGCCCGCCCCCACCGGTCCCCTGGGCAGGGACCGGCTCCCCTCCCTCACCGGCCTCCGGTTCTGGGCCGCCCTGCTGGTGGTGCTCTACCACCTGTCCCGGCAGGCCGGTGAGCTGCCCGGCATCAGCGAGGCGGCGTGGTACGGGCGCAGCGGGGTGACGTTCTTCTTCGTGCTGTCCGGCTTCGTCCTGGCCTGGACGTACGACGGCAAGCGCGTCCCCGCGCCGGTCTTCCTGTGGCGCCGCTTCGCCCGGATCTGGCCGCTGCTCGCCGCCACGACCGCGCTGTCGGTGGGCGCCTGGCTCACCCTCGGCCAGGACGTGCCGGCGAAGGCGGTGGCCGCGTCCCTGCTGCTGGTCCAGGCCTGGGCACCCGACCCGGTCGTCCTCCGTGGCGGCAATCCGGCGGCCTGGTCGCTCAGCGACGAGGCGTGGTTCTACCTGCTCTTCCCGCTGCTGATGGCCCTCCCCGCCGTGCGCTCCGGGCGCGGCCGTCGCCGGACCGCTGCCGCGGCGTGCGCGGGCGCGGTCCTGCTGTGGCCGGCCGGCGCGCTGATCGCCGACGCCGCCACCCGCACCTGGGCGCTGGACTACCTGCCCCCGACCCGGACCTTCCAGTTCCTTCTGGGCGTGGTGACCGGGCTCGCGGTGGCCCGCGGGTGGCGGCCCCCGGTCGGGCTGTGGCCGGCGGTGGCACTGGTACTCGGCTGGCACCTGGCGCTGGTGCCCTGGTCGGCCGCCGTGCCGGATGCCCTCTGGTACAGCCCGTACTCCGCCTCCCAGTTGCTGGCCACCCCGCTCTTCGCCCTCCTGGTCGCCGCCGCCGCCCGCGCCGACCTCGACGGCCGCCGCACCGGCCTCGGCGGCACCTGGTCGCTACGGCTCGGCCACTGGTCGTACGCCTGGTACCTGATCCACGAGATCGCCATCCGCCTCTGGCTGGGGTACGCCGGGAAACCCGACGGCCCGACCGCCACGGCAGCGGTCTGGTCGCTCGTCCTGGCCGTCAGCCTCACGGCGTCGGCCTGCGCCTACCACTGGGTGGAACACCCTCTGGAACGGCGGCTGCGCGCACTGGGGCCGGGTGCGGGATCCCCCACACCCGGCCCCGGCGCACGGCCCCGGATCAGCGGCCGTCGGTGACGACCTGGTTGGCCGGCAGCCAGTGGCCGGTCAGTTCGCCGGCCGCGATACGGCACATCGCCCGGCCGTTGACGATCGCGCGGCGGTCGAACGTGAAGCTCTGCTGCTCCGCCGACTTGAGCGTCCGGGTGGTCCCCGCCGCGTTGGTCCCGAAGTCGTAGGCGGTGACCTCACGGCCCGCCGGGATCGTCAGCGTGCGCTGGACGCGGTAGGTGAAGGGCTGGTGCTCCCCGCGCAGGAAGACGTTGGGCCAGGACTCGCCGATCCACATGCCCTTGTACGCACCGGCGCTGATCCGGTACCAGATGCCCGCGCCGATGATGCGGCGACGCTTGTCCACCGGGGCCTGGGTGGCCTTGGCGAACGTGACCTTCTTGGTGCCGAGGATCTTGTCGAACCCGGTGCCGGCCTTCTCGTTCTCGTAGTACTCGCCGGTGTCTTCCTTGGTGCCGTTGGCGAGCGTCACGACCTTCGTGTCCACCCGGTAGAGGGTGTGCGTGCCCTTGCCGATGGCGATCGACGAGCCGGGCTTCACGCCGGACGGCGGGACGTCGTCCGTCAGCTGGTCGAGCTGGTTGGCGAAGACCACGCTGTTGGTGTGCCAGTGGAGCTGCATCCACAGCGTGATGTGGTGGTGGTGGTACGTGGGGGCCGGGATGCGGTGCGTCTGGCAGTAATACGAGAACTTCTTCTCGTTGCGCAGCAGCGGGAAGTACCGGGCGATGGTCGAGCAGGCGCCGTCGTAGAGCTGGGCCGCCAGCTCGTTGCCGGTGAGCTGGAAGTAGTCCCACAGGCCGAACATCGCGAAGATCATGCCGTTGTAGGTGTAGTCACCCGTGCCCGGCGTCTTGAACGGGTACTCCTGGATCCACAGGTAGCCGGCCCGGTCCTTGTTCACGACCCACGGGTAGGCGTTGTCGGCCCGCAGCAGCGAGGCGAAGGCTCCGCCCGCGGCCGTCGTGTAGAGCGTGCGCTCCTGCTCGGTGACGCCGTCGAGCTGCGCGAGCTGGGCGAAGAGGCTGATCGCCTCGCCCTGAGCCATGCCGGAATACCAGGGGGCCTTGTAGGCGACCCCGCTGTGCTCGGCGTGGGTGTAGTCCCACGGATAGGGGAAGTACCAGGCCCCGCGCGTCTCGACGCGCTTGGTGATCAGGCGGTTCGCCTGGTCCTTGGCGCGCTTGAGGAACAGGGCCTTGCGGGTGGGGTCCTGCTCGGTGCGGTAGCTGGCTATGCAGCCGAGACCGAACTGGATCTGGCCCACCGGGTGGTCGTAGCCCACTCCGCCCGGCTTGGTGCTGCCGGGAGCGGGCTTGTAGTACATGTACACACCCTGGGAGTTCAGGTGGTACACCGACGACGCGGGCGGAGTCACGTTCGCCCAGGCCGTCGGACGGTTGCGCCACGGGCGCAGGGACTCCGGGAGGTCCTTGACGATCGTGTAGCCGTTCCTCTTGAACTCGAACGGCAGGGTGGTCGGTATGTCCTTCTCGACCGCCCGGGGGTCCGGCTTGCCGTCCGCGTACGGGATGCGGCGCGGCGAGCTCGGTATGGAGGCGGTGCCGTCGTCGAGGGGGTCCGGCAGCGGCGGCAGCGGTATCTCGTAGGCGCCGCCGCTTCCGCCGGGCAGGCTCAGTGCGAGCGAGCGGGGCATGTTGGCGAACGGGTCCGGCGTCGGGTTGTCGAAGACCCCCGTGGCCATCGCGGTGAAGGTACCGCCCCCCACGGCGGCCACACCGGCGGCCGTACCACCGGCCAGACGTATGAACCGTCTGCGGCCGACGGCGGCGCGCCTCTTCCCTGACATGACTGAGTACCCCCCAAGGGCATGAACGATGGTGAATGTGGATCGTATGTGAAAGGTGGGAAGATCCCATAGTCGGTTCGGCCTCGCACAAACAAGCTGGCCGAAAGCCGATCTGACGGCCCGTCCGGGCCGTCCCCGGGTGTGTCAGGAGCCGGTTCCATCGGCGGTGACGCTCGTTGCGGCCACCCAGTAACCGGTCAGAGCGCCCGCGGCGATCCGGTACATCGGGCGTCCGTTGACGATGGCGCGGCGGTCGGCCGGGGCGTTGGACGGGGTCGCGAAGGAAACCGTCTTGATGCTCGCCGCCGTGCCGTCCTCCGTGAAGCGGTAGACATCGACGTCCCTTCCACCGCCGGGGAAGGTGAGCGTGCGCTGCGGCCGGTACGCGGTCGCCAGGTACTCGCCCCGGAGGAACGAGGTCGGCCACACCTCGCCGACCCACCATCCGGTGTAGGCGCCGGCGCTGATGCGGTAGTAGATGCCACGCCCCTGGATGCGGCGCCGCATGGACGCGGCCGCCTGCGTCGCCCGGTCGAAGGTGACCTTCTTCACCTCCAGCTGTGCGTCTTCTTTCGCTTTGTCCCAGCCTCCGTCCGCCTTCGTGTCCAGCCGGTACAGGGTGTGGGTGCCGGCCGCGAAGGCGACCGTGGACCCCTCACGCAGGAAGGGTGAGGGGAAGTCGTCGGTGAGCACGTCGGTGTGGTGGGCGAAATCGGGGCTGCCGGTCTGCCAGTGCAGCTGACGGAACAGGTTGATGTGGTGCTGGTGGTACGTCGGCGCCGGTATCCGGTGCGTCTGGCAGTAGTAGGAGTGCCAGCGCACGTTGCGCAGCAGCGGGAAGTACCGCGCGATGGTGGTCGCCGAGCCGTCGTACAGCGCCAAGGCCAGGTCGTTGCCGGTGGCCGCGTAGTAGTCCCACAGGCCGAACATGGCGAAGACCATGCCGTTGTACGTGAAGTCACCCGTCCCGGGCTGTGCGCCGGGGTACTCCTGGATCCACAGGTACCCGGAGGGGTCCTTGTGCACCGCCCACGGGTACCCGTCGTCCCCGCGCAGCAGTGACGCGAAGGCGGCGTCGGCCGCCTGCCGGTACAGGCCCCGCTCCTCCTCGGTGACGGTGCCGGTGTCGAACTGTGAGAGCTGGATGAACAGGCTGATGGCCTCGCCCTGCGCCATGCCCGAGTACCAGGGTGCCTGGTAACTGACGCCGGTGTGGGTCTCGTGCGTGTAGTCGAACGGGTACGGGAAGTACCACGCCCCGCGGGCCTCGACCCGCCGGTCGATCAGCCGCTTGGCCTGGGCCTTCGCCCGGGTGAGGAACAGCGCCTTGCGGTCGGCGTCGGTCTCGGTGCGGTAGCTGGTGAGGCAGCCGAGCGCGAACTGGATCTGCGTCACGGGCTGGTCGTATCCGGGCCGGCCGAACCCCTCGCGCACCTGCACGACACCCTCGGCGTCGAGGAACTGCTTCTCGGTGTCGGGAGTGATGTCCTCCCAACGCTTCGGCCGGTCACGCCACGGCCGCAGGGCCTCCGGGAGGTCCGTGACGATCCGGTACCCCGCCCGGTTGAACACGAACGGCAGCGTGGTGGGTACGTCCTCGCCCGCCACCCGAGCCGAGGGCTTGCCCTGTGCGTACGGGATACGGCGGCTCGGCCGCGAGATCCGGGCCCCGTCCATCTGGTCGGGCAGCGGCGGGAGCGGGGCGTCACCGTTCACCCGGCGCGGCACGCTCAGCGCCAGGGAACGCGGCATGCCGCGCAGCGGATCAGGTCCGGGGAGCGGCGCGGCGACCGCGGTCGCCGCGCTCCCGACGAACGTCCCCCCGGCGGCGACGGCCGCACCCGCTATGGCCCCCTTGGCGGCCAGACGTATGAGACCTCGGCGGTCCATGGAGCGGTACTCGGACATGACGATGTCGCCCTCGCTTCTTCGGAGTGGGTACACGACGAGGCAGGGCCCGCCGATGGGCGGGCCCTGCCTCGACTGTCAGTTGGAGGAGCTGAGGACCTCGGTGGCGCCGAACGACCGGGCGCCGGCGTGGTGCACGCTCGCGCGTGACGAACTCGGTCTCACGGGAAGGGCACCCCTCTTGCATGCCGTCCGGCTGCTCTCCATGGACGGTGGCGGTCATCAGCCCCGACAGCCTAGGGGCGCACGTCGCGCACTTGAGCGATTTGTAGCCAGCGCCCGCATCGGGGGCGGGGGAGCGGAGCCTTGGCGAGGTCGTGTCGAGGCTTCGTAGAGTGACGGTATGTCACGAACGTTCGAAGAGCTCATCGCCGAGGCCGAGGCGGTCGACGTCTCCGGGTGGGACTTCTCCTGGCTGGAGGGCCGGGCGACGGAGGAGCGTCCCTCGTGGGGGTACCAGCGCCTGATGGGGGAGCGGCTGGCCCGGGCGTCGGCCGGTCTGGACGTCCAGACGGGCGGCGGCGAGGTGCTGGCGGGTGCGGGGACGTACCCGCCGGTCATGGTGGCGACCGAGTCGTGGCCGCCGAACGTCGCCAAGGCCACCGGGCTGCTGCACCCGCGCGGGGTGGTCGTGGTCGCGGATCCGGACGAGCCGCCGCTGCCGTTCGCGGACGGGGCGTTCGACCTGGTCACCAGCCGTCATCCGGCCACCGTGTGGTGGGGCGAGATCGCCCGGGTGCTGCGGCCGGGAGGGACGTACTTCGCGCAGCACGTCGGGCCGGAGACGGTCTTCGAGCTGATCGAGTTCTTCCTGGGGCCGCTCTCCGCCGAGGTACGCAGGCTGCGGCACCCGGACGAGGAGACGGCGGAGGCGCGCGCGGCGGGGCTGGAGGTCGTGGACGTCCGCATGGAGCGGCTGCGGATGGAGTTCTTCGACATCGGCGCGGTCGTCCACTTCCTGCGGAAGGTGATCTGGACCGTGCCGGGGTTCACCGTGGGGGAGTACCGGGAACGACTGAGGGACCTGCACGACCTCATGGAGGCCGAAGGTCCCTTCGTCGCTCATTCGTGCCGGACCCTCATCGAGGCCCGTAAGCCGCGGTGAGCCGTCACTCGGCGGTCTTGATCGCGGAGATCTCGAACGTCAGCTTGATCTTGTCGCTGACCAGGACGCCACCGGTCTCCAGCGCGGCGTTCCAGGTCAGGCCCCACTCGGAACGCAGCAGCTCCGCCTTGCCCTCGAAGCCGACGCGCTCGTTGCCGAAGGGGTCCTTGGCGGCGCCGTTGAACTCCAGGTCGATGGTGATCGGCTTGGTGACGCCCTTGATCGTCAGGTCGCCGGTGATGCGGTAGTCCGTGCCGCCCAGCGCCTCGGCGCTCGTGGAGCGGAACGTCATCAGCGGGAACCGCTCGGCGTCGAAGAAGTCGGCGCTGCGCAGGTGGCCGTCGCGGTCGGCGCTGCCGGTGTCGATGGAGGCGATCGTGACGTCGATGGAGGCGCTGGAGGCCGCGGGGTCCGAGCCGTCCAGATCCAGGGTGCCCTCGTACTCGGTGAAGGCGCCGCGCACGTTGGTGACCATGGCGTGGCGGGCGGTGAAGCCGATGCCGCTGTGCGAGGGGTCGATGGTGTACGTACCGGTCAGGGCGGCCAGGGCCGGGTCCACGGCGGCGGAGGCGGTGGGGAGGGTGGCGGTGCTGGTGCGGCTGAAGAGACCCATGATGACGTTCTCCTTCGTGGTTGGTTTAACCTTCAACAAGTTCGACTGTAGACCCATTCCGTTCAACTTTCAACCACTCTCTCGGGTCGTCCTCGCCGGACCCCTGGCGTACGCCCGGCCCGCTCCGGCACCATCTGTCTGCTCCACCTGCACGCGCACCGTCAGCCCCGGTATCCGCAGGAGGAAACGATGAAGCTCCGCCCCGTCCTGACCGCCCTGGTCCTGCTCCTGGGAGCGCTCTTCGCCCCGGGCTTCGGCGTCGTCAGCGGCGCGACCGACGCCCACGCCGTCACCAAGATCAGCCACGCCACCGCGACCTCGATGTTCCGCTCGTCCGGGATCACCTGGTCGTCCTCGGGCGGCTGCTCGGACCGCAACAACCCCACCTGTACGTCCTTCGAGCAGCTCAACCTCGCCACCGCCCAGGGCGCCCAGACCCTCCGGAGCGCCAGCGGCTGCGCGCTCAACATCACCGGCGGCACCGAGACCGGCCACGCCGGCGGCACGTACTCGCACTGGAACGGCTACAAGCTCGACTACAGCAAGTACACGTGCATCGGCGGCTACATCAAGAACACCTTCACCTACATCGGCCTCCGGGGCGATGGCGCCCCCCAGTGGAAGTCCGGCTCCGGCAACGTCTACGCCGACGAGGGCAACCACTGGGACGTGACGTACTACAACTGCGGCGGCTGCTGACCGCCGCCGAAACGGCACTGACAGGTCATCACCGGCGTGGTTAAGATGCCCGCGATGACTACCTCCTCGTACGGATTGGGGGCTTCGTTCGCTCAGGGTGAGTGCTGATGGCACATCACACCGCGAACGGACTTCCTCCCCACCTGCTGATGTGGCAGCGCGTACGCGAGTACGCCGTGCCACCGTCCATGATCGAGACCGCGACCGCCCGACGTGCGGCCGGCGACTGGGCGGGGGCCTGCGCCGCCGCCCGGATCGACGTCGACCTCGATCTGCGCGCCGTGCGCGACCGCCACGGCACCGACCTCGTCACCCGTCTCCGTGCCGACCTGCGCCGGCTGGCCCCGGACCTGCTGCGCTGGCACATGCCCCGGATCGCCCCCGACGGGCGGCTCCGGCCCGGCCTCACCGTCCCGCTGGCCCGCTACCCCGCGCGGGCCGGCGGCACGGCGCACCTGGTGGTGCGGACACCGCCCGCCCGCGCGGAGGCGGGGCAACGGATGTCCCTGGCCCTCTGGGACGGCACAGCCCCGTGCATCCCGCACCCCCATCCGCGTCCCGACCGGCGCTTCCGGCTGGACCTCCACCGGCACCTCTGGGACGCCACGCGCAGCGGCGAGCTGGCCCGGCGGTGCGGCGATCCTGCCGACGGCCCCTGGGCGGTGACGCGCTGGGCCGCCGAGGCCGAGTTGCTGCTCCGGGCGGAGGGGCGCCCGCGCGGGGCCTTCACCGTGCGGCTCGGCGCGCGGAGCCGGGCCGTGTTCCACCTCGTCGCCCCCGACGAGACCCACGCCCCGACGTTCCGGCCGCTGCCCGGGGCGCTGCCCCCGCAGGTGGTGGCGGCGCTCCCCGTACTGCCGGAGGCGGCGGCCCGCGTCCTGCCGGACCTGGAGCTGCTACGGGCCGGGCTGGTCACGCCCGGGCGGCTGCACCCCCTGGTCGCCACCGCGCTGGGGAGGTCCGGACCGGCACCGGCGGGCGGCCCCGTTCCCGAGCACGATGACCCGCACCGGGTGGAGTGCCGGGGCGAGGTCCACCGGATCGCCCTGCGCGACGGCGTCCTGACCGCGGTCGACCACGCCCCGGACCAGTTGCGTCGCGAGGACCTGCTGGTGGCGCTCGGCGGACCGCCGCTGCCCTGCCTGCGGGCCATCGACGCGGTGCACCGCGACCCCGAGGCGCTGCCCGCCGTCCGCGAACGGCTCCGGCATGGGGACGTCGGCGGGGCGCTGGCCGTCGTCGAGGGGCTGCTCGGCCCCCGCGCCGTCCTGCGTGACGGCCCGCTGAGGGACGAACTGGAGTCGGCCGCCCTCCGCCGCGTCGAGCACGGGCTCTTCCGCTCGGGACCGGCCGCCGCGCCACAGGGCCACCGGCTCCGGCTCGACCGCCGTACACCCCCCGCCGTACGCCGCAAGCGCGGCACCCGGTCCCGGCCCCGTACCGCCCTGACCGACTGACGGCCCGTCCTGGCCGGCGGTCCGTCCTGACCGCCTGACCGCCTGACCGCCTGACCGCCTGACCGCCTGACGCTCCGCCCTGGCCGCCTGACGGTGTCCGCGGACGCCCGACGGCCGGGGCGGGTGCCCGCACGCCCCACGATCCGCGGCCGGCCGGCCGCGTCCCGCGCCGCACGGCCCCATGACCTCCGGGACGAGCCGTCCCGTTCCCTCTCACACACCAGGTGATGCCCACATGACGTCCTCCGCCCAACTCTCCCTCGCCGACGACCTCCTGACCCTCCTCCGCACGACCACCACCGAGCCGCGCCCCGACGAGCAGCTCGAAGCGCTCACCGTGGCCGTCGCGGCCGACCTGCCCGTCCTCCTCTGGGGCGAGCCGGGGATCGGCAAGACCGCGGCCCTCACCCAGCTCGCCACTTCCCTCGACCTGCCCCTGACGACCGTCATCGCCAGCGTCCACGAGCCGTCCGACTTCTCCGGACTGCCCATCGTGGGCGACGACCCGGCCGTCCAGGGCGTGCCCATGGCACCACCGCAGTGGGCCGTCGAACTCGTGCGGGCCGGGCGGGGCCTGCTGTTCCTGGACGAACTGTCCACCGCCACCCCGGCCGTCCAGGCCGCGCTGCTCCGGGTCGTCCTGGAGCGGAGGGTCGGCGCGCTCCGGCTTCCCCCGGGCGTACGGATCGTGGCGGCGGCCAATCCGCGCGCGTCGGCGGCGGACGGGTGGGAGCTGAGCCCGCCGCTGGCCAACCGGTTCGTGCACCTGTACTGGGTGCACGACCGGGAGGTGGTGGTGCGCGGGCTCGGCGGTGTCTGGCCCCGGGCGGAGCTGCCCCGGCTCGACCCGGAACGGCTCCCGGAGGCGGTCGCCCTCGCCCGCCGGGCGGTCTGCGGCTTCCTGAAGGCCCGGCCCACGCTGATCCACCGGCTCCCGAGCAGCGAGACGCGGCGCGGCGGTGCCTGGCCCTCGCCCCGGAGCTGGGAGGCCGCGCTGACCCTGCTGGCCTTCGGCACGGCTGCCTCCGTCTCGCGGGAGGTGCTGGCCCTGCTGGTGAGGGGCGCCGTGGGGGACGGGCCCGGGCTCGAACTGCTCGCCCATCTGGACCGGATGGACCTGCCGGACCCGGAGTCGCTGCTGGCCGACCCGGCCGCCGCCGAACTGCCCGAGCGCGGGGACCTGCGGCAGGCCGCGCTGGAGGCGGTCGTGGCCGCCGTCGGGGCGCGGCCGGAGCGCGAGCGCTGGGAGGCGGGCTGGGCGGTGCTGGTACGGGCGCTGGAAACCGGCGCCCCCGACCTGCTGGTCGCCCCGGCGACGGCGCTCGCCGGGCTGCGGCGCGACGACTGGGAGGTGCCGGAGGCGGTGGAGCGGCTCGCCGGGGTGGTCGGCCTGGCCGAGCGCGCGGACCGGTCGGTGGGCCGGGCCACCGCGCCGGCCGGCGCCGGCGCCGGGCGTACGGCGGGAGCACGCCGATGACGGCGCCCGCGCGGCACCCGCGCCCGGGCCCCCGCCCGCTGCCCCGCCCCATGCCCCCGCCCCCGCCGCCGCGCCCTGTGCGGCCCACGATCCCCGGCCCGCCGCCCGGCAGCACCACCCCCGCCATCCCCACGACCGCCCCCGTCCCCGCCCGCGGACCTGCCACCCCCACCACCCCCACCACCCCCACCACCCCCACCACCCCTGGCCACCCCGGCGACCACCCCCGCGTCCGTCCCCACGACCACCCCGTACCGTCACTCGACACCGAGAAGCTGCTGGCCGCCCGGCTGCACGCGGTGAAGGTCCGCCCCTACCTGGCGGCCGCGCTCTTCGCGCTGCACGTCGTCGAGGACCGGTCGGTGGGGACGATGGCGGTCGACCCGTACTGGCGCTGTTACGTCTCACCCGCCTTCGTGGCCCGGATGCCGCTGGAGGAGCTGGCGGGCGTCTGGGTGCACGAGGTCTCCCACCTGCTGCGGGACCACCACGGGCGGGGCGAGCGGTACGCCCGCGAGCGCGAGGAGTACGGACCGGGCGAGCGGCTGCGGCGGAACATCGCCGCCGACTTCGAGATCAACGACGACATCTACGGGGACGGCCTGCCCGTGCCGACCGGGGTCGTGCGCCCCTCGCTGCTCGGACTGCCCGACGGCCTGTTGATGGAGGAGTACCTGCGCCGCTCGTCGATGTCGGGGCTCGCCCCGGAGCTGGCCTGGCTGGACTGCGGCAGCGGAGCGGACGGCGGGGCCCGGCCCTGGGAGCTGGGCGCCGATGGGGCGCACGGGCTGACCCGGCAGCAGCGGGACGCGGTCCGCTTCCGGGTCGCGGAGGGCATCAGGGGCCGGCCGGGCGAGGCGCCCGAGGGGTGGCGCCGGTGGGCGGACGAGGCGTTCCACCCGCCCCAGCCGTGGCGGCGGTTGCTCGGCGCGGCGGTCCGCTCGGCGGCCGGCGCGCCGGGGGTGGGCGAGGACCACAGCTACCGGCGGCCGTCCCGCCGCTCGGCGAGCGTGCCCGGGGTGCTGCTGCCGAGCCTGCGCCGTACACCGCCCCGGGTCTGCGTCGTGATCGACACGTCCGGGTCGGTGAGCGACGCCGAGCTGGGCAGCGCGCTGCTGGAGGTGGCGGCGATCTCGCGGGCGGTGGGCGGCCGGCGCGACCTGGTCTCGGTGATCTCCTGCGACGCGGCGGCCGGGGTGGCCGTCCCCCTCTGCCGCGCCGAGAACATCGAGCTGGTCGGCGGCGGGGGCACGGACCTGCGCTCCGGGTTCGCCCGGGCCCTCCGCTCCCGTCCGCGCCCGGACGTCGTCGTCGCCCTGACGGACGGCCAGACGCCCTGGCCCTCGGCGCCGCCGCCGTGCCGTACCGTCGTCGGGCTCTTCCCCCGTCCGGCGGGCGCGGTGGACGAGACGAACCCCGCGTACGTGCCGGACACCCCGCCGTCCTGGGCGCGGGTGGTCACCATCGGCTGAGGCCCCGGGGCGTGTGGCGGGACCGTGAAGAGCGCCGGGGACCCGTCAACGGCCGTGAGCGCGGGGCCCTATGCTGCCGTGAGCATTTCAAGAACACCAGCGGAAACCAACGGGGACATGAACAAGTACACAGTGATGGCCGCCGGTCTCGTCCTGTCGCTCGGGCTCGTCACGGGCTGCTCCTCCGGCGACGGCGCCGGCGCCGGCGACGGCGACGGGCGGACCGTGGCCAAGCCCGGGGACGGCGGCGCGGCACCCAAGGGTCCGGTCTACGCCGGTCCCGCGATACCCGGGCTCGCCGCCCGGCCCGCGTGGAGCCTGCCGGCCGCCCACGCCATCGACCTCGGCGAGACGCTGCTGTTCGTCAAGGACGCCCAGGGCGCGTACGCCACGGGCGAGGGGTACAACACGGAGCCGGTCGACGGCTCGGTCGGCACCCTGCACTTCAGCAACGATCCGGAGCCGGCCACCCTGGAGTTCCGGGACGTGAGGACCGGCGCGGTGCGCACGTCCCTCAAGGTGACGACCGACCGGGTGGCCGCCACGACCTGGCACGGCGGGGTCCCGGCGGTCGCGGTGTTCGCGGGCGCCACCAAGGAGTCGGACGGCCTGAGCGCCGAGAAGACCACCACCACGGTCACGGTCTACGGGAGCGACGGCACCGAGCTCGGCAAGGCGCAGCGCGAGGGCGACACGTTCCACGTCGGCGAGGGCCACATCATCGAGCAGGAGGAGGACCAGGACGAGAGCCTGAAGCTCACACCCGTCGAGGGCGGGGCGACCCGCACGGTCACCTGCACGGGGCTGCTGGCGAGCTGCGGCTACGACCCGCGCAGCGGCGAGATCGACGGCGGCCAGGCCCACGCCCCCCTGATCACCGGGACGTACGCCTTCCACGTGGAGAACGCGTCCACCTACGAGAGCGAGCCCGAGCAGCTCGTCATGACGGAGCTCGCCACCGGCAAGAAGGTGTGGAGTTCGGCGGACGTCACCCCGCCGGCCGGTGTTGAGGTGAAGGACGGCAAGCGCACCAGCGGCGCCCTCCGGGTCCTCGACGTGCGCGACGGCAAGGTCCTCACCGCCTGGGGCGCGGGCGCCCTTTCGCCGGACACGTGGGTGACCGCGACGTACGACGTGGCGAGCGGCAAGCAGATCGGCGGGTCCTCGACGTACTCCTACGAGGACAGCCCGAACGACACCGTCAACACCGAGGGCTCCTCCGTCTTCACCCCCGACCACGCCCTCGCCGCCGCCCACACGAAGAGCGGAACCGCCGTCTGGCAGCCCGCCGACGGCAAGGAGGTGTGGGCGCAGAAGGGGGGCGAGAAGGCGATGCAGCCGCTGCGCTTCTCCCCGACCGGGGTGCTGTACGGCAGCACCAAGGAGGACGGCTTCAGCGAGACCGAATTCCTGGCGGTGGACGGCCGCACCAAGAAGGTGCTGGCGAAGAGCCTGCCGGAGGAGAACGTCCCGCTGTTCACGGAGAAGACCGGGTACGGCTACCTCAGCACCGAGAAGGGCTTCTTCGTGTTCCCCTCCCAGGGCTGAGCACCCGAAGCACCCGTACCACCGCGGCCACTCCCACCCCCACCGCCCCCGTACCGCCCGCGACATGGAGAAGCCGGAGAGGCCCGCCCGGGATGCGGGCCCCTCCGGCCGTTGTGGACCGCACGCGCCGCCATGCCCCCTCCGGCCGTGCGGGGGAGGGCGTCAGCCCACCGTCAGGGTGAACCGGCGCGGGTTGCCGTCGTGGGCGGCGCCGGAGACGTCCGGCCGGCCGTCCGGACGGACGTCGTCGTACGGGAAGGCGTACCCGATCGGCGTGTTGGCGTGGACCACCCGGGAGAAGTGGTTGGTGGACGGGTCGCGGTAGTAGTCGGAGGGCGCCGGGCCGTTCGGCTGGTCGGGGTGGGTGAGGAGGGTCGTCCGGTTGAAGCCGGCGGCGAGGCGGGCGAGCAGCGCCTTGCGGTCGTCGGAGTCGTGGGGGTTGTTGGCGAAGGGCCCGTGGTTGCAGGTGAAGACGTCCTTGGAGGTGGGGCGGGTGAAGCTGTGGCCGCCGGTGAAGGTGAGGACGTCGCCGTCGACCCGGCCCACCCGGACCCCGCGCCCGCCCTGGAGGTCGATGCGCAGGTCGGTGGTGCGGTACTTCTGCCAGACACGGTCGATGTAGCCGGTGAACGCGGTACGGAAGGGCATCCGGTCGGGGCGGTCGAAGTACGGCGCCATGAGGTTCTGCGGGGAGATCACCCGCAGCACCGAACCGTTCGGGGCGCGGACGACCAGCTTGTCCCACGGCTGGCCGTCCCGCGCGGCCTGGGCGACGAGCCCGTCCGCGATCCGCTGGAGGGCGCCGGCCGGCAGCGGGGCGACGGTGTGGGTGGCGTCGCCGGTGAGCGTGAGGCCGATGGGCAGGGCGGTCACCAGGTCGACGTAGCTGATGTTGGCGTACAACTGCTGCGGGTTGAAGGTGAATTCGGCGAACGACCAGATCCGGCCGTAGTTGGGATCGGCGGAGGTGGCGAAGGCGGGTTCGACCAGGGCGGGGCCGGGATTGAGGAAGAAGTCGAGCTTGTTGTCCCGGACGAAGTAGACCCGGGCGCCGTACATCTGGGGAAGCGTCAGGACGACCGGGCCGGCGCCCGCCGGGCGCAGCGGTATCGCGCAGTCGACGGGCAGGGGGGTCATCGGGGCGCCGGGGGAGTCCGGGCGGTAGACGCCGCCGCCCGGGCGCAGCAGCACCCAGCGCCCGGTGCCCTGCTCGTGTCCGGTGACGTAGGCGCGGACGGTGCCGGGCAGGGACCGGTTCTCCAGGGCGAGTTCGCAGGTCGCGGGTGCGGCGGAGGCGGTCGTCGCGCCGCGCGGCCCGAGGGCGGTGGCCGTGGCGGCGGCCGCCGCACCGGTGAGGAGGGCGCGCCGGGAGAGCGTGCGGGGGGAGGCGTGTGACGCCATGGTGCACTCCTGGGGAGTGGGGGGTGGGGTGCCGCTCACTCTGGCGCTGCCCGAAAGTGACGTCAAGACATAGGAGTGAGAGCGCTCTCAGTTTGTGTGTTCCTTCAGAACGTGATGGTGTGCAGGGCCACTTGGACAACCGCGGCGGTGTTGTTGGACCGGAATCGCCGTGCTCGGCCCGTGCCGTTGACGACATCGCCGGCCGACCGGTACGTCAGGTGGGGTGACATCGAGCCGCTTCCCCGCCCGCGGCCCCGGACGCCTCCGTACAGGTGACGGCGACCGGGTCGGTACCGCGGTCGCGGGCGGCGCCGGGCACGCTGGGGGCGGTCCACCGGGCGGCGGCGCGGGCCGCCGGGCGGTGCGGCCCACCCGGGCGGCGGCGCGGCCCCCAGGACGCCGGAGCGGCCGCCCGGGCGTCCAGGCGGGCGGGCGGCCAGTCATCCGGCCGTCCGGGTCGTGCTCACCGCAAGGTTCCGTCGCCGAGCCTCCAGGAGGCCCCCGTGCCCACCCCGCCCCCGCCCCACCGGTCCCGCCGCGCCTTCCTCGCCTCCACCTCCACCGCGGCCCTGGCGATCGCCGCGGCCTCCACCGCAGCCCTGGGAACCGCCGTGCCCGCCCACGCCTCGCCGGCCGCGGACGACTTCGACACGCTGCGGCTCCGCTGGGCCGCCCTCCAGCTCGGCACCGGCTACGACCCGGCCGCCGAACCGTACGCCTCCCGCCTCGCCGGGACCGGCGACCTCGCCGCCCGGTACCGCGCCACCATGGCCCCCACCGCCACCTCCCTGTGGCCCGGGTACTCCTTCGACCCGCCCTCCGGGATCACCCAGAGCTACCACCGCCTGTGGACCATGACCCAGGCGTACGCCCAGCCGGGCACCGGCCACACCGGCGACCCCGGCCTCCTCGCCGACGTGCTGCGCGGCCTCGACCACCTCTCCGAGCGGATCTACCACCCCGGAACCATCCGCTACGGCAACTGGTGGGAATGGCAGATCGGCAGCCCCCGCCTCCTCATGGACATCGTCGCCACCCTCCACGACGCCGTCGGCCCGGCACGCGTCCAGGCCGCCTGCGCCGCCGTGGACCACTTCGTCCCCGACACGGTGCTCGGCGACTACAGCGGCACCTCCACCGGAGCCAACCGCGTCGACCTGTGCCGGTCGGTCGCGCTGCGCGGCGTCCTCGGCAGGGCACCGGCCAAGCTCGCGCTCGCCCGCGACGCCCTCTCGCCGGTCTTCCCGTACGTCACCCGGGGCGACGGGCTCCACGCCGACGGGTCGTTCGTCCAGCACACCTGGGTCGCCTACTCCGGTACGTACGGACAGGTCCTGCTGGACGGGCTCGGCCGCCTGTTCGCCCTCCTCGCGGGCTCGCCCTGGGAGGTCACCGACCCCAACCGGAGGATCGTCCTCGACAGCGTCGAGCGGGCCTTCGCGCCCCTCATCCGCAACGGCCTGATGATGGACAGCGTCAGCGGCCGTGCCATCAGCCGGGGCATCCTCCGCAACGACCCGCTCGGGACCCTGCGCGGCGACCACTTCCACGGCCAGGGGATCATCGCCGCCATCGCCCTCCTCGCGGGCGGCGCCCCGCCCGCCGAGCGCGACCGGTGGCACGCGCGCGTGAAGGGCTGGATCGAGCGGGACACCGTCAGCCCGGTCCTCACCGCCTCCCAGTACGGCGTCGCCGACCTCGCCCGGCTGCACGCGGTCGCCGCCTCGCCCGTCCCCGCCGCGCCCGAACCGGTCGGCCACACCCTCTTCGCCGCCATGGACCGGGCCGTGCACCGCCGCCCCGGCTGGGCGGCGAACATCGCCATGGCGTCGGACCGCATCGCCCACTACGAGTGCGGCAACGGCGAGAACCCGCGGGGCTGGCACACGGGCGCCGGGATGCTCTACTGGTGGGGGCCGGGACCCCGGGGCGACGCCCAGTACACCGACTGGTTCTGGCCCACCGTCGACCCCTACCGGCTGCCCGGCACGACCGTGTCCACCACGCGGCTCCCGGACCGGGCGGGCGGCGAATGGGGCGAGCCGAAACCCGCCGTGCGGTGGGTCGGGGGAGTGACGGACGGCGAGTTCGCCGCCGTGGGCCAGCACCTGAAGGGCCTCGGCTCCACCCTGGAGGCCCGCAAGTCCTGGTTCTGCGCCGCCGACACGGTCATCTGCCTCGGCGCCGGGATCCGCTGCGCGGACGGCGTCCCGGTCGAGACGGTCGTCGACAACCGGAACCTGGGGGAGGCGGGCGACGAGCCGTTCACCACCGGGACGGGCGGGCGCTGGGCGCACCTGGAGGGGCACGGGGGCTGGGTCTTCCCGGGCGGTACGGACCGGCTGCGCACCCTGGAGGAGGACCGCACCGGGGCCTGGCGCGACATCAACGCCACGTCCACCACCGAGCGCCGCACCCGCCGGTACCGGACGCTCTGGCTCGACCACGGCACCGACCCGGTGGACGCCTCGTACGCGTACCTCCTGATGCCGGGCGCCGCGCGGCGGACCGTCGCGGCCCGGGCGTACGACCCCCACTGGCTGGAGGTCCTCGACAACACCGCCGCCCGCCAGGCCGTCACCGTGCCCTCGCTCGGGCTGACCGCCGCGAACTTCTGGCAGCCCGGTACGGTGGGGCCGCTCACCGCGACCGCCCCGGCGAGCGTCCTCGTCCGCCGGCGGGGCCGCGAGGTGACGGTCCGAGTGAGCGAGCCGCCGCGCACCGGACTCCCCCTGGACCTCACCTGGCACCACCCGGTCCGTCGCGTCACCGCCCATGACCCCTCCGTCGAGGTGCTCGCGACGGGCCGCGCGCTCCGGCTGCGTATCACCCCCGGCACCGCGTGCGCCGGACACGGCTGCACGGTGATCATCTGATCCGTTTGTAGAATGTCCACAACGCGCGGGCTGTTCGGCTGGCAGTTCGACTGCACCGGGGAACGGTTCTGTCCAGGGCTCACAGCAGATGGGTCGGGAGACTGTACAGAGTCGACGGCGGGTTTTCCTTGGTCGACTTCGTAGGGTCGATGCATGACCGTTGTGGACGAAACCCAGGGCGAGCCGACCGATGCCCGTGGGCGTGTGGCCGAGCTGCACGCCCTGCGCGAGGAAGCCCTGCGTGGCCCGAGTGACCGGGCGACGGAGGCGCAGCACGCCAAGGGCAAGCTGACCGCTCGTGAGCGGATCGAGCTGTTGCTGGACGCGGGCTCGTTCCAGGAGGTCGAGCAGTTGCGGCGGCACCGGGCGACCGGGTTCGGTCTGGAGGCGAAGCGCCCGTACACCGATGGTGTCATCACCGGTTGGGGCACGGTCGAGGGCCGGACGGTGTTCGTCTACGCGCATGACTTCCGGATCTTCGGTGGTGCGCTGGGCGAGGCCCACGCCACGAAGATCCACAAGATCATGGACATGGCGATCGCGGCCGGTGCGCCGCTGGTGTCGCTGAACGACGGTGCCGGTGCCCGTATCCAGGAGGGCGTGTCCGCGCTCGCCGGGTACGGCGGCATCTTCCAGCGCAACACCAGGGCGTCGGGTGTCATCCCGCAGATCTCGGTGATGCTCGGTCCGTGCGCGGGCGGCGCCGCCTACAGTCCGGCGCTGACGGACTTCGTGTTCATGGTCCGTGAGACCTCGCAGATGTTCATCACCGGTCCGGACGTCGTCAAGGCGGTCACCGGTGAGGAGATCACCCAGAACGGCCTCGGTGGCGCGGACGTGCACGCCGAGACCTCGGGCGTGGCGCACTTCGCCTACGACGACGAGGAGACCTGCATCGCCGAGGTCCGCTACCTCCTGTCGATGCTGCCCTCCAACAACCGCGAGAACCCGCCCACCCACCCCAGCGAGGACCCCGCCGACCGCCGCTCCGAGGTCCTGCTGGACCTGGTGCCGGCGGACGGCAACCGGCCGTACGACATGGCCAAGGTGATCGAGGAGCTCGTCGACGACGGGGACTACCTGGAGGTCCACGAGCGGTGGGCGCGCAACATCATCTGCGCGCTGGCCCGGCTGGACGGCCAGGTCGTGGGCATCGTGGCCAACCAGCCGCAGACGCTGGCGGGTGTGCTG